>NZ_BBWH01000021.1 GCF_001463705.1 Aureimonas sp. AU12 | reverse complement strand
CGCCGGCCTTGCCAGCCCCGCCATGGCGGCGGGCGAACTCAACATCTACAACTGGGGCAACTACACGAGCCCCGAACTCATCAAGAAGTTCGAGACCGAGTTCGGAGTGAAGGTCACCGTCACCGACTACGATTCCAACGACGTGGCGCTCGCCAAGGTGAAGGCCGGCGGTCACGGCTTCGACATCGTGGTGCCCTCGGCCTCCTACGTGCCCGTCTGGATCTCGGAAGGTCTTCTGACCGAGACCCGGCCGGACCAGATGCCGAACTACAAGAACATGGACGACCGGTGGGTCGACGTGCCCTTCGATCCCGGCCACCACTATTCCGTGCCCTGGCAGTGGGGCACAACGTCGATCACGGTCAACAAGAGCGTCTATTCGGGCGATCCCAACACGTCGGCGATCTTCCTCGATCCGCCCGAGGCGTTGAAGGGCAAGATCAACGTCCTGCCCGAGATGATCGACGTGATGCATCTGGCCATCCGCTATGTGGGCGGCGAGCCATGCACCTCGGACAAGGAGGTCCTAAAGAAGGTCCGCGACAAGCTAGTGGCGGCCAAGCCCTTCTGGCTGTCGATGGACTACGGCACGGTCGAGAAGTTCGCCAAGGGCGACATCGCGGCCGGCACCAACTGGAACGGCGCTTCGTTCCGCTCGCGACTGCAGAACCCCGACATCGTCTACGGCTACGCCAAGGAGGGCTATCCGATCTTCATGGACAGCGTCGTCGTCCTCGCCGACGCCAAGAACACCGAGAACGCCAAGCTCTTCCAGAACTTCATCATGGATCCCGAGAATGCCGCGATGATCTCGGCCTTCGCGCGCTACGGCAACGGCATCAAGGGCTCGGAGGCCTTCATGCCGGCCGACATGAAGGACGCCGCGGAGATCGACATTCCCGAAGCCTACAAGGCCGCCGGCTCGTTCCAGGTCACCTGCCCGCCCGAAGCGCAGAAGATCTATACGGCGATCTGGACGGACCTTCAGAAGTAGGCGGCAGCCTTCAAGCGTGAGGCGTGGCGGTCAGGCGGCGAAAATGGTCGCGGGCCGCCACGGCCAGCGCGTCGATACCGGCCTGCGCCGCCGCCTCGTCGCGCAGCGAGAAGGACTGGAGGATCAGCCCGTCCAGCCCGCAGAGGATGAAACGTCCGAGCGCCAGCGCCGCCCGCTCGGCCTCGGCGCGCGGAAGCTCGATCCCGTCGATGAGGAGATCGGCATAGACGGCGACATAGGCCTCGTACTGGCGCGCCGCGAGCCATTGCGTTCCCACCGAGCGCAGGGCGAAGAGCGTCAGTTCGATCTGGGCGATCTGCTTGTCGCGCGTCGAGGTCACGTGGCGCCAGGAGGCGCGGATCAGCGCGTCCAGCCGCGCCTCGATGGCGAGGTCACGCCCGATCTGGCGAAGCGCCTCGATCATCGCGGCGTTCAACCGGTCGAGAACCGCCAGGAGCAGGGCTTCCTTGCTGTCGAAATGGTAGTGAAGCGTCGCGAGCTGGACGTTTGCAGCCGCCGCGATCCGGCGCGTCGTCACCTCGGCGATCCCGTGCGTCTCCAGCGAGCGGATCGCGCCCTCGATGATGCGCGCGCGGGTCTCCGCGCTTTTTGGCGTGCTGCGCACGAGAGGCGCCGGCGCTGGATCCCCGCTTCCCTCGTTTTTGGTCGTTTGACTGAATTTCACGTTCAGCTTAGCCTTTCCCCGAACATCGATCCCGTAGCCGTCCCGTCGTGCCCCTGACCTTCCGCAGGGTGTCCCATGGAACGGCGCGCACGCAGAACCCGCAACCTCCTCGTCTCCCAACAAGGTCGATCGCCGTCATGCTGGATAGAGCCAAGAACCACAACGATACGCTCACCCGCTCCATGCTCTACCCCTTCGCCAACGTGACACACCTAGCGAAGAACCCGCCGCTGGAGATCGTCGGCGGCGAGGGCGTTCATGTCTTCGATCGGACGGGCAAGCGCTACATCGACGGGCAGGCCGGGCTCTGGAACGTCAACGTCGGCCATGGGCGGGACGAGATCAAGGCGGCCATCCGCGACCAGCTCGACAAGATCAGCTACTATTCCGTCTTCGGTGGAACCACGGTGACGCCGGCGGTCGAGCTCGCCGACCTCCTGTGCGAGATGACCGAGCCGGAAGGCATGGTGCGCGCCTTCTTCTCGTCGGGCGGCTCGGAGGCGGCGGAGGCGTCGTTCAAGCTGGTGCGCCAGTACTGGCGCCAGCGCGGCCAGCCGACGCGCACCAAGATCGTCTCGTTGAAGCGCGCCTATCACGGCGTCACGCTCGGCGCCCTCTCGGCCAACGGCACAACGGCCTATCGCGAGGCCTACGAGCCGCTGGTGCCCGGCTTCTTCCAGGTCGAGACGCCGCATCTCTACCGCAACCCCTTCACCGACGACCACGAGGCGCTGGGGCGCCTCTGCGCCGAGCTTCTGGAGCGCGAGATCGCCTATCAGGGCCCTCACACGGTGGGCGCCTTCATCGCCGAGCCGGTGCAGGGCGCGGGCGGCGTCATCGTGCCGCCGGCCAACTTCTGGCCGCTGGTGCGCGAGGTCTGCGACCGCCACGACATCCTCTTCATCGCAGACGAGGTCGTCACCGGCTTCGGGCGTCTGGGCTCGATGATGGGCTCGCGGCATTGGGGCGTGAAGCCCGACATCATGAACTTCGCCAAGGGCATCAACAGCGGCTACGTGCCGCTCGGCGCGACGATGATGAACGCCAAGGTCGCCGATGCCTTCATCACCGACGACGACGCGCAGTTCAGCCCGGCCGCCTTCTTCCACGGCAACACCTATGCAGGCCATCCGCTGGCCTGCGCCGCCGCCATCGCCAACATCAAGATCGTAGTGGAGGAAAACCTCCCCGAGAATGCCGGCCGCGTCGGCGCCTACTTCCTCGAACGGCTGAAGGACGTGCAGACCCGCCATCCCATCCTCGGCGACGTGCGCGGCCTCGGCCTGATGATCGGCGTCGAGCTGGTCTCGGACCCCGAGACCAAACAGCCCTTCGATCTCGGCGAGAATGTCGGCGCCCGCATCGCCGACCATTGCCGCGAGCGCGGCGTCCTCATCCGCAACCTCGCGGACACGTTCATCATCTCGCCGCCGCTGACGCTGGGAACCGGCGAGGTCGACGAGATCGTGGATGCGTTCGAGGACGGGCTCGCCCGCGTCTGAACGGAGCGCGGGGCGTCTCTCTCCCTCCGCGATCACGCAAGGGGATCGGCGCGGACGACGAGCAATCGATCAAGCGGCGACGCACGACTTCTGTCGGCGTCGCCGACGTCGTGATGGGCGGACGATACCGCATCGGATGTTGGAACGAACCATCGCCCCGGCCCGGATGCAGGCCACAATGCGCGTCTCGATCGGGTCGAACAGCGGCGCACGTTCGGCACCTGCTCCCCTCCCAGAACCTCCGCCCCAACCCGACGCTCGGCGACGCTTGCAGGTTTGAACCACCAAGGATCGGAGCCTACGGCCAACGGTGACGCCTATGCAGATCGCGATGGATGCGAGAGCCCCGCTGTCGCTCGCACCTGCAGCGACCCTGTCGAACACCGATCCTCCCGCCACATCGCTCTGAGATCCGCCAATGTGCTGCTATTATAGGCCGCTCTAATTTTTGAGCGTCACGTCGTTGACATCTCCAACGAAATGAACCCAACTGAACCAATCCGAATTGGTTTGGCCCATTCCATGGTTCTGGCACCGCCCGAAAATTCCACGATGGCTCTGGAGCGCATTCGCGATCTCCTGTCGGGCCTCGCCAGCACCGAGGAGACGCGCCTGCCGACGGAGCGGGCGCTGTCGGAGCGGCTCGAGGTCAGTCGCAGCGCCGTGCGGCGGGCGCTCGAAGTCCTGGAGGCCGAAGGGGTCGTCTGGCGCCGTCAGGGATCGGGCACCTATACCGGCCGTCGGCCGGTGCCGACCGCCACGGATGCCGGCGATCCGTTGATCACCGCGGCGGATTTCATGGAGATCATGGAGGTGCGGCTCCGCATCGAGCCGCCGCTGACACAGCTTGCGGCCCTTCGGGCCCAGCCCGAGGAGATCGCGCGGATGCGCGAGCATCTGGCGCGGATCAACCAGACCGCGGACGCCGATGCGCGCGAGCTTTGGGACGGCGCCCTGCATCGCCAGATCGCCTCGAGCGCCCGCAATCGCCTGTTTCTCGGCCTCTTCGACATCGTCAACCGCATTCGCCAGGACGATAGCTGGCGCAGCGTGCGCGAGCGCGCCCGCACACTCGCCAATTCCCGCGAGACCACGCGCGGCCAGCACGAAACCATCATCGACGCGATCGAAGCGCGAGATCCGGCGCGGGCGGGCGAGGCGATGCGCGAGCACCTGCTGCTCATCCAGGAGATCCTGATCCGCCAGACCTCGCTCGAACCGGCGCTCGAAAGCGTCGCGGCGGCGCTCGCCCACCCCGTCCCCATCGATCGTCCGGCGAGCCGGACCGAACCTGCCTGAAACGCCCCCTCTCCCAACCGGAGCCAGACGCCATGAGCCTTCGACGCCTTGCTGCTTGCCTCTTTCTCTCGGCCGCCCTCGCCGGTCCCGCCGCCGCCGCCAGCCTGACGATCGGCCTCGGCGACGACGCCGACGTTCTCGATCCCGCGCAGTCGCGCACCTTCGTCGGGCGCATCGTCTATGCGGCCCTGTGCGACAAGCTCGTGGACATCTCGACCGACCTCCAGATCGTGCCGCAGCTCGCCACCGACTGGACCTGGTCGGACGACGCCCGCAGCCTCGTCATGAACCTGCGCCAGGACGCCAAATTCCATGACGGCGAGCCCTTCGACGCCAAGGCCGTCGTCTACAATATCGAGCGCATGAAGACGCTGCCGGAGTCGCGCCGCAAGAGCGAGCTGGCCTCCGTCGCCAGCGTCGCGGCGACGGGCCCCTATCAGGTGACCTTCACGCTCGGCACGCCCGACGTCTCGCTCCTCGCGCAGCTGTCGGACCGGGCGGGCATGATGGTGTCGCCGAAGGCCGCGGCGGCCACGGGCGCCAACTTCGGCGCCAGTCCGGTGTGCTCCGGGCCGTATCGCTTCGTCGAGCGCATCCAGCAGGACCGCATCGTCCTCGAAAAGTTCGCCGAGCACTGGGACGCCGCCGCCTATCCGCTGGAGCGCGTCACCTACCTGCCCATCCCCGACACGACGGTGCGCCTCGCCAACCTGCGCTCGGGCGATCTCGACATGGTCGAGCGCGTCGCCGCCAGCGACGCAGCGGCCGTCAAGGCGGATGCCGGCCTGAAGAGCGAGACGGTGATCGGGCTCGGCTATCAGGCGCTCTACGTCAACGTCGCCAACGGCGCGCGGGCCGACAATCCGCTCGGCAAGGACAAGCGCGTGCGTCAGGCCTTCTCGCTGGCGATCGATCGCGATGCGATCAACCAGGTCGTCTACGAAGGCACGCAGGCCGCCGGCAACCAGCCTTTCCCGCCCGAGAGCCCGTGGTTCGATAAGGCTCATCCCGTGCCCGCGCGCGACATCGAGAAGGCCAAGGCCTTGATGGCCGAGGCCGGCGTCACCTCGGTCGACGTGCAGTTGCAGGCCGCCAACGTGCCGGTGACGCTGCAGGCAATGCAGGTGATCCAGTCCATGGTCGCCGAGGCCGGCTTCAACGTCTCGCTGCAGGCGACCGAGTTCACCACGCTGCTGGCCGCCCAGAGCTCGGGCGACTTCCAGATCTCGCGCTCCGACTGGTCGGGCCGCCTCGACCCCGACGGCAACATCCACCAGTTCATCACCTGCGCGGGCGGGCAGAACGACGTCAAATACTGCAACCCGGCGCTCGATGCCTTGCTGAACGACGCCCGCACGATCACCGACCCGGTCGCGCGCAAGGCCAAGTACGACGCCGCCAACGCCATCATGCAGGACGATCTGCCGATCATCTATCTCGGCAACCAGTCCTACATCTACGCCTTCGACGCCGGGGTGACCGGCTTCACGCCCTATCCCGACGGGCTCATCCGCCTGCGCGGCATGAACAACGCCGACTGACCCCTGCCGCAGGCCCGGCGGCGGCGATCGATGCCGCCGCCGGAATCCTCCACGAGATCGGGCCCCGCCATGTTGTCGATCGTCGCCAAGCGCCTTCTCCTCGCGATCCCGACCCTTCTGATCGTGTCGGTCTTCGTGTTCCTTCTGCAGAAGCTGCTGCCGGGCGATCCGATCCTGGCGCTGGCCGGCGAGGAGCGCGATCCCGCGACGCTGGAGTTCCTGCGCGAGAAGTATCGCCTGAACGATCCCATCGTCTGGCAGTATCTCTACTGGCTCGGCGATCTCCTGCGCGGCGATCTCGGAATTTCGCTGCGCACCAACCAGCCGGTGACCGACCTCATCCTCGAAAAGTTGCCGGTGACGATCCAGCTCGCGGTGCTGGCGATGATTCTCGCCATGGGCATCGGCATTCCCGCCGGCATCCTCGCCGCCGTGCACAAGAACTCCGCCCTCGACGTGGCAGCCAACCTCGTCGCCCTGTCGGGCCTGTCGGTGCCGAACTTCTGGCTCGGCATCATGCTCATCCTCCTCGTGTCGGTGAATCTCGGCTGGCTGCCCGCCTCGGGCTACGCGCCGCTCTTTACCGACCCACTGCGCGCGCTCGAGACCATGATCATGCCGGCCTTCGTGCTCTCGACGCCGCTCGCCGCCACGCTGATGCGTCACACGCGCTCCGCCATGCTCGGCGCTTTGAAGGCCGACTACGTGCGCACCGCCCGCGCCAAGGGGCTCAGTCCGCGCGAGGTCGTGCTCGGCCACGGCTTCCGCAACGCGCTCCTGCCGGTGGTCACCCTCTCGGCGCTGCTGTTCGGCGACCTTCTGGCCGGCGCCGTCCTCACCGAGCAGATCTTCACCATTCCCGGCTTCGGCAAGCTGATCGTCGATGCCGTGTTCAACCGCGACTACGCGGTGGTGCAGGGCGTCGTCCTTTGCACGGCGGTCGGCTTCATCGCCATGAACCTTCTGGCCGACATTCTCTACGTCCTCCTCAACCCGCGCATGAGGACCGCCCTGTGAGCCTCGCCACCACCGATCTTGCCCGCGCCAAGGCCCTGCGCGACACGCCGCTGCGCCGCTCCTGGCGCAAGCTCGCCGCCAATCGCGGCGCCCTCGTCGGCCTCGTCATCGTCGCCTTCTTCGCGATCGCCGCTCTTCTGGCGCCGCTGCTTCCGCTGCCCGATCCGAACGCCACGAGCTGGACCGCGATCCGCAAAGCGCCCTCGGCCGCGCACTGGCTCGGCACCGACGAGATCGGCCGGGACATCCTGTCGCGGCTCGTCTGGGGCACCCGCGCCTCGCTCTCGGCGGGCATCGTGTCCGTGCTGATCGCGGTGGGGATCGGCGTGCCCATCGGCCTCCTGTCCGGCTATTTCGGCGGCTGGCTCGACCAGATCGTATCGCGGCTGACGGAAGCCTTCCTCGCCCTGCCCTTCCTCATCCTCGCCATCGCGCTCGCGGCCTTTCTCGGCCCCTCGCTCGGCAATGCGATGATCGCGATCGGCCTTTCCGCCATGCCGGTCTTCGTGCGGCTGACGCGCGGTCAGGTGCTGGCCGTCAAGACCGAGGACTACGTGGAGGGCGCGCGCTCGGTGGGGCTTCGCCATCCGCGCATCCTCTGGCGCTACATCTTCCCCAACGTGCTGCCGCCCATCGTGGTGCAGGCGACGCTGACCATCGCCACCGCGATCATCGCCGAGGCCTCGCTCTCCTTTCTCGGCCTCGGCCAGCAGCCCCCCGCCGCGTCCTGGGGCTCGATGCTCAACACCGCCAAGAACTTCCTCGGTCAGGCGCCGTGGATGGCGCTGTCGCCGGGGGCCGCGATCTTCACCGTCGTGATCGCCTTCAACCTGCTCGGCGACGGTCTCGCCGATGCGCTCGATCCGCGCGAATCCTGATCCGAAAGCTTCGAGTTTCCCATGATCCCCCGCACCGCCACGCCCTTCACCACCCGCCCCGAAATCCTCGGGACCTTCGGCACCGTCGCGTCCACGCACTGGATCGCCTCGGCGGTCGGCATGAGCATCCTGGAGCGCGGCGGCAACGCCTTCGACGCGGCCGTCGCCACGGGCTTCGTGCTGCAGGTCGTCGAGCCGCACCTGAACGGGCCGGGCGGCGATCTTCCCGCGATCGTCTACAGCGCCGCCACCGGCCGCACCGAGGTCATCTGCGGCCAGGGCGCCGCACCCGCTGGCGCGACGCTGGAGCACTACCGCGACGAGGGGCTCGCGATCATTCCCGGCAACGGGCTGCTGGCGACCGTCATTCCCGGCTCATTCGACGCCTGGATGCTGATGCTGCGCGACTACGGCACGATGAGCGTGCGCGAGGTGCTGGAGCCCGCGATCTTCTACGCCGCCGAGGGCCATCCGACCCTGGCGCGCGTCTCGGCGACGATCAAGGGACTGGCCGGCTTCTTCGAGACGGAATGGCCGACCTCGCACGAGACCTGGCTTCCCGGCGGCACGGCGCCCGAGCCGCTCTCCCTCTTCCGCAACCCCGCGCTCGCGCAGACGTGGCGGCGCATCGCGCAAGCGGCCGATGCGGCCGGCGAGCGCGAGGCCGGCATCGAGGCGGCGCGCGATGCCTTCTATCGCGGCTTCGTCGCCGAGGCGATCGCCGACTATCTGGCGACGGCGGAGGTGATGGACGGCAGCGGTAAGCGCCATCGCGGCGTGCTGAGCGCCGACGATCTCGCCGGCTATGCCGCCCATGTCGAAGCGCCGCAGCTCTACGACTACGAGGGCTGGAGCGTCGCCAAGACGCAGAGCTGGGGCCAGGGGCCGGTGCTGCTCCAGTGCCTGGCGCTGCTCAAGGGCTTCGACATCGCGGCCATGGACACGCAGGGGCCCGATTTCGTCCATGTCGTGGCCGAGGCGATGAAGCTGAGCTTTGCCGACCGCGACGTCTATTACGGCGATCCTCTGGTTTCCGACGTGCCGATGGAACGGCTCCTGTCGGACGCCTACAACGCCGAGCGGCGCAGGCTGATCCGCATGGACCGGGCGTCCACCGATCTCGACGCCGGCCGGCTGCCGGGCTTCGAGGCGCTGCACGATCGCACCATGGCGATGCTGAACGCGGAGGGCATGACGGCCGGCGCGGTCTACGAACCCACCATGTCGCACCTGTCGGAAAAGCGCGGCGACACCGTGCATATCGACGTGATCGACCGCTGGGGCAACATGGTGTCGGCAACGCCGTCGGGCGGCTGGCTCCAGTCCTCGCCGATCATTCCCGGCCTTGGCTTCTGCCTGAACTCGCGCGCCCAGATGTTCTGGATGACGCCGGACCTGCCGACCTCGCTGGCGCCCGGCAAGCGCCCGCGCACCACGCTGACCCCCTCGCTCGCCGTCCACGAGGACGGGCGACGCCTCGCCTTCGGCACGCCCGGCGGCGACCAGCAGGACCAGTGGCAGCTCTCGTTCTTCCTGCGCTACGTCCACCATGGCGGCGACCTGCAGGCGACGATCGACCAGCCGCTGTTCCACACCACGCATTTTCCCGGCTCGTTTCATCCGCGCACCCGCGAGCCCGGCAACCTGACGATCGAGCGCTCCTTCGGCGAGGCGACGCTGGCGGAACTGGAGCGGCGCGGCCACCGCCTCACGGTCTCCGACCCCTGGAGCATCGGCCGGCTGACGGCCGCGCAGCGCGACCCTTCCGGACTGCTGAGGGCCGCGGCGACGCCGCGCCTGATGCAGGCCTATGCCGTGGGACGATGAGGAAGGATCTGCCGATGACCCCCGAGCCGATCCTGTCGGTGCGCGACCTCCGGGTCTCCTTCCCCGCGTCCGGCGGCTGGAAGCCGGTGGTGAAGGGCGTGTCCTTCGATGTCCTGCCGCGCGAGACGGTGGCGATCGTCGGCGAGTCCGGCTCCGGCAAGAGCGTCACCTCGCTGGCGATCATGCGCCTCCTCCAGGCCAAGGCCAGCCGCACCGAGGGCTCGGCGGTCATGGGCGGGCGCGACCTTCTCGCCCTGCCCGAGCGCCGGATGCGCGACGTGCGCGGCAACGAGATCGCGATGATCTTCCAGGAGCCGATGACGAGCCTCAACCCGGTCTTCACGATCGGACGGCAGATCTCCGAGGTTCTGGTCCGCCATCGCGGCCTCGGCGCGGCCGACGCGAAGGCGGAGACGATCCGCACGCTGGACAAGGTCCGCATCCCCAACGCCGCGACCCGTTTCGACGCCTATCCCCACCAGTTCTCCGGCGGCATGCGCCAGCGCGTCATGATCGCGATGGCGCTGGCGTCGCGGCCCAAGCTTCTGATCGCGGACGAGCCGACCACCGCGCTCGACGTGACGATCCAGGGCCAGATCCTCGACCTCATCAAGACGCTGCAGGACGAGGAGGGCATGTCGGTCCTTTTCATCACGCACGACATGGGCGTCGTCGCGGAGATCGCCGATCGCACGCTCGTCATGCTCCAAGGCGAGGTCGTCGAGGCCGGCACCACCGAGGCGATCTTCCGGCGCGGCGCCGAGCCCTACACCCGCGCGCTTCTGGCCAGCGTGCCGCGCCTCGGCTCGATGAACGGCGAACCCCTGCCCCGCCGCTTTCCGGTGGTCGACGCGCAGACCGGGCTCGCCGTGGAACCCGCGCCTCTCGTCTCGGACCGCGGGTCTGAGGGCTCGCCGGTCCTCAGCGTGCGCAATCTGGTGACGCGCTTTCCCGTCCGCTCGGGCTTTTTCGGCCGCCAGAGCGGATCGGTGCATGCGGTGCAGAACGTCTCCTTTGACCTTCGCACCGGGGAAACCCTGTCGATCGTGGGCGAATCGGGCTGCGGCAAATCCACCACGGGTCGTTCGGTGATCCGGCTGGTCGAGCCGGTCTCGGGCCGCATCGAACTCGACGGCTACGACGTGCGCGCCCTGTCACCGGCCGAACTGCGCCGCATGCGCCAGAGCGCGCAGATGATCTTCCAGGACCCGTTCGCCTCGCTCAACCCGCGCATGAGCGTCGGCGAGACGATCGCCGAACCCTTCCTCGCCCATCGCCTGGGCACGAGAGCCCAGGCGCGCGAGACCGTCGCCGATCTCCTCCAGCGCGTCGGCCTCGGCCCCGAGGCGATGGACCGCTACCCGCACGAGTTCTCCGGCGGCCAGCGCCAGCGCATCGCCATCGCGCGCGCCCTATCGCTGAAACCCAAGGTCATCGTCGCCGACGAGGCGGTGTCGGCGCTCGACGTGTCGATCAAGGTGCAGGTCTGCAACCTGCTTCTGGAGCTGCAGGAGGAGTTGGGCCTCGCCTATCTCTTCATCAGCCACGACATGGCGGTGGTGGAGCGCATGAGCCACCGCGTCGCCGTGATGTATCTCGGCGAGATCGTCGAGATCGGCCCGCGCCGCGCGATCTTCGAGAACCCACAGCATGCCTATACGAAGAAGCTGATGGCGGCCGTCCCGGTGCCGGACCCGGAGCGACGGCGCATGAAGCGCCTGATCGCCGCCGAGGAACTGACGAGCCCGATCCGCCCCCTCGGCTACGAACCACCGGCGCGCAGCTACACGGAAGTCTCGCCGGGCCATCTCGTGCAGGCCGCCTGAACGGGGGCGCTCATGGCGCGCGTGGGCCTTCTGCCCGAGGTCATCGATGGCGTCGGCATCATGACCTACGATCATCGCATCATCGTCGGTCGGCATGTTGCAGACGATGAGACAGCCTTCGTCTTCGCCATGATCCCCGCCCTCGATCCAGCGTGAGGTGACACGGGCCGAAGGTCGCGGTCGGTTTCACGGGTCGAGAGATCGCCCTTCGTCGTCCATCCCGGCCCGCTCGAGGATGGTCTCGTTCAGAGCCTCGATGAAGAGGTCCACGGAGATCTCACGCTCGCGGTCGCGGCGCGTCAACACCGTGTAGGGGCCCATGCGCGGGTGGTGATCGACCGCAAGCGCGTCGATCGTCGGACGGCCGAAGGCGCTGAGCAGCACGTCTCTCGGCAGCAGGGCGACCGCGTCGCTCTGCGCCAGGATCGAGATGATCATGAGGAACGATGCCGTTTCCGTCACGTCGTCCGGCTCGGACGCGCCACCCCCGCGAAAGGCGCTCGACAGGATCTGCCGCATGGGCGAACCCGCCGGCAGGACGACCCAGGGCCAGCGCGACAGCTCGGCCCAGCTCGCGCGCCCGCCCGCCTCGCGCAGCGGATGATCCCGCCGGCAGCAGACGAGGAGATCCTCGTCAACCGTGCCGTGGATCACGAACGCGGAACCGCTGCCGGCATCGAGGACCCGCCCGAGCACGAGATCCAGGTTGCCCCGTGTCAGCGATGCCGTCAGGATGTTGCTGGTCGCCACCTCCACGAAGATCCGGAGGCGCGGATGCTCGCGCTTCAGTCTCGCGATCACGCGCGCGACGAGGAACGGCACGGCGCTGGGGATCGAGCCGACGCGGAGCGCCCCGGCATAGCCCGACGACAAGGCCTCGATCTCGCTGGCGGTGCGGTCCAGTTCGGTGCGGATCGAACGGGCATGGCGGATCATTACCTCGCCGTAGGGCGTGGGCCGCAGGCCCTTGGGATGACGCTGGAAGAGCGTCTGGCCGATCGCGGCCTCGAGGTCCCGCAGAAGCCGCGTCGCCGCCGGTTGCGTGGTGCCGGCCGCCTCCGACGCGCGCCGCAGGCTTCCATGCTCGGCGAGAGCCAGAAGCAGCACGAGATGGCTCGATTTCACGCGCCGCAGGAGGATGTCGCCGCTTTCCATCGACTTCGCTTTCGATGCGTGATGCCCAGAAGGCATCGCACCATAGCAAAGCGGAATTGGGAAGCGGGGTTGTGCGCCGCTAGCGTTGCGGCCGAAGCCAGCGTTCGCCTCGGCTTCCGGTGAAGGTTCGATGCGGAAGGAGCATCGCTCCGCCGCTCGGGACCACGCGGAAGCGTACGGGGTCCCGTTTCCCGGGAGGAAACAGCTGATGACATCCACCACCCTCGCGCCCGCGGGCGTGCAGGCCAGCACGGTCCGCTGGCGCATCTTTCTCGTGATCTTCGCGCTCGTCGTGATCAATCTCGTGGACCGGGTCGCCCTGTCGATCGCCATGCCGACGATCGCCTTGGAGTTCGGGCTCTCAGCGACGATGCAAGGGCTCATCCTGTCGTCGTTCTTCTGGAGCTACGCCGCCCTCCAACTGCCCTCGGGATGGCTGATCGACCGGTTCGGTCCCCGGGTCATGGTCACCGCGGCCACCCTTCTGTGGGGGATCTTCCAGTCCCTGGCCGTGGTGGCGAGTGGGGGCCTGTCGCTGCTCCTGACGCGCGTCGGGCTGGGCGGCGCGGAGGCGCCCCTGTTTCCGGCCGGCGGAAAGCTGAACGCGTCCTGGCTCTCGCCGGGCGAGCGGGGACGCGGCGCGGTGATCATGGACTGCGGCGGTCCTCTGGGAGCGGCCATCGGCGGCATCGTGATCTCGTGGCTGATCCTGACGTTGGGCTCCTGGCGTCTGGCGTTCCTGCTCGCGGGCCTCGTGACGATCGGCATGGGCATCCTGTCCTGGTGGTATCTGCGCGATCGCCCGGAGGATCATGCCGGCGTGAACGCCGCGGAACTGGCGCAGATCCGCGCCTCGGGCCCCGCGAAGGCCGGGACCGCAGAAGCGCCGAGGCACCTGTCGCGGCGCTCCCTCGCGGCGCTCTGCATCGGTCGCTTCGGTTGGGCCACCGTGTTCTTCGGCCTGATCACCTGGGGTCCGAGCTACCTGTCGGCGGCGCGCGGCATGGATCTGAAGGCGATGGGCTACGCGACCTTCGTGATCTTCCTGTGCGGCGCCGCCGGTTCGCTGACCGGTGGGTTTCTGGCAGACGCTCTGGTCAACAGGGGATACCGGCGCGGGCGCGTGGCCAAGACGATGCTCGCCCTGTCCGGCCTCGTTGCCGCACTTTCGCTCCTGGCCTTGCCGCGCGTCGTCGATCCCGTCCATGCCGTGCTGCTTCTCTCGGTGACGGCCTTCTTCCTGCTGTGGGGCAGCCTCTACTGGAGCTTCCCGCCGGTGCTGGCGCCGGCCGACAAGGTCGGCTTCGTGGGCGGTGCGATGAATTGCGCGGGATCCATCTCGGGGATCATCATCCCGGTTCTGATCGGCTGGATCCTCGACGTCTCCAACCAGTCCTACGGCAGCGTTCTCGCCTTCTTCGCCGCCGCAGCCGGCCTCTACGTGGTCGCCACGCTGCTGATCGATCTCGGTGGACGCCGTCCGACGGTGGCGGAGGCGACGCGATGAGCACGGCGCCGGCCCTCTACGACGGTCCGGTGGTGGATGCCCACCAGCATTTCTGGGATCCCGTGCGCAACCATCACCCCTGGCTGACGGACGCAGGCGTCATCCCGTTCCGTTATGGCGACTACGCGGCGATCCGGCGACCGTTCCTGCCGCCCGAATATCGTCGCCTGGCGCGCGAGCACCATGTCGTCGCCTCCGTCTATGTGGAGACGGAGTGGGATCCCGCGGACCCGCTCGGCGAAGTGCGCTACGCCGAGGGACTGGCGCAAGAGCACGGGTTGCCGAACGCGGTGGTGGCACAGGCCTGGCTGGACCGGGAGGACGTGGCCGAACTCCTGTCCGCTTACGCGGCCTCGCCGCTCGTGCGATCGGTGCGCCACAAGCCGGGCGGCCCCGCCTCTCCGGACGCGGTGGGCCGAGAGCGCACCCTGATGTCGTCCGAGCGATGGCGGCAAGGCTTCGCCCGTCTCGCGCCGCTCGGGCTGCATTTCGACCTGCAGACCCCGTGGTGGAATGGCGAGGAGGCGCTGCAGCTGGCGCTGGATTTCCCGGACACGACGATCGTCCTCAATCATCTCTGCCTCCCCGCCGACCGCAGCGAGGAGGGCCTCCTGGCCTGGCGCCGGGGGCTCGAACGCATGGCCAGAGCGGAGACCATGCGGGTGAAGATTTCCGGCTTCGGCCGCCCCGGCATCCCCTGGACGGTGGAGGACAACCGCCGGATCGTCCGCGAAGCGATCGCCATCTTCGGGACCGAGCGCGCGATGTTCGCCAGCAACTTTCCCGTCGACAGCCTCTGCGTCGACTTCGACACGCTCTACCGCGGCTTCAAGACGATCGTCGCCGACTTCGCTCCACTGTCCCAGTATGAATTGTTCGCCGGCAACGCCATCGCGACGTACGGACTGGAGGTTGAGCGCCCCGATCAGGGCTGAGAAGCGGGAGCCCAGGCTGGACGCCTCGCTTGATCCCGAGGTCGTCCAGCAGGCATCCCCGGTGCGGCGTCCGTTGGAGACGAGCCCGCCGGTGCGGCGCATCACGAAGCCGCAACATCGCGTGACACGCCAGGATAATCGAGGGGCCGGCACGCTCGTCGAACAGCCGGCCCCGCGCAGTCCCATGCCCGCCTCAGTCGAGAAGGTCGGCGAGGCCGATCGGGAAGCGGCGGATGCGCTTGCCGGTCGCGTGCCAGATCGCGTTGGCGATCGCGCCACCCGTGCCGGTAATGCCGATTTCGCCGACGCCCTTGATGCCGAGGGCGTTCACGTGCGGATCGTCCTCGTGCACGAGGATCGCCTCCATCGACGGCACGTCGGCATTCACCGGGATATGGTACTCGGCGAGGTCGGCATTCATGATCCGGCCTGTGCGGGGATCGGTGAGCGCCCGTTCGTGCAGGGCGAAGGACACGCCCCAGACCATTCCGCCGAGAAGCTGGCTCTCCACCATCCGCGGGTTGATGATGCGCCCGGCCGCAAACGCGCCGACGAGGCGGCTGACCCGGATCTGTCCGAGATCGGGATCGACCTTCACCTCGGCGAAGACCGCGCCGTGCGCGTGCATGGCGTAGGCCTCCTGCGCCGCCGGATCGCCGGCGCTCTTGCCCTCCGCCATGATCTTGTCGAGTCCGGCGCGCTGGAGGATCGCCGCGAAGCTCTCGCCGCGGCTCTCGTCGTCGCGCCGCACCAGTCGTCCGCCCACCGCGAGCATGCCGACGTTGCCCGCGCCGAAGAGCGGCGAGCGCTCGTCGGCGGTGGCGATCTCGGCGAGCCTTGCGATGGCGTTGCCGCCGGCCGCATGCAGCGCCATGCCCGCCGTCGCGGTGTGGCCGGAGCCGCCGGCGATCCCGGCATCGGGGAGGTCGGAGGTGCCGGAGCGGAACTCGACCTCGTCGATGCCGAGCCCGAGCGCGTCTGCCGCGATCTGCGCCAGCGCCGTCCACGCACCCTGCCCCATGTCGTGGGCACCGATCTCGACCATACCGGTTCCGTCGCGGTGGATGGTGGCGCGGGCGTTCGCCTGGAACATCAGCGCCGGGAAGGTCGCTGTACCGACGCCCGTGCCGACGAGGAGACCGGCCTCGTCGCGCCGCGCGCGCGGCTCGAGCGGGCGTCCCTGCCAGCCGAAGCGTTCGGCGCCCAGCCGATAGCAGTCCCGCAGCGACTTCGACGAGAAGGGCTTGCCGGAGATCGGCTCGGCTTCGGCATAGTTCTTCAGCCGGAACTCAAGCGGATCCATGCGCACCGCCCAGGCCGCCTCGTCGATGGCGCTTTCCAGCGTGATCGAGCCGCTGGCCTCGCCGGGTGCGCGCATGAAGAGCGGGGTGCCGGTGTCGAGGCGCACGGCATCGTAGCTCGTGCGGATGGCGGGGCTCGCATAGAGCGTATGGGCGACATCGGCGGCCGGCTCGAGAAAGTCGTCGAAGGTGCTGGAGGCCGTGCGCGTGTGGTTGCCGATCGCCCGCAATGCCCCGTCCTGCGAGACGCCGAGGTTGAAGGTCTGGCGCGTCGGGGCGCGGTGGCCGACGGGCCCGAACATCTGCTCGCGCCGCAGCACCAGCTTGACCGGGCGGCCGGTGGCACGCGCCGCAAGAATACCGAGGATTTGCGGCCCGGCCGGGAAGCCCTTCGAGCCGAAACCGCCGCCGAGGAACGGGCTCCTGATGTGGATGTCCGAGGGCGCGATGCCGAACAGGCCGGCGATGCGTTGCTGGGCCATCGCGAGGGCCTGCGTCGGCATGTCCAGAAAAAGCTTGTCGCCATCCCAACTGGCGACGACGCCGTGCGGCTCCATGGCGTTATGGTACTGCGCCGGCGTCTCGTAGACCGCCTCGACGCGGTGGTCCGACGCGGCGAGCTCCGCATCGAGATCGCCGGTCTCGGCGAAGGCGGGGTTCCCCGCCCCGACCACGGCGGGCGAGAAGCTCTCGGCGCCATCGAGGCCGATGCGCGCGGTTTCGGCCTCGTAGCGCGGCGCCAGGAGCGCCGCCCCTTCCGTCGCCGCCTCCAGCGTCTCGGCCACCACGAGCGCGATCGGCTGTCCGGGATAGCGGACGCTGGCGTTCTGCAGGAGATCCATCCGGAACATGAAGGGGTTCGACTTCTCGTCCGGGTCGGAGGCGAGCGGCGGCCGGTTCGAAGGCGTCATCACCTCCACGACGCCCGGATGCGCCCGCGCCGCGGCCTCGTCGAGGAAGGTCACGCGTCCCCGCGCGATCGAACTCGTCGCGACGACCGCATAGAGCAGGCCCGCCGGATGATTGTCGGCCGCAAAGGTCGCCGCGCCGGTCACCTTCAGCATGCCTTCGCGCCGCGTCAGGGGCTGGCCGATATTGGACCCGTGCCGCCGGCGCGGCCCCGTCTCGTTCAACGTCATCTCAGACATGGAGGGCACCTTTGGGCTGGGGGGCGAAGGGCGAGGCCGGAAGCGCCGGAAGGCGGTCCGGCGTTCCCGCCGCCGCGAGGCTGAGCGCCCGCGCGACGATGCGCTCGGCAAGGGCGATCTTGTAGGCGTTGTCGCCGGAGGGTGCGGCGCCGTCGAGAGCGGCCCTCGCGGCGCGCTCGAAGACGTTGCGACCGGGCTCTGCGCCGGCGAGAACGGCTTCGGCCGCCTCGCAGCGCCAGGGCCGGGCCGCGACGCCGCCGAGCGCGACGCGCGCCTCGCGGATGCGCCCGCTCTCGAGATCGAGGCCCACCGCCGCGGATACGACCGCGAAGGCATAGGACGTGCGCTCGCGAACCTTGAGGTAGCGCGAATGGCCGGCAAAGGCTCCGGCATCCTGCGGCAGCAGCACCGCGACGATCATCTCGCCGGGCTCGCACACCGTGCGGACGTCAGGCGTCTCGCCGGGCAGGCGATGGAACTGCGCGAGGGGCACCTGCCGGCGCCCGGACACGCCCTCGAGTTCGACGATCGCACCAAGCGCGGCGAGCGGAACGCAGAAGTCCGACGGATGCGTGGCGATGCAGGCTCGGCTCCATCCGAGCACCGCGTGCCCGTCGTTGATCCCCTCCAGGGCGTCGCACCCGCTGCCGGGCTCGCGCCGGTTGCAGGCGCTGGCCGTGTCGTAGAAGTAGCGACAGCGGGTTTCCTGCATCAGGTTGCCGCCCGCCGTCGCGGCGTTGCGCAACTGCCCCGACGCCCCCGACAGGAGCGCCTCGGCGACCGCCGGAAAGCGTGCGGCAAAGCGTTGGTCGTGCGCGAGGTCGGCGTTGCGCACGAGGGCGCCGATGCGCACCGAGCCATCGGCCTCCCAGTCGACGCTGCCCAGACCCGGCAGACGGGTGATATCGACCAGCCGGCCGGGACGGGCGATGCCGCCCTTCATCAGATCGAGAAGATTGGTGCCGCCGGCGAGAAACGCCGTATCCGGTTCGGCCGCGGCGATCACGGCCTCGGCGATCGTCGCCGGCCGTACATAGTCGAAGCTCTTCATGCCGCCTTCTCCCCTGCGGAGACGTTCATCCGGTTCCCGGCATCGAGCACCGCCTCGGTGATGCCGGCATAGGCGGCGCAGCGGCAGAGATTGCCGCTCATCCCCTCGCGCACACGTTCGGGATCGCTCCCGGCCTGGTTCTCGGCGATGAGGCCGGCGGCGCTCATGATCTGGCCGGGCGTGCAGAAGCCGCACTGGAAGCCGTCATGCTCGATGAAGGCGGCCTGGACGGGATGCAGCACGCCGTTCTCCGCCAAGCCCTCGATGGTGGTGACGGCGGCGCCGTCGTGGCTGAGCGCCAGCGCCAGACACGAATTGATGCGCCGGCCGTCGACGAGGATCGTGCAGGCCCCGCACTGACCGCGATCGCAGCCCTTCTTCGTCCCGGTGAGGTCCAGCCTCTCGCGCAGGAGGTCGAGAAGCGTCACGCGCGGATCGTCGAGATCGATCCGGCGCTCCTCTCCGTTGATGGTCAGTTGAATGGAATGGGCCATGCTGTCCCCCGTCGTTCTGCGCCGACCGGGATCGCCCCGGCCTTCCACAGGCACAAGACACGACCGCACGGATACCGGCGCACTCCGTCGAAACATATACGGAGGCATCCTCCGCTTACAAGGTTCGAAGAGTTCCAAACTGAAAATGGTAAGGGACGCTGAAAAGGGAATGCGTGAGCGTTGCGCCGCGGACGGCAGCAATGGCGATGGCGATGGCGATGGCGATGGCGATGGCGATGGCGATGGCGATGGCGAGCAAGCCGCCGGAATGATCGGAGGCAACCGTCGCCGCAGCGACGGGCAGATGCATCTAGTGCCGACGGGCAGTCGTGCCGGCAGCGAAGACGCGAGCGTGTCGGCGCCAGACACATGGCGCCAGCCTCCGTCGGAGGTGAACGGCGTCGGGTTGCGTGGGCACAGGCCAAGCTTCGGTCGCGGAATTACCGATCCAGCGGGCGCCAGGATCGCCCTCAGCGCATCGAGGGCGGTCTTGGGCCGGCGACACGCGGGCCTGTCCCGACGCTTCCGCCAATCAGGCGTGTTCGGGCACGGCGCAAGCGTCGAGCACCGCGGGAATGGCCGAGCGGAGCCGGAAGAAACCGCGGCTCGATTGGGGCCAGGCGACCTCGTCCCACAACCGCCGGATCCGCAGCACGCCGGGTTGCAGCGCCGATGCCGTGGGGCCGATCGGCGCCCAGGGCGTCACCACCGGCAGACCGTCCGCCCAGCCGTCCGCGAACGGAACGATGGGACAGTCGAACCGGCTGGCGGCGCGTTCCAATCCGTCGCGCATCGCCGCTCGGTCCGCGGCCCGCACCGGTTCCGCCGCATCGTCGGCATGGGCGAGGAGACCGGCCACGCAGCGCACGCGGCCGCCGATCGGGAGCGTCTCCGGGCTCAGGTCGTCGAGATGCAGCAGCAAGGCGACATCGCCGGAAGGCACCGCGTCGGCTGCAAGGAGTGCCGTCTCGCGCGGCGGCCGCTCCTCGTCGAGCGAGTGCGGGTTCTCGTCGAGCCCTGCGGGATCGAAACGGCCTGCCGTGTAGCGCCGGATGTTCTCGGCGCGCGCCACATAGTGTTTCCCACGCGTGTGCAGCCCCGCCACCCAGCGCCATGACAGGGTGTTGCTGGCGGGATCGCCATCGACGAGGTGACGCAGGAAGAACGCCGCACCGAGCGCCCAGGGGAGGCGGAGGGTGAAGATCCAGATCGAGGCGAACCACATGCGCGCATGGTTGTGCAGCCAGTTCGTCTCGACGAGTTCACGGGCCCAGGCATCGAAGCAGTCGATGCCTGTCCGCCCTTCGACGGCAGCCGCATGCGCGCGGCGCAGGCCCGGCTCCGCGTCGAGACGCTCGCGACCCGCCGCGATGAGGGCCAGCGTGTCGCTCCAGCCAGCGGGATGCGTTTCGAGATGACCCTTGAAATAGGTCCGCCAGAACACCTCCGACGTGAATTTTTCGGCCGCGCGTTCGCCCAAGGCCGAGCGCACCGCCGCGACGACCTCGTGTTCGGTCAGAAGGCGCCGTCGCAGGTAGGGCGAGAGAGCCGATGTGGTCGGATGGGCGGCCGGGCCCAGATCGGTGTTGCGCATCGACGCGTAATCCGCCGCGCCTTCGCGAAGGAATGCGTCGAGTTGATCGAGACCGGCTTGGCGCGTGATGGGGGTCTGGGCGTTCATTCCGCCGCTAGATGGCGGGTCATGCCGCCCTGTCCATGCGACCGATGCGACAGGGCGGCGGCGGCACCCTCGAAATGCGATTGCCTGCTTGTGAGCGTCGATGGGCGACGCTCACAAGCGATGGTTCGTCCTGATCAGCGCCCGAAGGATGCGAATGGCCTTCGGCGTGTGCCTCGCCGCCTTCGGTCGACTAAGGTGTGAAATGCCCTTGCCCAACAGGAACAGGGGGAGCGGCGACGAGAAGGACAGGTCCTGCGATGACGCCCACCGAACCAACACGCTTCCAGCCGCTCGATTCCGGCGTCGTTCCTCGTTTTGCCGGCCCCGCGACCTTCATGCGCCTGCCGCAGGCGCGACCCGACGAGGTCGACATCGCGCTTGTCGGCGTGCCGTTCGACGGCGGTGCGACGAACCGGACGGGCGCCCGCCACGGACCGCGCGAGATCCGCAACCAGTCCAGCCTCGTGCGGCCCGTGCATCACGTCACCGGGCGCTCGCCCTTCGATGCGCTCCGCGTCGCCGATTGCGGCGATGCGCCGGTCAACCCGCTCGATCTGATGGACAGTTTCGCATCGATCGAGGCCTTCGTCCGCGGCATCGTGGAGGCCGGCGCGCGGCCGCTGACCGCCGGAGGCGATCATTCGATCACGCTTCCGATCCTGCGCGGTCTCCACCGGGGCGAGCCGGTCGGCCTCATCCATTTCGACGCGCATTCCGACACGTTCGACGACTTCTTCGGCCAGCGCTACAATCATGCGACGCCCTTCCGGCGGGCGATCGAGGAAGGGTTGATCGATCCGAAGCGCTCGATCCAGATCGGCATCCGCGGCGCGATCTCCTCGGCGGAGAATTTCGACTACGCCCGCGCGGCCGGCATCCGGATCGTCTTCATCGAGGAGTTCGCCGAACGCGGCGTCGCGTCCGTGATGGACGAGGCCCGCGCCCTCGTCGGCCATCGGCCGACCTACGTGTCCTTCGACATCGACGGCATCGATCCCGCCTTCGCGCCCGGGACCGGAACGCCGGAGATCGGCGGCTTCACGACCCGCGAGGCGCAGGGCCTCGTCCGCCGGCTGACGGGACTGAACATCGTCGGCGCGGACCTCGTCGAGGTCTCGCCGCCGCTCGACCCCACCGGCCCCACGGCGCTGACGGGGGCGACGATGATGTTCGAACTCCTCTGCGCGATGAGCCAGATGTCGTGACCGGGTGGACTGGGGTGTTGCGGCGGGCCGGCGTTCCGACAATGGGGCCGCCTCGCCTTTCGCGCCATCGCCGCAGTTTGGATATGGTGGCGGGCTGCAGGCGGAATGCTTCGTGCTCTGGAACGGAACTGCATTGCCGAGACGTTCACGGGAGCCGTGAGGGAGACCCGTGGGGGTTCCCCTCCACGGTCGGGTTGCAAGAGGCGATCGCGGTGATGAGTGATCGACCCGTTTCGGCAACTCCGAGGATCGGCAGGACGATGAACCGTCAGATCCGTTCCACGGGGTACCGACTGGACGGTCGTAGAAGGCGGGGCGGCGAGCGTTGATCGACACGACAGCCCAGACCAACAGCGCAAGACTGATGAGCGTCGGAACCAGACCAAGTCCGAGGGGAAATCCGGTTCCACCAAATGGCGAGACTTGCGGAGAGCCGGGTATCCAGACGAGAGAGCTCATGCCAACTGGAAACGAGAAGAGAAGGTATCTCCGCCAAAGGCGCGAGAAGGACGCCTTGCGACCGGTCCTGCCCTCTACGACGGCGATCCCGCAGATGCGCCTCCCCGGACTGCGCGCATAGGCATCGAGCAGAAGGCGGAAGACGATCACGAGCGCCTCGGTCGGGCCGCTGTTGACGGGACCACCCCAGGCCATCCCATCGGCGTCGATGGTCAACATCACAGTCCGGTTGGTCGTGACGTAACCTTCAACGATGCTTTCGGTCAGCGTCAGGACGTTGGCGGCAGGCCAGCCGAGAACGGAGTAGAGGCAAACCTTGGCTTGGTTGGGGGCGAAACCCGGAGGAAGCGTCAGTTCGGACGGAACGGGGGCAATCTCCCGACACCGGAAAGGCAGGGAGTCCGGGATGAATTGCGAGCGCCCGTTGGTGGTTGCGAACAGCACGGCGGCGCAGCAGGCGAGGATCAGCGCACAGATCGCCCAATCGATCAGAAACGCAATCGCCCGGCGCCGGAATCCGGCTGGCTCGCTGGCCAATTCATCTTTCATCTACAAACGCACTTCGCAGGTTTGCCACACGCATCAGTGCTTGGAGAGGACGAATGACGCAACGTCCGATCGAGATGGATCGTCGGCGCCGTCGAAGGAACACGGACGGAGCGCGCCAAGTGGAGCCAACGGGAACACCCGCGTCCTACGGCGCCGATGAGCCGCCGAAAGCGCAGACCCGGAGGTTCGTTCACAAGGGTCTGCCGTCGCGAACGGCCGTCGGTCTTGCGGACGCCCGAGCGGGATCGTCGGTCATCTCCCTCCCCTTGCTGAAGACCGGTAACAACGGCTGAAGTCCGGACGCAAACCTCGCCTCCATCCATGTCATTGCGTAAGAAGAAGCTTAAAGGGAGGTACCGCATGCATCAACGTTGTCTGACTTCGGCGCTGGCTTTCGGGCTGTCCACGATCCTCGCCGGCCCCGTGCTGGCGCAGGACGCACCGAGCGAGCCGGCGACGGCAGCGGCCGGTACGACCTCGGGCGCCGCCAGCCTGCGGACGTCGCTTGCCGCCTATCTGACCGCCGCGCCGTTCGAGAAGAAGCTGCTGCGGATCGAGCCCGATCCCCATGGCCAGAAGATCACCCTCGATCCCGCCTCTCTCCTGTCCGACCTCGTCGGGTCGCCGGTGTCCTTCGCGCCCCTGTCGCTGATCGTCAGCGAGCGCGGCGACGGCACGTGGAACGTCTTCACGAGGGATCCCGTCGCGGTCTCGGCGTCCTACGCCGTGGAAGGGCAGCAGCAAAACTTCGACTATTCGCAGGCGTCGCAGGTGTTCAAGGGTGTCTACTCGCCTGCCCTCGCCACCTTCCTGACGGCCGAGGGGCGGGTCGGGACCACCACCAACCGGTCGCAGGACGCCCTTTCGAACAGCGTTGCGACGATCGACGCGACACGCCTGACGGTCGCATCGACGCCGGCGGCCAGTGGCGCAGCCGACATCGCGTTCACGCAGGTCTACGACGCCGTGACCCAGACGACCGCCATCCAGTTTCCGGCGGCAGACGGCACCATGCCACCTTCGTTCGGGTTCGAGATGGGCGCCAGGGCGGTCGAGACGCGGGGATCGGCCAAGGCGGCGCGGACGCGTCCGCTGCTCGATCTCTACACGCTCGTGCTGTCGCAGGCCGCCGATCTCGAACGCGACGCCGAGGGCACGCTCGCCGGTCCCTTCGGCGCCGCGTTGAAGGACAAGCTTCGCGCCGTCCTGCCGCTCTGGTCGAGCCTCGACGTGTCGGCGTCCGCCAGCGATCTCAAGGTCAGTTCGCTCTATGGCAACCTCGGCATCCGCGAGGCCAGCCAGTCGATCCGCGTCAGCGGCATCGCCTCGGATTCATCCCTCGACATGGACATCGCGCTGCGCGGCGTTGCCGTCGCGACACCGGTGATGCCGGCTTGGGGGGCCTCGCTCACGCCGGACCTCGTGGAGGTCGGCCTGGCGGTCTCCGGCGTCGATCTCGCCACGCCGCTGGAGATCGCGCTGCGCGAGGCGGACTTCACGAGCGACCCGCCGTTGGCGCCGCAGGCGCAGGCACAAGTCCAGCAGGCGTTCGCGACGGATCGCATCCGTGTCCGGATCAAGCCGAGCCACATCCGCGCCCGCGATCTCGATGTCACATTCGGCGGCGAGGTCTCGTTTGCGTCCGGAGTTCCCGTCTCGACGATGGCGGTCGAGGTCGGCGGGCTCGACACCGCCATCGCCACGCTGCAGGGCGCCGCCGCGAGCGATCCCAGCCTTCACCAGGCGGTGGGCTTGCTGCAGTTCGCCAAGGGCCTTTCAAGACCCAAGGACGATGGCCGCGTCGAATGGGTGGTGGTCTCCGCCGGCGACGGCTCGGTCACCATCAACGGCACGATGCTGAAGGGCCCGGACGAGGAGGCCGGACCGGACGACCAGGGGCTCGGTGACGGGACGCCAGCGGACGAAGCGCCTGTGGGCGACGAGTTATGAGGGGAAATAGAGACGTGACATGTGCCCCCTGCTTACGCCGCCCCGCCTCGCATGTGCCAAGGACGCTGCGGCGCCGGCTGCACGAGATCCTGCAGCCATGATGGAGCCGCCTGTCACGCGGCCGATTGCACGGTTCCGATCTCGTCCGTCGCTCCGCGTCATCGCGGTGCTCGCGGCGGCTCTCATCCTTCCGCCGATGGCAACGGCTTCGGCTGACGAGACCTGTATCGGAAATTCAAGCCAGTCGGCGCTGAACGACTGCGCCGGACGTGCCCTCGAGGCGGCGGACCAGTCGCTCAACGACATCTACAAGGCCTTGATCGATCGCGTCTCTCCACAGGGGCGGTCCGCCCTGCAGACGGCGCAGCGCGCCTGGATTGCCTATCGCGACGGGCAATGCGCCTTCGAGACGGCGGGGTCGACGGAGGGCAGCCTTCATCCGATGATGCTGGCAACCTGCCTCAGCGACCTGACGGTGATGCAGACGCGCCGGCTCGAGGCCCAGCTTCGATGCGAGGAAGGCGATCTGTCCTGCGGCGGTCAATGACGGAATGATATCGACGGGACGAGCATCGCATGGCTCTCCCGTATGACCCTTTCCGCCATCCCGTTCGAACCGCCTTGCCATCGTGTGATGGCCCCGGTCGCTCCCTGGATGCGAGCCGCACGAAGCCGTGGCCGGGGTCAATCATCGAGCGCTTCGCGCCGGTCGCACCGCTGTCCGTTCGGGCGGCCACACCGAAATCGGATCGGGCGCCGCCGGCATCCTAGTTCGTCGGCTTCGGGAAAGGCTAGATCTCTCCCGTGCGATCGGCAATCAAGGCAAGACGCTCGACTTCCATCTGCCTCAGAATTGCACATCGAAGGCGGCCAAACGCTTCCTCATCAGGGCTTTGAACCGGTCGCCGCACAATCGGCCATCGGTGATCTTGACGGACGAGAGCCCGGCCTGCAACGAGGTGATCGCATCGCCGCGGCGAGACGGTCGGCTCGCCGAGACCTGTCAGCCGGCAGATCAGATGCCTGAGCAATCGGCTCGAGTCTGACCATGGCAAGCTCAGGCAGCGGATCCGCCGATGCGAGACTTTCAGTCTCAGAAAGCTGCCCGCAACACGATACTTGGCTTCGAAACGACGCGGATGTTCCAGAAGGGGCAATGCCGATCGATGGTGGACAGCCGCGCCGGCGGATCGGAGGCCCGCTTCATCGGGCGGCTGTTGCAGGTGTTCGTCGCCTGAAAATCGAACAGAACGGGATCACTGCGACCCGATTGATGGTTTGTAACGGAGCCTGTCCGAGCCATTCCGGGAGTGTTTCATTGGAGCAGCCTAGGGCAAACAAGAGGAAAGGTATAAAAGAAATTTATAGGCCACTTCAATAATCGGTAGTTGTGTGGCTTCCAATTCCGCTCCTACGTTGCGTTATCGATTTCGGGAGGAACGAATGACCTATACAAGACCGCATGCGTGGATGGCAGGCGTAACCCTGGCCGCGACGACGTTCCTGGCGTCAACGGCGGGATTTGCCCAAGGCAGGCTTGAAGCGCTCGAAGCCGCAGCGAAAGCCGAAGGGGCGCTGCTGATCTATTCGTCCAACCAGGAAGCGGAGATGGATGCCAAGGTCGCCGCGTTCGAGGCGGCGTATCCCGAAATCGACGCGCAATACATCCGCCTTCCCTCCGCGCAGGTCTTCGCCCGGTTCATCGGTGAAAGCGATGCCGGCGTTGCGCAGGCCGACCTTCTGACGACGGCCTCGACTGTTATCTTCCAGGAAAAGCCCGATCTGTTCGTCGAGATCTCGCTGAACAACGTCCCCGTCCTTGGGGAGAAGACACCGCTCATCGCGCCGGAGAACACGCATTACGCGGTCTATCAAACCGACGTGCAACTCGTCACGTACAACAGCGATCTCGTGAGCGAGGCGGATGTCGCGGAGCATCTCAAGAGCTGGAAGAATCTTGCAGACCCTCGTTGGAAGAACAAGATCGCGATCGTCGATCCCCGTGCCTCGACCAACCAGCTCTCCTTCTTCCTGGGGCTGCGCGACGTCTATGGCGACGCTTGGTTCGGCGAGTTGATGGCGAACGAGCCGGAAATCGTCGGCACCGCCTCCGCCGCCGCACAGCAGCTTGCGGCCGGTGGCTACGAGATCCTCGTTCCCAGCGTTCCCGTTCACTCGGCCGCCTTGCGCAAACAAGGGGCTCCGCTGGCCATGACACTTCCGTCGGATCTCGTGCACGCACCCGCCCAGGGGACTGGCGTTCCGAAGAATGCGCGGCATCCCAACGCGGCACTCCTCTTCGTGAACTGGCTGCTCGGCGAAGAAGGACAGAAGCTGCAGTGCTCGCTCGGCGGCATTTCCAGCATGCCGATGAGCGCGGCGGACTGCCCGAACGCGTTGCCGGCGGAACACCGGATCGGGCGCGACATCATCCCGACCGACGAGGCGAAGCAACTCTATCAGATGATAGGCCTCCAGCCCTGAGGACGAGACCGCCGCGGGTCGAACCTGCGGCCGGTGCCTTTCCAGCAATCGGGATGGCTGCGGCGAGGACACCGGCTTTCTGCGATGCCGGAACTCGCCCCGCCTCGACATTCCCTTTCCGGATATCCTGACATGAGTGCGAGCATTGCTTTCGAAGCGGGTATGGCCCGCCGGCCGCGCATCGAGGTCATCGGCCTTCTGAAGACCTTCAAGCGCGAGGGGGGCTCATCCATCACGCCGATCGACAACATCAGCCTGTCGGTCGGCGAGAACGAACTCGTCGTCCTTCTCGGGCCAAGCGGCTGTGGAAAGACCACGCTGCTTCGTTGCGTGGCCGGTTTGGAGCGACCGGACGAGGGTGAGATCGTCATCGACGGGCGGACCGTCTTCTCTTCCAGGAAGGGCATATACGAGCCTGCCGATCGCAGGGAACTGGCCATGGTGTTCCAGTCCTATGCGCTCTGGCCGCACATGACCGTTGCCGAGAACGTCGCGTTTCCGCTTCGCTCGCGCAATGTGCCGAAACTCCAGATCGCCCAGCGCGTCGCCGATGTGCTGAAGATGGTCGGCGTTGGCGGGCTCGAGGGTCAGTTCCCGAGCCGGATCAGCGGCGGTCAGCAACAGCGCGTCGCCTTGGCGCGGGCGCTGGTGGCGAACTCGTCCGTCGTTCTCTTCGACGAACCGCTCTCCAACGTCGATGCCCAGGTCCGGGCGCAGCTTCGTTTCGAGCTGCAGGCCATGCAACGCCGGCTCGGTTTTTCCGGCCTCTACGTGACGCATGACCAGACCGAGGCGATGGAACTCGGCCACCGCGTGGCGGTCCTCGACTCGGGCCGGATTGCCGCTCTCGGCACGCCGGCGGAGGTCTACAATCATCCCCCCAACGAATACACCGCCCGTTTCGTGGGAGTGGCGAACATCTGGCGAGGGCAGATCGCCGGCGCACGTGGGAACAGTGTGGACGTGTCCACCGAGCTCGGGCTTTTGACGATCGATCGGGCGGCCATCGTCGTCGACGCCCTGGCGCCGGGAACGCCGGTTTCGGTGGTGGTCCGTCCCGAGAAGCTGCGGCTGCATTCCGCCCGGCCGGACGATGCGCCGGGTCGCATCGAGGTCGTCGTGGAAGCGATCCTTTTCTCCGGCCCTCATACGGAGATCGTGGTGAGGCGCAACGACCAGCGGATCAATGTCTGGATGCACGAAAGCAACGATATCGCGGCGCTGACCGTCGGCGGGCCGGCGTGGCTGGAGGTTCCTTCGAAAGACGCGCGGGTGGTCCCGCCCGAAGGTCGGGCGAAGCCATGAGCCCGGTCTCCTACTCGGCCCGGCGCAGGTTCGCTTTCCGGCCCTACACCGTGCTGACGGCGCTGTGTGCCGGCTTCATCATGTTCCTGCTCATCTATCCGCTCGGTCGGATGTTCTGGCAGATCCTCGCCGGCACGGGCCGGAGCGGCCTCTTGGATGCGATCTCGGTCCTGTCGCAGCCCTGGTTCCTCACCGTTCTCTCGAATACGGCCATCGTGGTCGGCGTCAGCACGGTCCTGGCTCTTCTCATCGGCGCCTATCTGGCCTGGATCAACGAACGGACGGACGCAGGCATGGGCAAGGTCGGCACGTTGATGCCGATCATTCCACTGCTTATTCCCAACGTCGCCATGTCCATCGGTTGGGTCTTCATCGCCGCCCCGCGGGTCGGTTTCCTCAACGGCTGGCTCGCCGGACTCCCGGATTTCCTGTCGTTCCAGCTCAACATCTACACCTGGACCGGGCTGATCATCGTCTACGCGATCAACGGCGTTCCCTATGTCTACCTGATCGTCGCGGCGGCGCTGCGCAACCTCGATCCCGCCTTGGAGGAGGCGGCCAGGATCAACGGTGCGAGCCTGTTCCGCACCCTGCGGCAGGTGTCGATTCCTGCCGTGAAGCCGGCTCTTCTATCGGCGGCGCTCCTCGTCACCATCTCTTCGATCGGCACCTATTCGATCCCGGCCGTCATCGGGACCACTGCCCGGATCGACGTCATGACGACCCGCATCGTCTACCTCCTGAACCGCGACTTTCCTCCGCGCGTCGCCGAAGCCCAGATGATCGGGCTCGTCATGCTGCTGCTCGTCGGCATTCTCTGGTACATCGAGAAGCGGGCCGCCCGCAGCGGCCAGTTCGCGACCCTCGGCGGTCGCGCGTCGAGCAATGGCAGGCTCGAACTCGGCAAGTGGAAGTGGCCGGCTCGCGGCATCACGCTAGCCTATCTCGCCGCGACCTCCGTCCTGCCGATCCTGGCGCTGGCCGTCGTGTCGCTCCAGTCCTTCTGGACGCCCCGCATCAACGTATCGGCCCTGAATTTTGGCAACTACTCTCAGGCGCTCTACGTCAACAACATCGCGATCTCCTCGCTCAAGAACAGCTTGTTCCTGTCGGGCACGGGCGCCCTGATCGCGATGGCGATCGCGGTGATCGTCGCCATTTACACCGCGTCGCGAAGCTCGGCACTCGGCGACGCGGTCGACGCGACCATCAAGTCCTCGGCGGCGACGCCGCCCCTGATCCTGGCGGTGGCATTCCTCGTCGCCTTCAGCGGCGCCCCGTTCTATCTCGCGGGTACGGCGACCATCCTGCTCCTGGCGTTCGTCGTCATGTACATCGCTCCCGGCTCGATCGCCGCGACGTCGGCCATCACGCAGATCGGACGCGATCTGCGTGAGGCGGCCTACATCAACGGAGCAGGCGAGGGCCGGACCGTTCGCGAAATCATTATTCCGCTTGCCATGCCCGGCTTTGTCGCCGGTTGGGCGATCGTCTTCGTTCACATGATGGGCGACCTGTCCGCAGCCGCGTTGCTGGCCGGCATCAACAACCCGGTCGTGGGCTTCGCGATCCTGTCCATCTGGGAGGCCGGGACCTTCGGAGTTCTCGCCGCCTTCTCGATGATCCTATGCCTCGTCAACATCGGCGTCATCGCCTGCATGTTCGGGCTCGGACGCCTCATCCGGCGCAACTGAAACCCCTCAGATCCGACGAAACAGGTAACTCGCCATGCCCTCGATCGAAAAGAACCCGAACGCGTCGGCCGTCGATGCCGATCTCCTGCGGCGCCTGCGCGAGATCCCGGTGGCGCTCCTCAGCGACCAGCTTCACCGCGACCGCGGCACCTCGCAGCTGCGGCCCTACCACAAGCCGTCGGCGATGGCGGGAACGGCGGTGACGGTGCGCACCCGCGGCGGCGACAACCTGGCGATCCTGCGCGCCTTCGACCAGTGCCGCGAGGGCGACGTCCTCGTGGTGGATGCCGATGGCGAGACCGCCAACGCGCTGGTGGGCGGCATCATGACCTTCTTCGCCGCCTCGATCGGCATGGCCGGCATGGTGCTGGACGGCGCGGTGCGCGACATCGCCGAACTGGGCGAGCGGACCTTCCCGGTCTATGCGCGCGGCCACACGCATCGCGGCCCCTACAAGGACGGTCCCGGCGCGATCAACGTGCCCGTCAGCGTCGGCGGCCTCGTGGTGCGCCCCGGCGATATCGTGGTCGGCGACCAGGACGGGCTGCTGGCCTTCGCTCCCGAAGACGCCGAGGCCGCGATCGCCGGCGCCCTCGCGCAGCACGCCAAGGAAGAGGCGACGATGCAGGCGATCCGCGAAAACCGCTGGGACCGATCCTTCGTCGATCAGCTGGAAGCACGCGCCGTCAATTGAGGCGGGTTCAGAATGCCGCCGCATGGAGGCCTCTGCGCCCACCACGCCGGCGACCCGCGTCGAACGGAGATCAGTCGTCTCCGGTTCGCGCTTCCGACGCCTGACGGAGCAACAGCAGAAAGTTCCTGGCCAAGGTCTGGTCGAAGCCCCGGGCCATCTCGAGGTAGACGGAGCGCTGGAGCGGAGGCGCGACGATCCGGGACGCGAAGAGCTTGCCGGTCTGAACCTCATTGCGAATGGAATTCCAAGGCATGATCGATGAGGCAACGCCGGCGACCACGGCTTGCTTAATTGACTCCTGCCCGTCGATTTCCATGCGAATGTTAATCTGAACGCCCGCCGCTGCGGCTGCCGACTCGATGGTTCCGCGCAGGCGAATGGCCTTCGACGGGAGGATCAGGTCGCTCCTGACGGCACGTTCGAAGGCAATCTCGGCACCTTGATCGGAAGGTGCTACCAGCATGAGTTCCTCCTCCACCACGGGCTCGTCGGGTCCGTGGACAGGTCGCGTGAGAACGAGGGCTAGGTCTACGGTGCGCTGCTCCAGCCGGCGCAGGGCCTCGTCATGCTGAAGCTCGAGGATATGGAGAGAGGTGCCCGGCACGTGCGCGCTGGTTACCGCGATAATGGCGGGTGTCAGGCTTGCGCTCCAGGATGGCAGGAGACCGAGGCGCACGATCCGAACCGCATCGGGTTTGGCCAGCGTCTTCATCTCGTTCTCCGCAAGAGCCACTGCATCGAGGATCGCATTGGCATGCGCAAGGAGGATACGCCCACGCCCCGTAATTCTCACACCGCGCGGGAGGCGTTCGAAGACAAGAAAGCCCAGGTGCTGCTCCAACGCGGCCATGTGATGGCTCAATGCTGGCTGAGCCATGTTCAGTTCCCGTGACGCCGCGGCCATGGACCCGCAGCGCGCGATCGCTCGAAAGTAGCGAAGTCGGCGTAAGTCTAGCATTAACTCGCCTTTCCTAGCCCGAGCTCTTACTGCAATCGGAGTTTGCAACGGAGCCCAAACTATCGATCGCGCCTAGGCGGCCCGGCTTCCGATGATCTCGGAATGGTCCGCATCGTCCTCTGCTTTCACGAAACGTATCTGGGCGCGGCCATTGGCCTTGGCGAAGTAAAGGCCCACATCGGCGCGCCGGAGGATCTGGGACTGCGTGTTTCCCGGCGAGATGCACGTCAACCCGCCCGAGACCGTGACCTTCAGTCCCGGATGGGCTTTGACGGGTTCGAGGCCGCATATCGCTTCATGAAGATGCCGCAGGGCCGATGCCACATCGTCGAGGGACTGGCTGGCAAAAAGGATCAGGAACTCCTCCCCTCCGACACGTCCGAAGCTGTCCTTCAGCCTTATCGCCTTGCGGGTCGTTTGGGCGATGCTGGTCAAAACATCGTCGCCGACCTGATGCCCGTAGGTGTCGTTGATTTTTTTGAAATGGTCGATGTCCAAGAGGCAGGCCCAGCCGTCCTGTCCGGCATCCAGTGTTTCCTGAAGCTTGCCGAGGATGTGGCGGCGATTGGAGACGCCAGTTAGCTCGTCGGTGAACGACTGGCGAAACAAATCCTCGTTCGCAAGCCGCAGTTTTCGCTCGGATACGTTCAGTGACGTGACGTCCGTGCCAACATAGATGATCCAGCCATCGTCACGCATGGTCTCGGTCACCCAGATGAAGCGTTCACCGTGGAGATCGCTTTCGTAGGTGCGCTGGCGGGATTTGCCCCTGCGAGACCTGACGGACGATATCCAGCTTTCGATGTCGTCCGTCTTGATGACGGTACCCCGGCTCGCCGCGAAGTTGCGGCGCATCAGGGTCTGCCAGTCGATCTGTTCCTCGGGGTCCACGAAGTAGGCGCTTCGAAATGCATCGTTGGTGTATCGAAGGACTTCATTGTGATCATAGACGCCGATCAGCGCAATCGAACGTTGAAACACATCAAGAATGTTGAGTTCAATTTCATGTCGGCTTAGATCTTTTTGGCTCTCCTTCTTCACTTATTATTCCCCATATCGATTGCGATGAGCAGATATAGACGGGAAATGATGAACGATTAGCTTTGAGGTATGGAATGCGGTGGGGCCAGTTACTGTCGAGCCAACTGGGTGCGCTGATGATGCAAGGGATGGCAAAATGCTTGCCGTCCTGCCGCGAAGGGCGACCAGCCGGTCGAGTTCCTCGGCGACCTGATAGGCTCGGAAGTTCGTCCTCGCACAGGTCGCGAGAGCTTCTCTCGTATGGCAATCGAGAACCGTCAGGATCCGGAACGGCCGATCGTCGAACAGCCGGTCCGACACGCGCGTCCATCGACCAGACCTCGTTGGCATGCTCCGCCGTGGCCCGACCTACCCGGTACCGCGATGACCGGCGGCGCTTCGGGCTGCGCGTACGGATCGACAGCCCTTCCTCGCGGTAGAGCCGGTACACGCGCTTGTGACTGATGACCCAGCCCTCGCGCTGGAGCAGGACGTGCAGTCGCCCCCCTTTCGACAATTGCTCAGCAATTGCCTGTCGGTCGCGGATACCCGTAGCGGACTCGGCTCGCAGCCAAGTCCTTCAATCGCAAGCGCAGCACAGGCGCCGGATCGCGGCGCGACTTGTAGCGATGGGAGGCCCGTCCAAAGCCGCTGGCCTGGCAGGCCTGACGCTCCGACACGGCGAATGCCGCCTGGAAGTGCCGGACTTGCCTCGCAGCGCCCGACGGGCTTCACCATTTTTTTTGCAGGGCATCCTGCAGCATCGTCTTGTCCAGGCTGAGGTCGGCGACCAGCCGCTTCAGCTTGGCGTTCTCCTCCTCAAGCTGCTTCAGGCGCCGGATCTCAGACACGCCCATCCCGGCGTAGACCTTCTTCCAACGATCAAACGTCGCCTCGGCGACGCCCATCTTCCGGCAAATCTCGCCAACCAGCGTGCCGTTCTCCGCCTGCCGCGGTGCAAAGGCGATCTGCTCGTTCGTGAACCGTTTCTTGGGCATCGGCTCTCTCCTCTCGTCGAGAAATCGTGCCCGAAAATTCTCACGCCGTCCGGACCCGTTCCACGGGTCAGGATCAATACACCACGCTGTACACCACCCGATCCACGCACGTTCCGGTCGCCACCGGCTGGGCGCCCCGATGAGCAGAATGCCGGAAGAACCAAGGTTTGGAATTGGCGGAGTGTGAACCCTAAATGGCGGAGAGGGAGGGATTCGAACCCCCGATACGGTTGCCCGTATGCCGCATTTCGAGTGCGGTGCATTCGACCACTCTGCCACCTCTCCGTCCGCAGGATCCGGCAAACCGGTCCGATCTCAGAACGTTCTTCCTAGGCGTGGTCGGCGTCTTTCGGCGCGAGGGCTCTCTAACAAACACTCGCATCGCTTTACAAGAGGCAATCGACGGCTTCATGACGATCGGGTGTCGCGGACCAAGCGCGCCGCGCCTTCGGCGCCGGAAGGCGCCTATATCCAAGCCGTCCAGGCCGGAGTCACTTCCGGCTGCGAATTCGTTCACGCGCCGCCGTCATTCCCCCGTTGCGATCGCCGGTCCGATCTTGACCTTTCGGCCTCTCCCCGCTAAGGCGAGCGCGTCCGGATATGGCGCCCGGAGGGTGCCGAGGCCCGGACACGAGCCGAAATAACCACAAGAAGACGGCCCGACCCCGGAGAGACCGGGGCGAGAGCCGGACCGAAAGGTGATATCCATGTTCGCAGTGATCAAGACCGGCGGCAAGCAGTACCGCGTCGCCGCCAACGACGAGTTCGAGATCGAGCGCCTGCCCGGCGAAGCCGGCGACCAGGTCTCGTTCGCCGAAGTGCTGATGGTCGGCACCACGATCGGCGCGCCCTTCGTGGCCGGCGCCAGCGTGGTCGGCGAAATCGTCGAGCAGACCCGTGGCAAGAAGGTGATCTCCTTCAAGAAGCGTCGCCGCCAGAACTCCAAGCGCACCCGCGGTCATCGCCAGGACCTGACGCTGATCCGCATCAGCGAGATCCTGACCGACGGCAAGACGGCGAGCCCGCGCGCCGCCGCCGCCTCGAACGACGCCCCGGTGTCGGAAGCCCCTGCGGCCCACACCGCCACGACGGCTTCGAGCGAGACCCCGGACGTTGCCGGCGAGACTGCCGCCAAGAAGCCCCGCGCTTCGAAGAAGAAGGCCGACGGCGAGACCGCCTGAGCCCTGCGATCCCGACGAGGACGGTGCGCCGGAACCGGCGCCGGTCCCACGGGATTGACGAGACGACGAGACGATTTTCAAGGGGGCGGCGCCCCGGTCGGTCCTTCGAGAAGGACCCCGCGCCAGCCCCGGCAGACATCAGGAGACTGACAGATGGCACATAAAAAGGCAGGCGGTTCGTCCCGCAACGGTCGCGATTCCGAGTCCAAGCGCCTCGGCGTGAAGAAGTTCGGCGGCGAGAACGTGATCTCGGGCAACATTCTCGTGCGTCAGCGCGGCACGCGCTGGCATCCCGGCGTGAACGTGGGCCTTGGCCGCGACCACACCCTGTTCGCGACCGCCGAAGGCGTCGTGACCTTCCAGAAGAAGGCGCAAGGGCGAACCTACATCTCCGTCATGCCGAAAGCCGAAGCCGCCGAGTGACCGGTCGCTTCAGAGCGCCGGCGTCCCAACGACCCGGCCTCTGACCCCGACAGGATGTCGGTTTCGAGGAACGAACCGGGGAGATGGGCCGCCATCTCCCCGTTTTTCGTTTCCCCGCGAGCCCGAAGGTCCGGTCCGATGACATGCGAAGACGCCGCCCTCGACGAAGACGAGTGTTACCTTTCGACGAGGCGGCTGAGGCTTCGGCCCGCCACCTTGGGCGACGCCCCGGCGATCGCGCGCCACGCCAACGATCGACAGATCGCGGAGATGACCTCCCGCATTCCCCATCCCTATACGCTGGGACATGCGGAAGCCTTTCTCACCGGCGTCGAGGACGAGTTGATCCTCGCCGTGACGCGGCGGAGCGACAACGTGTTTGTCGGCCTCGCCTCGCTGCAGGCGCTCGAGGCCGACGATGCGGTGGAACTCGGCTACTGGATCGGCCGGCCCTTCTGGAGCCAGGGCTATGCGACGGAAGCCGCGCAGGCGGTGATCGACCACGCATTCTCCCGTCTCGCGATGGAACTCGTCGAGGTTCGCTGCCGGGTGATCAACGGCGCCTCGCGCCGCGTCATCCAGAAATGCGGCTTCGGCTATTGCGGCACGGGGCTCTCGCTGTCGCTCGCAGCGGGGCGTGTCGCCAGCGAGACCTACCGGATGGATCGGCGATGCTGGCAGTCGCTGAAGGACTGGAGCCGCACGGGATGAGGGCACGCTGGTTGAAAGCTCTGGTGGCGGCGGCAGTGCTCGCCCTCCTCGTGCCGGCGGCAGCTAGGTCGAAGGACAGCGGAACGCCGACGTTCGATCTCGCCGGTTTCTTCGAGGGAACGAGCGTCAGCGCCGGCGAGGTGCGCACGCTGTTCGTCGTCCGCGACACGTTCACGGCGACCTTCTCGGGACGGCGCGAGGGCAACCGGCTCCAGCTCGACGAGCGCTTCGTCTTCTCGGACGGCCCCCGGCTCCAGCGCTGGGATCTGACCGTGGCCGGGCAGGAGATCGCGGGAACGGTGGAGACCGAGCTCCGCGACGGCAAGCTCGCACCGCCGGTTCCGGTCACCGGACGGCGGTCGGCGACGGGTGCGGTGCTGACTTACGAGGGCCATGCGCCGGGCGGCGGCGAGCGCCTTCTGGCCTTTCGCCACGAGATGACGGCGAATGCCGATGGTACGGTGTCGAACCATGTCGGCATCGGCAAGTTCGGCCTTCGACTTGCCGTCTCGGATGTCGTCTTCGCCAAGTCGGCAGCGGCCCTCGCGGCGCACTTGCCGCCGCGCTAGGCATCGCATGCGTTTCGTCTCCAGCGTCGTCGGCGCGAGGGACGGGGCGAAACCTGATTACCTGGAAGCGTCCGTGGGGCGTCTCGGACCCGAAAGCAGCGCCATGAAGTTTCTCGACAAGGTCAAGGTCTATGTCCGCTCCGGCGACGGGGGCGCCGGCGCGGTCTCGTTCCGCCGCGAGAAGTTCATCGAGTTCGGCGGCCCCGACGGCGGCGACGGCGGGCGCGGCGGCGACGTGTTCATCGAGGCGGTGTCGGGCCTCAACACGCTGATCGACTATCGCTACCAGCAGCATTTCAAGGCCAAGACCGGCATGCACGGCATGGGTCGCAACCGCACCGGCGGCAAGGGCGACGACATGACGCTCAAGGTGCCGGCGGGCACGCAGGTCTTCTCCGAGGACGAGGGCACGATGATCTGCGACCTGACGGAAGTCGGGCAGGTCTTCCGCATCGCCGCGGGTGGCAACGGCGGCTTCGGCAACTGGCAGTTCAAGTCCTCGGTCAACCAGGCGCCGCGCCGGGCCAATCCGGGCCTCGAGGGCGAGGAACTGACGATCTGGCTGCAGCTGAAGCTCATCGCCGACGCCGGGCTGGTCGGCAAGCCGAATGCCGGCAAGTCGACCTTCCTCGCCTCGGTGACGGCGGCGCGCCCGAAGATCGCCGACTACCCGTTCACGACGCTCTATCCCAATCTCGGCGTCGCCACGGTCGACAGCCACGAGTTCGTCATCGCCGACATTCCCGGCTTGATCGAGGGCGCCCACGAGGGCGTCGGCATCGGTGATCGCTTCCTCGGCCATGTCGAGCGCACACGCGTATTGCTGCATCTCGTCTCGGCGGTCGAGGAGGACGTGGCGCTGGCCTACAAGACGGTGCGCCGCGAGCTCGAACTCTACGATGCCGAGTTGACCGCCAAGCCCGAGATCGTGGCGCTCAGCCAGATCGACACGGTGGACGACGAGACGCGGCGTGACAAGCTGGAGCAGCTGGAGGCGGCGGCGGGCGTCAAGCCGCTGGCGCTGTCAGCCGTCACCAAGCACGGGATGCCCGAGGCGCTGCGTCGCCTGCGCCGCGAGATCGCCGGAATGGAAGACACGGCCGCGCAGGAACTGGCGGCCGACGATCGCCGCCGCTTCGGCGCGTCGCTGAAGGAAGAGGACTGGCGGGGATGACCAGCGTTCGGGATGGGGCAGAGGCGCTCGGTCGCGCCCGGCGGATCGTCGTCAAGATCGGCTCGGCCCTTCTCGTCGATGCCGAGACGGGCCTGAAGGCCGACTGGCTGCGCTCGCTTGGCGCCGACGTCGCCGCGCTAAGGCGCGAGGGGCGCGAGGTGCTGCTCGTGTCGTCGGGGGCGATCGCGCTCGGGCGCGCCATCCTGAAGCTGCCGCACGGCGCGCTGAAGCTGGAAGAGAGCCAGGCCGCCGCGGCCGTCGGGCAGATCGCGCTGTCGCGCGCCTACAGCGAAGCGCTCGCCGCCCATGCGATCGAGGCCGGGCAGATCCTCCTGACGCTCGGCGACACCGAGGAGCGCCGGCGCTATCTCAACGCGCGCGCCACCATTGGTACGCTCCTGCAGTTCGGCGCCGTGCCGGTGATCAACGAGAACGACACGGTGGCCACCGCCGAGATCCGCTACGGCGACAACGACCGCCTCGCGGCGCGCGTCGCCACGATGATGTCGGCCGACCTCCTCGTGCTTCTCTCAGACATTGACGGGCTCTACACCGCACCGCCTGCCGGCAACCCGGATGCCCGGCACATCCCGCTCGTCGAGGCGATCACGCCGGCGATCGAGGCGATGGCCGGGGGCGCGGCCTCGCTCTTCTCGCGCGGCGGCATGAAGACCAAGGTGGATGCCGGCAAGATCGCGACGGCCGCCGGCACCTCGATGGTGATCACCGCCGGCAACCGGATGAACCCGCTTGCCGCCATCGCGTCGGGCGAGCGCGCGACGCTGTTCCTCGCCTCCGCCGACCCCGTGCGCTCGCGCAAGCGCTGGATCGCCGGTCATCTCGACGCGAACGGCCGTCTCACGGTGGATGCCGGCGCGATTGCGGCGCTGCAGAGCGGCAAGAGCCTGCTCGCGGCCGGCGTGACGGCGGTGGCCGGAGACTTCCGGCGCGGCGATACGATCCTCGTGGTGGATGCCGGCGGCCTTGAAGTGGCGCGCGGCCTGGTCGCCTACGACGCGTCGGACGCGCGGATCGTGGCGGGCCTTCGCTCGGCCGCGATCGAGGAGCGGCTCGGCGCGGGCGCGCGCGCCGCGGTGATCCACCGCGACGATCTCGTGATGGCGCGCCACGGATGGGACGACGGAGTGGGGGAGATGCGCGATGTCGGATGAGGCGATGCCCAACGGGACGATGTCCGTGGACGCACTGATGCAGGCGATGGGACGCCGCGCAAGCCGCGCCGCCCGCGCGCTGGCGATGGCGTCTTCGGAAACGAAGACGCGTGCGCTCGAAGCGATGGCCTATGCCGTAGAGGCGAGCGTCGCCGAGATCCTTTCCGGCAATGACGGCGACGTCGCGGATGCGCAGGCCGCGGGCATGAGCGCGGCGATGATCGATCGTCTGCGCCTCGACGCCGGGCGGGTGGCGGGTATCGCGAGCAGCCTTCGGGCGATCGCCGCCCTGCCCGATCCCGTCGGTGCCGTCGCGGACGAGTGGACCCGGCCGAACGGCCTGCAGATCCGGCGCGTGCGCACGCCGATCGGCGTGATTGGCGTGATCTACGAGAGCCGGCCCAACGTCACCGCCGATGCCGGCGCGCTCTGCCTGAAGGCCGGCAATGCCGTGATCCTGCGCGGCGGCTCGGACTCGCGCCGCTCCTCGGCGGCGATCCACCGCGCCCTGCAGGCCGGGCTCGACGCCGCCGGCCTGCCGCGCGATGCGATCCAGCTCGTGCCGACCGCCGACCGCGCCGCTGTCGGCGCCATGCTGACGGGGCTGGGCGGCGCCATCGACGTCATCGTGCCGCGCGGCGGCCGCTCGCTGGTGGAGCGGGTGCAGCGCGACGCCCGCGTGCCCGTCTTCGCCCATCTCGAAGGCCTCTGCCATCTCTATGTCGACGGTGCGGCCGATCTCGCCATGGCGCGGGCGATCGCGGTCAACGCCAAGATGCGTCGCACCGGCATCTGCGGCGCGGCCGAGACGCTGCTCATCGACGAGGCGGTGGCATCAACGCATCTGGCGCCCATCCTCGACGATCTCGCAGCAGCCGGTTGCGAGATCCGCGGCAGCGAAGCCGTGCGGGCGCTCTATCCGGCGGCGCGCCCCGCCACGGACGAGGATTTCCGCACCGAGTATCTCGACGCCATCCTCTCCGTCGCGCTTGTGCCCGGCATCGAGGGCGCGATCGCCCATATCGAGCGCTACTCCTCCCATCACACGGAAGCGGTGGTGACGCAGGACGAGGCGGTCGCCGACCGCTTCTTCCGTTCGGTCGACTCGGCCATCCTCCTCCACAACGCCTCCACCCAGTTCGCCGATGGCGGCGAGTTCGGCTTCGGCGGCGAAATCGGCATCGCCACCGGGAAGATGCATGCGCGTGGCCCGGTCGGCGTCGAACAGCTCACCACCTTCAACTATCGGGTGTCCGGATCGGGCCAGACGAGGCCGTGAATCGCGAGACCCATCCCTTCCCGCCCCTGCGGCCGGCCGATCTTCGCCTGCCGCACACCGAGCGCGGGCTTCGCATCGGCCTTCTCGGCGGCTCCTTCAACCCGCCGCACGAGGGCCATCTCCTCGTCGCCGAGACGGCGCTGCAGCGGCTTCGCCTCGACCGGGTCTGGTGGATGGTGACGCCGGGCAATCCGCTGAAGGATCACGGCAACCTCAAGCCGCTGAACGAGCGCATCGCCCTGTCGCGGGCGCTCGTGAAGGATCCGCGCATTCTCGTCACCGCCTTCGAGGCGTCGCAGCACATCCGCTTCACCGCCGATACGGTGTCGCTCTTGAAACGCCGCAAGCCGGACGTTCGCTTCGTCTGGCTGATGGGCGCCGACAGCCTGGCGGGGTTCCACCGCTGGCAGTCCTGGCGCCAGATCGCGCGACAAGTGCCGCTCGCAATCGTCGACCGACCGGGATCGACGCTGTCGCTTCTCTCGTCTCCCGCCGCGCGCACGCTTGCGCGCTTCCGCATTCCCGAGGTCGATGCCGCGCAGCTCGCCCTCTCACCGCCGCCCGCCTGGGTCTTTCTCCATGGTCCGCGGTCCCCCCTCTCCTCCACGCTCCTGCGCGAGCGTCAGGAAGCCCCGTCTTGAATCCGTCACCAATCCTTGCCACCTTACCCCTGCCGGCAACGGTCGATCCGACCGCCTCGCCGAAGCCCGAAAGGACCACGTACCTGACACCCGTTGCCGAACTGCAGGACGATATCGCCGCCGTCGAGACCGCCGCTGACGACCGCTCCGTCTCGCGCGTCTCTTCCCCGACCGAAGGTCGCACCGCGATCGAGGTCGTCATCGCCAGCCTCGACGACTCGAAGGCCGAAGAGGTCGTCGACATCAACCTGCAGGGCCGTTCCGCGCTCGCCGACCATATGGTGATCGCCTCCGGCCGTTCGCATCGGCACGTCTCGGCCGTCGCCGACCATCTTCTGCGCGACCTCAAGGAAGCCGGCCATGGCAATGCCAAGGTCGAGGGTCTCCAGAACGGCGACTGGGTGCTGATCGACACCGGCGACATCATCATCCACATCTTCCGCCCGGAAGTGCGCACCTTCTACAACATCGAGAAGATGTGGAGCGTGTCGGACGCCAAGGAGACGACGGTCCACTGACCGACGTCCCGTCCTTCCAGTCTCGAAAGCCGCGGGCCCTCGTCCGCGGCTTTTGCCGTTCGAGGCCATCGACACACCCATGAGACTTCGCATCGCCGCCATCGGCCGGATGAAGGCCGGGCCGGAGCAGGAGCTCGCCGCCCGCTATCTCGACCGCCTGAAGAAGAGCGGTGCGCCGCTCGGGCTCGACTTCGCGGGCGTGGTGGAGCTGCCCGAGTCCAAGCTGCCCGGCGTGAGCGAGCGCCGGCGCGACGAGGCCACGCGCCTCACCGCGGCCCTGCCCGAAGGCTGCCGCCTGCTGGCGCTTGACGAGACCGGACGCACCCCGTCCTCGGAGGAGTTCGCGGTCGACCTCGCCCGGCTGCGAGACGAAGGCCTGCGCGATCTCGCTCTCGTCATCGGCGGCCCCGACGGCCTCGCGCCGGAGCTGCGCACGGCTGCGGCGGGCACGATCGCCTTCGGGCGGCTGACCTTCCCGCACCAGATCGTGCGCATTCTCCTCGCCGAACAGCTTTATCGCGCCACCACGATCCTCGCCGGCCACCCCTATCACCGCGCCTGACGCCGCGGCCGACAGGCGATGCCGAACGGCAACAGGGCTTAGATTTCGTTCGCGTTTTGCCGACCGCGCCTTCCTCGCGCCCTGCCCCTCCCCTCTCATGGGGTTCGTGCGCGCAGCGCCTCCGGCCTCGGTCGCGGTCGCATGGTTGATCGTTTCTTAAGGTCCGGCCCCTTAAGCTTCGACGCACAGATCCCGGCGAACCCGAAGGACGACGATCGCTTGCCGCAGGCCCGCCTCCCCGCGACGACCATGCAAGCGCCCCGCCGGAGACTGCGGCTGCTGATCGCGGCCGCCCTTCTCGCAGGCAGCGTGCATCCGGGCGCCATCTGGGCAAAGGACGCGGACGCGGAGCCGGTGCGCGAGGCGTCCGTCGCGCCCGGCATGGAGCCCCAGCCGCCGGCACCGAGCGTCACCACCAGCATCGCCCTCATTGCCCAGCGCGCCCGCACCGAAGCCGAGCTGAAGCGGATCGGCGACGCCATCACCCTGTCGAAGGAGACGGCCACCCGGCTCGATGCCGAAATCGCCCGCTACGCGGCGGACCGCGACGAGCTGCGAACCGCGATGATTTCCGCCGCGACCGAACAGCGCAAGGCCTCGGTCGCGATCGCCGGCAGCGAGGCGCGCATCGGCTCGCTCGCCGACCAGGAGACGCGGATCAAGTCGTCGCTGCGCGAGCGGCGCGGCGTCCTTGCCGAAGTGCTCGGCGCGCTCGAGCGCATGGGCCGCAAGCCGCCGCCGGCGCTTCTCGTGAAGCCCGGCGATGCGCTGGGTTCGGTGCGCAGCGCCATCCTCCTCGGCGCCGTGGTGCCGGAAATCCGCACACAGACCGAGGCGCTTCTCGCCGACCTCACGCGCCTCGTCGCCGTGAAGGACCAGCTGGCCGGCGAGAAGCAGCGCTTCGCCGAGGCATTGACGCGCGGGCGCGAGGAAGAGGAGCGGCTGCGCCTCCTGTTCGCGCAGAAGGAGAAGCTGGAGGCCGAGGGCCGCGGCCGGATCGGCGATGAGAACCGGCGCGCCGCCGAACTGGCATCGCAGGCCACCACCCTGCAGGAGCTCATCGCCTCGCTCGAAGCCGAGACGGCCCGCACCCGCGCCGCCGAAGAGCGCGAGCGCCTCGCCACCATCCGAGCGGCCGAGGAGGCGCGCCAGCGCGCCGCCGCCGAGGCCGAATTGGCGGCGAAGACCTCGCCGCCGGATGCGGCCGCCGAGCCCAGGAGCGCATCGCCCGAGCCTCAGGTTCCCGCGACCGCCGAGCCACCGACCTACGACGTCGCTCAACTTCGCCGTGAGATGGCGCGGATGGCACCCGCCGCCGCATTTTCGACATTGAAAGGGAGCCTCGTGCCTCCCGTCGCGGGACGGCAGACCGTTCGCTTCGGCCATTCCGACGGGATCGGGCGGGCCGCATCGGGCGTGACGATCGCCGCGAGAGCCGGCGACACGGTGACGGCCCCGGCGGAAGGCCAGATCCTCTATTCCGGTCCCTTCCGCTCCTATGGACAGCTCTTGATCCTGAATGCGGGCGACGGCTATCATATCGTCCTGGCCGGCATGAGCCGGATCGACGTGTCGGTCGGCCAGTTCGTGCTTTCAGGTGAACCGCTGGCCGCAATGGGAGCGACGCGGATCGCCAGTGCGTCGGATGCGGACATGGTGGATGCCGCCCCCTCGCTCTACGTTGAGTTTCGCAAGGACGGGAAACCGGTCGATCCGCAGCCCTGGTGGACGGATGGATCATCTGGAAGGACGAGGAATGATACGTAAGCTCTCCATTCTCTTCGCCGGAGCGCTCCTCGGAGCGACCGCGATGACGACGTTCGTCGGCTCGCATGCAGGCGTAGCGAATGCCGCGGGGTCGGATACCTATCGCCAGCTTGCGATCTTCGGAGACGTGTTCGAGCGCGTGCGCGCGCAATATGTCGACGTGCCCGACGACCAGAAGCTGATCGAGACTGCGATCAACGGCATGCTCACCTCCCTCGACCCGCATTCGAGCTACATGAACGCCAAGGAAACGGCGGACATGCGCACCGAGACGCGCGGCGAGTTCGGCGGCCTCGGCATCGAGGTCACGATGGAGAACGAGCTGGTCAAGGTCATCTCGCCCTTCGACGGCACCCCGGCCGACAAGGCGGGCGTCCTCGCGGGCGACCTCATCGCCGAGATCAACGGCGAGCAGGTACGCGGCCTGACGCTGGCCGAGGCCGTCGAGAAGATGAAGGGCGAGATCGGCTCCTCCGTCGACCTCACCATCATCCGCGACGGCGCCACCCAGCCGGTGCGCCTCTCGATCGAGCGCGCCGAGATCAAGGTTCCCTCGGTGCGCCACACCGTCGAGAACGACGTCGGCTATATCAAGCTCCTGCGCTTCAACGAGCAGACCACGAGCGGCATGGAAGAGGCGATCGCCGACATCAAGGCGAAGATCCCCGCCGACCAGCTCAAGGGTTTTGTGCTCGATCTGCGCCGCAACCCGGGCGGCCTGCTCGACGAAGCGGTCAGCGTCTCCGACGCCTTCCTGCAGAACGGCGAGATCGTCTCGACCCGCGGCCGCAACGCCGAGGAAACCCGCCGCTACAACGCCCGCACGGGCGACGATATCGACGGCAAGCCGCTGGTCGTGCTCGTCAACGGCGGTTCGGCCTCGGCATCCGAGATCGTCGCCGGCGCCCTGCAGGATCAGCGCCGCGCCACCGTTGTCGGCTCGCGCTCGTTCGGCAAGGGATCGGTGCAGACGATCATCCCGCTTGGTGCCAACGGCGCGCTGCGTCTGACGACGGCGCTCTACTACACACCGGCAGGCACCTCGATCCAGGGTCGCGGCATCAAGCCCGACATCGAGGTCGATCAGCCGCTCCCCGAGGAGATCAAGGCGCAGATGGGTCTGAAGGCGGACGAGGACGTCAAGCTCGGAGAATCCTCGCTGCGCGGACACATCCAGGGTGTCGAAGAGAGCGACGAGGGTTCGGGGTCGCTCGACTACGTGCCGCCGGAGGCCAAGGACGACCTGCAGATGCAGTACGCGCTCGATCTCCTGCGCGGCGTCAAGACGAACGCCGCCTTCCCGCCGAAGCAGGATTCCGCGTCGATCGCCAACTGAGCGCATCGATACGGCATTGACCGAAGGGCTCCGGCATCGCGCCGGGGCCCTTTTCCTTTGGATCGCACGCAAAGCTCCGCGTCAGTTCGCTGTCCTACACAGGACTCATGCGCGACGAGCTTTACCGCCCCCTCGGACAGAACCTGACGCCCCCATCCGGCGGGCCGCGCAGGCGATGGCGTGGCGCGGCGCTGGTGCTCCTCGCCGGCGTCGCGCTTGCCGGCGGATCGGCCTTCACCGCGCTGCGCCAGCCCGCTTTCGCGCCCATCGCCCCACCGCAGGCCGAGACAGGCGGACTCCCGACAGTGGTGGCCTCGGGCGCCCCGGCTGCTGCCGCCACCCTTCCTAACGTCGTTCGGATGAGCGAAACCGGTGGCGTCGAGATCACCGACGGCAACGGCGTGCCGCAGATGAACGGCGACACCAACCCCTATACCGGCTCGATCCGCGTGCTCGAGCCCGGCTCCCTGCGCCAACCGCAGGCCTTCGCGCATATGCCCGACCAAGCCCTCATCGAGCCCAGCGACTACGGGCCGCTTCCCGTGCGCTCGGGCGACGGTCGACGCCCGCTCGACGTCTATGCCGGCGCCTCATCCGGGGCGCTCGGCACCCGCATCGCCATCGTCGTCGGCGGTCTCGGCATCAGCCAGACCGGCACGCAGCAAGCCGTCGAACGCCTGCCCGCGGGCGTCACGCTGGCCTTCGCGGCCAGCGGCAACAGCCTCGACCGCTGGATGCAGACGGCACGTCGCAACGGCCACGAGGTTCTGTTGCAGGCCGCCATGGAGCCGTTCGGCTATCCCCAGGTCTCGCCGGGCGAGCACACGCTGACCGTCGCCGACGCCGCGGCTCGCCAGTTCGACGCACTCGATTGGTCGATGGGTCGTCTGACCAACTATGTGGGCGTCATGAACTACATGGGCGCACGCTTCAACGCCGATCCCGCGGCGCTGGAGCCCTTCCTTGCCGAACTGACGCGGCGCGGCCTTCTCTATCTCGACGACGGCACCTCGTCGCGATCGCAGGCGCGCGACGTCGCCACGGCCAGCGGTGCCCCCTTCGCGGCCTCGGACCTCGTACTCGACGGCGAGCGGAGCCCCGACGCGGTCCGCCGCCAGCTCGACGCGCTCGAGCGCGTCGCGCGCGCGCGGGGCACGGCCATCGGCGTCGCCAGCGCCTTCGAGACGACGGTCGGCACGATCGCCGGGTGGGCGGCGGAGGCTGCGCAACGCGGCATCGAGATCGTTCCCGTCTCCGCGATCGCCTTCGACCCGGAAGCGCGAGGCTGATCGTCCAAGGCGGATTGGTTTCTTTTGGGTGAATCGCATGGGACCGCCCTCCCGTGCATTTCTGTTGTGACGACGTTCCCGTAAGGTTGCGCCGCAACAGGAGACGGATTTGCCATGACGCTTGCAGACGCCCCGGCGTCCCTACCTTACCGCCCTTGTGTCGGGGTGATGGTCCTCAACGCCGAGGGACTGGTCTTCGTCGGTCGACGCATCGTGGAGCCCAAGGGCGAGATGGACGGCGCCCTTCAGCTCTGGCAGATGCCGCAAGGCGGCATCGACCCCGACGAGGATCCCCGCGTCGCCGCCGAGCGCGAGTTGTTCGAAGAAACGGGGATCCGCTCCGTCACGCCGCTGGGCGAGATGCCGGACTGGCTCACCTACGAGCTGCCGGAGCATCTCGTCGGCATCGCCCTCAAAGGACGCTTCCGGGGCCAGAAGCAGAAGTGGTTCGCCTTCCGCTTCCAGGGCGCCGACGCCGAGGTCCAGATCAACCCGCCGCCCGGCGGCCACAGCGCCGAGTTCGACGCCTGGGGCTGGAAGACGATGGATGAGGTCCTGTCGCTCGTCGTCCCCTTCAAACGCCCGGTCTATGAAGCCGTAATCGCTGAATTTCGCCATCTGGAGACCCGACCATGACCTTCTCGGCCGAAGGTGACATCCGTTATCGCGAGATGGCGGGCGGTGAACTCGCATTGGTTGAGACGATCCACGCCAGCGCCTTCGGGCGCGACGAAGAGGCCCGCCTACCGCAGGCCATCATCCAGGAAGGCCACGACGTCCTGTCGGTCGTGGCGGCCAAGGGCGACTACATCGTCGGCCACGCGCTCCTGACGGCCCTGGAGGGCGCCGAGAAGGCCTTGGCGCTCGGCCCCGTTGCGGTGGTGCCGGATCATCAGGGCGAGGGCGTCGGCTCCCATCTCGTGCGCTACGGACTGGACCTGGCACGCGAGCGCGGCTGGCGCTCGGTCTTCGTGCTCGGCGACCCCGCCTTCTACGGCCGCTTGGGCTTTCGGGCCGATTTGGCTGCCGGCGCCGTCGTGCCATGGGCCGGTCCAGCCTTTCAGGCGATCGAGCTTGTGCCGGGCAGCCTCGCGGGCTGGCGCGGTCTCCTGCACTATCCCAAGGCATTCGGTGCGGAGGCCGAGGGCTGATCCATCGGCACACTCTGATGAGGACTTGTCCCCACCAACGAAAGAGGCCCGGTTTCGCAACCGGGCCTCTTTCGTATCAGCAAGTGGCGTAACGCAATCTACGGCGCTTTACAGTCCGAGCGCGTCGCGAGCGTTGCGCAGATCCGAGAGCCGAACCTCGGCCTTCGACTTGACACCGGCATCGGTCGCGTCGGCGACGTCTTCCTCGGCATCGCGGATGCGCTGGTCGAGATCGGCCCGATCGATGTCCTCGACCGGCGTCGCGTGCTCGGCAAGCAGCGTGAAGCCGTCGGGATTGATGTCGGCGAACCCGCCCTGGACGTAGATCCGCTTTTCGCCGCCGGAGGCTAGCGTCGCATGGACGACGCCGGGCTTCAGCGTCGCCATCAGCGGCGCATGATGCGCCATGACGGTGAAATAGCCTTCGGTGCCGGGCGCGACGACGGCGCTCACCTGTTCCGAGAGCAGCAGCCGCTCGGGGGAAACCAGTTCGAACTTGAAGCTGTCAGCCACGATTGCCCTGCCCTGTCGGCTCCTCGAGTCGGAGCTTTGCCTGAAGCGCGGCCTCGAAATGATGGACCGCGATCTCGAACTTGTCGCGGCAGCCCGGGTTGCAGAACCCGACCACCGCATCCCTGTAAAAGGTGAGCGACCCGTCCGCGATCGGTTGCCCCGACCACGGACAGGTGGTGTTGATCGCGTCCTCGATCTTCAGATCATCGGACGGTGCCGCCATCTCAGGCGGCCTGCGCGGCCATCTTCTGAGCCTTTTCGATCGCCATCTCGATCGAGCCGACCATGTAGAAGGCGGCTTCCGGCAAGTGATCGTACTCGCCCTCGACCAGGCCCTTGAAGGACTTGATCGTGTCTTCAAGCGGCACGAGCTGACCCGGCGCACCCGTGAACACTTCGGCGACGAAGAAGGGCTGCGACAGGAAGCGTTCGACCTTGCGGGCGCGAGCCACCGTCAGCTTGTCCTCTTCCGACAGCTCGTCCATGCCGAGAATGGCGATGATGTCCTGGAGCGACTTGTAGCGCTGCAGGATCTGCTGAACCTGGTTCGCGACATTGTAATGCTCTTCGCCGACGATGAGCGGCGACAGCATACGCGAGGTCGAGTCCAGCGGATCCACGGCCGGGTAGATGCCCTTCTCGGAGATCGCGCGGTTGAGAACCGTACGGGCGTCCAAGTGAGCGAACGAGGTCGCAGGGGCCGGATCGGTCAAATCGTCGGCAGGGACGTAGATCGCCTGCACCGAGGTGATCGAACCCTTGGTGGTGGTGGTGATGCGCTCCTGCATGGCGCCCATGTCGGTCGCCAGCGTCGGCTGATAGCCCACGGCCGAAGGAATACGGCCGAGAAGCGCGGACACCTCGGCGCCGGCCTGCGTGAAGCGGAAGATGTTGTCGACGAAGAACAGCACGTCCTGACCCTGGTCGCGGAAGTTCTCCGCGATGGTCAGGCCGGTCAGCGCGACGCGAGCGCGGGCGCCCGGGGGCTCGTTCATCTGGCCATAGACGAGAGCCGCCTTGGAACCGGCGGTCGAGCCGCCGTTCTCGTGCGGATCCTTGTTCACGCCGGATTCGATCATCTCGTGATAGAGATCGTTGCCCTCGCGAGTGCGCTCGCCGACGCCGGCGAACACCGAGTAACCGCCATGCGCCTTGGCGACGTTGTTGATCAGTTCCTGAATCAACACCGTCTTGCCGACGCCGGCGCCGCCGAACAGGCCGACCTTGCCGCCGCGCGCGTAGGGCGCGAGCAGATCGATGACCTTGATGCCGGTGACGAGGATCTGCGATTCCGGGTTCTGGTCGATATAGGCGGGCGCCGGCTGGTGGATGCCGCGCTTCTGCGTGAACTCGATCGGACCGACCTCGTCGATCGGCTCGCCGATGACGTTCATGATGCGGCCGAGCGTGCCGTCACCGACCGGCACCATGATCGGGGTGCCCGTGTCCGTCACCGGCTGACCGCGGACCAGACCCTCGGTGAGGTCCATCGCGATCGTGCGGACGGTATTCTCGCCAAGATGCTGGGCGACTTCGAGAACGAGCCGGTTCCCGTTGTTGTCGGTCTCCAGCGCGTTCAGGATCTCGGGCAGATGGCCGTCGAACTCGACGTCGACGACGGCGCCGATCACCTGGGCGACGCGGCCCGTCGCACCGTTGCTGTTGAATGTGTCAGCCATCGAGGCCTCCTCTCAAATCATCTGGTCGGTGCGTCCCGGCAGATCCTGCCTCCCGCACCATCGGTCGCATCTCGGGTCCGTGCCGGCAAGCGGCGCGGGATCGGGGTCCTCAGAGCGCCTCGGCGCCCGCGATGATCTCGATCAGTTCGGTGGTGATCTGGGCCTGGCGCTGGCGGTTGTAGGAGATCGACAGCTTGTTGATCATGTCGCCGGCATTGCGCGTCGCGTTGTCCATGGCACTCATGCGAGCGCCTTGCTCTGACGCGCCGTTCTCGAGCAGCGCCCGGAAGATCTGGATCTTGATGTTGCGCGGGATCAGCTCGGCGAGGATCTCCTCGGGCTCCGGCTCGTACTCGTAGAGCGCGTTGGTGCCGCCCACCGCGATCGTCCCATCCGCGGTCGGAACCTCCGCCGGGATGATCCGCTGCGCGGTCGGGCGCTGCGTGATGACGTTCTCGAAGGCCGAGTAGAAGATCGTCGCGACGTCGAACTCGCCGGCAGCGAAGAGGTCCATCACCTTGTCGGCGACGACCTCGGCATTGGAGAAGCCGATGCCCTTGCCCGCGTTCAGGTCCATCTTGGCGACGATCTTGTCGCCGAGATCGCGGCGCATCAGATCGAGGCCCTTCTTGCCGACCGACAGGATCTTCACGACCTTGCCGTCGGCTTCGAGGCGCCGGACGTGCTCACGCACGAGACGCACGATCTGCCCGTTGAAGCCGCCGCAGAGACCACGATCCGACGTGAAGACCACGAGGAGATGCGTCTTGTTCTGACCGGTGCCGCTCATCAGGGGAAGGGCTTCGCCCTCCTCCAGCGCGCCGGCGATGTTGGCCAGAACCGAGGCCATGCGCTCGGAATAAGGACGCGCCGCTTCCGCCGCGTCCTGGGCGCGGCGCAGCTTCGCCGCCGCGACCATCTGCATGGCCTTGGTGATCTTCTGCGTCGCCTTCACCGAAGCGATGCGGTTTCTCAGATCCTTGAGCGAAGCCATGGGTCCGGTGCGTCTCCTGCGTGGCCGCGGCCGCGTTCTTTAGGCGAAGGACTTCGCGTACTGGTCGAGAGCGGCCTTGAGCTTGGCGCGCGTGTCGTCCGAGATCTGCTTTTCGGTCGCGATCGTGTCGAGCACGCCCTTGTGCTCGGTGCGCAGCGAGGACAGCAGCCCCTCCTCGAAGCGACCGACGTCGGACACCTTGAGCTTGTCGAGGTAGCCCTGCGTGCCCGCGAAGATCACGGCGACCTGCTCCTCCGTCTTCAGCGGCGAGAACTGCGGCTGCTTCAGCAGTTCGGTCAAGCGCGCGCCGCGATTGAGGAGGCGCTGCGTCGAGGCGTCGAGATCGGAGCCGAACTGTGCGAAGGCCGCCATCTCGCGATACTGCGCGAGCTCGCCCTTGATCGAACCGGCGACCTGCTTCATCGCCTTGATCTGCGCGGCCGAGCCGACGCGGGAGACGGAGAGGCCGACGTTCACCGCCGGGCGGATGCCCTGGTAGAACAGGTTGGTCTCGAGGAAGATCTGGCCGTCGGTGATCGAGATGACGTTCGTCGGAATATAGGCCGACACGTCGTTGGCCTGCGTCTCGATGACCGGCAGTGCGGTGAGCGACCCACCGCCGAGCTCGTCGTTGAGCTTGGCAGCACGCTCGAGCAGGCGCGAATGCAGGTAGAAGACATCGCCCGGATAGGCTTCGCGGCCCGGCGGGCGGCGCAGCAGCAGCGACATCTGGCGGTAGGACACGGCCTGCTTGGACAGGTCATCATAGCCGATCACGGCATGCATGCCGTTGTCGCGGAAATACTCGCCGATGGCGCAGCCCGCGAAGGGCGCGATGTACTGCATCGGCGCCGGATCCGAAGCGGTGGCGGCGATGACGACCGAATAGGCCATCGCGCCGCGCTCTTCGAGCGTGCGCACGAACTGCGCGACCGTCGAGCGCTTCTGCCCGATCGCCACGTAGATGCAGTAGAGCTTTTCCTTGTCATTGCCCGCGTCGTGCGCCGGCTTCTGATTCAGGAACGTGTCGAGCAGGATCGCGGTCTTGCCGGTCTGGCGATCGCCGATGACGAGTTCGCGCTGGCCGCGGCCGACCGGGATGAGCGCGTCGATGGCCTTGAGGCCCGTCGACATCGGCTCGTGAACCGACTTGCGCGGGATGATGCCGGGCGCCTTCACGTCGACGCGGCGACGCTCGGTCGAATCGATCGGGCCCTTGCCGTCGATCGGATTGCCGAGACCGTCGACCACGCGGCCGAGCAGGCCCATGCCGACCGGCACGTCCACGATCGCGCCGGTGCGGCGCACCGTGTCGCCCTCGCCGATCTCGCGATCGGAGCCGAACAGAACGACGCCGACATTGTCGGACTCGAGGTTCAGCGCCATGCCGCGCACGCCGCCGGGGAACTCGACCATCTCGCCGGCCTGGCAATTGTCGAGACCGTAGACGCGGGCGATGCCGTCGCCCACCGAGAGAACCGTACCGACTTCGGAGACTTCCGCCTCGTTGCCGAAGTTCTTGATCTGGTTCTTGAGGATTGCGGAAATTTCCGCGGCCCGGATGTCCATCAGCCGACCTCTTTCAGCGCAAGCTTAAGGGATGAGAGTTTCGTGCGAAGCGACGTGTCGATCTGGCGCGAGCCGATGCGGACGATGATACCGCCGAGGATCGAGGGGTCGACGCTTTCGCGCATGGTGACAGTCTTGTTCGAATAGGCGTTGAGCACCTGGCCGAGTTCGCGGCGCTGCTCGTCGTTCAGCGCCTGCGCGCTCGTCACGTCCGCCTCGACCTCGCCGCGATGGGTTGCCGCCATCTGGCGGAAGCCCCGGATGATCGCGGGAAGCGCGAAGAGCCGGCGGTTGGCGGAAACGACCTTGAGGAAGTTGCCGACGAGCTCGCTCGGGCGAACCTCCGCCACGATCGCCGTGATGGCGCGCAGCTGCTCTTCGGAGGTGAAGGCGGGGCTTTCGACGAGGCGGCGGAAATCCGCGCTCTCCTCGATCAGGCGCTCGAACTCCACGAGCTCGCGTTCGGTCGTCTCGATCGAACTGTCATCGCGAGAAAGTTCGAAGAGGGACTGGGCGTAGCGTGATGCGACTCCGGAGACCGGAGAGGATGACTTTGCCACGGACGATCGCTTCTCTTCACGCTGGGCCCAAGGTCCTTCGTCGCGGAGTGTCCGCAACGCCTCGAAGCTGGTCAAAAAAACGGCTGCGGGCCTGGAATTGATGCCCATCACCGCGCCGGAATGGTGGTCGTCTAGCACAGCGTTCCCGGCGCGACAACAGAGCAGCCGAGCCCAATTTCCCGCCTTGCGCGATGGTTTACGGGCCCCTCGCCTCAGGCCGTGACGACGCCGAAGACGGGGGCGAGGCATAGGGCGGCGAGCGCGAGGTTGAGGAGAAGCAGGAACCAGTTCGCCAGCGTCGACGCCTCGTCGGAAAGAATCGACACAAGGCGCCCGAACGCGGTGAAGAGCCAGCCGGCCCCCAGCGTCATCTGCATGAACGGCTGGTCGAAGAAGAACAGCGTCACGAGGCCGGTGCCGAGCGGGAAGCCGGCGAGCGTCGAGCGCACCTCCGAAATCCCCGCAGCCGATGGCCCAACCGCGTCGAGCCGCAGCATCCGCAGGAGGAGGCGTGGCGCGAAGAGGGCGACGAGGCCGTAGAGGATACTGGCGCAAGCTGCCACGAAGGGCAGGAGATCGGGGATCGTCTGGGGCAGATTGAATTGCATCGGGCGCTCAATGGGTGGCGACCCGACCGCTCAAACGCAACCGGTATCGCAGGGCTTTTCGCCGGCTTACAGGAATTGAGCGGGCGCCGCAAAAGACGCTGACATCAAGGCCCGCAGGAGCCCACGATCTCGGTGGCCGTCTCGCCGTCGCCGCGGATCACCACCATGCGCCCGCGCAGCGACCTCTCTTCCGGGCTTGCGGTCTCGGTGCGCAGCGTCACGTTCACATTGATGCGAGGTTCGCCCGCCGAGCGCCAGACCGTCACCTCGTCGCCGGCAGCGTCCGGCCCGGTGCGCAGCTTCTCGAGTTCGCGCAGGACGCCCGCATTCATCACGTAGCCGCGCTCCGCCGCCTTGGCGGGGTCGGCGGCCCCGTTCTCACGCATGACGAGAAAGGCGAAGCGCCACGTGTCGGGGTCGTCGAAGCGGAACCGTTCCCGCTCATGCGGCGTGAAGAAGGTGCAGCGCGAGGGCGCGGGATACCAGAAGATCGCCTCGCCCGCCGCCGGCGGCTTGGGCGCGTCCGCAGTTGCGGGCGCGGTCTGCGCCGAGGCCGGTGGAAGGGCCGGGAAAGCCAGAAGGCCGGCGAAGGCGAGCCGGATCGCGGCGGGCCGGAACAAAGCGAGCATGGACGTCGGCGTCTCCGGCTGGGGTCTGGTCCTTTCCTGATGCCGGCTGCGCGAGGACCGCGCAAGCGGCTGCCGCCGTCACAGGAAACTTTGCGGATCGATGTCGATCTGGACATGCACGGTGCCGCGCGGACGCGGAGCGCGCGCCGTCATCTCCCGCAGATAGGCCTGCAGCGGCGCGTTGCGCGGCCCCTGGCACAGCAGCCGGAAGCGATGGCGGCCGCGAATCACCCCGAGCGGCGCCTCCGCAGGCCCGAGCACCTCGATCGCCGGATCCTCTGGCGCGGCCAGACGCAGCTGGCGTCCGTGCTCCTCGGCCTCGCGGCGGGTATCGGCCGAGACGATGATCGCGGCGAGCCGTCCGAAGGGCGGCAGGCCGGCGCGCTCGCGCTCGTTCGTCTCGCGCTCGTAGAAGCGCTCGGGATCGCCCGCCACGATCGCCTGCATCACCGGATGCTCCGGGCAGTATGTCTGGATCATGCCGCGGCTGGCGAGGCCCGTCCGCCCGGCGCGCCCCGTCACCTGGTGCAGAAGCTGGAAGGTGCGCTCGGCGGCGCGCGGGTCGCCGTTGGCGAGGCCGAGATCGGCGTCGATGGCGCCGACGAGCGTCATCAGCGGGAAGTGGTGACCCTTGGCGACGAGCTGGGTGCCGATGACGATGTCGGCCTCGCCCTCCGCCACGGCGTCGAGCTCGCGCCGCAGCCGCCGCGCGCCGCCCGGCAGGTCGGACGAGAGGAGGATGGTGCGCGCGTCCGGAAAGGTCTCCAGCATCTCCTCGGCGATGCGCTCGACGCCTGGACCGCAGGCGGCGAGATGATCGAGCGTGCCGCAGGCGGGACAGGCCTCGGGTCGGCGCTCGGCATGGCCGCAATGGTGGCACTGGAGCGTGCCGCGCAGCCGGTGGTCGACAAGCCAGGTCGAACATTGCGGGCACTGGAAGCGATGGCCGCAGACCCGGCAGAGCGTCAGCGGTGCATAGCCCCGCCGGTTGAGGAAGAGCAGCGCCTGCTCGCCGCGCTTCACCGTCTCCTCGATGGCCGTGAGCAGTACCGGCGAGACGAAGCGGCCGCGCGTCGGCGGGTGGCGGCGCAGATCAACCAGCGAGAGGCGCGGCAGCGCGGCCTCGGCAAAGCGGCTGTCGAGCGTCACATGGGCGTATCGCCCGGAGCGGGCGTTGACGCGGCTTTCGAGCGAGGGCGTGGCGGAGGCGAGGATCGCCGGGAAGCCGGCGCCCCGCGCGCGCACCACCGCCATGTCGCGGGCGTGGTAGAAGGTGCGGTCCTCCTGCTTGTAGGCGGGGTCGTGCTCCTCGTCGACGACCACGAGCCCGAGCTCGCGGAACGGCAGGAACAGCGCCGAGCGGGCCCCGGCAACGACGCGCACGCGCCCCTCCGCCACCTGTCGCCACACCCGCTCGCGGTTGCGCGGCGCGACGTCGGAGTGCCATTGCGCCGGCGGCGCGCCGAAGCGCGCCTCGAACCGGTCGATGAAGGACTGCGTCAACGCGATCTCGGGCAGAAGGATCAGCACCTGCCGGCCCGCGTCCAGCGCGCGAGCCACCGCCTCGAAATACACCTCCGTCTTGCCCGAGCCGGTGACGCCTTCGAGCAGGCTGACAGAGAAGCCGCCCTCATCCACCTTGGCCGCCAAGGCGGCTGCCGCCTCGTCCTGCTGCGAATTGAGGGCGGCGCGCGCATGTGCGGTGTCGGGCGCGGCGACGACCGGATGGGGCGGCAGGCGCACCGTCTCGAACGTACCGGCCTTCACCAGCCCATCGATCACCGAAGCGGTGACGCCTGCGGCATGGGCGAGACCCGAGCGCGTCCAGTCCGGCAAGGCGGCCGCCGTCTCGATGGCGCGCAGCCGCGCGGGGGTGAGCCGGTCGGGCCGAGCGGCGGCGAGACGCAATCCGTCAATCATCGGTTCGGGATCGAAGGCGGCGGGCGCCCGTAGCGCCATGCGCACCACAAGGCCAGGCGGCGAGAGCGTGTAGTCGGCCACCCAGTCGATGAAGCGCCGCATCGCCGCGCCGAGCGGCGGGCAGTCGAAGACGCGGGTGATGGCGCGCAGCTTGGCCGGATCGACCCGGTCGCTCTCGCCGTCCCAGACCACGCCGGCGACCTGGCGCGGCCCCAGCGGCACCTGCACGATGGAGCCGGGCTCGACGCTCATTCCCTCCGGCACCCGGTAGGAATAGGCGCGTTCGCTCGGCAGCGGCACGAGGACCGGCACGACGCGCTCGGCGCCCGACGCCGGCATGGCGGCCTTCGGGTCGTCGAAGAGGAGGCGGGATGCCGATCCCTCGCGCTGTCGGGTCTTCACGCTTGCGTCGGGTCCATGATGGTTTCGGGGCCGTTTCGCCAAGCTGTGACACCCGGATGGCTCCGGCAGGGCTCGCGCATTCGACGGCGGGTCGTTCGCGTCTTAGATGGGAACGCGATGCGATGTCCAACAGCCGAGCGAGTTCATCCCATGACAAACCCCTCCCCTCTCTCCCCCGCGAGCTCTCCGGTGGCCCTGGTGATCGGGGGCGGCAGCGGCATCGGCGCGGCCGCTGCGCGCCGTCTCGTCGAGGACGGCTTCCACGTCGCCATCCTGTCGTCGTCGGGTCGCGGCGAGACGTTGGCGACGGAACTCGGCGGCCTCGGTCTTACCGGGTCCAACCAGAACGTCGACGATCTCCAACGGGCGGCAACGGCGACGCTCGATCGGTTCGGGCGCATCGACGCGGTGGTCTCCTCGGCCGGTCATGGCCCGAAAGGCGCCGTGCTCGACATCACCGACGAGGACTGGCACCTCGCGATGGACTTCTACCTGATGAACATCGTACGGATCGCGCGGATCGTGACGCCGATCATGGAGCGCCAGGGCGTCGGTGCCTTCGTCAACATCTCGACCTATGCCGCGTTCGAGCCGGAGGCGGACTTCCCGACATCCGGCGTGTTCCGGGCCGGGCTCGCCGCCTTTGCCAAGCTCTTCGCCGATCGCTACGCGGCTGCGGGCCTTCGCATGAACAACGTGCTGCCGGGCTTCATCGACAGTCTGGCGGAGAAGTCGGAGCGGCGGTCGCGCATCCCGATGGGCCGCTACGGACGGGCAGACGAGGTGGCAGAACTCGTCGCCTTCCTCGCATCCTCGCGCAGCTCCTACATCACCGGACAGAACATCCGCATCGACGGCGGCATCACCCGCTCGGTATGATCACCGCCCGGCCATCGGGCAACCTGCGCATTCGGTGATGCCCCACTTCGCTGGCCGACGATCGAGTTGGCTTGCCGACAGGCGGATACGAAAAAAGGCGACCCACCGAGCCGCCTTCTCTCATTCCAAACTCTGCGAACGTCCCGCCTCAGGCGCGCTGGAAGTGGCTCTCGAGGAAGTAGAGAGACTTGTCGATGCCGCGGGCGACCTCGGTGAAGAGATCGGCCGTCAGGTCGTCGCCGGCCTCGTCCGCCTCCGATACGGCCTCGCGCAGCGCACCGCCCCACTTCGCGTAATTGTCGGCGAGGCGCTTCAGGTGGTCCATCGAATCGACCATGTCGAGCGGATAGGGATCGAGGATCGAGGCTTCGGCCGAAGCCTGCACCGTGCCGCGTGCCTGGCCGCCCAGTGCCGTCAGCCGCTCGGCGATCGTGTCGACATAGCCTTCGGCCTCTTCGTGCAGGCGGTCGAACAGGAGGTGGACGCCGATGAAATTCGAGCCCTTGACGTTCCAGTGCGCCTGCTTGGCGGAGTAGCTGAGGTCGATCGACGAGGCGAGGTGGACCTGCAGGAGCTCGATCATAGAGGCCCGCAGGTTCTCGTTCATCGAGTTCTTCGTCGGATGGATCTGGGTCTTGCCGGTCTTCGACATGCGAATGCTCCTGAAACCTTGAGCGCGCGGCGGCGATGGCTCGTGCCCGCCAGCGGCTTTTCAGTCTGAGGAATTCACGAGCGCGCGATCGGTTCCGCGACGCAGGGTGCGAGAGGGTGGATACGCCGCCGCACCGATCCACGAAAACGCCGCCGCCCGGATGCCGGGCGGCGGCGTGTCGTGTGTCAGAGACGAGCGGAAGGGGCCGTCAGACGCGGCGCTCGACCATCATCTTCTTGATCTCGGCGATAGCCTTGGCGGGGTTCAGGCCCTTGGGGCAGGCCTGCGTGCAGTTCATGATCGTGTGGCAGCGGTAGAGCCGGAACGGGTCCTCCAGCTGGTCCAGCCGATCGCCGGTCGCCTCGTCCCGGCTATCGATCAGCCAGCGATAGGCCTGGAGCAGCACGGCGGGGCCGAGATAGCGGTCGCCGTTCCACCAGTAGGAGGGGCACGAGGTCTGGCAGCAGAAGCACAGGATGCACTCGTAGAGACCGTCGAGCTTCTCGCGGTCGGCATGGCTCTGGCGCCATTCCTTCTCGGGCTCGGGCGTCTCGGTCTGCAGCCAGGGCTCGATCGAGCGCAGCTGCGCGTAGGGCACGGTGAGATCGGGCACGAGGTCCTTGATCACCGGCATGTGCGGCAGCGGATAGACCTTCACCGCCCCCTTCACCTCGTCCATGCCCTTCGTGCAGGCGAGCGTATTGGAGCCGTCGATGTTCATAGCGCAGGAGCCGCAGATGCCCTCGCGGCAGGAGCGGCGCAGCGTCAGGGTGGAATCGACGTTGTTCTTGATCCAGAGCAGGGCGTCGAGCACCATGGGACCGCAATCGTCGGTGTCGACGTAGAACGTGTCGACCGTCGGGTTCTGCCCGTCGTCGGGCGACCAGCGATAGATCCCGAACTCGCGGATGGTCTTGGCCCCCGCAGGCTTCGGCCAGATCTTGCCCTTGCCGATCACGGAGTTCTTGGGAAGGCTGAGTTCCACCATCTGCGGGTCCTCGGGGAATGATGCGTCTTTAGAATGGGGCTAAACACGAAACCCGACGCGGTGCAACACGGCGCATCCGCGCAAGGCGGCTTCAACCGATTGTAAGCGCGTCGGCGCCGATGCAAGGCTCGCGATCCCGGACCGGCCGATCGTCGCAGGCCAATATCAGGGCTTCGGGTATCAGGGCTGGACGATCACCGGAAAGCGGCCGAAGCGCTCACGCTTCTCGTCCTCGGCCTCGATCTCGGCGCGCACCGCCTCGCGCGTGCCGACCGCAACGAACCCGGCATCCTCGGCCTGGTTCGCCGCCGCCTCCAGCGTGCGCCCGAGCGTCGTCGGCACGCCCATCGCCTCGATGCGCTTCAGTTCCGCCTCCACGACGCCTGACGCCGCGCCCCTCGGACGCACGTCGTGGATGTGGACGGCGATCACTCGGCCGGGATGGCGTTCGACGGCGCTCGCATAGACGCTGGCATCCTTCTGCCCGCTGTCGCCGATGAGCACGAAGCCAAGCGTGGGATAGTCCGCCATCACCCGATCGATCATCTCGGCCTTGTGGCCGCGGTGGCGTCGAAGCAACCAGCCGAGCGCGTCGTCGGAGAGCGAGCGCAGCAGCATCGGTCCGCGTGGAATATCCTTCAAGGCCATGAAGCGCTCGAAGATGTCGGCCAGATTCCACGGGCTGGACGAGACGTAGAAGACCGGGTTCGTCTCCGGCCCCGCCACGCCCTCGCACAGCGCCCCGTAGAAGCGGGAGACGCCGGGAAAGGCGGCTCTGGCCTCCGGCGAGTTGGCGGTGACGATGCGCCAGTGGCGCAGCATCTTGAAGGCGCCGGTGTGGATGATCGTGTCGTCGATGTCGGAGATGATGCCGAAGCGCGCCTGCAGCGAGACGATGCGCACCGCCCCTTGCGTCTCCACCGCCTCGAAGCGATAGCCCGCCGCGCGCTCCAGGCGCAGCCGGATCGGGCTCCAGGGCCCTTCGGCATCATCCGGGCCGATGCCGTCCGCCTGTATGCGGAAATAACCGTTCGTGTCGCTCTTCACCTCGCCGGAGCGCCCGAGGCCCTCCCAGGAGATCCGCGCGCCGCCGATCTCGTCGGTCTCGTAGCGCTTGAAGGTCAGCCAGAGATTGCGCAGCGTCGAGTTGGAATGAGGAGCACCAAAGACCCCCTCGTCTTCCAGCACGCGGCCCAGGATCGACAGGCGCCCGCCCGCCACGTGGCCGGGATAGACGACGAGCGTCGGGTGCTCGGTCAGCCGCAGGGCCTGCTTGGCCGCAAAGCGAACGATCCGGCTGCGCCGAAGGAGTTTGAGGCCAAGCGCGCGCAGCGGTTCGGTGGTCATGCCCGCGGAAATAGCAAAGGCGACGCGGGTCGGGAAGTGGGGCCCGACGCAAGAAGGGCGCCCGCGAAGCCGGACGCCCTTCCCGATCGAACCGCTGACGGATCGCTTGTCTCAGTACACCCGCTTCTTGGGCTGGATGTACTCGATCTCGTTCGACATCGTGTAGGTGTGGACCGGGCGGTCCTCCAAGGTCACGGTCTTGGCCACCGTGTCGGCGAAGGACAGCGTGTGCTTCATCCAGTTGGCGTCGTCGCGATCGGGGAAATCCTCGCGGGCGTGCGCGCCGCGCGACTCCTGACGGGCGAGCGCCGAGTCCATCGTGACCACCGCCTGCGCGATGAGATTGTCGTATTCGAGCGTCTCGATGAGGTCGGTGTTCCAAATCAAGGAGCGGTCGGTGACGCGCACGTCGTCCGATCCCTGCCAGACCTGGTGGATCTTCTGGTGACCCTCTTCGAGCACCTCGCCGGTGCGGAACACCGCGCAGTTGGACTGCATGGTGCGCTGCATGTTGTCGCGAAGCTCGGCGGTGCCGGTCGAGCCCTTGGCGAAGCGGAAGCGGTCGAGGCGCGCCAGCGAGTTCTCGCCGGCATCCTTGGGCATCGGTGCATGGCCCTCGCCCGCCGTCACCGTCTCGGCGCAGCGAAGACCGGCGGCGCGACCGAACACGACGAGATCGATCAGCGAGTTGGACCCAAGCCGGTTGGCGCCGTGGACGGAGACACAGGCCGCTTCGCCCACCGCCATCAGGCCGGGCACCACCGTGTCGGCATTGCCGTCCCGCTTGGTCAGGACCTCGCCGTGATAGTTCGTGGGGATGCCGCCCATGTTGTAGTGGACGGTCGGCAGGACCGGGATCGGCTCCTTCGTCACGTCGACGCCAGCGAAGATGCGTGCCGATTCCGAGATACCGGGCAGGCGCTCGTGCAGGATCTTGGGATCGAGGTGATCCAGGTGCAGGAAGATGTGGTCCTTGTTCTTGCCGACGCCCCGTCCGTCGCGGATCTCCATCGTCATGGAGCGCGAGACGACGTCGCGCGAGGCGAGATCCTTGGCCGACGGAGCGTAGCGCTCCATGAAGCGCTCGCCTTCGGAATTCGTCAGGTAGCCGCCCTCGCCGCGTGCCCCTTCCGTGATTAGGCAGCCCGCGCCGTAGATGCCGGTCGGGTGGAACTGGACGAACTCCATGTCCTGCAGCGGCAGGCCGGCGCGCAACACCATGGCGTTGCCGTCGCCGGTGCAGGTGTGGGCAGAGGTCGCCGAGAAGTAGGCGCGGCCGTAGCCGCCGGTGGCCAGAATCGTCTTCTTGGCCTGGAAGCGGTGGATCGAGCCGTCGTCCATGTTGAGCGCCACGACGCCGCGGCAGGCGCCGTCCTCGTCCATGATCAGGTCGATCGCGAAATACTCGATGAAGAATTCCGACGAGTAGCGCAGCGACTGACCGTAGAGCGTGTGCAGGATCGCATGGCCGGTGCGGTCGGCGGCTGCGCAGGTGCGCTGCGCCGGCGGGCCGTTGCCGAAATCGGTGGTCATGCCGCCGAAGGGGCGCTGGTAGATCTTGCCGTCCTCGGTGCGCGAGAAGGGCACGCCGAAATGCTCGAGCTCGTAGACCGCCTTCGGCGCCTCGCGCACGAGATACTCGATGGCGTCCTGGTCGCCCAGCCAGTCCGACCCCTTGACGGTGTCGTACATGTGCCAGCGCCAGTTGTCCTCGCCCATGTTGCCGAGCGAGGCGGCGACGCCGCCCTGTGCGGCGACGGTGTGCGAACGGGTCGGGAAGACCTTGGTGATGCAGGCGGTCTTGAGGCCGGCCTGCGCCGCGCCGAGCGTCGCGCGAAGGCCGGCGCCGCCGGCGCCCACCACCACGACGTCGAACGTATGGTCGACGAACTGGTAGGCCTTGCCGTTCTGGGCCGGACCGGTCTGCGAAGCCGTGCGATGGGGCTGTGCGGTGGCCATGGTCTTAAGCTCCCAAGCTCATCTTGACGATCGCGAAGACGCAGGCCGCGGCGACGAGGATCGCGAAGAAGTTGTTGGCCATCACGAGCGCGACGCGCGTGCCGCCATGGACGTAGTCCTCGATGATCGTCTGCATGCCGAGCCGCATGTGGACGGTGGCCGCGATCACCACGAGCGCCATGACCAGCCCGACGATCGGATTGGCGAAGGCGGCGCGCACAGCCTCGTAGGGCTCGTCGTGCAGGGCGATGAGCAGCACCACGAAGAACGAGATGAGGAAGAGGTTGGCGACGGCGGTGAGCCGTTGCATCCAGAAATGGCCGGTGCCCTCGCGGGCCGACCCCAGGCCCCGGACGCGGCCGAGCGGCGTTCTCATGTCCATGGCGGAAATTCCCTAGAAGACGATGACGGCGAGCCAGAGCAGCACGGTGCCGGCCAGCGAGGCGACCAGCGTGCCGATGGCGAACTTGGTGGAGGTCTCCTTCTCGAGGCCCCGGCCCGTGTCCCACACGAGGTGGCGGATGCCGCCCGCCATGTGATGCAGCAGCGCCCAGGAATACCCGAACAGGATCAGCCGGCCGAGTATCGAGCCGAAGAAGCCGGACGCGTAGGAGAAGGCGACCGGTCCGCTCGCCGCGGCGATCAGCCACCAGACCACGAGCGCCGTGCCGACATAAAGCGCGCCGCCGGTGATGCGATGGAGGATCGACATCGCCATCGTCGGCCGGAAGCGATAGACCGTCAGATGCGGCGACAGCGGCCGCGCAGATTTGATCTCGGACAAGGACGACTCCCAAAGCGGTCGCGAATCGGTGCAGCCGATGCGGGACGTGGCGTGCTGCATCGCGGCTGGAAGCCCTCTAAAAGACCTCTCCGCCCTCCGAAATCAAGCGCCGCGCCCCGGCTTTCGACCCCGTTTCGGCTGCAAACCGATTGAATGTCGTTTCGCCGCAGCCCCCCGTTCCCGGCTCAGCCCTCGTACCGGCTCAGCGGTCGATGAAGCGGATGACGTAGCTCGACCAGTCGGCAGGCCCCGCCACCTTCTCGTAGAGATGGCGCCCCGAGCCGCCGTGGCGCGGCGCATGCAGCACCAGCCGCGACCAGCCCCGTGCATCCGCCTCGTCCGCCAGGAGGTCCACCATCGCCTTGGCGATGCCCTTGCGGCGGTGGGCCTGCTCTACGAAGACATGGTCGGCGAGCCCCGCCCGCATTCCCGTCCACGGATCCGGCAGGTCGTAGAACACGAGAAACGCCACCAGTTCGCCGTTCAGCTTCGCCCCGAGGATCTCGCCCGTGCGGTCCTGCAGCAGTTGTTCGGCATAGTAGGTGTCCGGCGCCCCCGGCGCCCCCCGGAACATCGCCTGATTGTAGGCCGCCAGCAACGGCGCCAGCTCGCGCGCGTCGCGCAGGCGCAGGGCGCCGATCTCGATGTCGGGAACGGTGGCAGGCAAGCTCATGCCGGATGATTTGGGCCGGCGAGCCCGTCAGGTCAAGCGCGGGTGGCGGGTGGGAGGGCGGGGCTGCCGCCCCGTGCCCCGCCCGGGAACGAGTTCCCGGACCCTTCCTTTCATTTGTCAGTCTCCGGGATGGGCCAGAGGCCCATCCCGGAGACTGACACAAGGAGAGGGTTCCAAGGGCCTCAGGCCCTTGGCGGGGTCGAGGGGCAGAGCCCCCGTCCTCCCTACTGCCACTCGCGGATGTCGACGAACCGGCCGGCCACCGCCGCGGCGGCGGCCATGGCGGGCGAGACGAGATGGGTGCGGCCCTTGAAGCCCTGGCGGCCCTCGAAGTTGCGGTTCGAGGTGGAGGCGCAGCGTTCCTCGGGCTTGAGGCGGTCCTCGTTCATGCCGAGGCACATGGAGCAGCCGGGTTCACGCCAGTCGAAGCCGGCGTCGAGGAAGATCCGGTCGAGCCCCTCGGCCTCAGCCTGCGCCTTCACGAGGCCGGAGCCGGGCACGATCATGGCGGAGACGCTGGCGGCGACCTTGCGACCCTCGACGACCTTGGCGACGGCGCGCAGGTCCTCGATGCGCCCGTTGGTGCAGGAGCCGATGAAGACACGGTCGATGGTGATGTCGGTCATCTTGGTGCCGGGCGTCAGGCCCATGTAGTCGAGGGCCCGCTTCTTGGTGTCGCGCTTGGCCTCGTCGGCAATGGCGTCGGGATCGGGCACGACGCCCTGGACGGAGACGACGTCCTCGGGCGAGGAGCCCCAGGAGACGATGGGCGGCAGGGCGGCGGCGTCGAGGCGCACGATCTTGTCGTAATGCGCGCCCTCGTCGGAGGTCAGCGTGCGCCAGTAGGCGACGGCCTGGTCGAAGGCGGCGCCCTTGGGCGCGCGGGGCTTGTCGGCGATGTAGGCGAAAGTCGTGTCGTCGGGCGCGATGAGGCCGGCGCGGGCCCCGCCCTCGATCGACATGTTGCAGATCGTCATCCGGCCTTCCATCGACAGGGCGCGGATGGCTTCGCCTGCATATTCGATGACGTAGCCGGTGCCGCCGGCGGTGCCGATCTCGCCGATGATGGCGAGGATGATGTCCTTGGCGGTGACGCCGGGCGGCAGTTGCCCGTTCACCTCGACCAGCATGTTCTTGGCCTTCTGCTGGATGAGGGTCTGGGTCGCCAGCACGTGCTCGACCTCGGAGGTGCCGATGCCGTGCGCCAGGGCCCCGAAGGCGCCGTGGGTGGAGGTGTGGCTGTCGCCGCAGACGATCGTCATGCCCGGCAGGGTGAAGCCCTGCTCGGGGCCGATGATGTGGACGATGCCCTGGCGCCGGTCGATCTCGTCGAAATACTCGACGCCGAACTCGGCGGCGTTCTTGGCCAGCGTCTCGACCTGGATGCGGCTTTCCTCGTTGTGGATGCCGCCGCGCCGGTCGTAGGTCGGCACGTTGTGATCGACCACGGCGAGCGTGCGCGAGGGATGGCGCACCTTGCGCCCGGCGACCCGCAGGCCCTCGAAAGCCTGCGGGCTGGTGACTTCGTGGACGAGATGACGATCGATATAGAGGAGGCTGGCGCCGTTCTCGTCGGTCTCGACCATGTGGTCGTCCCAGATCTTGTCGTAGATCGTGCGCGGCTTGGTGCTGGCGGTCATCGGAGGCATGTCCTGACGGATGGATCGGGCCGGCGGGTCGAACCGAGCCCATCGAATCGATGGAGAGGGGAAGGCGGCAGCCCTGAGAGGCTTCGGGCGTCAGCGCGGAAGGTGAACGGCCGAGATCTGCCGGTAGAAGAAGCGACCGGGCATGCGCGCACGATCCTCCACCGGGGAGAACCCCAGCGTGGTCGGCAGGCGGCAGCGGGGAGCGGCGTTTCTTCGCATCGTTCCAAAATACGCCGCCGCCGCACGGCTGACAAGTCGGCGCGGACGCCTCGGCCCCGGCCGAAGTGCCAGCCGCCGCCCAGCTTCGTCCCTAGCGGCGCAAGCGCCGCCTAGCTTTGTCCCGAGCGGCGCAAGCGCCGCCTAGCTTTGTCCCGAGCGGCGCAAGCGCCGCTCCAGCGCGCGGGCGCCGAGCGACAGCGAGACGGTCATCAGCAGGTAGAGATAGGCGACGACGGAATAGGTCTCGAAGAAGCGGAAGGAGCCGGAGGCGTAGACCTTGCCCATCTGCGTGACGTCGGCAACGCCGAGCACGGAGACGAGCGACGAGTCCTTCACCATCGAGACGAGGTCGTTGGCGAGCGGCGGCAGGACGGTGCGGATCGCCTGCGGCAGGATCACCAGCCGGAACCGCTGGAAGGACCCGAGCCCCAGGGCTTTCGCCGCCTCGACCTGGCCTGCCGGTACCGCCTCGATGCCGGCCCGCAGGATCTCGGCGACGAAGGCGGAATAGGCGACGACGAGCGCCAGCACGGCCCGCGCCAGCAACGAGACGTCGCGAACCATCAACATGTCGACGAGGCCGGCCTCGCGCAGCGGCGTCGCCAACCAGTTCCAGGCGGCGACGAGGCCGGGCGCGCCGGCAAAGGCGATCCAGAACAGAAGCACGAGCACCGGCACGCCGCGCACGACCTCGACATAGAGCCGCGCCGCGTTGGAGACCAAGCGATGGCGCGAGCGTCCACCGAGTGCCACGAGAAGGCCGAGCGCCAGCGCACCGGTGAAGGCCGTTGCGGTGACGAGGATCGTGGTCGCGAGACCCACGGAGAGAATGCGCAGCGTCTGCCGCAGACCGGTATCCGTGAGGATGACGGCGCCCGCGGCCAGCGCGAGAAGGACGAGCGCGACGAGCCACCAGGGGAAGTCCGGCGATTGCAGGCGCACGGCCACCCCCCGCCCCGCTCCGGGCGACGCCTCGCGTGCGGGCGCCGCGGCGAAGCCTTCGCTCACTCGCCGAGCTTCGTGTCCAGGAACCACGTCTTCGTCAGCGCCTCGAGCGTCCCATCCGCCTTCAGCGCGGCGATGGCGGCGTTCACCGGCGCCACGAGGTCCGAGCCCTTGGCGAAGACGAAGCCGAAATCCTCGGTGCCGAGCGGAGCGCCGACAAGCTTCAGCCCGCCGCCGGAGGCCGCGACGTAGCCGGCGCCCGCCGTGCCGTCGGTGAGCACAAGATCGACGTCGCCGGTGCGCAGCGCCTGAACCTGCGCCCCGAAGGTTTCGAACAGCTTGATGCGCGGGTTCTGCTCGTTGCCGTCGAGCACCTCGTTGACCGCGACATAGAAGGGCGTCGTGCCGCTCTGGGCGCCGACGAGGCCATCGGGCAGCGCCTTGAAGGCCGCGGCATCGGCAAATCGCGTCTCGTCGGCGCGCACGAGCATGACCATCTGCGAGCGCATGTAGGGATCGGAGAAGTCGACCCGCGCCTTGCGGTCGTCGCGGATGGTAATGCCGGTCATGCCGATATCGTACTGGCCGGTCGAGACGGCCTCGATCATCGCGTCCCACGAGGCGTTGGCGTAGGTCACCTTCATGTTCAGCCGACGGGCGATCTCGTTCATCGCATCGTATTCCCAACCGACGGCCTCGCCGCTCTTGGGGTCGAGATATTGCAGCGGCGGATAGGCGTTCTCCGTCACCACCGTCACAGTGCGCCCTCCGAGATCGGGCAGCACGGACGGCACGCCTTGCGCGAGGGCGGGACCGGCGAAACCGAGGGCGAGGGCGGCGAGGAGGAGCGAGCGGCGGTTCATGGGCGGCGACGTTTCCGTGAGGTCGGGTCGCCCGCAACCTGTCACGCGCGGGCCCGCCTTGCCAAGAACGCCGATGCTGCTTTGCACGCCGGACGCGAAACGAACGCCCGTCTCAGACCTTCAGGCCCACCGCATCCTGCTCCTGCGCCACGACCTCGGTGACGCTCGGGGCGGCGGCAGTCCCTTCGGCCTTCCGTGCATAACGCTGCGCCAGCGCGGCGCAGGCGAAGAGCTGGATCTGGTGAAACAGCATCAGCGGCAGCACCACGAGCGCCATCGCATGGCCGGCAAACAGGATGCCGGCCATCGGAATGCCCGTCGCCATGCTCTTCTTCGAGCCGCAGAAGACGATGGCGATCTCGTCCGGCTTGGCGAACTTCAGCCGCCGGGCGACGAAGGTCGTGGTGGCCAGCACGATGGCGAGGATCACGATGTCGAAAGCGACGACCGTGGCGAGGTCGCCGAGGCCCAGCTTCGTCCACACGCCCGCGACCATGCCTTCCGAGAAGGCGGCATAGACCACGAGCAGGATCGAGCCGCGATCGACGATCTGCGTCAGCGGCTTGTGGCGCAGGAGCCAGTCGCCGATCAGCGGCCGCGCGATCTGACCGGCCGCGAAGGGTACCAGGATCTGGAGCGCGATCTTCTGCACCGCGTCGAAGGAGAAGGCGCCCCCTTGCGAGCTCGCCACTAAGAGCACCAGCGCCGGGGTGATGACGACGCCGAGGAGATTGGAGACCGAGGCGCTTGTCAGCGCCGCCGGCACGTTGCCGCCCGCGATCGAGGTGAAGGCGATCGAGGATTGGACGGTCGAGGGCAGCAGGCAGACGTAGAGCAGCCCGAGCGCGAGTTCGGCCGGCAGCACGTGGCTGGCGAGCGGCGACAGGGCGAGGCCGACGAGCGGGAAGAAGGCGAAGGTCGACAGGAACACGAGGCCCTGCAGGCGCCAGTGCAGGAGGCCCTGCCAGACCGCCTTCGGCGAGAGGCGCGCGCCGTAGAGGAAGAACAGGAGCGCGATGGCTCCGTAGGTGATCCAGTCGAACGCCTCCGCCACCTCGCCGCGCGCCGGGATCACGGCGGCGATGGCGATCGTGGCGATCAACATCAGGAGAAAACGGTCGACGGGAACGCGGCGGAGAGCGGAGCGCAGGGACATGGGGCGGGGCCGGATGGTTCGCGGGGCTTAACGTCTGCGGCAGCGATACACCGGGAGGTCCGGCCTGCAAACCTCTCGGGCGCGCTCATTTCGCAGTGCCGGCCTGCGCCGACGGCGGGGCTCGTGCCGGCACGGGTCTCGCCGGGCGAGCCGAAGCAGCGAGTTGGACCGAAGCCGGATCGCCGTCTTCAAACGAAAAAAGGCGACCCGGGGGCCGCCTTTCGAATTCGAGCCGAACCGTGGATTACTCGGCAGCGGTCTTGGCGGCCTTCGCGGCGGCCTTGTCGGCCTCGGCCTTCTGGCGAGCCTCGGCGGCGACGCCGCGGGCATCGTCGTTCAGCTTGCGGGCGCGAACGTTGGTGGCCTCGACGATACGCGCCGACTTGCCGCGACGATCGCGCAGGTAATAGAGCTTGGCGCGACGAACGCGACCGCGACGCACGACCTCGACCGATTCCAGCATCGGCGAATACATCGGGAAGACGCGCTCGACGCCCTCGCCGTAGGAGATCTTGCGAACGGTGAAGTTCTCCTGGATGCCGCCGCCGCAGCGGGCGATGCAGACGCCTTCATAGGCCTGCACGCGGGTCCGGGTGCCTTCCGTCACGCGCACGTTGACGCGCAGCGTATCGCCCGGCGAAAACGAGGGCAGCGTGCGGATGGCGGCGATGCGGGCGACCTCTTGGGCGTCCAGTTCCTGAATGATATCCATGGTCCAGCCTCAATTCGTTGCATGCCGGCAAGCCGGTCATGGCCGTGTCTGATACGGTCAAGTTATTCTGAGGAAATCGAGGCGGCTGTTACACGAGACCGTCACACTTGTCGAGACGCGGGGGCGCTCTTTTTGCCCTCGCAGGCGTCCCGCCGGGGCCACCATGCTGCGGCGCGGCATAGCCCTGCGCCGTGCCACCCTTTCCGGCCCGGCGTCGATGGCCTATGCCCGAAAACGGCTCCTCTCCCCCATAAGCCGACCCGCGCCCGAAAGCCTTGCCCGACGCCATGTCCCTGATCGAGATCGTCTTCCTCTTCCTCGCCGGCTTCTTCGCGGGCGGCTTCAACGCGGTCGCGGGCGGGGGCACCTTCCTCACCTTCGGCGCCCTGACCCTCGTCGGCGTGCCGCCGATCTCGGCCAACGCCACCTCCTCGATCACCCAGTTCCCCGGCTACGTCACCTCGACGCTGGCCTACTGGAGCGACATCCGCCGCATGTGGCGCGGCGCGCTGGTGCTGGCGCTCGTCTCCGTGTTCGGCTCGCTCGCGGGCGCGCTGCTTCTTCTCTCGCTCGACAATCCGCAGTTCCAGAGCCTCGTGCCCTGGCTGCTTCTCGCCGCGACCCTGCTCTTTGCCGCCGGCCCCTGGCTGAAGCCGAAGGCCCGCCACGAGACGGATGCCGCGCGGGGTCGCAATCTCTCCAGCCCGATCCTGCAGTTCGTCACCTCGATCTACGGCGGCTTCTTTGGCGCCGGCATGGGCATCATGATGCTGGCCACCCTCGGCCTCACCGAAAGCGGCGACTATCACCGGCTGAACGCCTTGAAGAACATGCTGGCGACGGTGATCGCGATCGTGGCGATCGTCGTCTTCGTCTCCGGCGGCGTCGTGGCGTGGCCGCAGGCGGTGGTGATGATCCCCGGCGTCGCGCTCGGCGGCTATACCGGCGTCTGGATCGCCAAGCGCGTGCCGCAGGTCTATGTCCGGGTCGTGGTGATCACGGTCGGCTTCGCGCTGGCCGCCTATTATTTCTGGCGTAACGCCGCCGGCTGATCCACCGGATCTATCCCAACACGGCTTTCTTGGCGCCCTGCCCTTGCCTGTGATGGGGATCGGCCCTTCATTGCGCGGGGTGGGCGTCCTTGCGTCGCCCGGTCGCGGCTTTCCTTGCTTTCGAAGCTCTGGAGGCTGCCGAACAGAACGGGCCCGGACTTGACCACGACGATCCTGGCGGGGCTGACGGCCCTCCTCCTTCTGGCCACGGGCCTGTCGTTCCTGCGCGTGGCGCACGGCTTCGTGCGCATCTTCTCCTTTCCGCGCCTGCAGTTCCTCGCCGTGGCGCTGGTGCTTCTCGCCATCGCGCTCGCGACGCTGCCGCCGAGCGGCTGGCGCTGGTTCATCGATGTCGGGCTGATCGTGGTGATCGGCGTGCAGGCCACCTGCATCGCCCAGTTCCTGCCGGTTCGGCGCCAGCAGTCGGTGCGCTTCGAGGGCGATCCGAACGGGCCGGATACCGTGTCGGTGCTGTCGGCCAACATCAAACAGTCCAACCGCAACTACGCCGCTGCGCTGGCGCTTGCCGACACCGCGGACGCCGATCTCGCGCTCTTCATGGAAACCGATCAGGCCTGGGTCGACGCGCTCGAACCCCTGGCGGCCCGCTACCCCCATGTGGTGCGCCACCCCCTCGAAAACGCCTACGGCATGGTGCTGTTCTCGCGGCTGCCGCTCGAAAACGTGGTGTCCGAATATCTGGTGATGGAGGGCATTCCCTCGATCGTCGCGACAGTGCGCCTCCGCGACGGGCAGCGATTCCGGCTCTACTGCGTCCATCCCGAGCCGCCGGTGCCGCACATCGATTCGGTCGGGCGCGACGCCGAACTCGTCAAGATCGCCAGCCTCGTCACCGGGCAGAAGCTGCCGGCGATCGTGACGGGCGATCTCAACGACGTCGCCTGGTCGAACACGACGCGCCTCTTCCAGCGTCTCTCGCGCCTTCTCGATCCGCGAGTCGGGCGCGGCTTCTACAACACGTTCGACGCCCGCTTCTTCTTCATGCGCTGGCCGCTCGACCATCTGTTCCACGACGTGCGCTTCCGCCTCGTCGACATGCAGCGCCTTCCGGCCGGCGGCTCCGACCATTTCCCGATGTATTTCAAGCTGGGTCTGGCGCGCGGCCCGGGCGACGCCGAGATGCCCGACGAGGCCGACGAGAGCGACCGCGAGGAGGCACGCGACATCACGGCCGAGGCCAAGCAGCTCGATCGCGACCCGATCGGCGTCGACTGGGAAAGCTGATCGCCGGACGATGCCCTCGCACCCGCCGGCCACGCTCGGCGGGTAGCAATGCAACGGGCTTCTTGCCATATAGGGCGGGATCCCCACCCCTCTCGACGCCGATCCCGACGCCATGACGCATCCCATTCCCTTCGCCCGCATGAACGGGCTCGGCAACGAGATCCTCGTGGCAGACCTGCGCGGCACCTCGGCCCGCATCGCGCCGGACGCCGCCCGCGCCTTGGCGGCGCGCCCCGCGACGCGCTTCGACCAGATCATGGCGATCCACGATCCGCGCACCGCCGGAACCGCGGCGCTGGTGCGCATCATCAATGCCGACGGCTCGGAGGCCGGCGCCTGCGGCAACGGCACGCGCTGCGTGGTCCACGCGCTCGCCAGCGAAACCGGCATCAAGGACTTCGTCTTCGAGACGAAGGCCGGCCTTCTCGAAGCGCATGAACGCCCCGACGGGCTCGTTACCGTCGACATGGGGCCGCCCGGCCTCGACTGGCGCCAGATCCCGCTCGCCGAGGAGTTCGCCGACACCCGCGCCATCGAGCTCCAGATCGGCCCGATCGACGCACCCGTCCTGCATTCGCCTTCCGTCGCCTCGATGGGCAACCCGCATGCGATCTTCTGGGTGAAGAACGACGTCTGGTCCTATGCGCTCGACCGGTTCGGGCCGATCCTCGAGAACCATCCGATCTTTCCCGATCGCGCCAACATCTCGATCGCCCGCGTCACGGCGGACGACGCGATGGCCATCCGCACCTGGGAGCGCGGCGTCGGGCTGACGCGCGCCTGCGGCTCGGCCGCCTGCGCGGCCGCCGTCTCGGGCGCCCGCACCCGGCGCACCGGCCGGCGCGTCACCGTCACCGTGCCCGGCGGCGACCTCCTCATCGACTGGCGCAGCTCGGACGACCATGTGCTGATGACCGGCCCGGCGGAATGGGAATGGTCGGGAACGCTCGACCCCGCGACCGGCGACTTCGCTCGCGACATCGAGCCTCAGACTGGCCAGCACCCCGAGCCGCATCCCGCCGGGGCCGCGCCTTGACGCTCGACATCGTCTCGTTCGGCTGCCGTCTCAACACGTTCGAGGCCGAGGTGATCCGGCGCGAGGCGGGCGCGGCCGGGCTCGGGGCGGACGGGCGTCGCACCGTCGTCGTCAACACCTGCGCCGTCACGGCCGAAGCCGTGCGCCAGGCGCGCCAAGCCGTACGCCGCGCCCGGCGCGACGATCCCGCCGCGCGCATCCTCGTCACCGGCTGCGCCGCGCAGACGGAAGGGGCGCGCTTTGCCGCGATGCCCGAGGTCGATGCGGTGCTCGGCAACGAGGAGAAGCTCAGCCGCGAGACCTATCGCGCGCTGCCCGATTTCGGCGTGGGGGCGCAGGAGAAGCTGCGCGTCAACGACATCATGAGCGTGCGCGAGACAGCCGCCCACATGGTGGACGCCATCGAGGGCCGCGCCCGCGCCATCGTGCAGGTGCAGACCGGCTGCGATCACCGCTGCACCTTCTGCATCATCCCCTTCGGCCGCGGCAATTCGCGCTCGGTGCCCGCCGGCGCGGTGGTGGACCAGATCCGTCGCCTCGTCGCGGAAGGCTACCGCGAGGTCGTCCTTTCCGGCGTCGACCTGACGAGCTGGGGCGCCGATCTGCCGGGGCTCCCTCGCCTCGGGGGCCTCGTGCGGCAGATCCTGAAGTTGGTGCCGGCGCTGGAGCGGCTGCGCCTCTCCTCGATCGATTCGGTGGAAGTCGACGCCGACCTGATGGCGGCGCTCGCCGACGAGCCGCGCCTGATGCCGCATCTCCACCTGTCGCTGCAGGCCGGCGACGACATGATCCTGAAGCGGATGAAGCGGCGCCACACGCGGAACGACGCGGTGCGAGTCTGCGCCGAGATCCGCGCGCTGCGGCCCGACATCGTCTTCGGCGCCGATCTCATCGCCGGCTTCCCGACCGAGACGGACGCGATGTTTCAGAACACGCTGAAGCTCGTCGAGGATTGCGGGCTGACGCATCTCCACGTCTTTCCGTTCAGCCCGCGCGAGGGCACGCCCGCCGCGCGCATGCCGCAAGTGCCGGCTTCCATCGCCAAGGCACGCGCTGCGAACCTGCGCGAGCGCGGCGATATCGCCTTCGATCGGCACCGCCGGTCGCTGGCGGGCACGCGCCAGCGCATGCTGGTGGAGCGGGGCGGACGGGGCCGCACGCCGGACTTCACGCTCGCCGCGATCGGCTTCGGCCTCCCCGGCGACGTCGTGGACGCTATTCTAACGCTCGATGGAGACGACGCCCTCGTCGCGCTCCCCTTGGCCGACGCGCTGTCCGCGGCGGCCTGACACCCATGAACGGAACCTGACTTATGGCCGAACAAAAGGGCTTCTTCCGCCGCATCTTCTCGTTCGGCGCCAAGGAAGAGGACCGCACGAGCGAGGAGAGCGGCCTGCCGCGCGTCAACGACGCGACGGGCCAGCGCCCCGATGCGACCGCAGCCGAGATGCACCAGCCAGCGGCCGCCTCGACCGAGACCGACGCGGAAGCCGGCGCCAGCGCCGCAGAGCCGGCGGGCGGCGGCATCACGCCCCTGACACCCCGCGATCGCGACGCTCCGAGCGTCGAGGCTGAAAAAAAAACTCTGAAATAGAGCCGGCTCCGGTCTCGGACGCCGCACCATCGTCGTTCGAGACCGCCGAGCCGCCCACGATCCCGGCGCGGGCGCAGGAGACCGCGGCCGGTCCCGCCGTGACGGACACCCTACCGACGGCCCCTGTGGAACCAGCCGCGGACACGAGCTTCCTCGACCGGCCGATCTCGGACGCGCCGCTCGCCGACGAGCCCATCACCGCCGCCGAGACCGATCCCGCGCTCGCCTTCCTCGACGAGCCCGAAGTGCCACGTGCCGAGCCCGAAGCCGACTTCTCCTGGCTTGACGCCCCGCTGGACGACGCCGCCCCCGTGGCCGAAGCCGATCTCCCGCACGACGCCCCGCTCAGCGCGGCCGAGGCCGAGGCCGAGATCGTGGCCGCCGACGGCGGCATCGTGCCGGACAGTCCGTCCGCGCTGGATCCGCTGCCCGCCGCACCCGAGCACGAGGAACCGGCGGGCGAGGAAGACGATGACCGCGACGCCTTTTCCTGGCTCGACGCGCCCCTGCCGCCCGAGCCCGGCGAAAGCGCCCGCGCGCCCATTCCCGGCCGGGCGGAGGCACAGGGCGAGGGCTGGGCATTGCGCGAGGCGCGCGCCGACGCCGTGCTCGCCGCCGAGCCGCGCAAGCCCTTCTTCCAGCGGCTGCGCGAGGGGCTTGCGCGCTCCTCCAACCAGCTGTCCGGCCAGATCACCGCGCTCTTCACCAAACGCCGGCTCGACGAGGAGACGCTGCAGCAGTTCGAGGACGTGCTGATCCAGGCCGATCTCGGCGTCGAGACGGCGATGCGCATCACCGACCGCCTGTCGGACGGGCGCTTCGGCAAGGAGATCACCGGCGATGCCGTGCGCCAGATCCTCGCCGAGGAGGTTGAGCGCGCGCTCGAACCCGTGGCACGCCCCCTCGAACTCGACCTGTCGGTGAAGCCGCACGTCATCCTCGTGGTCGGCGTCAACGGTACGGGCAAGACCACGACGATCGGCAAGCTGACGGCGAAACTCGTGCGCGGGGGCCTCAGCGTGACCCTCGGCGCCGGCGACACGTTCCGCGCGGCGGCCGTCGAACAACTGAAGATCTGGGGCGAGCGCACGGGATCGCCCGTGGTGGCCAAGGCGATCGGCGCCGATGCCGCGGGGCTGGCTTTCGAGGCCTATGACGAGGCGGTGCGCAACGGCTCCGACGTCCTCATCATCGACACGGCCGGCCGGCTGCAGAACCGCGCCGAGCTGATGGACGAGCTCGCTAAGATCGTGCGCGTCCTCCAGAAGCGCGAGCCCGACGCCCCGCACACCGTGCTCCAGACCCTCGACGCGACGACGGGGCAGAACGCGCTCAGCCAAGTCGAGATCTTCCGCAACGTCGCGGGCGTCAACGGCCTCGTGATGACCAAGCTCGACGGCACGGCGCGCGGTGGCATCCTCGTCGCCATCGCTGCCAAGCACAAGCTGCCGGTCTTCTTCGTCGGCGTCGGCGAGGGCATCGACGATCTCGAGCCCTTCAAGGCGCGCGACTTCGCCGAGGCCATCGCGGGCCGCGCCGGCGCCGCCTGAAAACCGCCGTCTCGCCTTTCCATAGAAGTGCGAGACCTTCCGATCCGCCCGACAAGGGACACTGCCGCCATGGCCGACCGCATCATCGAAAAGGCGCCGAACGCGCCGGGCAAGCGCGAGATCAACCCGCTCCTGAAGTTCGCGCTCGAACTCGGGCCCCTCGTGGTCTTCTTCTTCGCCAATTCGCGCGGCGACCAGATCGCCAGCGCCTTTCCCGCGCTTGGGAACCTCGGCGGGCCGCTCTTCGTCGCCACCGCCCTCTTCATGGTGGCGACCGTGGTGGCGCTTTCGGTCTCCTACGCGCTGACGAGGACGCTGCCGATCATGCCGATCGTCTCGGGCCTCGTGGTCGTCGTGTTCGGCACGCTGACGCTTTGGCTGCAGGACGAGGTCTTCATCAAGATGAAGCCGACGATCGTCAACGGGCTGTTCGCCGCGATCCTGCTCGGGGGCCTCGCCTTCGGCAAGCCGCTGCTCGGCTACGTCTTCGACCAGGCCTTCAAGCTCGACGATGCCGGCTGGCACAAGCTGACCTTCCGCTGGGGCTGGTTCTTCGTGGTGCTGGCGATCCTCAACGAGGTGGTGTGGCGCAACTTTTCGACCGACGCCTGGGTAGCCTTCAAGGTCTGGGGCACGATGCCCATCACCGTCCTCTTTATGCTGGCGCAGTTCCCGCTGTTGAAGCGCCACGCGACCGAGCCGCTCTTCGACAAGAAAGCGTGATCGACACGGCCGCTCGGGGGTTGGTCACCACGATAGGCGTTGCGTCGGCGCGTCGGCGTCCCAGATGCGGTGTCCAAGCGCACCGCGCCTCACGGAGACCGATACAATGATCGACGCACAGAAGCTTCTCGACCAGTTCCTCGGCACCGGACACGGGCGTCCCGGCACGCAGGGCGGATACGGATCGCCGACGCGTCCCTCCTCCGGCAATGCGCTGCAGGATGGGCTCGGCAAGATCGTCGGGCAGGTTCTCGGCGGCTCTTCGGGCCGCGCCCCCGGCTCCTCCGGTGGTGGCCTCGGCGATCTCGTCGGCTCCGTCCTCGGCGGCTCGCGCGGCGGCGGCTCGGGCGGTCTTGGCGGCGGCTTCGCCGGCAAGGCGATCGGCGGCGCCCTCGCCGGCGGCCTCGCGTCGCAGATCCTGCGCGGTCGCGGCACCAAGAATCTCGGCGGCTCCGCCCTCAAGCTCGGCGGTCTCGCCCTCGTCGCCGGCCTCGGCTACAAGGCTTGGACCAACTATCAGGCGCAGCAACAGGCCGCGGCCGGCGGCCATCTCGCCGATCCCGCCCGCGGCGGCGTCCTGCCCCGGCCGATCGCGGCCGACGAGATCCCGTCTGCCGCCGGCACGCCGTTCCACCCGGCCGGGCACGAGGCCGAGGACCGCGCCCGCCTGCTCCTGTCGGCGATGATCGCCGCGGCCAAGGCTGACGGCCATATCGACCAGGCCGAACAGGAGCGCATCTTCGGCAAGATCGACGATCTCGATCTCGACCCGGAGGAGAAGGGTCTGCTCATGGACGAGATGCGCCGCCCCCTGTCGATCGACGACATCGTGGCGCGGGTGCCCGGCCGCGAGGCGGGCGTCGAGGTTTACACGGCCTCGGTTCTGGCGATCGATGCCGACCATCCGGCCGAGCGCGCCTATCTCGACATGCTCGCCGCCCGGCTCGACCTGCCGGCCGAACTCGTCGCCGAGATCCGGCGCACCGCGGACGAAGCCAAGACCGGCTGAGCGGACGGAGCGGTCGGCTGAACGAGCCCGACGCTAGCTCGTTCAGTCCTACACCGGTCCAGTGGGCCCCTGCCGAAGAGGAGCGAAGTGCCCTCGCGCGGTTGGCGGCTTACTTTTCTTCTTCGACGGGATCGCGCACCTTGGTCTCGGAACTGGCGCTGAGCCACTGGTAGACCCCGAGCCCAACGATCAGCACCGCACCCGCCAGAAGCAGGAGGGTCGGGTAGATCATCAGGCGCGGATCCTCCTTCCCGGCCTCGAAGACGGTGACGAGCGCTTCGAGCAGGACGGCGATGATGATCGTCGAGATGAACTTGGTGAGGCTGCGACGCGCCTCGCCGGTGTTGCGCATCTCGCGGCCGCGGATCGCCTCCTCTTCGAGAAGGTACTTGCCGACGTCGAACACGGCGATCGCGATCACGGTGAAGCCGACCGCCTCGAGCGCGGTCTTGCCGATGTCGCGGTCCGGCACCCGGAAACTGTCCCACACCCCGCTGCCGGCATAGACGATGAGCGCGAGGGCCAGCAGCATCAGCACCACGCTGGCGATCCCGAAGGCGACCCGTGTCAAAACGTCGAATGCGCGCATCGGTCTTCCCCGTCGTCGATGGATCCGGCCGGGCGATACGACGAAAGCGCAGGAGGCCGCAAGCACGGTGACGCCACCCGCCCTTCGGCGGATCGCAGCAGACTGAAAGAGCATCTCGAATGCCGAAAATTCAACGCGCCATCGTCGTGGGAGCCTCGCGGGGGCTGGGGCGGGCGCTGGCCGAAACTCTCGCCGATCGCGGGAGCCAAGTGGTCGCGACGGTACGCTCAAACAGGCCGACCGACCCGCGCCCCGGGGCGGGCGGCATCGAGCCCTTCGCGCTCGATCTCGACCACGCTGCCGATCACGATCGGCTTGCCGCCGCCTTCCCGGCCGGGCACTTCGATCTCCTCTTCGTCAATGCCGGGGTCAGCGGTCCCGACCATCAGCGCGCGGAGCAGGCGAGCGTCGAGGAGGTGGGAGCTCTCTTCACCACCAACGCGGTGTCGCCCATCGCGCTCGCGCGGCGCGCGCTGCCGCTGGTGCGTCCCGGCGGAGTCGTGGCGTTCATGTCGTCGAGGATGGGAAGCGTCGGTCTCAACGATGATGGCGCGCTCGAGCTCTACCGCGCCAGCAAAGCGGCGCTGAACTCGCTTTCCCGATCCTTCGCGGTGAAGGAAGCCCTGCCCGCCGGGCGCGGCGTCCTCGTCCTGCATCCCGGATGGGTTCAGACCGACATGGGCGGCACCGACGCCCCCCTCACCGCGCTCGAAAGCGTCTCGGGACTGTGCGACGTCATCGCCGCCGCGCTGGACCATCCGGCTCACGCGTTCCGCGACTATCGCGGCATCGAACTCGACTGGTGAGGTGAAGCGAGGCGCTGGAGCGGGCGATCGGGATCGAACCGACGACATCCAGCTTGGGAAGCTGGCGTTCTACCGCTGAACTACGCCCGCGTCGTGGGCGACACTGCCGGTTCGCCCCGGCGGCGTCAAGCCGGCGGCCCGGCCTTCAGCGAAAATGCTTCGAGAGCTTGAGGCCCTGCGCCTGGTAGTTCGAGTTGAGGTCCGTGCCGTAGAGCTTGGCCGGCAGGGCCGCCATGCGCTCGTAGACGAGGCGGCCGACGATCTGGCCGTGCTCGAGGATAAACGGCACGTCGTGGCTGCGCACCTCCAGCACCGCGCGGCTGCCGGTGCCGCCCGCCCCGGAATGCCCGAAGCCGGGATCGAAGAAGCCCGCGTAATGAACTCGGAACTCGCCGACGAGCGGATCGAACGGCGTCATCTCGGCAGCATAGGCCGGCGGCACGTGCACCGCCTCGTGCGAGACGAGGATGTAGAACTCGTCGGGATCGAGCACCAGTTCGCCCGCGCCCGAGCGATGGATCGGCTCCCAGAATTCCAGGATCGGCTGCACGCCGCGCCGGTCGACGTCGACGACGCCGGTGTGCCGCTTGCCGCGATAGCCCACGAGCCCGTCCGCATCGCCCTGCAGGTCGATCGACAGGGCGATACCGCCGCCGGAAATGTTGGCGTCCGCCGCGCTCGTCAGCCGTTCGCGCCCGTGCAGGTCGGCCAGTTCCGCCTCGCCGAGCTGCGCGTCGCCCGTGCGGAAGCGGATCTGGCTCAGCCGCGAACCCGGCCGCACCACGATCGGGAAGGTGCGCGGCGAGATCTCGATGAAGAGCGGCCCGCGATAGCCGGCCGGCACCTTATCGAATTCCTGCGCCCCGTCGGTCATCACGCGGGTGAAGATGTCGAGCCGACCGGTCGAGGATTTCGGGTTGGCCGCGGCGCGCGTGCCCTCGGGCAGCGCCAGGCTTTCGAGCAGCGGCACGACGTAGACGCAGCCCGTCTCCAGCACCGCGCCGCCCTTGAGATCGATCTCGTGCATGGAAAAGCGCGCCAGCTTGTCCGCCACGCGGTTGCCGCGCCCCGGCAGGAAGCTCGCCCGCACCCGGTACGCCACCGAGCCCAGCCGCAGGTCGAGGCTCGCCGGCTGGATCTGGTCGGCGTCGAACGCCCGCTCGGCCCGAATGCCGCCGGTGTCGAACAGATGCTGGATCTCGCTATCGGGAAGGATTCCACCGGCCATGTGCCGTCGTATCGCATTCACCCTTAGCGGGCGGTTAACTCGGCGGGAAGACAGGGGCGCTGTCCTTGGACCCCGCCAAGGACTTGAGGCCCTTGAAACCCCCTCACTTGGGTCCACGATCGGGAGGGGCCGGCGGCCCCTCCCGATCGTGGATGAGAGAAAGCGAGGGCTCCGGGGGTGTCAGCCCCCGGGCGGGGACCGGGGCGGCAGCCCCGCCATACCCGTTGATTTCAAGCCTGCACGGGATTATGCGTCTTGCGTTCCCGTGGTGATTTTGCCGGCCGGCTTGCAGCCACGTTAAAACAAGTCGCTAAAGGGCCGTTTCTCTCGTCCGAAGCGGTTTTTTCGCGGCCCGTCCGAAGTCGGCTGTCGGAGACCCCTGCCATGCTGAAGAAGAACGACGAGGCGAAGCGCGTGCGGCCTGCGACGGCGATGGTCCACGGCGGCACGATGCGCTCCGGCTTCGGCGAGACCTCCGAGGCGCTCTTCCTGACGCAGGGCTTCGTCTACGGATCAGCCGAAGCGGCCGAGGCCCGCTTCAAGGGCGACGAGCCCGGCTTCGTCTATTCGCGCTATTCCAACCCGACGACGCGGATGTTCGAGGAGCGCATGATGGCGCTCGAGGGCGCCGAGGACGCGCGGGCGACGGCGTCGGGCATGGCGGCGGTGTCGACGGCGCTGCAGTGTTCGGTGCAGGCGGGCGACCATGTCGTGGCGGCGCGCGCTCTGTTCGGCTCCTGCCGCTACATCATCGAGACCGTGCTCGGCCGCGCAGGGGTCGCCTCGACGCTGGTGGACGGGCGCGATCTCGACCAGTGGCGGGCGGCGGTGCGGCCGGAAACGAAGGTGTTCTTCCTGGAGAGCCCGACAAACCCGACGCTGGAGGTCATCGACATCGCGGCGGTGGCGGAGATCGCGCATGCGGCGGGCGCCATCCTCATCGTCGACAACGTGTTCGCGACGCCGATGCAGCAGAAGCCGCTGGAGCTCGGCGCGGACGTCGTCGTCTATTCGGCGACAAAGCACATCGATGGCCAGGGCCGCTGTCTCGGCGGCGTGGTGCTGTCGACCGCCGAGTGGATCGAGAAGAACCTGCAGGACTTCTTCCGCCACACCGGCCCCTCGCTCTCGCCCTTCAATGCCTGGACCCTCCTGAAGGGTCTGGAGACGCTGCCGCTGCGGGTCGCGCAGCAGACGACGAATGCAGCGGCCATTGCGGAAGTCCTGGCGGTCTCGCCGAAGATCGCCAAGGTGATCTATCCCGGCCGCAAGGACCATCCGGACGCCGCCGTGATCGCGCGGCAGATGACCGGCGGCTCGACGCTGCTGGCCTTCGAGGTCGAGGGCGGCAAGGCGGGGGCGTTCCGCTTCTGCAATGCGCTGGAGATCATCAAGATCTCGAACAATCTCGGCGACGCCAAGAGCCTGATCACCCATCCGGCGACGACGACGCACAAGAACCTGACGGAAGAGGCGCGCGCCGAGCTCGGCATCGGGCCGGGCATGCTGCGCCTCTCGGCCGGCATCGAGGATCCCGCGGACCTCGTCGACGACATCGAGCGGGCGCTCGCCTCGGTCTAGCCCCGTCGGGGACCCGAACCCTCTGCGCCGCCGTCCGGATCCGGGGCGGCGCAGATCGATGCAGGCGACGCCGATAGGCAGTCGTATGCGACGCCCCTTGGCAGCCGGGATCTCGCCGGGCACGACGGTGCGCCGTCATCCTGCCGCGATCCCTCGTCATGAGGGGTCCTCGATTGACCTTGGATCGCGAGGCCGCGAACGATGCGGCCGATCCATCCTCCAGACGGCAGCTCATGTACACGGCGACGACACGTCACATCACGGTGCAGGTGACGCCGAGCTTCCTGCCGGACCAGTCGGAACCGGCCGACGGTCGCTGGGTCTTCGCCTATCGCATCGAGATCGCCAACGGGTCGCGCGAGACGGTGCAGCTGCGCTCGCGCTACTGGCACATCACCGACGCCAACGGGCATGTAGAAGAGGTGCGCGGCGCCGGCGTCGTCGGCGAGGAGCCGATCCTGACGCCCGGCGACAGCTTTACCTACACGTCGGGCTGTCCGCTGCCGACCTCGTCGGGCATCATGCGCGGGCTCTTCCGCATGCAGCGTCCCGACGGCACGTTCTTCGAGATCGAGGTGCCCGCCTTCTCGCTCGACGCCCCCGGCCCGACGCGCGTCCTGAACTGACCGCGCGCGCGCCGCAGGACGTGTGAAGACGGATGGGCATGTAAAACCTCGCGCTCTTACCCGGGCGCGTTCGGCGAAGAGGCGCTCAGCGCCCCTCGCCGCGATCGGCCTCGGCATCGGTCCCGACGCCGAATTCGTCGGGTGAGAAATCGTAGGCCTCGCCGCAGAACTCGCAGGTCACGGCGATGCGGCCGTCCTCGACGCTGTCGGCGAGATCGTCGGCCGAGAAGCTGGAAAGGACGCCGCGGATCTTCTCACGCGTGCAGGAGCAGTCGTCCTCGACATGCGTCGGCGCGAAGACGCGAACGCCGCGCTCGTGGAAGAGACGGAAGAGCAGGCGCTCGACGCCGACTTCCGGGTCGGCGAGTTCGGAGGGCTCCACCGTCGCCATGAGGGCCTGCACTTCGGTCCAGGCATCGTCCGGCTCGGTCACGGCGCCCTCCGCGCCTTCGGGCGCGTCGCCGCCCGGCAGGTCGGGCATGCGCATGCGCTCGGGCGCCTCGGGCAGGAACTGCGCGATGAGACCGCCGGCCCGCCAGGACTCGCGAAAGCCACCGCCCTCGACGCGACGCGCGATGCGCGCCACGGCGAGACGCACCGTGGTCGGAATCTGCTCGGACTGGCGGAAATAGGTTTCCGCCACGCCCTCGAGCGAGGCTCCGGAGAGTTCGACGATGCCCTGGTAGCGCTGCATGTGCTCGCCCTGGTCGATCGTCAGGGCCATGATCCCGTTGCCGAGCAGCGCTTCGGGGCCGGTCTCGCCCGCCGCCACGGCGGCTTCGAAACGCTCGGCGTCGAAGCGCGCATAAGCCCGCACGCTGGACGGCATGGTGAAGTCGACGACGAGCAGGTCGACCGGACCGTCGGTCTGCGTCTGCGCGATGAACTTGCCGTCGAACTTCAGCGAGGTGCCGAGAAGGACGGTCAGCACGATCATCTCGGCCAGAAGCTGCGCGACCGGCGCGGGATAGTCGTGGCGCGACAGGATGCCGTCGACCATGGCGCCGAGCTGCACGGCACGCCCGCGCGCGTCGAGCGCCTCGACCGCATAGGGCACGACCGCGTCGTCGCCGGCGAAGCCGAACTCGCCGAGTTCCAGATTGCTGTCAGCCATGCCGTGCGACGTCCCCGAACACCCAGGCGAGAATGGACTTCTGCGCATGAAGGCGGTTTTCCGCCTCGTCGAAGACCACCGATTGCGGCCCGTCGATGACGCCGTCCGTCACCTCCTCGCCGCGGTGGGCGGGCAGGCAGTGCATGAAGAGCGCGTCGGGATGGGCGCCCGCCATCAGCCGCTCGTTCACCTGGTAGGGCAGGAAGACGTTGTGGCCGCGCGCGGCGTCTTCGCGCCCCATCGAGACCCAGGTGTCGGTGACCACGCAATCGGCGCCGGCGACAGCCTCCGCGGGGTCGCGCGTCAGCGTCAGTTTGGTGCCCTCGCGCCGTGCCCGCTCGACATAGCGCGGATCGGCCTCCGAACCTTCGGGAGTGGCGACGCGCAACGCGAAGTCGAAGCGACCGGCGGCCTCGATCAGCGAGTTGAGGACGTTGTTGCCGTCGCCCGTCCAGGCGAAGGTCTTGCCCTTCACCGGGCCGCGATGCTCCTCGAAGGTCAGGATGTCGGCCATGATCTGGCAGGGATGGGTGTCGTCGGTCAGCGCGTTGATCACCGGCACGGTGGCGCTTTCGGCCATCTCGAGAAGGCGCGAATGCTCGGTGGTGCGGATCATGATCGCGTCGACGTAGCGCGACAGGACACGCGCGGTATCGGCGATGGTCTCGGAGCGCCCGAGCTGCATCTCGGTGCCCGAGAGGAACAGCGTCTCGCCGCCGAGCTGGCGCATCGCCACGTCGAAGGAGACGCGGGTGCGGGTCGAGGGCTTCTCGAAGATCATCGCGAGGACGCGGCCCTCGAGCGGGCGCGGGCCGGCGCGGCCGAGCGCCTTGCGCTCGCCGGCATCGCGCAGGATCGAGCGCAGGTCCACCGTCGACATGTCGGCGAGGTCGAGGAAATGCCGCGGCGAGGGCGCGGCGACCCGCTCGGCGGCGCTCATGCCGCAGTGCTTTCGCTCAGCCGACCCGAGAAGTCGGCCGCCACGGATTCGATGCGATCCATCGCCTCGCGCACCTCGGCCGGCGTCACGTTGAGCGGCGGCAGGAAGCGGATGACGTTGTCGCCGGCGGGTGCGGCCAGCATCTCGCGCCCGCGCAGGGCCTCGATGAAGGCAGCGTTGGGCCCGCGCGGCTTGATGCCGATGAGCAGGCCCTCGCCGCGCACCGCCTCGATGACGTCGGGATAGCGGTCCTGCAGCGAGGCAAGGCTCTGCTTGAAAAGGAGGGCGGTGCGGCGCACCTCGGCCAGGAAACCGTCGGCGAGGACGATGTCGAGCACGGCATTGCCCACCGCCATCGCCAGCGGATTGCCGCCGAACGTGGTGCCGTGGGTGCCCGGCGTCATGCCCTTGGCCGCTTCCGCCGTGGCGAGACAGACGCCCATCGGGAAGCCGCCGCCGATGCCCTTGGCGGAGGCGAGGATGTCCGGCTCGGCGCCCGAATGCTCGTAGGCGAAGAAGGTGCCGGTGCGCCCGACGCCGGTCTGCACCTCGTCGTAGATGAGGAGGATGCCCTTCTCGTCGCAGAGATCGCGCAAGCCCTTGAGGCAGACGTCCGGCACGGCGCGAATGCCGCCCTCCCCCTGGATCGGCTCGACGAGGATCGCGGCGGTCTCGTCGGTGATCGCGGCCGACAGCGCCTCGTGATCGCCGAAGGCGACCTGATCGAAGCCCTCGACCTTCGGGCCGAAGCCCTCAAGATACTTCTTCTGGCCGCCGGCGGCGATGGTCGCCAGCGTGCGGCCGTGGAAGGCGCCCTCGAAGGTCAGGATGCGGTAGCGCTCCGGCTGGCCGTTCACGTAGTGGTAGCGGCGGGCGGTCTTGATCGCGCATTCCAGCGCCTCGGCGCCGGAATTGGTGAAGAACGCCTTGTCGGCGAAGCTCGCCTCGACCAGCCGTTCGGCCAGCCGCTCCTGGCCCGGGATCTCGAAGAGGTTCGAGACGTGCCAGAGCTTGGCGGCCTGCTCGGTGATCGCGCGCACGAGATGGGGATGGGCGTGGCCGAGCGAGTTCACGGCGATGCCGCCGGTGAAGTCGAGGAACTTGCGACCATCGCTCGTGTGCAGCCAGACGCCTTCGCCTCGCTCGACACGGATCTCCGCACGCGCGAACGTGGCGAAGAGCGGATTGTCGTCGTGTGGGAGCATGGCGGACACTTCTGTCTGGCGGGGAACGGTGGCGGCTTCACCCCGTGCAACACGGGCTATGAGAGAAACTAAGCGGTTCATGCGCTGCGTCCTGCGGCGTCTCGGACCCTGAGGCCGTGCCGATGGAGATCGGTCCGCAGGCGCAGGCTATACCACGCGGACGCGTTGCGTTGTCAATGAAGCGCGCCATTCCAATGGCACCCGAAACGCTCGCAAAGCCCGTCGCAGCAAGCTTTTCGCGGCGGGCCGGCACGGACCTCGATCCCCCGTCCGCCGATGAATTCGCCGGGGTCGCGAAGATGGCTGATGCATCGCGGACAATCTGTTGATAAGCGAAAAATCGATTCGGGCCACACTGTGCGACTCTTGCCACAGAGTCCGCGCTTGGGCTAAATTTCGCCCAGACACCAGATCTCGTGCGGCGGACCACGAACTTTCAAACATCTTGTGGTCTGCGGCCGTCTTGGGTCCGGCCACATCCTTCCGTCGTGCCCGGATATTCAAGAACGAGGAGTCAGTTCATGAGCTGGACCGACGAACGGATCGACCTGCTGAAGCGCCTTTGGGGCGACGGCCATAGCGCCAGCCAGATCGCGACACAGATGGGCGGCGTCACCCGCAACGCCGTGATCGGCAAGGTTCACCGCCTGAAGCTCGACAGCCGCCTGAAGGCCGCAGCGCCCGCCGAGACGGCGCCGGTCGTGGCGGCGATCCCGAAGCCCCCGCGCCCGGTTCTCGTCGAGACGGCACCGGTCGCGGCAGCCCCCGCGCCCGTCATCGTCCCCGTCGTGGAAGAGGTCGCGCCGCCGCGCCTCGTGGCAAGCACGCCGACCCCGACGATGACCCGCCCGCCGGTGATCCGCGCCGTGGTCGGCGCCACCGCGCTGAAGATCGAACCGGTCGTGGAAACCGTCGGCGCCATCGACCTCGACGAGACGCGCCCGAGCGGCGAGGTCGTGCCGATCTCGCGCAACCTGACGCTGGTTCAGCTGTCGGAGCGCACCTGCAAGTGGCCGCTCGGCGACCCGCTGGCCGCCGACTTCCGCTTCTGCGGCAACCATTCGCGCGATGCTTCGCCGTACTGCCAGTATCACGCGCGCATCGCGTTCCAGCCGGTCTCGGAGCGCCGCCGGGTCCGCTAAAGCGAGCGCCCCGACATCGACCCAACGAAAAAGCCCCGGCGTCCGCGCCGGGGCTTTTTCGTTGGATCAGGTGCAACGGCTCGCCTGCGAGCGGCGGGAAACGTCAGGCCGTCCGACTCGCGCGCTGGAGCGGCGGCGGCGCCGATCGGGCGGCCAGCCGCGTGGCGACCCACATGAACGCGACGACGCCGAGATAGGCGGCGAGTTCGTTGGCCGAAGGGCGCGCCGTGTAGCCGAGGAGCGTGTGCGCCACGCGGCCGGCGATGCCCTCCTCCGACAGAATGCTGGAGGTGTCCCAGAGCGGTGCGGTACCCGTCACCAGCCAACCGCCGGCTTCGAGAAAGCGGGCAGCCTGTGCCGCGAGGCCGGCTGCCAGAAGCGTGATGAGAAGTCCCAGCGCCGAAAAGAGATGGCGCAGCGGGATCGAGACGAGGCCGAGATAGAGCAGCGCCGAGACGAGCGCCCCACCGGCGATGCCGAGCAGGCTGCCGCCGACGATGCCGAGCGCCGTCGTGCCGCCACCGGCCGCCACACCGTAGAGGAAGAGCACGACCTCGCTGCCCTCGCGCAGCACCGCGACGCCGCAGACCACCGCCAGCGCCATCAACGAGCGCCGCCCGTCCATCACCTCGCGCCCGACATCGCGCAGGTGCGCGGCCATTTCGCGGCCATGGCTGGCCATCCAGGCATTGTGCCAGACGAGCATGGCCACGGCGACGATGAGCACCGCCGCGTTCAGCGTCTCCTGGCCCGCGCCCTCGAAGAGATCGGCGATGACCCCGGCAAAGGCCGCGACGATGCAGGCACCCAGCACCCCGGCTCCGACGCCGGCGCCGATCCAGAGACCGCGCGACTTCAGCCCGCGCGTCGCGGCCAGGACGACGCCCACCACGAGGCCGGCCTCGAAGACCTCGCGACAGACGATGACGAAGGCGGCGAGCACCGGCCTATTCCACCACCACCACGCCCTGCGCGGTGTCGGCGTGGAACTCGCCCATGAACGTGTAGCGGCCGGGCTTCAGCGGCGGCAGCCGGATCACCCCTTGCGCGCCGCCGCCCACCACCTTCTCGACGCGCAGATCCTTCGAGTCGAACTCGTCGGCGGTGGCGTCGGCGTTGCGCAGGAGGATCGCCGCCGGACGATCGGCGGGTAGGCGGATCTCGGCGGGCGTAAAGCGATGGCCCTCGAGCACGAGTTCCACCTGTCCCTTGGCGTTAAGGGGCGTCGGGACGGCCACCTCGGCGAGGGCGGCGGTGGTTATCGCCGGCAGGCCGATGGCGAACGCAAGCCGGATCGTGCGAAGGCCGGGCGACGGGATGGAGGAGAACATGGGACGGCTCCGGAGCGGGCGACACCGCACCCGGCCTACGGCCCGGCGACGGCGATGATGTCGGCATCATCTGCCGCCTCACGAAGAGTTGACAAGCGCAGTCCGGATTAAATCGGCGTCAGGTTCTTCGAACGATTCCAGATTGGACGCGCGTCGCAAGCTGTCGAGATGGCTGGCACCGCGCGGGCGCTTGCGCTATGAGGCGGCCCATGACCGACGCTCCCCTCCCCGACGCTTCCCTTCCCGATCGGCTCGCTATCGATCCCGACAGCCCGTTCTATGACGAGGCCTTGCTGACGCGCGGCGTCGGCATCCGCTTCAAGGGAGCGGAAAAAACCAATGTCGAGGAATATTGCGTCAGCGAAGGCTGGATCCGCGTCGCCGCCGGCACCGCGAAGGACCGCCGCGGTAAGCCGCTGACGATCAAGCTCAAGGGCCCGGTCGAGCCCTACGTGAAGACCGACGCGGACGAGGCCGCGTCAGACGCCTGAGCCGTTGGATTCAGCCGGCTCGGCGCAGCGTCGCGCCGGCCGTCCTCGCTTGAGCGATCAAACCGTCTCGCGGCTTCCCGCCGCCGCCGCGCGGGCGGCCGTGAAGGTCTCGTCGAGCGCATAGCCCGCGCCGCGCACGGTGCGGATGGGATCGCGCTGGCGACCCCGGTTGATCGCCTTGCGCAGCCGCCCGACATGGACGTCCACCGTGCGCTCGTCGACATAGATGTCCCGGCCCCAGACGCCGTCGAGCAGCTGCTCGCGCGAGAAGACGCGGCCCGGCGACTGCATGAAGAACTCGAGCAGCTTGAACTCCGTGGGTCCGAGCTTCACCTCGCGGCCCGAGCGACGCACGCGATGCGTCTCGCGGTCGAGGTCGATGTCGCCCGCCGAGAGCTGCGAGGAGATCCGCTCCGGCTTCACCCGGCGCAGCATGGCGCGCACGCGCGCCATCAGTTCGGGTGTCGAGAAGGGCTTCACCACGTAGTCGTCGGCGCCGACCGAGAGCCCGCGCACCCGCTCGCTCTCCTCGCCGCGCGCCGTCAGCATGATGATCGGCAGGCGCTCGGTCTCGGGCCGGGTGCGCAGGCGCCGGCACAGCTCGACGCCCGACAGGCCCGGCAGCATCCAGTCGAGGATGAGGAGGTCGGGCACGACCTCCTTGAGGCGTAGATCGGCCTCGTCGCCGCGCGCGATCGTGTCGACCGTGTAGCCTTCCGATTCCAGATTGTAGCGCAGGAGGACGCCGAGAGCCTCCTCGTCCTCCACCACTGCGATGCGCGCGTTCATCGCGTTCACCGACCGCGGTCGGCGAGAAGCGTCTCGCCGGCGGGCACCGGCGCGGTCATCGAGGGGGTCGAGTCGCCCTTCGGACGGTCGGTCTCGATCTGTCGGCCGGTCTGGATGTAGTAGATGGTCTCGGCGATGTTGGTGGCGTGGTCGCCGATGCGCTCGATGTTCTTGGCCGAAAACAGGAGATGGGTGCAGGAGGTGATGTTGCGCGGATCCTCCATCATGTAGGTCAGGAGTTCGCGGAAGATCGACGTGTACATGGCGTCGATCTCGGCGTCGTTCGTGCGGATCTCCTCGGCCCGCACATGGTCGCGCGTCGCATAGGCGTCAAGCACTTCCTTCAGCTGCGAGAGCGCCAGCTCCGACATGTGCTCGATGCCCCGCACCAGCTGGATCGGCTGGGCATGGTCGTGAACCGCGATGACGCGCTTGGCGATGTTCTTGCCGAGATCGCCGATGCGTTCCAGGTCGCTGGAAATGCGGATGGCGCCGACGATCTCGCGCAGGTCGTGCGCCATTGGCTGGCGTTTGGCGATGGTCATGATCGCCCGCTCGTCGATCTCGCGCTGTGCGGCGTCGAGCAGGATGTCGTCGGCCACCACCGACTGCGCCAGCCCCCAGTCGGAGCGGATGAGCGCGGCGACGGCCTGTTCCACCATGCGTTCGGCATGACCGCCCATCTCGGAGATGCGCCGCAGGATGAACTTGAGCTCCTCGTCGTAGGACGAGACGATGTGGTTTTCCATGGGTCCTCGTTCCCTTGCGCGTCGGGGCGCGGGTCCCTTGCGGGGAACCGCGGCCGCAACCTTGGACGACCGGCTCCAGCCGGCGCCGGGATCAGCCGAAACGGCCGGTGATGTAGTCTTGCGTGCGCTTGTCGTCGGGGTTCTGGAACATCTTCTCGGTCGCACCGACCTCGACGATCTTGCCCAGATGGAACATCGCGGTGCGCTGCGACACGCGCGCGGCCTGCTGCATCGAGTGGGTGACGATGACGATCGTGTAGTTCTGCTTCAGTTCGTCGATCAGCTCTTCCACCGTCGCGGTGGCGATCGGGTCGAGCGCCGAGCAGGGCTCGTCCATGAGAATGACCTCGGGCGCGACGGCGATGGCGCGCGCGATGCAGAGCCGCTGCTGCTGACCGCCCGAGAGGCCGGTGCCGGGCTCGTCGAGCCGGTCCTTGACCTCCTCGAAGAGGCCGGCCTTGCGCAGGCTGGTCACGACGATCTCCTCGAGATCCGCCTTCGAGCGCGCCAGACCGTGGATCTTGGGTCCGTAGGCGACGTTGTCGAAAATCGATTTCGGAAACGGGTTGGGCTTCTGGAACACCATGCCGACGCGGGCGCGCAGTTCCACCACGTCGATGGCCCGGTCGTAAATGTCCTCGCCGTCGAGGGTGATCCTGCCCTTCACCTTCGCACCCTCGACCGTGTCGTTCATCCGGTTGAGGGTGCGCAGGAAGGTCGACTTGCCGCAGCCGGAGGGGCCGATCAGGGCCGTCACCTGCCGCTCGTAGACGTCGAGATCGACTTCGAAGAGCGCCTGCTTCTGGCCGTAGAACACGGCGACCTTCTCGCCCCGCATCTTCGAGACGGGTGCGATCGCGGCGGCGGAGTGTTGGGCAGCGTTCAAGGAAAAGTTTTCCATCATGGGTTTCCGGTCGCCTCTTCTACCAGCGCCGCTCGAAGCGGCGACGCAGAATGATCGCCGTGATGTTCATCACGGCCAGGAAGAGCAGGAGCACGATGATGGCTCCCGAGGTTCTCTCGACGAAGGCGCGCTCGGCCTCGTTGGCCCACATGTAGATCTGCACCGGAAGCGCGGTGGCGGGATCCATCGGGGTCGCCGGATAGTTGGCGACGAAGGCCACCATGCCGATGAGGAGGAGCGGCGCGGTTTCGCCCAGCGCATGGGCGAGACCGATGATCGTACCGGTCAGGATGCCCGGCATGGCCAGCGGCAGGACGTGCTGGAACACCATCTGCGTCTTCGAGGCGCCGAGCCCGAGGGCGGCGGCACGGATCGAGGGCGGCACCGCCTTGAGGGCGGCGCGGGTGGCGATGATGATCGTCGGCAGCGTCATCAGCGTCAGCACGAGGCCGCCGACGAGCGCGGCCGAACGCGGCAGCCCGAACCAGTTGATGAACACCGCGAGCCCGAGAAGCCCGTAGACGATCGACGGGACCGCGGCCAGGTTGTTGATGTTGACCTCGATGAGGTCGGTCAGCTTGTTCTTCGGCGCGAACTCCTCAAGGTAGATCGAGGCGGCGACGCCGATCGGCAGCGCCAGGAGGAGAACGATGCCCATCATGTAGAGCGAGCCGATCGCCGCGACGCCGAGGCCCGCCGTCTCCGCCCGGCTCGACGCGCCGAAGGTGAAGAGCCCGGTGTTGAAGCGCTGCTCCAGGTCGCCAGACGCCTCGAGCTGCCGGATCCATTCGAGCTGGCGGTCCTTGATCGGGCGCCGGTCCTCGGGGATCGAGAGGTCGAACTGTCCCTTCACCGCCGAGTCGACGGTGGAGTTGGCGTAGACCCAGATGTCCTGCGTCGTGCCGATCACCGAGAGATCGTCGAGCACCATGCCGGCGAGCTGCGTGCGCACCGACTGCGAGACGAGCTCGTTGGCGAGCCGGATGTCGGCGCGGTTGGCCGGATCGATGCCGAGCTTGGCGGCGATCGCGTCCTGCACGAGCTTGGGGTAGTTGGCGATGCGCAGAACCGAGGGGTCCTTGCCGGCGGTGTTGCGCGGGTCGATGACGCTTTGCGAGAAGGTCACGGGCACGCGGATCTGCGTCTGGAAGAAGGCGGTGTAGCCCTTGCCCACCACCGACCAGAGCAGCATCGCCAGGAAGATCATGCCGATGGAGATGGCCGCGAGGCCGTAGAGCTTGAAGCGGCGCTCGGCGGCGTAGCGACGCTTGATGCCGATGTCGCGGCGCGCGGGGCGGGCCGCCGTCGGCACCGCGGCAGCGGGCGGACGGCCGAAAGTTGCGTCGCTCATTCGTACTGTTCCCGATACTTGCGGACGATGGTGAGGGCGATGATGTTCAGGATCAGCGTCAGCACGAAGAGGGTGATGCCGAGCGCGAAGGCGACGAGGGTCTGCGGCGAGTTGAACTCGAGGTCGCCGGTCAGCTGGTTGACGATCTTCACCGTCACCGTGGTCATCGCCTCGAACGGGTTGATCGTGAGCCGCGCCGCGACGCCCGCCGCCAGCACCACGATCATCGTCTCGCCGATGGCGCGCGAGGCGGTGAGGAGGAGCGCCGAGACGATGCCTGGCAGGGCCGCCGGCAGCACCACCCGCTTCACCGTCTCCGAGCGCGTCGCGCCGAGGCCCAGCGAGCCGTCGCGAAGCGAGCGCGGCACGGCGGTGATGATGTCGTCGGACAGCGAGGAGACGAAGGGGATGAGCATGATGCCCATCACCAGGCCCGCGGTCAGGATCGACTGGGCCTGGATGAAGCTCGTGTAGTCGCCGGTCAGGAGACCGTTGATGTCCGCCGAGATGTCGCGCAGGAACGGTCCGACCGTGACGAGGGCGAAGAAACCGTAGACGATCGTCGGGATGCCCGCGAGCACCTCGAGGAGAGGCTTCACCACCGAGCGCACCGCGCCCGACGCATATTCGGCCATGTAGATCGCGGCGAAGAGGCCGACGGGCACGGCGAAGAGCATGGCGACCGCGGCGATGTAGAGCGTTCCGGCGAGAAGCGGAACGAGACCGAACTGACCCTGCTCTCCGCCGCTGCCGGAGGCCGCGAAGCGCGGATCCCAGACGGTGCCGAAGAAGAAGGTCGTGGGATCAACGCGGGAGAAGAAGTCCAGCGTCTCCGTCAGCATCGACATGATGATCCCGACCGTCGTCAGGATGGCGATGGAGGAGCAGACGATGAGGATGGCGTGGACGACGTGCTCGACCTGGTTGCGGGCTCGCAGCCGGACCGCGATGCGGGACAGGGCGAAGACGGCGCCGCCGAGCGCGACGAGCGTCACGATGGCGGCGAGGCCGAGGCGAAGATTGCCCTCGAGCCGGACCTTCTCGACCGCCGGCGGCACCATGCCGGTTTCGGTGGCGGTGGCGATCGCGACGCCGCGGCGCTGCAGCAGCGGCACGACCGCCTCGATCGGCTGGTTGCGGACCGCGGCGAACTCGTCGGCGGGCAGCGCGCGCAGGCCCGAGGCCAGCGCCGAGACCAGCTGCTCGGCGAGCTCCGGCGTCATCCCCTCGCGCACCACGCCGTTCGAGGCGAGTTCGTCATGGACGGTGCGCGAGACCAGCACCGGCGCGAGCGACAGGCCGATCGCGAGGATGATCAGAGAGGGAACGGCCGCCCAAGAGAAGACGTAGGAGGCGTGATAGGTGGGACGGGAGTGGAGCTTCTGGCCCGCGGGCGCGACGAGGCCCCGGCTCTTGCGATAGCCCAGCACGGCGCCGATGGCGGCGACGAGGGCGACGATCGCGATGATCGCGAGTGATGACACCGGCAGAACCCCTGCGGACCGATTGAAGGTGATCGAAACCCTGCGTGCGACCGGTGACGGTCGCACGCAGGGCTGCGCATTCGAAAGACGAAGGCGGATCGCCGGACGGGCGAAACGCCGACGGCTTGCCTTACATCGTCTTGCCGCCGTCGAAGTCGGCGCGGTACGCGTCGCGCTCGGCGTCCGGCGCCGGAACGAGGCCGTACTGGGCGAGCGGGCCCTCGGGGCCGATCATCTGCTCGGAGAGGAAGAAGTCGCCATACTCCTTGAGGCCCGGCGCGACGCCGATATGAGCCTTCTTCACGTAGAAGAAGAGCGGGCGCGACACCGGGTAGGTGCCAGTCGAGATCGTCTCGACCGAGGGCACGATGTCGTTGACGGTCGCGACCTTCAGCTTGTCCTGGTTCTGCTCGTAGAAGGCGAGGCCGAAGACGCCGACGCCCTGCTTGTTGGCGTCGATGCGGGCGAGCGTCTCGGTGTAGTCGCCGTCGATGTCGACGATCGTGCCGTCCTTGCGGACCTGGTGGCACTGCGCCGTCGCGGCCTTGTCGTCCATGCCCGAGGCCTTGAAGGCGTCGAACGCGCCGGTCGCCTTGCAGCCGGTGTCGAGCAGCTTGGTCTCGAAGACCTCGCGCGTGCCGTGCTTCTCGCCGGGGATGTAGGCGTTGATCGGCCAGGCCGGAAGCGAGGCGTCGACGTCCTTCCAGGTCTTGGCCGCGTTGTCGACGACCTTGCCCTCGGCGACCGTCTTGGCGGCCATCGCCTTGAAGACGAAGGCGGGCGTCAGCTTCCAGTCCGGGCCGGCCGCGTCGGTGGCGAAGACGATGCCGTCATAGCCGAACTTGACCTCCTGGATGTCGGTCACACCGTTGTCGGTGCAGGTCTTCTTCTCGCTCTCGCTGATCGGGCGCGAGGAGTTGGCGACGCTCAGCGTGTCGGCGCCGATGCCCGAGCAGAACTGCTTGAGGCCGGCACCCGAACCGCCGGACTCGACGATCGGGGTCGGGAAGTCGGGATAGATCTCACCGAAGTTCTCGGCCACGATCTGCGCGTAGGGGAGCACGGTCGAGGAGCCGGCGACCTGGAGCGGCTTGGCGTTCTGTGCCGCCGCAGGGCCAGCGATGACGAGGGCGGCAGTTCCGAGCGCGAGGCCGGCGATCATTGTCTTCAGCACGGGTGTTCTCCGTCGAGGAATTCGTTGCGGAACCGCCCTCCAGCTTGTGTGAAGCTGGCCGGCGTTGTTCGAGGGCTGGTCTAGCGGCTCGCCGCAACTCCTATATGACAGATGCCTATCCGTTTTATGACAGTTCAACCCGCTGTTTCGGCTTGGTTTTTTCGGACGATGCGGAAGCCCGGATGCCGAAGCGCACCGCGAAGGTCGATCCTTGGCCGGGAATCGACGAGACGGTGAGCCGCGTATGGTGCCGGATGAGGACGTTGCGAACGATCGACAGGCCGAGGCCGGTGCCCCGGATCCGGCTCGATCCCTCCTCCACCCGGTAGAAGCGTTCGGTGAGGCGCGGCACGTGCTCGGGGGCGATGCCCTGCCCGAAATCCTGCACGAAGGCTTCCGCGACGCTGCCGTCGCGGCGAAGGCCCACGAGGATCCGCCCGCCGCCGTCACCGTACTTGCAGGCGTTCTCCAGAAGGTTGGCGAAGACCTGCGTGAGTTCGTCCCGGTCGCCGTTGACGAAGACGGGCCCGGCGTCGGCGCCCGTCAGCTCGATCGGCAGGCCCTTTTCGGCCGAGGCGGGCGTGAACTGCTGGACGACGCTGGCGAGGACCTCGGCGAGATCGACGCGCTCGTCGGCGCGCAGGCGACGCTTGGTCTCGATGCGCGACAGCGACAGGAGATCGTCGATCAGCCGTGACATGCGCGCCGCCTGGTCGCCCATGATGTCGAGGAAGCGCAGGCGCGCGGCCGCGTCGTCGCGCGCCGGCCCCTTCAGAGTCTCGATGAAGCCGGTCAGCGACGCCAGCGGCGTGCGCAGCTCATGGCTGGCATTGGCGACGAAATCGGTGCGCATGCGCTCCAGCCGGCGGGCCTGCGTGTGGTCGCGGAAGAGAACGAGGAAGAAGCTCGCCCGCCCCTCCCCTGCTCCGCGGATGGGCAGGATGTCGACGGACCACGACCGGTCGGCCGGCGCGCGCTCGGCATAGTCCACCGACTGGACCTCGCCGTCCGAGACGGCAGCTTCGAGCGCGGCGAGGAGGTCGGGGGCGCGAAAGCGCATCGGAAAGGGGTCGCCGAGGGTGGAGCCACCGAAGGCGCGCGACGCCGCGCCGTTGCCGAAGCGCAGCGCCAGCATCCGGTCGATCACGAAGGCGGGTTCGCGCATCGCCTCGACGACGCTCTTGATGCTGGCATCGGGCCAGAGCGGCGCCAAGCGCGCGCGCTGCGGTGCGCGCAGGAGCGAGCGACGGCTCCGCCGTCCGCGGGTGAGAAGCGCGACAACGAGCGCCAGGACACCGGTCGCGCCGACGAGAACGCGCGCATCGGGAACGGCGACGGCGACGATCAGCAACCCGAGCGCCAGTGTCGCCGGCACGAGCGTGCGGCGCACCGACCACGGCGCATCCTCGGCTGTCGGAGAAGAGCGTGAGGGAGAAGGGTCTGGCATGACGCGATCGGTCCGCATGTGGATCGCGCCGCGGGGGCGCCGGAATCGCGGGGTCTAGCACCGCCATCCGACAGGGCGATGACGGCCGACCGTTCAGTCGAGCTGGAGCAGGCGCACCGCGTAGATGTCGACGTCATTGGAGGTGCCGTTGAGGCCGGGCCCGATGGCGATGCTGCCGGCGGCGCTCTGACCGGAGGGCACCGCGACGTCGAAGACGAAGGCCTCTTCCGGCATGGCGGTGGAAAAGCGCTGCCGGTCGCAATAGCTGGCGTCGCCCGTCAGGCAGCGGATGCCGAACTCGCGCATCTGTCCATCGGGGGAGCCGGCCGTCAGCTCGATGCGCACCTGATGGCCCGAGATCTGCCGCATGATCCCGGCGCCGACCGCGAGCAGGACCTCGCCTTCGGCGCCCGCCGGGGCGGAGACGCGCACCGCCTCGCGCTCGTCGGGCTTGGCGATCGTCTCGATCCGGCCGCCATTGGGGGTGGCGAGTGCGTCGAGGTCGTTGCCGTCGAAGACGTCGATCCAGGCCAGCGCCGGAAGCGCGGAGGCGGCATCGGGATCGGCATCCTCGATCGCCCCCTCGCTCACCGGCGTCTCGGCCGGCGCGGTGGCGTCGCTGCGCACGGCGCCCGCGACGGCATAGGCGAGCACGGCCAAAAGCAGGGCGAAGACGACGGCGGCGGCGACGACGACGGCAATGGAATGCCGACGCGGCGCCGGCACCGGTGCGGCGGACGCCGTGCCGCCGGGGGTCCAGGGATCCTCCTGCGCCGGGGCATCCGCTTCGTCGGGCGCATAGGCACGCGGCGCACGGGCGTCGCGGTCCCCCGTCCCGTCGTCGAATTCCGCGGGGCCGAGCGCTTCGTCGGGGTCGGTGCCGTCCGGCGTGGCGCCAGCGCCCTCATGGGCACCGCCTGGATGGAGGGCGGCATAGTCTGCCTCGACGCGGTTGATCGTGTCGGCGAGGCGCGAACGCTGGTCGAGTTGCACGGCCTCGTCCGCCTCCCGGGTCGCGAGCATGCGTTCGAGCGCCCGTTCGGAAGCGGCGTAGATGCTTTCCCGGAAGGCGGGATCGCTGGCGTCCCCGCCGTCGAGAGCCCGTCGCAGGCTGTCTTCCATCTGGCTCATCTTGTCTCCGGTCCTCCGACGCATATCCCAAGCGACGGACCGATCCGCTCGCGACACCCGCTCGGCTCTCGTCGTGGATAGTGGATGCATGCGGTTGGAGCAATTGAAAGGCGGCGGCCATGCGTTCTTGGGGATGGACCGCCGGAACGCACGCCATTGACGGTGCGTCTCGGCTTTACTTCGGGAGGGGGCGCCCAAATTGCTGGCTGATGACGCTCGCAAGCGCCGACTTCCCCTCTTGCCGCCGGGGTCCAGACCAGCTCCGGCGGGCGGGACGGATGGGCGTCGGACCGCGACCGGCCCCTATCCGGCCCGCCCCAACGCCGCCCCCTTTTTCAGAGGATCGAAAACCGATGGCATCGACCGACCTTCACTCCCTGAGCGGCCAGGCCGCAATCGTCACCGGTTCGTCGTCGGGCATCGGCGCGGCCGTCGCGCTGGAACTCGCGCGGGCCGGCGCGGATGTCGTCGTCAACTATCATGGTGACGAGAACGGGGCGCAGGCGACCGTGGACGAGATCGCCGCGATGGGCCGGCGTTCCTTCAAGGTGAAGGCGGATGTCGGCAAGGAGGCCGACGTCATCGCAATGTTCGACGAGGCCGAGGCGCAGCTCGGACCGGTCGACATCGTCGTGTCGAACTCCGGGCTGCAGAAGGACGCCTCTCTGACCGACATGACGATCGAGGACTGGAACCTCGTCATCAACACCAACCTGACCGGCGCCTTCCTCGTGGGGCGCGAGGCCGTGCGACGCTTCCGCAAGAAGGGCCGGCGCGAGGCGGTCAGCCGCTCGCTCGGCAAGCTGATCTTCGATTCCTCGGTGCACCAGACGATCCCCTGGGCCTTCCACGTCAATTACGCGGCGTCGAAGGGGGGTCTGAAGCTCCTGATGGAATCGATCGCGCAGGAGGTCTCCTCGGAGGGGATCCGCGTCAACGCGGTCGGGCCCGGTGCCATCGCCACCGACATCAACCGGATGGAGCGCGAGAAGGCCGGCGGGCTCGACGCGATGTTGGCGCTCATCCCCTACGGGCGCGTCGGCGATCCCGTCGATGTCGGCCGGGTCGTGGCCTTCCTCGCCTCCGATGCCTCCGACTACATCGTCGGGCAGACCATCTTCGTCGACGGCGGAATGACCCTGCATCCCAGCTTCAAGGGCAACGGCTGAGCGCCGGGGAGGTATGATCTCCACGAAAAAGGGCGGCCCCTTGGGACCGCCCTTTTCTGACCCGACGGGACGGGTCGCTTCTCAGTACGCGTCTTCGTCCGTGGCTTCGTCCGGCTGCTTCGAGCGCATCGCGGTGAGCTTGGCGAAGACGGCGGCGGCGTCGAGTTCGCCGTCCTGGCGCGGCGAGCGGTAGTTCTGAGTCTGCGCGGCCGAGAGCAGGCGCTCCTCCTCGGCCGTCTCCTCGGGCCGGGGCATGCCGCGCGACGCCTTCTCGACCTCGAGGTCGAGATCGATCTGCGAGCAGAGGCCGAGCGTCACCGGATCCATCGGCTGGAGATTGGCCGAGTTCCAGTGGGTGCGCTCGCGGATCTGCTCGATCGTGTGCTTGGTCGTGCCGACGAGCCGCGAGATCGCGGGATCCTTCAACTCGGGATGGCTGCGCACCAGCCAGAGAATGGCGTTCGGCCGGTCCTGACGCTTCGAGACCGGCGTGTAGCGCGGCCCCTTGCGCTTGGCCTCGGGCACGCGGACCTTCGGCGGCGCGAGTTTCAGCCGGTGGTTGGCGTCCTTCTCGGCGCGCACGATCTCGTCGCGCGTCAACTGGCCCGTGATGATCGGATCCATGCCCTTGATGCCCTGCGCGGCCTCGCCGTCGGCGATGGCCTTCACTTCGAGCGGGTGCAGCGTGCAGAACTCGGCGATCTGCTCGAAGGACAGCGCCGTGTTGTCGACGAGCCAGACCGCGGTGGCCTTCGGCATCAGTAGCTGCTGAGCCATGGATAATAGTCTCCTCTTGCCCGCTCCGGAGAGGCGGGCTGTGGTCACGCCACAGATCCGGGAATTCGCCGTTGACTATAAGGGCGAACCATCGCCTTCGCAAGGAATGCATGGCGCTTGGGGCCGCCGCGCGGTTGCGGCACGGCCCGCTTCGCTTGCAACCGCAGCTTGGCACCCGGCGCGGACGCTTCGCCTACGCCTTGCCGACCTCGAGCACGATCTTGCCGATATGATCGACGTCCATGTGGCGATGCGCCTCCGCCGCCTCCGTGAGCGGATAGACGGTGTCGATGAGCGGGCGCACCCGGCCCGCCTCGATCAGCGGCCAGACCTTCTCCAGGAGCTCAGCCGCGATCGCGGCCTTGAAGCCGATATCCCGGGCCCGCAGCGTCGATCCCGTCAGCGTCAGGCGCTTCACCATCACGGCGCCGACATCCACCGCGGCCTCTTTGCCGCGCAGATGCGCGATCTGCACGATCCGCCCGTCGGTCGCGGCCACCGCGATGTTGCGGGCGACATAGTCGCCGCCCACCATGTCGAGCGTCAGGTCGATCCCACGCCCGTCCAACCATGTCGTCAGGCGCTCGGCGAAGTCCTCGCGGCGGTAGTCGATGGCGAGATCGGCGCCGAGGCCCCGCGCCGCCTCCGCCTTGTCGGCGCTGCCGACCGTGGTCGCGACATGGGCGCCGAACGCCTTGGCGAGCTGGATCGCCGTGGTGCCGATGCCCGAGGTGCCGCCATGCACGAGGAAGGTCTCGCCGGCCACGAGCCGCCCCCGCGTGAAGACGTTGCTCCATACCGTGAAGAAGGTCTCGGGCAGCGCCGCGCCGTGCACGAAGTCGAGCCCGGCGGGAAGCGGCAGAACGCTGCCGGCCGGCGCGATCGCATAGTCGGCGTAGCCGCCGCCCGGCAGCAACGCCACGACGGCTTCGCCCAACGCGCGGCCCTCGACGCCTTCCCCGATCGCCGCCACCGTGCCCGCCACCTCGAGGCCCGGCCAGTCCGGCGCGCCCTTCGGCGGCGAATAGGCACCGAGACGCTGCAGCACGTCGGGCCGGTTGATGCCGGCGGCGCGCACGGCGATCAGCACCTCACCCGCACCCGGGCGAGGAACGGCTTGCGTGCGGGGTTTCAACACCTCCGGCCCGCCATGGCCGTCGAACCCGATCACGGTCATCGTATCAGGCAGGGTGGCTGGATCGGATGGGGTCATGGACGGTCTCCCGTTGGTCGAGCGGCACAGGTGACGCCGGCTCGCGATGGCTGGAATGTAAGCCCGATGGGGCATTAACCAAGCCGTCCGACGCGTCTTGCCAGACGGGAGCCAAGGGTAGAAGTTCGGAGACAGGGAGCGGGATGGCGATGGCCGCGCGCGCCCGGTGCAACGATTCGCCCGAAAGCCGGTTATCACTCCATGACGCAAAAGCCTCTCGACCAGCGCGACAGATTTCGGACCGTCCGCCTGGCCGAACGACTGGCTTTCTCGGGATCCTTCCAGCCGATCTTCGACGAGGGTATGGCGCTGGTGGATGAGACCGCCGCCTATCTCGACGGCGACGGTCGCCGCGACGCGCGGATCATTTCGAAGCCGGCCGCCACGCTCTACGCCGCCGAATCGATGCGGCTGACCACGCGCCTGATGCAGGTGGCCTCCTGGCTGCTGCTGCAGCGCGCGGCCAACCAGGGCGACCTGTCGCGCTCGCAGGTCGAGGCCGAGAAGGTTAAGGTCCGGCTCGAGGGCGTCGGTTCGGGCGTCGATTCCCCCGCCTATGCCGAACTGCCCGCCATCTTCCGCGATCTCGTGGAGCGCGCCATGATGCTGGAGCGGCGCATCGCGATGATCGATCGCGAGATCTACGGCGAGCCGGCCGACGAGGACGACGTGATGCCCAATCCCGTGGGCGAGCAGATCGACCTTCTGAGGACTGCCTTCGCGGTCTGACCGACGGTCTCATTCTGAAGTCATCGAGGCGCCGCCGGAGACGGTCGGGCGCCTTTTTTCATGGGCGGGCCGTGGCCGGAGGCACGAGCGCCAGCGAGCGATCCTGTCGATCGCGCAACAAAAAACCCGGCACGAAGGCCGGGTTCTGTCTCATAGCGCGAACGCTGCGGCTTAGATGCCGAGACCTTCGTACCGCTTCTTGAAGCGCGACACGCGACCACCGCGATCCAGCATCTGCTGGTTGCCGCCGGTCCAGGCCGGGTGGCTGGTCGGGTCGATGTCGAGGTTCATCTTGTCGCCGGCTGCGCCCCAGGTCGAGCGGGTCTCGTACTCGGTGCCGTTCGTCATCACGACCGTGATCGTGTGGTAGTCTGGGTGGATCTTCTCGCGCATGTCGTCTTCCTTCCAAGTCGTTCGCGCTCGCACCCAAGGAGGCCCTCGAAAAACCGCTGCGGCTGAGCCGCACAGGCATCGTCGAGGGACCGGAATGAGGAGCGCGATCGCTTTCAAATTCAAGGGCGAGCCTATACATCAGGCCCGGTAAGGGCACAAGGGCCGCCGGGAGCGATACGATTTTGGCACGCAAGACCACCGCCACGCCCGCTCGCGCGGGCGACACTGCGGGACCGGACAAGCCCCGTCGCACGCTGAAGCCGCTGGCGCGCCTCGCCCCCTACGTCCTGCGCCACAAGGGCCTGGTCGCCGGTGCGCTCGTGTTCCTGGCGCTCGCCTCGCTCACCACGCTGTCGCTGCCGCTGGCGGTGCGCCGCGTGGTCGATCATGGCTTCGCCTCGCCCGACACGACCTTCGTCGACACCTATTTCGCGATGCTCGCCATCCTCAGCGTCGTGCTCGCTCTGTCCTCGGCCGGGCGCTACTATTTCGTCATCACGATCGGCGAGCGCGTGGTGGCCGATCTGCGGCGCGACGTGTTCGACCACGTGATGAAGCTCTCGCCCGGCTTCTACGACCGCAACCTGTCCGGCGAGATCGTTTCGCGGCTGACCGCCGACACGACGCAGATCAAGTCCGCCGTCGGCGCCACGACGTCGCTGGCGCTGCGCAACGCGATCCTCTTCGTCGGCGCCGTCGCGATGATGGTGGTGACGAGCCCCGGCCTTTCGCTCATCGTCATCGGGGCGATCCCCCTCATCGTGCTGCCGCTCGTCGCCTTCGGGCGCTCGGTGCGCCGCCGCTCGCGCGCCGCGCAGGACATGCTGGCCACCGCCAGCGCCTATGCGGGCGAAGCCATCTCTTCGGTGCGCACCGTCCAGGCCTTCACGGCCGAGCCGGCCGCCAGCGCCCGCTTCTCGGCCTCCGTCGACGACGCCTTCGAGGCGGCGCGCCGGTCGATCACCGCCCGCGCCTTCCTCACTGCCTTCGCCATCTTCCTCATCACCACCTCGATCGTGCTCGTGCTCTGGACCGGCGCCCAGCAGGTCATCGCCGGCACGATGAGCGGCGGCACGCTCGGACAGTTCCTGCTCTATGCCGTCTTCGCCGCCTCCTCGCTCGGCCAGCTCTCGGAGGTCTGGGGCGACCTGACGGCGGCGGCCGGCGCCACCGAGCGCCTGTCGGAGCTTTTGTCGGAGGAGCCGACGATCCGCTCGCCCGCCGTGCCCGCACCGCTGCCGGCCCGCGCGCTCGGCGCCGTGCGCTTCGACCATGTCTCGTTCCATTACTCGACGGCCGAAGAGCAGCCGACGCTGCACGATCTCTCCTTCGAGGTGCGTCCCGGCGAGACGGTGGCGCTCGTCGGCCCGTCCGGCGCCGGCAAGTCGACGATCTTCGCGCTCCTGGAGCGCTTCTACGACCCGACCGCCGGCAGCATCCTCGTCGACGGGGTCGACATCGCCGCCGCCGACCTCCAGGTCCTGCGCCGACGCATGGCGCTGGTGCCGCAGGACGTCACGGTCTTCGCCGGCACGGTCGCCGCCAACATCGCCTTCGGCGAGCCGGGGGCGGCACGCGAACGGGTGGAGGCGGCCGCCGTCGCAGCGCAGGCCGACGGCTTCGTGCGCGCGATGACGAAAGGCTATGACACCGAGATCGGCGAGCGCGGCGTCACCCTGTCGGGCGGCCAGCGCCAGCGCGTGGCGATCGCGCGCGCGGTGCTGCGCGATGCGCCGATCCTCCTCCTCGACGAGGCCACCTCGGCGCTCGACGCCGAAAGCGAGGTGCTGGTGCAGCGCGCGCTCGACCGCCTGATGACCGGGCGCACGACGCTCGTCATCGCCCATCGCCTCGCGACGATCCTCAAGGCCGACCGGATCCTGGTGCTCGACGGCGGGCGGATCGTCGAAGAGGGCACCCATGCCAGCCTCATCGCGCGCGGCGGCATCTACGCCCGTCTGGCGCGCCTGCAGTTCGACGTCGGCCACGAGGCGATCCGCGGCACCGCCGCCGAGTAGACGCCGCTCCTGCCAGCCACACCCAACAGCGTCAGCGTTCGGTGAGCTTCAGTTCGATGCGGCGGTTGCGGGCACGGTCGTCCGGCGTGTCGCCCGCGACGAGCGGCTGATATTCGCCGAAGCCCGTGGCAGCCAGCCGCGTCGGCGGCACCCCGGCTTCCACGAGAAAGCGCACCACGGCGGCCGCGCGAGAGGTCGAGAGCTGCCAGTTGTCGGTGAAGCGCCCGCCGCCCGACAGCGGCACGTTGTCGGTATGGCCGTCGACGCGGATGATCCAGTTGATGTCCGACGGGATCTCGCGATTGAGCTGGATGATGGCGTCGGCGAGCTTGCGCATCTCGTCCTGCCCCGCCGGCTGCAGCACGTCGGCGCCTGACGAGAACAGCACCTCGGACTGGAACACGAAGCGGTCGCCGACGATGCGGATGTTCTCGCGATCGGCGAGGATTTCGCGCAGGCGGCCGAAGAAGTCGGAGCGGTAGCGCGCCAGTTCCTGCACGCGCTGGGCGAGCGCGACGTTGAGGCGACGCCCGAGATCGGCGATCTGGGTCTGCGATTCGCGGTCGCGGCTCTCGGAGGCGCCGAGCGCGTCCTCCAGCGCGGCGATCTGCTGGCGCAGGGCCGAGAGCTGCTGGTTGAGAAGGTCGATCTGGGTGCGGGCCTGCGCCGAGATCTGCCGCTCGCTCTCGACGGCGGCCTCCAGCTCGCCGGCATTGGGCCCGCCCGCGCCGCCGGCCGCCGGGGCCGCGCGCCCCGAATCCAGCGCCGACTGAAGACGCGAGCGCTCGCTCTCGGCGCCGGCGAGCGAGGCCTGGAGTGCGGCGATCTGGTCCTGGAAGTCGGTGGAGTTCGAGCGTTCGAGCGATAGGAGCTGGTTCAGCTCGGCGATCTGCGAGTTCAGGCGGTCGAGCACCGTGTCGCGCCCCGACAGGTCACGGCTGAGCAGGAACTGCGCGATCACGAAGACCGACAGGAGGAACATGATGGCGAGCAGCAGCGTCGACAGGGCGTCGACGAAGCCGGGCCAGTAGTCGATGTCGCGGCGGGTGCGGCGGCGCGAGAGGGCCACGCCGTCAGGTCCGCTCGATTTCGGAGATCGACCGGTCGAGCCGTTCGAGCACCCGGCGCATCTCGCGCTGCTCGCCCGACTGCGCCTCGACGAAGTCGCGCAGCATCTGCTGTTCGCCGCGCATGTGCTGCACGAGCCCCTGGATGCTTTCGGCGAGACTGGCCATCGCCGCCGAGGTGCGCGGGCTGGTGCTCTGTTCGAGAACGAGGCGGTTGATGCGGTCGGACAGCATGCGGAACTCCTCGGCGCCGTTCTGGATCGGCGAGACGTTCGTGGAGCCCGACAGCACCGGGGGAATCAAGAGATCGGCGCCGGTGTCGGTGACACCCGAGAGCCAGTCTTCGAGTTCGGTGTAGAAGCGGTTCTGGGCACGCCCGACCTGCAGGTCGAGGAAGCCCAGCACCATCGATCCGGAGAGGCCGAAGAGCGAGGACGAGAAGGCCGTGCCCATGCCCGAAAGCGGGGCCGAGAGGCCGGTCTTGACGCTGTCGAGCACCGAGGCCGCATCGGACGCCGCCGGATTGAGCGACTGGATCGTCGCCGAGATCGAGCCGATCGTGCCCAGAAGTCCCCAGAACGTGCCGAGAAGGCCGAGGAAGACGAGAAGACCGATGAGGTAGCGCGCGGTGTCTCTGGCTTCGTCGAGGCGCATGGCGACCGAATCGAGGATGGTGCGCGACGCCGTCGGCGTCACCGAGGCCTGGCGGCGGCGTCCGCCGAGCAGCGCTGCCATCGGCGCGAGAAGGCGCGGCGAGGCCACGCGGCCGGTCTCGATCTCGCCGTCGCGGAAGGCGTTGACCCAGCGCACCTCGCGCCGCAGCCGCCAGATCTGGCCGAGCGCCATCAGGATGCCGACGGCGAGCACGCCGACGATGAGGCCGTTGAGGCCGGGATTGGTGACGAAGGCGGTGCGGACCTGCCGGCCGAGGATCATCGCCACGAAGCCGACGAGCGCCAGGAACACGATCATGGCGTAGAGGAACACCATCGGACTGCCGAGGCGCTCGCCGCCGGGTTCGGCGGGCCGGGAGGCTTCAGGCGACGGACTCAAAACCTGCATCGACGCGTCATCCGGTTCCAGGCGCCGGGCAGCGTTGCGCCCCCGGCGTCGCGATCACGCTCTTTTACCGCGCCGCAGGGCCAAGCTCCAGCAAATGTTCGCGAGATGGTTGCGAACCGCAGCGAGGCACGCGCCGCCTGAGCCCAGCGCGGCGGGGCGCGAGCGTCAGACGGTGGGGTCGGGCACCGGCATCGGGCGGGTCGAGGCCCCGAAGGCCATGTTGGCCTTCTTGAGCTCGGCGAGCATCGCCTTGTGGATGAGTTCGTTGGCGCAGGCGATATCGCCCTGCATGGCGTCGAACTTGCCGCCTTCCGTGTCGGTGACGAAACCGCCGGCCTCGCGAACGAGGATCGAGCCGGCCGCGATATCCCAGGGCTGCAGCCCGTGCTCCCAGTAGCCGTCGAAGCGGCCGGCGGCGACATAGGCGAGATCCAGCGAGGCGGCGCCCATGCGACGCAGGCCTGCCGTCTCGCCCATCATCTTGCGCGCCTCGAAGAGGAAGCGGCCGTGGTCGCCGTGGCCGAGGAAGGGCATGCCGGTGGCGAGCACCGTTTCAGGCAGCTTGGCCCGCGCAGCGACGCGGATGCGGCGGTCGTTGAGGAAGGCGCCGCCGCCCTTCTCGGCCGTGTAGAGCTCGTCCAGCGCGGGATTGAAGACCACGCCGGCGACGATCTGCCCATCGCGCTCGAGCGCGATCGAGATGGCGAAGATCGGGATGCCGTGCAGGAAGTTGGTGGTGCCGTCGAGTGGATCGACGATCCAGCGGTGCTGGGTATCCTTGCCCTCGACCGTGCCGCGCTCTTCCATGAGGAAGCCCCAGTCCGGCCGGGCGCGCGACAGTTCCTGGAAGACGACCTCCTCGGCCTTGCGATCGGCCTGGCTGACGAAGTCGGCGGGCCCCTTCATCGAGACCTGCAGGTTCTGGACCTCGCCGAAGTCGCGGGTGAGCGAGCGGCCCGCCTTCATCGCGGCCTGCGTCATGACATTCATCAGCGCCGAACGGGCCATGGGTCTCGAACCTTCTTCAAACGGGGTCAGAACACGCGGCCGGGGCCACGGACGATCAAGTCACAAACGCCTCGCGGAGACGGTCCGGCGCGACGGCATATCAGGCATCAGGGTCAGGGTCGTCCCGGCGAGCCGGGCGACCCGAAACGGTCAGTCGGCGCGGCGCACGTAGGTGATCTCGCTGGTGTCCACGAGGATGCGCTCGCCCGCGCCGATGAAGGGCGGCACCATCACGCGGATGCCGTTCTCCATGATCGCCGGCTTGTAGGAGGATGCCGCCGTCTGACCCTTCACGACCGGGTCGGCCTCGCGGATCTCCAACGTCACGTAGTCGGGCAGGCGAATGCCGATGGGGCGCTCGTCGTGGCTTTCCACCGTCACCTTCATGCCTTCCTGCAGGAAGGCGGCGCGGTCGCCGACGAAGTCGCGCTGCAGTTCGAGCTGCTCGTAGCTCGCCTGATCCATGAAGACGAGCATCTCGCCCTCGGCGTAGAGGAACTGGTAGTCGTTCTGCTCCAGCTTGATCCGCTCCACCGTCTCGGCAGCACGAAAGCGCTCGTTCAGCTTGGTGCCGTCGACGAGGTTCTTCAGCTCGACCTGATTGAACGCGCCGCCCTTGCCGGGCTTCACATGGGCCGTGCGCACCGCCGCCCACAGCCCGCCGTCGTGCTCGATGACGTCGCCGGGCCGGATCTCGTTGCCGTTGATCTTCATGGGTCGAAAAACAGTTCGCACGGGAAATGGGAGGGCCGCTCACGGCCCGAACGGGCTGGAAACCACAAAACCCGTTGCCGTTCAAGCCGTGCCGCCTTCCCGGCGCCCCGGTATCAGCCCGAGCGGAAGCGGTTGGCGGCCTCGAGTGCGGCCTTCTGGTCGCCGTCCGGCAGCGAGCGGAACCAGCCGTCGAGTGCGGCGTCGGAATTGGCGGCGCGGCGCGCCAGCACCACCCACTTGCCGGCCTCCAGCCGATCGGCGGCGATGCCGATGCCGTCCTTGTAGAGATGCGCCACGCGGTTGACGGCGATCGGGTTGCCGCGCTCGGCGGCGCCCTTCAGCCAACGAAAACCCTCGCGCGGGTCGGCGGCGCCGCCGCGACCGTTGATCAGCCAGATGCCGAGCTCGATCTGCGCGGTGTCGTGGCCCGAGCGCGCCGCCTCGGTCAGCCAGCGCCGGGCCTCGCCGTCGTCGGCTCTTTCGGTGCCGCGGCCATAGGCATAGAGCTGCGACAAAGCGTATTCGGCGTCGGGCACCCCGCTGCCGGCAGCCTTGCGGAAATAACCGAGCGCTTCGGCAAAGCCACCGGTCGGCGAGGACTGGATCAGCATCTGCCCGTAGTTGAAGGCGGCGAGCGGATTGCCGGCGTCCGCCGCAGCCTTCATCAGATCGCGCGCCGCAGCGTCGTCGCGCTCGACGGCGCGCCCGTCGATGAGCATCAGCGCATAGCGGAACTGCGCCTCTGCCACGCCCGCCTTGGCGGCGATGCCATACCAGCGCGCCGCTTCCTTCTCGTCGCGGGGCACGCCGAGCCCGCGCGCATAGATCTCGCCGAGAAGCGTCTGCGCGGCGGGATCACCGAGATTGGCGAGCGGTTCGGCCAGCCGCATGGCGGACAGATAATAGCCGCGCTGGAAGGCGCCGTAGGCCTCCGCCGCCGGCGAGCCCGGAGGCGCGGCGGAACCCGCCGGCATGGCGGCGGTGGCGACCGGGGTCGGCAGGAAGCTCGGCGCCGGCGCGGCGTTCGGATCGGCGACCGCTGCCGCCGGTGCTGTCCCTGCCGGCGCTTCGGGGAAGGGCGAGAACGGCGCGGGGGGCGGCGTCTCGATCGACGGCGAGACGAGGAGCGAGGGCGGCGCGGCGGTTTCCTGCGCCCGCACGACGCTCGCCGACACGCCGCCGAGCGTCAACGCAACAAGAAGGAGACGAAGCGGGCGCATGGGAATCAGGCCGCCTTCGCTTCGAGCACGGCGTCGAACAGCCGGTTGGCCTCGCGCACGTGGTCCGCGACCCGCGCGGGATCGGCGAAGATCGCGACCGAGAGCGCGATGAACTCGGCGCGCGTCTCGATGGCCTCGCCCAGCGTCGCGAGATCCGCGCCGCCCTGGACGATGCAGGGGATTTCGACGATCGCCGCCCACCATTCGGCCAGCTCGAGGTTGCGCCGCAGCGGCTCGGGGTCGCGGTCGGCACCGAGCTTGCCGAAGAAGAGATAGTCCGGCATCGCCTCGCCGGCCTCCAGCGCCTCGTGGCGCGTGGTGAAGCCGGAGCCCCCGACGATGAGCTTGGGCGCCAGCCGCCCTACCGCCTCGCGAAGCCCGGCGATGCTGCCCGCCGAGGTGTGGAACCCGTCGGCCTTCACCCGGCCGGCGCAGCGCGTGTCCTCGGCGACGATCGCCGCGGCGCCCGCCTCCTGGATCACCGGCACGACGAGTTCGGCGAAATCCTGGAAGGCGGCATCGGATCGGCCGGCGGGATCGACGAGCACGGTGGCGACGTCGCCGGCCGCCAGCGCCTCGCGCAGGAGCGCGATCCCGGCCTCCCCGTCCGGCAGAAGGGTGGTCGCCAGCACGAGGCGGGGGCGGATGCGGTCGTCGTCGGTCATCGCTTGAACGTTCGTTGGGTCGCCGCACCCCGAAGGGCGAAGCGCGAAAAGCCTGCGGTCGGCGGGATCGCCGCGGCACCATCGGCCGCGGGCGGGATGGCCCGGTCGCGACAGGCGCCGTAGCGGCGGAATGCGGCGACACTACAGACAAGCGCGCGGCGGGAAAAGCACCGGGATCGTCCGATCCGCGGCGCGAGGGCGCGGCTCGGGGGCTCGGGGGCTTGGGCAAAGCTGCAGCGTCCCGTCGAACCCGGGCGCCGGCATCCTTCCTCTCGTCCCGATGAAAAGGGAGCGCGGCCGATGAAGGCCGCGCTCCCGCTTCAACGCTCGAAGAAAAAGTCAGTCGTCGCCGATCAGTCGGCGGAGGCCCGCAGGCGCTCGATCTCGTCCTTCAGCTGCAATTTCCGTCGCTTCAACTCCCGAAGTTCCGCATCGCTCATGGCAGGCTTGGCTTTGGCCGAAACGATCTCGTCGTCGAGCGCCGAATGGCGCTGTTCCAAGGTCGCGAGGTGGACATCCAAGGACATTCTTGAGCTCCTTTGATTTCTTCCCTTCCACCGGTTCCGAGACGATCGGAGCCGTCATGGACCGCGTGAAGGTGTCACAATAGCTTTGCACTGTCGAATGAGGATCAAGAGCCGGGTTTCGATTTTTCTGCGGTGCTGATAACGAATGATGGACGACGACGCCCGCCGGTGGTTCGCGTCACACCGCCCGGTTGCAAGCCCTCGCCCCAGCGCTCGCGAGGTCTCGTCCGCGCCGGTGCGACGAGCCTTTTCCCGCCGGTCCGTCGGATCGTGGGTGCAGCGTTCGAGGGACACTTGGTGGCGGATCAGGAACAGGCCGAACTCAGACTGCAGCTGGCGCGCCTTCGCCAGGAACACACGGATTTCGACGCGGCGATCAATGCGATGGAGACGACCGGCTGCGACCGGCTCCAGATCCAGCGCATGAAGAAGAAGAAGCTCTTCATCAAGGACCGGCTGCAGGATCTCGAGGATCAGGTCATTCCGGACTGGAGCGCATGAGCGCCGTGCCGACGGAGCGGCCGCGCGTCGCCATCATCATGGGCAGCCAGTCCGACTGGCCGACGATGAAGAACGCCGCCGACACGCTGGCGGCGCTCGGCGTCGCCTTCGACGCGCGCATCGTCTCGGCGCATCGCACGCCCGAGCGCCTCGTGGACTTCGCCAAGGGCGCCAAGGCCGCCGGCTTCCACGTGGTGATCGCGGGCGCGGGCGGCGCAGCCCACCTGCCGGGCATGACGGCGGCGATGACGCCGCTTCCCGTCTTCGGCGTGCCCGTCGAGAGCCGGGCCCTGTCGGGACAGGACAGCCTTCTCTCGATCGTCCAGATGCCCGCCGGCATTCCCGTGGGCACGCTCGCCATCGGGCGCGCCGGTGCCGTCAACGCCGCGCTTCTCGCCGCGAGCGTCCTGGCGCTGAACGACGAAGGCCTGGCCGAGCGGCTCGACGCCTGGCGGCGGCGGCAGAGCGAGGCCGTGGCCGAGCGCCCGGTCGACGAACCGGCCCCGGCTCCGGGTCATTGAGCGCCGCGATGTCCTCGACACCCGCCTCCCCCCTCCCCTTCGGCCCCCTCCCCTTCGGCTCCACGATCGGCATGATCGGCGGCGGCCAGCTCGCGCGGATGATGGGCGCGGCCGCCGCGCGCCTCGGCTACCGGATGCTGGTGCTCGATCCCGACTCCGCCTGCCCGGCGGGCCAGACCGCCAACGCCCTCATCACCGCGCGCTACGACGACGTCGCCGCCCTGCGCGAGCTGGCCGAGCGCAGCGATGTCGTGACCTACGAGTTCGAGAACGTGCCGGTGGAGCCGCTGCGCACGATCGAGGGAATCGTGCCCGTCCATCCGCCCGCGCAGGCGCTGGAGGTGGCGCAGGACCGCGTGGTGGAAAAGGCTTTCCTCAACGGGATCGGCATCCGCACCGCCGAATGGCGCGCCGTGGACGACCCGCAGGAGCTCGACCACGCGCTGCTGGAGCTCGGCGGCGACGGCATCCTCAAGACGCGCCGTCTCGGCTACGACGGCAAGGGACAGGCCGTACTGCGCCAGGGCAGCCCGCATGGCGACGCCTTTGCGAGTCTGGGCGCCGTTCCCTCGATCCTCGAGAAGAAGGTGGCCTTCGCCAGCGAGATCTCGGTGATCGCGGCGCGGGGAGCGGACGGATCGGTGCGGGCCTTCGACCCCGCCGAGAACGTCCACAGCCTCGGCATCCTCAAGCGCTCCACGGTTCCGGCATCCGTGCCACCGGCGCTGGCCGAGGAAGCGATGCGGATCGCCGCGACGATCCTCGAACGGCTGGGTTACGTCGGCGTCCTCGGCGTCGAGTTCTTCGTGACCAAGACGGGCGAGCTTCTCGTCAACGAGATCGCCCCGCGCGTCCACAATTCCGGCCACTGGACGGAAGCGGCCTGCCTCGTCTCGCAGTTCGAGCAGCACATCCGCGCCGTGGTCGGCCTGCCGCTCGGCGACCCCGCCCGCCATGCCGACTGCACGATGGAAAATCTCATCGGATCCGATGTCGAGCGCGCCGCGGCGCTCGCCGGGGAACCGGCGACGATGCTGACGCTCTACGGCAAGCTCGAAGCCAGACCCGGCCGCAAAATGGGCCATTTCACGCGGCTTCGGCCGCGCCCGGTGGGCTGAATCCGGCGGGCGCCCGCCGTCTTAAGGTTGACACGAAGCCCCCGCAGCGGCTATCGCACAGCCCCAGACAGGCGCGCCGGAGACGGCGCGTTTTCATTGTGCGGCGGAACCGGGCCTTCCGATCGTCGCCTCCCACCGACGGTCGAATCCCATGAAGATCAAGAACTCGCTGAAGTCGCTCAAGGGCCGCCATCGCGCCAACCGCATGGTTCGCCGCAAGGGCCGCATCTACATCATCAACAAGGAAGCTCCGCGCTACAAGGCGCGTCAGGGCTGATGCCGCGACGGCAGGGGGCCTTATCGACCCCTGCGCTCGAAAATTCGATTTGACGACGCGCACGGACGGACTAACCTCCTCCGATGCGCGTTTTGTCATGTCTGATCCTCGGAATCTTTCTTCCCTTCGCGACCCTTGTGCAGGCGCAGGATACCACCCCGCCCCCTGCGGGCCTGCCGACTGTGGCCCCGCTCCCGGCGCCGCGCGAGATCGCGCCGAGCGTGGCGGCGGATGTCTCGACGCCGGCGGAGCGCCTCGACACGCTGTTCGAGCAGTTGCGGCGCGAGCCTGACGCGGCCAAGGCCGGCGAGATCTCGACGCTGATCCAGGCGCAGTGGCTGCAGAGCGGCAGCGCCACGATCGACCTTCTGATGAGCCGCGCGGCCGAAGCCGCCGCCAAGAAGGAGACCGCGGCCGCCCTCGACCTCCTCGACCAGACGATCGTGCTTTCCCCCGGCTACGCCGAAGGCTGGAACCGGCGCGCCACCGTCAACTATTCCGAAAACCGCTACGACCTGTCGATGGCCGATGTCGAAGAGACGCTGCGACGCGAGCCCCGGCATTTCGCCGCGCTGACGGGGCTAGCGACGATGCAGGAGGAACTTGGCCAGCGCCGCCGCGCGCTCGCCACCTATCTGCGCGTCCTCGCGATCTATCCGGCGTTGAAGGAGGCGCAGGATGCGGCGTTGCGCCTGTCCGACGAACTGGCGGGCGAGCGGGCCTGAGCAAAGCGGCTGGCGGCGGACGACAGGCAGTCACCAGCCTTGGTTGCACATCGTCCCGCAGAACGGCCGACCGCACCGGCACGGCCCAGTGCGGTCGAGGCTGAAGCCTGCGCCTGACGATCCGTCGTGCCTGCTCGTCATCGTTCGACCGAGGAACAAGACGCAGAACGCCGACCGGCTGGGTTTGGCGGGTCGGCGTCTTTCATGGCCTGCGGCGTCGGATCGCCGACGCCGCGTCAAGCTCGCGATGGTCAGACGGCGGAGGCACCGTCCGAGCCGATATAGGCGATGCGGATCATGTTCGTGGCGCCGGGGGTGCGCAGCGGCACGCCGGCGGTGATGATGATGCGCTCGCCCGCACGGGCATAGCCCTGCTCGACGGCGAGACGGCAGGCCTTGTCGACCATCTCTTCCATGTCGGTGGCGTCCTCCGTCACGACGCAGTGCAGGCCCCAGACGAGGCTGAGCCGCCGCGCCGTCGCCTCGATCGGCGACAGGGCGAGGATCGGGATCTGCGGCCGCTCGCGAGCGGTGCGAAGGCCCGTCGTGCCGGTCGCCGTGTAGGTGACGATCGCCGCGACGTTCAGCGTCTCGGCGATCTGGCGGGCGGCGAGCGAGACGGCGTCGGCACCGGTCGCCTCGGCGGCGGGGCGCTGGGCGAAGATGATGCCGGGATAGAGCTGGTCCTTCTCCACCTCGACGGCGATCTTGTGCATCGTCGCCACGGCCTCGACCGGATAGTCGCCGGCAGCCGATTCGGCCGAGAGCATGACCGCATCGGCGCCCTCGAATACGGCGATCGAGACGTCCGACACTTCGGCGCGGGTCGGCACCGGGGCGGTGATCATCGATTCCAGCATCTGCGTGGCGACCACCACCGGCTTGCCGGCGCGGCGCGCGGCGCGGGTGATGCGCTTCTGGATGCCTGGGACCTGCTCGAGCGGCATCTCGACGCCGAGATCGCCGCGCGCCACCATGATGGCGTCGGACAGCTCGATGATCTCCTCCAGCCGCTCGACCGCCTGCGGCTTCTCGATCTTCGACAGGAGACCCACCCGGCCGCGCGAGATCTTGCGGGCTTCAGCGAGATCCTCGGGACGCTGGATGAAGGACAGCGCGATCCAGTCGACGCTCTCGAGCAGCACCGCATCGAGGTCGCGCCGGTCCTTCTCGGTCAGCGCGCCGCTCGTCAGCACGGTGTCGGGCAGGCTGACGCCCTTCTTGTCGGAAATGCGCGTGCCCGCGACGACGCGGCAGCGGATCGCCTTGCCCGTGGTTTCCTCGGCGACGAGGGCCAGCTTGCCGTCGTCGATGAGGAGGCGGTCGCCGACCTTCACCGATTCGAGGATCTCGGGATGGGGCAGGTAGACGCGCGTGGCGTCACCGAGCTCGGGATTGTCGTCGAGGGTGATGATGTCGCCGGCGGCCAGATCGACCTTGCCGGCGGCGAACTTGCCGACGCGCAGCTTCGGGCCCTGGAGATCGGCGAGAATGCCGATCGGCCGGCCGACGGCCTCCTCGACGCGGCGGATGCGGCGCACCAGTTCGCGCATCGACTCGTGGTCGGTGTGGCTCATGTTGATGCGGAACACGTCGGCGCCCGCATCGTGCAGCTTGCGGATCATCGCCTCGTCGGACGAAGCCGGCCCGAGGGTGGCGAGGATCTTGACCCTGCGATTGCGTTTCATGGCTGCTCGGTGCCCCCGCGTGGTGATTCGGTCAGCTGAACCATCCAGCTTCCCTGACCGCCGGTGTCATACTCCCGGAAGCCCATCTTCTGAAACCCGCGGGCGAAGCAATCCGCCACGCCGACGATCTTGAACTCGTTTTCGGCGATGCACATGTCGATGTCGCCGGCCCAGCGCCCCAGCCCTTCGGCATCCTCGGCGTAGAGATAGTAGTAGCGCGACTGAAGCTCGCCCTCGACGACGGAGCGGCAGGTGGTGGCGGGAATGCGCCACCAGCCCTCGCTGACCCAGCCGTCGGGCGTGCGCTGGCCGACCGCGACGCCGACCAGCGTCTGCGTGCCGTTGCAGACGCGAAAGTCGGCTCGGGCGGGCGCGGCGAGAAGCGGAGCGGCAAGGAGGCTGGCGAAGGCGGCGATGAAGAGAGCGGCGACGGGGGATCGGATCCCCACGATCGGACGGAACGGCATGGGCATCCCTGGGAAGATCCTCGGCGTCGGGCGGTTCGAGCGGCGTCGTTTTCTGGCATAGCCGGGAAAATCGACAACACAAAGGACGCAGCGACGACGGGGGCTAGATTCTTTGACACGGCACCGATCCCCGGGCGGGATCCAGGTCGCGCTTGCGCCGGCGCGCGAGAGGTCCGATATCCCGGCGTGATAATCGACCCCTTCGACGCGCGCGCCAGAGGCCGGCGCGTCGGGCAGACCCCGATGGCGAGGACCTTCCCAATGACGAACGAAGTCATGAGCGACGACGACCTTCAGCGGATCGAACGGGAGGCCGCCGTCTATCGCCGGCTGCGCGATCACCTGGCCGGCCGCGGCGACGTCCAGAACATCGACCTGATGAATCTCGCCGGCTTCTGCCGCAACTGCCTCGCCAACTGGTATCGCGACGCCGCCGTGGAGACGGGCGCCGAGATGACGAAGGACGAGGCGCGCGAGATCGTCTACGGCATGCCCTACGACGTCTGGCGCGAGACGAACCAGCGCGAGGTCGATGCCGCTTCGCTCAAGGCCTTCGAGCGCAACCGCCCGACGGAGTAGCCTCGGCGCGCGGGACCCGGTAACCTTCGGGAAACCATTGCGCGTCATCGAAGGACCAGCACGCGTGGCACATTGTTTCCATCCAGCCGGCGCGTCGCGAGAGACCAGTGCCGATGTCGGACCTTGCGAAGGTAGCTGCCGTGGACGCGTTTCGTTCGCCGGGCCAAGCGGCCCCGCAGCAGGATAGGCCGATCGCCGCAGTCCTGCCCCGACGCGGCGTCTCCTGGTCCTCGTCTTCCATCCCGCCGGCCTTTCCCGCGGCGTCTCGCAGCTGATGCTCCCCGCTCCATCCCATCACCCAGGCAAGCCCCATGTCCCAGACCCTCGAAACGTCAGCCGAAACCAACGTCGCCGCGGACGAACTGCGATCCTTCGTCGAACGCGTGGAGCGTCTGGAGGAGGAGAAGAAGACCATCGCCGACGACATCAAGGACGTCTACGGCGAGGCCAAGTCCCGGGGCTACGACGTGAAGGTGCTCCGCAAGGTGGTTTCTCTGCGCAAGCAGGATCGCGACGAGCGCGCCGAGCAGGAGGCGATTCTCGATCTCTACCTCCAAGCCCTCGGGATGGTGTGACGAAGGCCGGGTTTGGTGGTCAGGCCATTGGGTCCGGCCGGGTGGCCGGTGGTCCAAGGCGTCGCAGCGGCATAGACGTCTCCCGCCTTGCGACACCCGTGCGGCGGCAGGCGTGCGGCCCCAATGTCGAGGCGCCGGCGCGCATGCGTCCATGATCCCGGTAGGCACGTGGGATCGGCCGTGCTATCGGCGGTGACCTCGAAGGGAGTCTCGTGGCCTTGAAGATGTGGCGCAATGGATCGAACCGATGGACGGCGACGCTCGCCGCTCTTCTGTTCGCGCTCCAGGTGCTGCTCATAGGCCTCACTGGCAGCGCTCAGGCGCACGACTTTCCCCGCGATCAGTTCGGCAACGTGATCTGCTCGCCGGCCGACGGATCGGCCGCGCATACGGGACTGGGTGACGCCGGTCATTCGTCGGGCAAGCTCGATTGCTGCACGCTCGGCTGCCCGATGTTCGGTGGCGCGATGGCACCGCCGCCGACACTCAGCGCCCTTCTCGTTCGCCAGCCGCTCGTGCGCACGGCCGTCTTCGTCCTCTTCGAGGATGTCGGCACCGGCGCGGTCGAGACGCCGCGACAGACCCGGGGCCCGCCCCTCTCGATCTGATCCGTGCTTCGTGTCCCGCTGCCTGCGCACCGGGATCGCTTCGCTCAAGATCCGGCCGCCGCCCCATCATGCCCGGCGCGCGCCCCGAGAGGTTCATTCATGTCCATCGTCCTTCGCGCCCTTGCGCACGCTGTCGCCGTGCGCCGCGCGACCGGGTTCGCCGCGCTTTTCGGCCTCTTCGCCGCCCTCTCGCCGGCGCTCGCGATCGCCCATGAATTCAAGGTCGGCGCAATCGAGGTCGAGCATCCCTGGAGCCGCGCGACGCCCCCCGGCGCCAAGACGGGCGCGGGCTATTTCGGGCTGACCAACACGAGTTCGACGCCGGACCGGCTCATCGCGCTGAGTTCGCCCGTCGCGCCGCGCGTCGAGGTTCACCTGATGGCCGTCGAGGGCGGCATCATGACGATGAAGCCCGTGGTGGGTGGCCTCGAGGTCCCCGCCGGCGGCAGCGTCGCGCTGGCGCCCGGCGGCTATCATCTCATGCTGATGGGCCTCACCCGGCCGCTCGTTCAGGGCGAGACGGTTCCGCTGACGCTGACCTTCGAGAAGGCCGGCGCGGTGACGGTGCAGCTCGAGGTCGACTCGATGGGCGCCAAGGCTCCCTCGCATGACGCGATGGGCGAGAACGCTGCCGGCCAGACCCGGTAGGCGAAACCCGCCCCGGACAGCCACGGGGCCGTTTGCCGGACGCGACCACCTCGGCTGAGTGCTCGGCGAGCCGCGCTTGGCCCCAGACCGTCGCCCCGAGGCAGGATCCGACATCGCGCGGCAACCGGCGGAGATGCCGGCGCATGTCATGTCGGTGTCCATCTCACCTTGGATGGATCGTCGATGCCTTCGTCCTTGCCGGCCGCGCCGGTCGAGGCGCGGGGCGTCCGACCCTGTGCCGGCACGCAGCGGCGCCTCGTCCGTTCGGCGCCCGCGCCGGTCGGGCGCTCCCCCACATGAACCGCACCGCCGGCCGAAGCGAACGGTCGTCGACCCCGTTTTTTCCGACCGCGAGGATGTCCGATGTCCGACACCACTCTCGACCGTGCGGGAGCCGCAACGCGCTCTCCCGCCGCCGCCGATCTCTACCGCGCCGTCTGGCGCTGGCATTTCTATGCCGGGCTCTTCGTCCTGCCCTTCCTCGTCACGCTGGCGGTGACGGGCGCGCTCTACCTCTTCCGCGACGAGATCGACGCGTTCGTCCATGCCGACGTGAAGCGGGTCGAGGTTCAGGAGGGCGTTCAGCGCGTCGCGCTCTCCGCGCAGGTGGCCGCGGCGCTCGCCGTCCATCCGGGAACGGCGGTGAAGTACACCGATCCCGCCGACGCCGGGGCGTCGAGCGAGATCACCGTGGCGGCGGAGGGCGGCGAGCGCCTCGCCGTCTACGTGAATCCCTATGACGGCCGCGTCCTCGGTTCGCTGCCGGACAAGGGGACGGTGATGGGAACGGTGCGCACTCTGCACAGCCTCAAGTATTTCGGTCCAGTGGCGCGCGGTCTCATCGAGATCGCCGCCGGCTGGGCGATCCTGCTGGTGGGCACCGGGATCTATCTCTGGTGGCCGCGCGGACAGAAGGGCGGCGTCGTCTCCGTGCGCGGCACGCCGCCCAAGCGGGTCTTCTGGCGCGACCTGCACGCCGTGACGGGGCTCTTCGTCGGCGGCTTCATCGTCTTCCTGGCGATCACCGGCATGCCCTGGTCGAACGTCTGGGGCGGGCAGGTGAACGCATGGGCGAACGGCAACAACTTCGGCTACCCCACCGCGCTGCGCATCGCCGTTCCGATGTCGGACGAACACCTCGACCACGTCGCGCCTACCACCTGGTCGCTTGAACAGGCGCAAGTGCCGCTGTCGCCCGCCGCAGGATCGGGCGCCTCATCGATCGGCCTCGATCGCGCCGTCGCGACCTTCGACCAACTCGGGCTGCATCGCGGCTATGCCGTCAACATCCCGTCCACGCCGGACGGGGTCTTCACGGGGTCCGCCTATCCCGACGATGTCGCCGCCCAGCGCGTCGTCCATCTCGACCAGTACACGGGCCAATCGCTCGTCGACATGTCCTATGCCGATTACGGGCCGCTCGGGCGCTGGCTGGAATGGGGCATCAACGTCCATCTCGGCCAGCAGTTCGGCCTCGCCAACCAGCTCGTCCTCCTCGCCGCCTGCGCCGGCATGGTGCTCCTGTCGATGTCGGCGGGGGTCATGTGGTGGAAACGGCGCCCGAAGGGCTCGATGGGCACCCCACCGATGCCCCGCGATGCCCGTGTATTCCGCGGGCTCCTCGCGATCCTCGTGGTCGGCGGCATCGTCTTCCCGCTCGTCGGCGCCTCGCTTCTCGTGATGCTGGCACTCGACTGGACGATGACCCGCCTCCGGCGGCCGCGCCTTGCCTGACGCTTCCCCGCAGCTCGCACCCCTCCCCCACTTGCTGTTCACCCCAAGGAAATCCCCATGAAAACCCTCATCGCGGCCACGGCCGCCATCCTGGCGGCGACCCTCGGCACCGCCTTCGCGCATGTCACGCTGGAAACGCAGGAGGCCAAGGTCGGCAGCGCCTACAAGGCGGTGTTCCGCGTCGGCCATGGCTGCGAGGGCGCCCCCACCACGACGATCCGCGTGCGGATTCCCGAAGGCGTGATCTCGGCCAAGCCGATGCCGAAGGCCGGCTGGGAGCTGAAAACCGTCAAGGGCGCCTACGCCAAAGCCTACGACTATTACGGCACCCCGACGACGGAGGGCGTGACGGAGGTCGTCTGGAGCGGCGGCAGCCTGCCCGACGACTTCTACGACGAGTTCGTGATGCGCGTGTACCTGACCGCGGACCTGCCGACCACGCAGGTGCTCTACTTCCCGGTCGTGCAGGAATGCCCGGAGGGCAAGGCCGAACGCTGGATCGAGATCCCGGCGACGGGCAAGGTGGCCGACGATTACGAGATGCCCGCTCCGGGACTGAAGCTCCTTCCCGAGGGCTGACGCGATGTCGGGCGCCACACGGCTTGACCCGCGCCGCGCCCGTTCCTCCGACACGTGGAAGGCACGCACCATGACCCGAACGATCCCGTCCGCAGGCCTTCGAGCCCTGGCGATCCTCGCCATCGTCCTCGCCGTCGTCTCGACCGGTGTCGTCGGCACCGCCTCGCGGGCATCGGCCCATGCCGCGCTGGTCGCCTCGCAACCGAGCGACGGCGCAGTGCTGGCGATGGCACCGGCGCGCTTCGATCTGCGTTTCAGCGAGGCCGTATCGCCGCTGACGCTGCGCCTCGTCGCGCCCGACGGGACCGTGACGGTGCTGGGCGGTGCCGAACTGCGGGACGGCGCGCTGGCGATCCCCGCGCCCGCCGGACTGACGGACGGCACGCATGTCCTCAGCTGGCGCGTCGTCTCCAAGGACGGACATCCCGTCGGCGGGTCGGTGGTCTTCTCGATCGGTGCCGCGAGCACCGGCGGTGCGCCCGTCGTCGCCGAGGTTGACCGGCCCATCAGGGCCTTCGTCTGGACGACGAAGCTGATGCTCTATCTCGGCCTCGTCTTCGGCGTCGGCGGCCTCGCGAGCGACGCCTGCATCCGGCGTCTCGGCGGCGGGGCACGAAACATCGTGCGCAGCGCTCTGCTCCTTGGCCTCGCCGCCGCGCCGCTCGCGATCGGGGCGCAGGGTCTGGACGCGCTGGGAGCCTCGCTCGGTGCGCTTGGCCAACCCGCGGTCTGGCAGGCCGGCGCAAGCACCAGCTTCGGGCGGACGGTGGCCTTCAGCGCGACGGCCTTCCTCCTCGCCCTCCTCGCCCTGGCGCTGCGGAGGCAGGCGGCGCGGCGGGCCGTCACGGCCCTCGCCCTTCTCGCCATCGGATGGGCGCTGGCGGCCAGCGGCCATGCCGGCAGCGCGTCGCCGCAATGGCTGACGCGCCCGGCGGTCTTCGTTCATGCGCTCGCCGTCGCCGCCTGGATCGGCGCCCTCGTGCCCCTCTGCCTCGCGCTTCGGGGCAACGGACCGTCGGCCTCGGCAAGCCTCCGCCGCTTTTCGTCGCTCATCCCGTGGGTCGTCGCGGCGCTCTTCGCCTCCGGCCTCATCCTCGCCATTATCCAGATCGGCACGCCCGCCGCGCTCTGGGAAACCGCCTACGGCCGCGTTCTCCTCGTCAAGCTGGCGCTGCTGGGCGTTCTCTTCGCCCTGGCCGGTGCCAACCGCTGGCGATGGACAGGCCCCACTCTACAAGGCGAGGCGATCGCCCGCCGTCGCCTCGTCCGCTCGCTCGCCGCCGAGATCGTCGTGGCCGTTCTCGTCCTCGGCACCGTCGCGCTCTGGCGCTTCACGCCGCCGCCGCGGGCGATCGTGATCGCCGCCGCGCAGCCGGCGAGCGTCCACGCCATGTCGGCCCGCGTGATGGCAGACCTCACGGTGACGCCCGGCCATACCGGTCCGGTGGTCGCAAACGTCTCGCTGATGACGATCGACTACGGCCCCGTGGATCCCCGGCAAGTCACCTTCGTCTTCTCGAACCCGCTAGCTGGCATCGAGCCGATAAGGCGCGCTGCGGAAAAGCCCGGCGACGGCACTTGGCAAGCCGATCTCTCGCTGCCCGTCCCCGGTCGCTGGGCGGTCCGCATCGACGTGCTCGTCGACGACTTCGTGCTGGAGAGGATCGAAGGCGAGATCGACCTTCGGCCGTGAAGCGCGGACCTCGATCGCGCGTCGGGGCGCGTGCGATCGAGGTCCGGTCGGCGAGGCCAAAGTGGGGAGCCGGCTTGCAGCATGTAATGTTATATCATAACAGAAATGGTATTGCTTGATGGAGATTGCTATGAACCGCCTGCCCGTTACCGTCCTGTCCGGCTTCCTGGGCGCCGGCAAGACGACCCTGCTGAACCATGTGCTCGCCAATCGCGAGGGCCTGCGCGTCGCGGTGATCGTCAACGACATGAGCGAGGTCAACATCGACGCTGCCCTCGTTCGCGACGGCGGGGCCGACCTGTCGCGCACCCATGAGCGACTGGTGGAGATGACGAACGGCTGCATCTGCTGCACGCTGCGCGACGATCTCCTGGCCGAGGTCCGCAAGCTGGCGTCGGAGGGTCGCTTCGACCATCTTCTGATCGAGTCCACCGGGATCTCCGAGCCGTTGCCCATCGCCGCGACGTTCGAGTTTCGCGACGAGGCGGGCGTCAGCCTTTCCGACATTGCGCGGCTCGACACGATGGTGACGGTGGTCGACACCGCCAACCTGCTCAAGGACTACGCGTCAGGCGCGTTTCTACGCGAGCGCGGCGAGACCGCCGGCGAGGGCGATGAGCGCACGCTCGTCGATCTCCTTGTCGAGCAGATCGAGTTCGCCGACGTCATCGTCCTGAACAAGGTCTCGAGCGCCAGCCCCGGACAGCGCGACGCCGCCCTCAAGATCATCCGCGCGCTCAATCTCGACGCACGCATCGTCGAGACCGATTTCGGCGTGGTGCCGCTGAACGAGGTTCTCGGCACCGGGCTCTTCGACTTCGAGCGGGCGCACGAGCATCCGCTCTGGTATCGCGAGCTCAACGGCTTTGCCGACCATGTTCCCGAAACCGAGGAATACGGCATCCGCTCCTTCGTCTATCGCGCGCGGCGCCCGTTCGACCCCCTGCTTTTCCAGGCCTTCGTCGGCGAGGCCTGGCCGGGCGTCATCCGCGCCAAGGGCTTCTTCTGGCTGGCGACGCGGCCCGACCATGTCGGCGAGGTCGCGCAGGCCGGATCCCTCGTGAAGACCGAGAAGCGTGGGCTCTGGTGGGCCTCGGTTCCCCGGTCGAAATGGCCGCAGACGCCGGAATGGCGGCGCCTGATGGAGCCCGTTCTCGATCCGGTCTGGGGCGATCGGCGCCAGGAGATCGTCTTCATCGGCACCGACCCGATGGACGAGGCCGCGATCCGCGCCCGGCTCGATGCCTGCCTCGTCGAGGCCGAGGCGTTCACACCTGCCGCCTGGACGAACCTGCCCGATCCCTTCGTCGCCTGGACCCGCGTCGCCTGATCGTCGGCGGCGCCACCCTTGTCGGGCAGGCTGGCGGACCGCACATCACCGCGTTCCGCCAGCCCGGACCAGAACCAGAATACGGCCAGAATCGTCATCGGCTTCCGCGAGCGAACCGTCCTGCCCATACCGACACACGCGGCAAATTACTTCGTGCGCTAAATATATTGGCAACAGGAATGGGAACGCGACACGACCGCGCAGCGTCTTCTTCTCAGATATCGAAAGGTTCCAGAGATGACGCCGTCCGCACCCGTTCGCTTTTCGCCGTCCGTCGAGGACATACAGCCCGACGAGGCCGCGACCATCGAAGGCCTGAACGAGACCTTCGACACCATCCTCGAGACGACGGCCAAGGATTACGGCCACGCCGTCCGCTCCGTGCATGCCAAGGCCCATGGCATTCTGGAGGGGACGTTGCGCATCGAGCCGAACCTGCCGCCGGAACTGGCGCAGGGCCTCTTTGCCGGGCCCGGCGAGCACAAGGTCTTCCTGCGCCTGTCGACCAATGCGGGCGACATCCTGCCCGACGCGATCTCCCTGCCCCGCGGCATGGCCTTGAAGATCCTCGACGTCGAGGGCGAGCGGCTTCCGGGCGCCAAGGGGACGACGCAGGATTTCATCATGGTCAACGGCCCGATCTTCCAGGCCAGGACCGCCAAGGATTTCCACGGCAGCCTGAAGATGCTGGCCAAAACCACCGACAAGCTGGAAGGCACGAAGACGGTGATGTCGACCGTCCTTCGCGGCGTCAATACGGCGCTCGAAGCCGTCGGCATCGAAAGCTCGACGCTCCAGTCGATGGGCGGTGCGCCCAACGTCGATCCGCTCGGCGAGACCTATTACAGCGTCACGCCGTTTCGCTATGGCGACTACATCGCCAAGTTCAGCGTCGCCCCGATCTCACCGGATCTGACCGCGCTGACGGGAACGAAGATCGATGCCAGCGGGCGTGAGAACGCGATCCGCGAGACCGTGCAGGCCGAGATGAAGGGGATCGAGGGCGTCTGGGAGTTGCGTGTCCAGCTCTGCCGCGACCTCGACAAGCAGCCCGTCGAGGATCCGACCGTCGAGTGGAAGGAAGACGAAGCGCCCTTCCAGCGCGTGGCGACGATCACCGCGGCACCGCAGGACAGTTGGGCCGCCGCGAAGGTGCAGGCGGTCGACGAGGAGATGCGCTTCAGCATCTGGACGGGCCTCGCCGCCCATCAGCCGCTCGGCAACATCAATCGCGCCCGCAAGGCGCCCTACCAGCACTCGGCGGATTTCCGCCAGCGCTTCAACGGTTGCCCGATGCACGAGCCGTCCGGCTCGGCGAAGGCCGGCGCATGAGCGACGCGCGGCTGTTCGGCGCCGTCGCAGGTGGACTGGTCGCGGGACTCGGCCTGACCGCGATGCTGGTGGCCGGTGAACGCAAGAGTGGCAAGCCCTCGGAACTCGCCGAACTCGAACGGGCAGCCGCGCCCCGCCTCGGTTTCGACGCGGCCGAAGAGACGGCCCTTCCAGGCCCAAGGGAGCAGGCGGTGATCCAGGGCGGTCACCTCCTACTCTCGGCCGCCGCAGCCGCCGTCTACGCGGCCTCGACCGACGAAGATGCCGACGTTCTCTCGTCCGGCCTCCTGTTCGGCCTCTCCTTCTACGGGGCGATGCATTGGATCGCGGGACCGCTTCTCGGCGTCAAGAAGCCGGAATGGCAGGCCGGTCGCGATACGATCGGGATGCATGCGATGAACCACATCCTGTTCGGGCTCATCACCGCGGCCGCCGCCAAGCTCGCCAGCCGGCGGTAATCTCGGCTCGTCGAATTGGGTCGAGGTGCCCGGCGGCACCTCGACCTTTTGAACCTACATCGATTCAGGTCGTCTCGGAGTGCCGACGCGGCCAACAAGTGTTTGGGTCTGAAAGACTGAACAGTCAGAGCGGATCGCCCTACAGACCTGGAATCATCGAAGAAAGATCGGAGGCTCGGCGCCTCAAGCGCCCCATCGACGGCCGCCTGCCGCGATCGGGTTGCGCCCTACCGTCCGCGGCGTCGCTTGTAACCCAGGCCCATCTGCTTGGCGAGGCGCGAGCGTGCGGCCGCATAGGTCGGCGCCACCATCGGGTAGTCTGCCGGGAGATCCCATTTCTCGCGGTATTCCTCCGGCGACATGTCGTAATGCGTCATGAGGTGGCGCTTGAGCGACTTGAACTTCTTGCCGTCTTCCAGGCACACGATGTAGTCGTCGGTGACCGAGCGCTTGATCGACACCGCAGGCTTGGGTTTCTCGGCGGGCGTCAGTGTCGGGACCGCGCTGGTACGACCGAGCGCCACGAAAACGTCCGAGATCAGTGTCGGGAGATCGACGACCGGCAGCGAATTGTTGCTGACATAAGCCGCGACGACCTCCGCCGTCAGTTCCATGATCATCTCGTTGTTGTCGATCTGTTCGATCCCGTCCATGTCCACCTATCCCGGTCGCTGGTCGCCAGATCCATGTCCGCCCCTCGGCAGGGCGTTCCCATGGATTTTCGCGTTCGCACGTCGCAATTCATCATCGCCGACAGCCGCTCAGAGCCATTCGGTCATGCTGAACGTCTTTGCGAGTGTCAAGTTTCACGGAGCGCGGCCAAAGTTTTGCCTGACGAAAACCTGTGAAATCCCTTGTCGAGTGGGGATATCCACGACGGCATTGGTGGGGAAAACTCGGCACCGCACGCTATGAAACTTTCACAGATGCGCGAACGTCTTGGAACCCGGACCACGGCATTTCAACGGCGGATGGTGCGTCAACAGATCCAGCGGCGGACTGCCGGACGTACATGACCAACGAGTGCCAGGGCAGGACGAGACACTGACTTGGCATGGCAACCCGCACCGTCGCGCGGGTTGCCATGGAGATGGATGCCGGCGAACGCCGTCAGTCGATCTTGTGAACCGGCAGGAAGTTCACCGCGGTGCCTTCGAAATGCTGCGTTCCCGCGGGCGAGACGCCCTTGGCCGAGAAGCCCTTGGCGAACACCGCGGCGGGCAGGTTGCCGATCAGGCCGTCGGCCACGGGCCGCGACAGCTTCGTCTCCATCGCCCGGCGCTCGGGATTGGTGATCAGCGACGCGATCTCGATCCGGCGGGCGATCGTCGCAGCCGAGGCTGCGGCGGGACGCGGAGCCGGCTTGGCGGCTGCGGCCAGCGCAGCATCGTCACCGACGACGCGGCCACCCTTGGCGCTACCGCTCTTCTTCGCGGCGGCAACCGGCTTGCCGGCGGGCGCGACCGCCGCCGGCGGTGCGGGCTGGCGTTCGAGCGCTGCGACGAGGAACGGCTTCTCGGCCGGCGCCGCGACCTTGGCCGTCGGCAGCATCGCCGCGGCGATCTGCGAGACCTCGGGCCGCTCGGACGGATAGGCGACGGGGATCGCGGCAGGTGCAGGGCCAGCGGCGTCGGGCATGGCCGCGGCGATGATGGCCTCGGGCGTCAGTTCGGGCTCGCTGCCGATCATCCGCGGCGTCGGCAGGGCGGCCTGCTCGTTGCGCAGGACCGCCTCGAAGGGCGGACGAGCGCGCGGCATCGGCACGGCGTAGGCGAGCTGGCCGGGCGCAGCGGGCGGGGCCTCTTCCTCGAGCGCGGCCACAAGGGTTTCGTCCAGAGTCTGAGGCACGACGGCGTCCGCCTCGGCGGGGCGCTTGGGCGCTGTGGTCGGCAGGGGAACGCGGACGGGAACGAGCGCGGCGACTTCGGTCTCGACGGCCGCGGCGGGAAGCCCGGCCGGCGGCTGTTGGGCGCGCGGCACCGAGCTGTCGAACGCGTCGCGGTCGGGCATCGGCACGCCGGCGGGCAGCACGGGCGGTGCGACGGGCTGCGGCGCGGCGCGCGACGGCCTGACGGCGGCGATCTGGACCTCGGGCTCCGGCGCGGCGCGAGCCGGTGCAGCCGGCTTGCGGGCGACCGGCGCCGAGGTGGCCTCGGCCTCGTCCTCGGCTTCGTCGGCTCCGCCGCCGAAGATCATCGCCAGAAGCGACTTGCCGCCGCCCGAACGTCCGGAGGACGAGGCGATCTGGATGTCGTTCGAACCCTTGCGCTTGTTGTAGGAGGCGAGCGCGGTCTCGTAGCCCGGCAGCGGCTTGCCGTCGGCCGGAAGATGGATGGTGTTGCCCTTCGGAAAGACCTGCGCGAGCTCGGAGCGGCTCATGCGCGGCCAGTAGCGGCCCTTGCCGGTGTCGAAATGGACGAAGGGCGAGCCCGATCGCGGATAGTAGCCGACGCCGCCGAGCTGGATGCGCAGGCCGATGTCGCGGATCTTCTTCAGCGGCACGTCGGGCATGAAGAAGTCGACGGCCTTGCCGGACATGTGGAGGCTGGTGCCGGCGACGCCCGACGAGCGCGAGCGGAGCATCTTGTTCGTACCGGGCGAGCGGTAGCCGCCGATAATGTGAATGTAGCCGCGCGATCCCGACTGCTGGTAGGCCTCCCAGAGGAGGTCGAGGAGCTTGGGGTCCATGTTGGTGGGCTTGCTCTCGCGCCAGTCGCGCAGCGCCCAGTTGGCCTTCTTCAGGCCGTCCGACAGGTACTTGCCGTCACGCTTGAACGTGATCTCGGTCTTTTCCTGGAGATGGACATGGTAGAGCTTCAGCGTTCGGGTCTCGGCCTGCGCTGCCGTGACCGACACCATGGCGGCGAGCCCGGCTAGAAGAACCGCGGCGCGTTTGACCACACGTCGCGATACGCATTCGGTCCATCCGAACATGCGGCTGTTTCCCCCGGATCTCGCGCCGATCATTCGTTCCCCAATGTCGGCGACGAGAGCTCTGTTTCTGGAGACTCTCATCGACAAGGACTGCGGCACGAAAATGACACTCGTTCAATTTCTTCGCTAGTACACGGGAAAATGGTTAACTGACAATGAAAATGGCGTCGACCGGCGGGGGTCGCCCGTGCGACTCTGTCGGTTCACGTCTGCGCGAAACGCTCGAGACCATACCCTCGCATCTTGCGGTAGAGGGTCGAGCGGCCGATCCCCAGATGACGCGCGACCGCGGAAAGCCGGCCTTCGTAGCGATCGATCGCCGCCGCGATGAGGCGCTTCTCGGCATCGGCCAGCGTGATGATCTCACCATTCCCGCTCATCAGCGAAATCCTGTAGCCGGCTTCCGGTTCTGCCTCTTGGCCGGTCACGAACTGGTCAGCCGGATTTACGGCGGCTGGTCCGGCCGTCCCTTTCGCATCGCCGGCGGCGCTGGGTTCCGCGTCGGGCGAGGGCACCACGCCGAAGTCGGCGGCGGTCAACGTCTCCCCCTCGGCCAGCACCGCGGCGCGGTGCACGGCGTTCTGCAACTGGCGGATGTTGCCCGGCCAGTCCTGCGACTCCAGAAACCGGAGTGCGTCCTCGGCCAACGCGGCCACCCCGGCGAACCGCAGGGCGAAGGCCCGTGCCAGCGCCGCGATCTCGTCGCGCCGATCGCGCAACGGCGGCAGCGCGATCGGAAACACCGCGAGACGATAGAACAGGTCCTCGCGGAAGCGCCCGTCGGCGACGTCGCGCGCCAGATCGCGATGCGTGGCGGCGATGATGCGCAGATCGGTGCGCACCGGGCGCGAGGCGCCGACCGGATCGATCTCCCCTTCCTGCAGCGCCCGCAAGAGCTTGACCTGCACCTCCGACGCCAGTTCCCCCACCTCGTCGAGAAACAGGGTGCCGCCGTCCGCCTCGCCGAAGCGGCCGAGGGAGCGCTGCGTCGCGCCGGTGAAGGCGCCACGCTCATGGCCGAACAGGATGCTTTCGGCGAGATCGCGCGGCAGGGCCCCGCAATTGACGGCGACGAAGGGCGCCCCGGCGCGCGGCCCCGCCTCGACGATGCGCCGGGCCAGCCATTCCTTGCCGGTGCCGGTCTCGCCCTGCAGCAGCACGGGGATCGCCGAGCGTGCGGCCTTGTCGGCGAGCCGTAGCGTTTCGGCCATGGCGCGGCCGAGTGCATGTCCCGTAGAGGTCTCGATGCCCGGTTCGGCCGCCAAGGTCGATCGCCCGCTCGCACCCTCCCCCCCGTCGGCTTGGCCCGCACGGCAGGCGGCCGCGATCGCCGCCGTGATCTTGGCAGGAGAGGCCGGCTTGACGAGAAAGTCGCAGGCCCCGGCGCGCATCGCTTCCACGACCGTATCGATGCCCGCCCGCGAGGTCTGAACCACCGTCGGCGGAACTTGCAGACCGGTGGCGCGCAGTCGCGTCAGGAGGTCGAGCCCGTAGCCGTCGGGCATCATGAGATCGAGCACGAGCGCGTCGAAGGCCGGCAGGGCGGGATCCGTCAGGCGCGCGAACGCCGCTTCGAGCCCGCCGGCGCGCTCGGTGCGACCGCCCGCCCGCGCAACGGATGCCTCGACGAGCCGGCATTGCACGGGATCGTCGTCGATCACGAGAATGGCGAAGCCGGAGGCCTCGATGAGTTCGCTTTCTTGGCGCATCGTCATAAGTCTGGCACGGGACGTGTGAATCTTTCGCTGTCGCGCCGGCATCGTCACGCCGGCCGCGAGCGCATCGGCTCACCGCCGCCGCCTTTCGACGAGGACATCGATGACCGCATCCCCATCCCACGCCCGGCCCGCCGCCGACGATCTCGGCCCGCTTCCCGAATGGAACCTCGCCGACCTCTATGCCGGGATCGGCGCGCCGGAGGTCGAGGCCGACATCACGGCCGCGGCGAAACGCGCGAGCGCCTTCGCGGCGCGCTGGCGCGGCACGCTGGCGGCACAGGCCGCCGCCCCCGGCGGGGGCACGCTGGGCGAGGCCGTCGCCGAGTTCGAGGCGATCGAGGAAATCCTCGGCCGGCTCGTGTCCTTTGCCGGCCTCGTCTATTCCGGTGACACGGCCGACCCCGGCAATGCCAAGTTCTACGGCGACATCCAGTCGAAGGTCACCGACATCTCGTCGTCGCTGCTCTTCTTCCCGCTCGAGCTGAACCGCATCGACGATGCCGCGATGGACGCGGCGATATCGGCCGACCCGGTGCTGACGCGCTACCGGCCCTGGCTCGTCGACCTTCGCCTCGACAAGCCCTACCAGCTCGAGGACCGCGTCGAGGAGCTGTTCCACGAGAAGTCGGTGACCGGCCACGGCGCCTGGAACCGCCTCTTCGACGAGACGATGACCTCGCTGCGCTTCGAGGTGGACGGCGAGACGCTGGCGCTCGAGGAGACGCTGAACCTCCTGCAGGATCCCGACCGTGCTCGGCGCCGGGCCGGCGCCGAGGCGCTGGCCGCCGTCTTCGGCGCGAACCTTCGCACCTTCACGCTGCTGACGAACACGCTTGCCAAGGACAAGGAGATTGCCGATCGCTGGCGCGGCTTCGCCGACGTCGCCGATTCCCGCCATCTCGCCAACCGGGTCGAGCGCGAGGTGGTGGACGCGCTGGCGAGCGCCGTCGCCGACGCCTACCCCACGATCTCGCACCGCTACTATGCGCTCAAGGCCCGCTGGCTCGGGCAGGAGACGCTCGAATTCTACGATCGCAATGCGCCGCTGCCGGGTGCCTCGCGCCGTTCCATTCCCTGGGACGAGGCGCGCGCCACCGTGATATCAGCCTATCGGGGCTTCGCGCCGGACATGGCCGAGATCGCCGACCGCTTCTTCGAGGATCGCTGGATCGATGCGGGCGTTCGCCCGGGCAAGGCGCCGGGCGCCTTCGCGCACCCGACCGTCCCCTCCGCGCACCCCTACGTGCTCCTCAACTATCTCGGCAAGCCGCGCGATGTGATGACGCTCGCGCACGAGCTCGGCCACGGCGTGCATCAGGTCCTGGCGGCGCCGCAGGGCGCGCTCATGGCCTCGACGCCGCTGACCTTGGCCGAGACCGCCTCGGTCTTCGGCGAGATGCTGACCTTCCGCTCGCTTCTCGACGCCACCACCGACAAGGCCGAGCGCAAGACGCTGCTCGCCTCGAAGGTGGAGGACATGATCAACACGGTGATCCGCCAGATCGCCTTCTATCTCTTCGAGCGCGAGCTTCACACCGAGCGGCGCCAAGGCGAGCTGACGGCGGAGCGGATCGGCGAGATCTGGGTCGAGGTTCAGGGACGCTCGCTCGGGCCGGCAGTGCATCTCGGCCCCGGCTACGAGACCTTCTGGACCTATGTCCCGCACTTCATCCACTCGCCGTTCTACGTCTACGCCTACGCCTTCGGCGACTGCCTCGTGAACTCGCTCTACGCCGTCTACCAGACTTCCGAGAGCGGCTTTCAGGAGAAGTATTTCGCGATGCTGGAGGCCGGCGGCACGAAGCACCACTCGGAGCTTCTCGCCCCCTTCGGCCTCGACGCTTCCGACCCCGCCTTCTGGCGCCAGGGCCTCTCCGTCATCTCCGGCTTCATCGACGAGCTGGAGGCGATGGAGTAGCGGCGCGAGGCCGGCTCGCGTCATGATAGTCTGGAACGATGGGTCGGATGCCTGAGGCGAGGACGGCCCAAGGACCATCGAGGTGGCAGATGACAGTGCTTAAATTGTCGGAAGATGGACATCTGGTCCTTCCCGAGGACATGCGCCGTGTCCTTTGCCTCGCGGCGGGAGACGAGGTCGAGGTGGCCCTCGAAGGACGCAGTCCGCGGGTGAGCGCCCCTACGGGTTCTAAACCCTCGGCGACAGGGATCGACATCGGCCCTTGGCTCGGTCGCGGCCGGTCCTTCCGGTCGAGCGCCGCTGTCGATCGCATCTCGACGGGCTTCGTGACGAATGGGATTGAGCGAGGCGCTGTCCGGTCAACGCGTCTAGGTCGATGCGAACGTCTTCATCTATCTCATCGAAGCGGTCGAAGAGTTCGGCGAGGCTGCACAGGCGTTTCGTCACCTCCTGATCGAGCGCGCGTTCGAGGCCTTCACCTCGAACCTCACGCTCTGCGAAGTCCTCGTTCAGCCCTTCCGGCGCGGCGCCGACGAGGACGTCGAGGCCTATCGTTCGCGGATCGAGACCTCCGGCGCCTTCATGCCCACACCGATCGACACTTCGATCCTGATCGAGGCCGCCCGGCTTCGAGCGACCTTGCGTCTGCGAACGCCCGCCGCCATCCACGTCGCCTGCGCTCTCAGTGCGAACTGCACCGCGTTCCTGTCGAACGATCGACGACTGCAGCTTCCGTCCTCGATCGAGCGCGTCGATTTCGGCTGAACCGCCGTCAGCCCACCGCATCGCCCCAGTCGGCACGCCGGGCCTCGCGAAAGCGTTCGCCGTTGCGCTTCGTCACCAGCGTCTCGGCCAGCGCGCCGTCGGGGCTGCAGAGCTTGAGCTGGACCTTGCCGCTGCCGGCGCGCGGCGGGGCGAGGACGCGGTTGCGCTGCACGGGAACCGGGGCGCGCGAGGCCGCGAGATAGATGAACTTCTCGTCCTCGAAGGGCACCACGGCCTCCTTCGTGCGCAAATGAATGCGCGTGCGTGCCACCCGCTGCGCGAAATGGCACCAGTCCGGCGGCGTCACCGGACAGGTGCGTTCATGGGCGCAAGGGGCGGCGATGGCGGCGCCGAGGGCCAGCAGGCGATCGCGCACCAAGAGGATCCGCCGCCAGCCGGCGGGCGTGCCGGGTTCCACCACGAGAAGGACGCCGGCGGTCCGCTCCCATAGCCGATCCACCAGCATCGGCAACGCGGCGGGGTCGAGTTCGTCGAGCACGTAGGAGATCGTCACGAGATCGGCCGCTGGCAACGCCGTGAGATCGGCACCGAGCGTGCCCTCGCGCCAGTCCGGGGCGAAGCCGAAGCTCCCCTCGGCCAGCCGCTCGCCCATGCGGCGGATAGGGCGGCTCGCTTCGAGCAGCGTCGCGGCGTCGATCTGCGGCCAGCGCCCGGTGGCGGCCCAGAGCGCGGTGCCCGGCCCGGCACCGACGTCGAGCAGGCTTTTGGGCTCGAAACCAGGCAGCGCCTGCGCCACCGCGTCGATCGATGCGGCGAGCGCGGCGAAGGTCGCGGGAAGGCGGGCGGCGATATAGGCGCGGGCGAAGAGATCGTCCGAGAGATGCAGCCGCCCGTCGCGCGTCTCGGCCCGGTAGCGCCCCGACAGGATCTCGCCGGCGCGCGCGAGGTCGGCGGTCGGCACGCCGACCAGCGCGGCATCGACGGCGGACCGGAGCGGGCGCGGCAATTCCATGATCGGCGAGCGCCTTTGCGGGATGCGGGACGGGTGGCGCGGGCATCCCGGCACAACCCGGCGCCGCTTTGCCCTTTTATTTGACAGCGTTCTGCTCTAGCCCGGCGGTTCAGACAAGAGTCCAGCCCGAAGGGAAAATCCGCATGGCGCACGAGAACCACCCGGTTCATGCCGAGATCACCGGTCCGATCGTGATGATCGGCTTCGGCTCCATCGGCCGCGGGACGCTGCCGCTGATCGAACGTCACTTCAAGTTCGACAAGTCGCGCATGACCGTCATCGACCCGCGCGACAACGACCGGCACCTTCTCGACGAGCGCGACATCAAGTTCGTGCAGGAGGCGGTGACCCGCGCCAACTACAAGGACCTTCTCACCCCGCTGCTGACGCAGGGCGAGGGCCAGGGCTTCCTCGTCAACCTCTCGGTCGACACCGGTTCGGTCGATCTGATGCGCATGTGCCGCGAGCTCGGCGTCCTCTACATCGACACGGTGATCGAGCCCTGGCTCGGCTTCTACTTCGACGAGAACATGTCGAACGCCGACCGCACGAACTATGCGCTGCGCGAGACGCTGCGCAAGGAGAAGCGCAAGAACCCCGGCGGCACCACGGCGGTCTCCACCTGCGGCGCCAATCCCGGCATGGTCTCCTGGTTCGTCAAGCAGGCGCTCGTCGATGTCGCGCGCGACACCGGCACCGAGTTCGAGGAGCCGGGCCCGGACGACCGCGAGGGCTGGGCCAAGCTGATGAAGAAGGTCGGCGTCAAGGGCATCCACATCGCCGAGCGCGACACGCAGGTCGCCGCGAGCCCCAAGCCCCGCGACGTGTTCTGGAACACGTGGTCGGTGGAGGGCTTCCTGTCGGAGGGCATGCAGCCGGCCGAGCTCGGCTGGGGCACGCACGAGAAGTGGATGCCCAAGAACGCCAAGGAGCACAAGAAGGGCTGCCAGGCCGCGATCTACCTCGAGCAGCCGGGCGCCAACACGCGCGTGCGCTCCTGGTGCCCGACGCCCGGCGCCCAGTACGGCTTCCTCGTGACGCACAACGAGTCGATCTCGATCGCCGACTTCTTCACCCATCGCAACAAGGAGGACGAGGTCACCTATCGTCCGACCTGCCACTACGCCTACCATCCGGCCAATGACGCCGTACTGTCGCTGCACGAGCTGTTCGGCGCCGCCGGCAAGATCCAGCCCGAGCATCACGTGCTCGACGAGAACGAGCTGGTCGAGGGCATCGACGAGCTCGGCGTGCTGCTCTACGGCCACGAGAAGAACGCATACTGGTACGGCTCGCAGCTCTCGCTCGAAGAGACCCGCCGCATCGCGCCCTACCAGAACGCCACCGGCCTGCAGGTCACCTCGGCGGTTCTGGCGGGCATGGTCTGGGCGCTCGAGAACCCGGAGGCCGGCATCGTCGAGGCCGACGAGATGGACTATCGCCGCTGCCTCGAGATCCAGCGCCCCTATCTCGGTCCGGTGAAGGGCTACTACACCGACTGGACCCCGCTGACCGACCGTCCCGGCCTGTTCCCGGAAGACCTCGACGAGAAGGATGCCTGGCAATTCCGCAATATCCTCGTTCGGTAGAGGACGAAGGATAAACAAGCGTGGAAAAGCCGCGGCAACGCCGCGGCTTTTCGCGTCTGCGCTGGTCATTGTCCGGCGGCGCACTACCATCGTTGCTCAAGTGCTTGATGCACTTACAGGAGCGACCCGCATGGGCGAGTTTTCGAGCGAGGCCCAGAAGCGCAGGGCGGTGGTCAAGGAGATCATGGACGCCGTGATGTCGGGCTCGTCCGGAACCATTGCCCGCTACTTCGCGCCCGGCGCCGTCTTCTCCAACAAGAACAATGCCGGCATCATCGACGCGCCCTGGTTCGACCGGATGGAGGGCGAGTACCGGCTGAACGGCGAAGAAGAGGCCAAGTCCTTCCTCAACGCCCTTCTCAAGCGCGCGACCTACATTTCCTACAAGCCGCGCGGCACGATCGTCGAAGGGGACGACGCCGCCAGCCGCTGCGACTGGACGCGACAGGACGAATCCAACGGCTCGCTCGTCACCGGCACCACCATGTACTGGTTCGGCTTCACCAGCGACGGGCGCATCCGGTCGATCGAGACGATCGGCTCCATCCATTCGGTGATCGCCGCGCGCCGGTCCGAAAACTCGGTCGGCCCCGTGCTGTAGCGACGGGGCATCGGGAGAGAGCCCGAGGATGGCCGGGGAACCCGGCCGCTCCATCGGTCGAATGCCATGACTCGCGCCGCGAAATCCCTTAAAATTGTTCTCACCCGATTCCCGCTCGAGGAGCACCCCGACATGCGCCGTTCTTTCCTTCTGCCATCCGCGTTGGGTGCCGGACTGCTTCTCGTCGGCTGCCAGACGCAGCCCCAGCAGCAGATCGCGCTGACGCCGCAGGCGCCGGCCGGCATCGAGGGCAACTGGTCGTCGGTCGGCGGCCCCGTCGCCTACACCGCCTCCTTCGCGGGCGGGCGCTTCACCTCGAAGGAAGCGGCGACCGGCGCGGTGCTGGCCGATGGCAACTACACCAAGACCAACCCGACGCAGGCCAGCATCATCTATCGCTCGCGCACCCGCAACGAGTCGGTCTCGGTGACCTGCAACCTGATGTCGGCGAGCCGCTTGGCCTGCGTCAATTCCGGCGGCAGCCGCTTCGAGTTCAGCCGCCGCGCCTGATGCGCATCCGCGTTCGGGCATCGCTGCGCCTGAGCCCTCTTCCCGGCCCGGCGCGGATGGGTCGCATTGTGCGGCCCGGTGCCCTCGGCCATATCTGCGGCGCGGCGGTCCGGCCCGGACCGCCGCGTTTCGTTCGGGTCGTTCCAAGGCCCGCCGCGCCATCGACAGTCCGGATCCCTCATGAACGCTCGCGCCGAGATCTCCCCAACCACCGCCGTCGGCCCCCTGCCGACCAGCCATCCGGTCGTGCGCGCGAAGAAGATCGGCGTCCTCCTCGTCAATCTGGGCACGCCCGATGGCACCTCGTACCGGCCGATGCGGCGCTACCTGCGCGAGTTCCTGTCGGACAAGCGCGTCATCGAATGGCCGCGCGCGGCGTGGTTCCCGATCCTCTACGGCATCGTCCTCAACACCCGGCCGAAGAAATCCGGCAAGGCCTACGAGGAAATCTGGAATCACGAGCGCAACGAGAGCCCGCTGCGCACCTTCACCCGCGCGCAAGGGGAGAAACTGGCGGAGCGAATGGCTGGCGATGTGAGCGTCATCGTCGACTGGGCGATGCGCTACGGCCAGCCCTCGATCGCCGAGCGGATGGACGCGCTGATGAGCCAGGGCTGCGAGCGCGTGCTCTGCTTCCCGCTCTACCCGCAATATGCGGCCTCGACCACGGCCACCGTCAACGACAAGTTCTTCGAGCACCTGCAGGCGCAGCGCTGGATGCCGGCGGCCCGCACCGTGCCGGCCTATCACGACGAGCCCGTCTATATCGACGCGCTCGCCCGCTCGATCGAGACACATCTCGCCACGCTCGACTTCGAGCCCGAGCATGTGCTGACCTCGTATCACGGCATTCCGCAGAGCTATTTCCGCAAGGGCGACCCCTACCACTGCCACTGCCAGAAGACCTCACGCCTCCTCGACGAGCGCCTCGGCTGGCCGAAGGGGCGGCTGATGACGACCTTCCAGTCGCGCTTCGGGCCGGAGGAATGGCTGCAGCCCTACACCGACAAGACGGTGGAGGCACTGGCGCAGAAGGGCGTGAAGCGCATCGCCGTCCTCAATCCCGGCTTCGTCTCCGACTGCCTGGAAACGCTGGAAGAGATCGCGGGCGAGGCCGGCGAGATCTTTCTGCACAATGGCGGCGAGAAGTTCGCCCACATCCCTTGCCTCAACGATTCCGAGCCCGGCATGGACGTGATCGAGCACATGGTCCGCCGCGAACTGCGCGGCTGGCTCGACTGAGGGTTCGGGGCGCCGGACCCTCTCCTGTCACGACACTCCCTCTCCGCTTCGTCATCCCGCCCCGAGCCGGGAGATCCAGGGCGCTGTCGTCCATTTCGGCAGGCCCTGGCAGGAACGAAAGAACCACTGTGGACCGGACGCGTAGCGGCATGGATCCCGGGTCGAGCCCGGTATGACGATCCTGAGACGATGACAGCGAGTTCGCATGCTGAGAAGCTGAGCTGAGAAGGCCGAACGCTCGAACCTCAAAGCCATCATGAAACGGCGTCAACGGTCCCCATCGCACGCGACCGGGCGAGCCGGTCCTGCCAGCCCGCCCGCCCGTCTCTCCGTTCAGTCCGCCGCGGCGACGCGCCAGATCGTGTTGCCGGCGTCGTCGGCGATGAGGAGCGAGCCGTCGGCGTGCGCTGCGAGGCCCGTCGGCCGGCCGTAGACCTCGCCCGCCGCTTCGTCGCGGAAGAAGCCGGTGAGGAAGTCGATCGGCTGGCCCGAGGGCTTGCCGTCCACGAAGGGCAGGTAGAGCACGCGGTAGCCCGCATATTGCGAGCGGTTCCACGAGCCGCGCTGTGCCACGAAGGCGCCGTCGCGGAACGCTTCGGGGAAGCTGGCGCTTGCCGGGAAGGCGATCGACATGGTCGAGGTGTGGGCGCCCAGCGCGTAGTCGGGGACGAGCACCTCCTTGTCCGCCACCTTGGCGGTCGGCTCGATGCGCGGATCGCGGTTCTTGCCCCAGTAGTAGAAGGGCCAGCCGTAGAAGCCGCCGTCACGAACGCTGGTGACGTAGTCGGGCACGAGATCGTCGCCGATGTCGTCGCGCTCGTTCACCGCCGTCCACAGCGCGCCGGAGGCCGGCTCGAAGGCGAGGCCGTTGGGATTGCGCAGGCCGCTGGCGAAGATGCGGTGATCCGTGCCGTCCGGGTTGATCTCGTGGATCGCCGCGCGGCCCTCTTCCTCGGCAAGCCCGTATTCGCCGGCATTCGAGGCCGAGCCGACCGTGACGTAGAGCTTGGTGCCGTCGGGATTGGCAACGATGTTACGCGTCCAGTGATTGTTATAGCCGCCGGCTGGCAGTTCGAGGATCTTCGTGCCCTCGGCCGTGATCTCGGTCTCGCCGGGCTTGAACGGATAGCGCATCACGCCGTCGGTATTGGCCACATAGAGGAAGTCGCCCTGCGCCAGCATGCCGAAGGGCTGCGACTGGTTCGCCAGAAGCGTAAAACGACTGTCGGAGACGCCGTCCTTGTCGGCATCGCGCAGCAGCGTGACGCGGTTGGCGCTCTCGGCCGCCGATCCGTCGATCGAGCCGGCATCGGCCTTGATCAGCGTCGACGCTTCGGCGACCAGCACATCGCCGTTGGCGAGGACATGCAGCCAGCGCGGATTGTCGAGGCCGCGTGCGAAGGCCTCCACCTCGAACCCATCCACAGCCTTCGGCTTGCCGCCCTCGGCCCAGCCGATAACGCTGACACGCTTGATCGTGCCCTCATGCGCCTTATCGATGGCCGGCAAGTTGGGGTCTGCGCCGACCGCCGGTACGTCGGCAATCGGGGTCTGCGCCTGCGCGGTGGCAGCGCTGAGCGCGAGAAGGCTGGCGGCGACAAGAAAGGGTCGAAGTCTCGGCATGTGGCGGATCGTCCTTTGCGCAGGATGCGTTGAAAACGCTCGCGCGTCGAATGACCACGCGAATTCATCCGCGCAATTAATCGCGCACGACCGGCCTTCAACGGCGCGCCTCGGCCGGTCAAGCGATCGTGTGCCAGGCGTCTGCGCCCCCTGCCCCGACGTCGGAACCTGCGGTTGCTCCCCGTGGCGGGATCGGCGACAACCGAGCTTGAGCGATGCGAAGCGGCGGGAGACTTGCGAATGGACGGTTGGATCGATGGACTGCCGGCCGGCGGCATCCTCGTCGCGGTGCTTCTGGTGGTGGCGGTCGTCGCGCTCGTCTCGACCGTCAAGATCGTGCCGCAGGGCTACAATTACACGGTCGAGAATTTCGGCCGCTACACGCGCACCCTGACGCCCGGCCTCAACATCATCATCCCGTTCGTGGAGCGCATCGGCCATCGCCTCAACATGATGGAGCAGGTGCTGGACGTGCCGACGCAGGAGGTCATCACCCGCGACAACGCCTCCGTCGCCGCCGACGGCGTCGCCTTCTACCAGGTGCTCGACGCCGCCGCCGCGGCCTACGAGGTCTCCGGCCTGAAGAACGCCATCCTCAATCTCGTGATGACCAACCTTCGCTCCGTCATGGGCTCGATGGATCTCGACGATCTCCTGTCGAACCGCGATGCGATCTCCGAGCGGATCCTGCGGGTCGTCGATCAGGCCGCCAGTTCCTGGGGCATCAAGATCACCCGGATCGAGATCAAGGACATCAACCCGCCGAAGAACCTTGTGGATTCGATGGCGCGCCAGATGATGGCCGAGCGCGAGAAGCGCGCCGAAATCCTCGAGGCCGAAGGCGCGCGCTCGGCCAAGATCCTGCGGGCCGAGGGCGAAAAGCAGTCGCAGATCCTCGAGGCCGAGGGCAAGCGCGAGGCCGCCTTCCGCGAGGCGGAGGCGCGCGAGCGGCTGGCCGAGGCCGAGGCGACCGCGACGCGGCTCGTCTCTGAGGCGATCGCGGCGGGCGACGTGCAGGCGATCAACTACTTCGTCGCGCAGCGCTACACCGAGGCGCTCGGCAAGATCGCCACCGCGCCCAACCAGCGCGTCATCATGATCCCCTTCGAGGCGGCCTCGCTGATGGGCTCGATCGCGGGGATCGGCGAGATCGCCAAGGCCGCCTTCGGGTCCGATGCGTCGCCGCCATCGTCGTCGCCCGCCCCCGCATCGGCCGTGCCGAGGTCCCGCCGCCCGGCCGCCGCCCCGGTTGCCCCCACCTTCCCGATCGCCGGGCCGCCCGAGGCATGATCGCCGGACTGGCTGCCTATGGCTGGTGGATCGCCGGCCTCCTGCTTCTCGGCCTCGAGATCGTCGCGCCCGGCGTCTACTTCCTGTTCTTCGGCATCGCGGCGCTGGTGATCGGCATGAACGGGTTTCTCATGCCGAACCTCGGTCTCCCCGCCGAGATCGTCGGCTTCCTGGTGGTCTCGGCGGCCACCGTCCTTCTTGGCCATCGCTGGTATCGCGCCCGCATCGGCGCGGGGCCGGGCAGCCTGCATCGGCGCACCGACCGCTTGGTCGGACGCACAGGAACCGTGATCGAGGCGATCGGGCCGGGCGGCGGGCGAGTGGCGGTGGAGGACGGCGGCTGGCAGGCCGAGGGGCCGGCGCTGGCCGCGGGCACGCCGGTGCGGATCGTCGGCGCGCGCGGCTCGGTGCTCATCGTCGAGCCGCTGTCCGGATCGGCTCCAGACCCGGCCGCGACCTGACGCTTCAGGCAACGCCGATGCGCAGGAGATCGTGGAGATGGATGATGCCGACCGGCAACCCGTCCTCCACCACCATCAGCGCGGTGATGTTGGCCGCGTTCAGCATGTCCAGCGCCTTCACCGCCAGCGTTTCCGGGCGGATCGTCTTCGGCGCGCGGGTCATCACCTCGTCGACCGTGCGCTGCAGGAGGTCGGCGGCCAGATGCCGGCGCAGGTCGCCGTCGGTGACGATGCCGAGCAGACGCCCCGCCTCGTCCACCACCGCCACGCAGCCGAAGCCCTTGCGCGAGATCGCGACGATCGCCTCCGACATCGAGGTGCCCGAGGCGACCAGCGGCAGCGCCTCGCCCCGATGCATGATGTCGCCGACGAGGCGCAGGCTCGCGCCGAGCTGCCCGCCGGGATGGAAGACGCGGAAGTCGCCGGGCGTGAAACCGCGACGCTCCAGCAGCGCCACCGCCAGCGCGTCGCCGAGCGCCAGCTGCATCGTGGTCGAGGAGGTCGGCGCCAGCCCGTGCGGGCAGGCCTCCTCGACGCGCGGCAGGATCAGGCGCTCGTCGGCCTCGCGCGCCAGCGCCGAGTGCTCGCGCGAGGTCATCGCGATGAGCGGGATGCGGAAGCGCCTCGTATAGGCGACGATCCCCTGCAGTTCCGCCGACTCGCCCGACCAGGACATGGCGAGCACCGCGTCGCCCGCGCCGATCATGCCGAGATCGCCGTGCGTGGCTTCGACCGGATGGACGAAGAAGGCCGGCGTGCCCGTCGAGGCGAAGGTCGCGGCGATCTTCACGCCGACATGCCCGCTCTTGCCGATGCCGGTGACGATGAGCCGCCCGCTTACGGCGGCGATGAGGCCGAGCGCGCGCTCGAAGGCCGCGCCCATCTCGCCGTCGAGGGCGGCGGCGAGGGCGTCGAGCGCATTCGCCTCGGTGCGCACGGTGCGAAGGGCGGACTGCTGCCCCGGCGAGGGCGGCGGGGCGGCGGCGGATACGGGGTCACGGGTCATCGCGCGATGCTCTAGCGCGACGCGAGCCGGCTGGCCACCCGCGCGGGGGTCCCTGCCTCCTCAAGGACGAGCGAAGGCCCCCAGAAACGCCTCCTCCATCCTTCACCGCGTCAAGGTTGCGTTAACCATCGGCGTTTACCAATCGTTCAGCCTTGCCGCCCGCAGTCCCGCCGGCGGCGACATCTTGAACGAGTTGGACGATGGCGCAACGGCCCCGCAGGAGATCGGCGCGATGGGCGCTCGCAAGCTGCGGGCTGGCCCTCTGGGCGTCCTGTGCGTCGGCGCAGGAGGCGAGCGACGCCCCTCCCCCCCCGCCGACAGCGTCGAGGGTGCTCGGCGACGACGCGCGGTTTTCCGACGGCTTTCAGCTTCGCACGGGCACCGACGCCATCGGCACCGACGCACCCACGTCCGATCGCGGCGTGCCGGGCGACGGCAACGGCCGCCTGGTCGAACCGCTGGGGCGCAGCGGCAATGACAACTCGCGCAGTCTCGGACAGGATCTGGGGAATGCGCCGCTGCGCGCACCCGGCGAGCGGAGCGCCGATGCGCCGTCCGCCGACGGGATCGTCGAGGTTCCCCCCGTCGATCTCCTCGCCGGCCCCGCCATCTCGCGCCGCGAGAACCTGCCGGACGAGCCGGCCGCCGCCGACGCGCCGCAGGCCGCCACGCGCGCCCCGCGCATCGGCGCGGTGCCGACGGCCGACGATCCCGCGGCGGGCCCGTCCGAGGCGGCTGATCTCTTCCGCTCCATCGGCCCGGTGCGCAGCCCCGCCTTCGACGATGTCGGCGGCCGGCGGCTGAACACCGGCCTCGATGCGCTCCGCCGCTCTCTGCCGAGCTCGGCTGACGACCCGTTCGCGCCGGTGGGCGTGCGGGTCGGTCGCTTCGTCGTCACGCCGACGATCGAGCAGAGCCTGGGCGTCTCCGACAATCTCACCAATTCGCGCGACGGGGTGCGCGGCGCCTTTTCGCAGACCACGCTGTCGGCGCGCGCCGTCTCCGACTGGTCGCGCCACGAGGCCGAGATCAACGCCGCCGCCGCCTATCGGCGCAATTTCGAGGGCCCCGTCCGTGAGGAGCCGCAGATCGATCTCGACGGGCGGCTGCGGCTCGATCTTTCGCGCGAGCTGACGGCGACGCTGCGCGGGGCGCTGGCCTTCAGCCGCGACGACGGCATCCTCACCGGCGAGTCGCAGATCGCCGCAGACCAGTCCGACGTTCTCGCCTACTCGGTGAGCGGCGAGCTGGCGCGCGACATCGGGCGCTTCAACGCGGCGATGACGCTTGAGGCCGTACGCGAAGACCGCGAGGACGGCGTCTTCGACGGCGGCACGCTGTCGCCCGGCGACAGCTTCTCGACCTACACCGCCGGTCTTCGCGGCGGCTACGATCTCGATGCGCCGCTCAGCCCCTTCGTCTCGCTCAGCGCCGGCCGCCGCGTCTTCGACGATGCGGGCGCACTCGGCGTCTCGCGCGACAGCGTCATTCCGGCGGCGAAGGCCGGGCTCGGCCTGAACTTCGGCGAGAAGCTGCGCGGCGAGGTGGCGCTCGGCTATGCCTGGAACGTGCCGGACGAAGACGCGTTCAAGACCACCGGCAGCCCGACGCTCGACGCCGCGCTGACCTGGTCGCCGCGCCGGGGCACCGACGTTCTCCTCAAGGCCGCGACCTTCTTCGAGCCCGACGCCTCGGGCACCGATACGGCGACGCTGTACCAGGGCACGCTCGGTCTTCGCCACCGCGCCACGGCGCGCCTCGACCTCGAGACGCAGCTCATCGCGGCGCTGCGCGATCGCGAAGTGGGCGAGCGCGAGCGCGTCTATTCGGCGGAGGCCGGCTTCACCTACTGGCTGAACCGGCAGCTCGCGCTGCTCGGCCGCTACCGCTACGACCGCTTCGACACCCTCGGCTCGATCGGTGACTACGCCGCCAACACGCTGCGCTTCGGCGTCCGGCTGCAGCGCTGACGCGAGGCCACGGCCGGCGTGAAAAAGGGGCGCCCGAAAGCGCCCCCTTTTCTTTTCGAGTCTCGGCTCGCCCGGCCTATTCAGCGGCGGTGCGGGTCTCGTTGCGGCGCTCCATCGGCTCGACCGTCTGCATCAGTTCTTGCAGGTTGTCGAAGACCTTGCCGCGAATGTCGTGGCGCCAGAGCGCGAAGGCGACGTTGGCCTGGATGAAGCCTTCCTTCGAGCCGCAGTCGAAGGTGCGGCCGGTGAAGTGATAGCCGAAGAAATCCTGCTTCTGGGCAAGCTTGAGCATGCCGTCGGTGAGCTGGATCTCGTTGCCGGCGCCCTTTTCCTGCGTCGACAGGATGTCGAAGATCTCGGGCTGCAGGATGTAGCGACCGGAAATGAAGAAGTTCGATGGCGCTTCCTCGGGCTTGGGCTTTTCGACCATGCCGTCGATCTTGAAGCCGTTGCCGACGTCGGAGCCGCGCCCGACGATGCCGTACTTGTTCGTCTCCTTCGGGTCGCACTGCTCGACCGAGATGACGTTGCCGCCGGTCTCTTCGTAGAGCTCGACCATCTTCTTCAGGCAGCCCTGCTCGGACTGCATGATCATGTCGGGGAGAAGGAGCGCGAAGGGCTCGGGACCGACGAGTTCGCGGGCGCACCAGACGGCATGGCCGAGGCCGAGCGGCGCCTGCTGGCGGGTGAAGCTGGCGGTGCCGGCGGTCGGCTGCATCTCTTCGAGCAGCGCCAGTTCGGCCTTCTTGCCGCGCTCCGACAGCGTGCTGACGAGCTCGACCTGGATGTCGAAATAGTCCTCGATGACGCCCTTGTTGCGCCCGGTGACGAAGATCAGGTGCTCGATCCCGGCCTGGCGCGCCTCATCCACCACGTACTGGATCACGGGCCGGTCGACGACCGTCAGCATCTCCTTCGGAATCGCCTTCGTGGCGGGGAGGAACCTCGTTCCCAGTCCTGCCACCGGGAATACGGCCTTCCTGACCTTGCGCATGCACTCTTCCTTCCTGCCGATGAAGTCGGGATCACTCATAAGTCAACTCGTCGTCGACTGTCGACAGACGAGTGCATTGCCGCGATTTTGCCGGGAAAGATGAGGATTGAATGACGAACACCCGACGCGCGCCTTTCCCGGCTCGATCGTGGTAAAGGAAACGTTCACTTCCCTGCCGCTACAGTCGAAACCCTGGAAAACTGTCCGTCGACCGGAGGAAGACCCCGATGCCCGCACCGATCCTCAAGCCGTTCACCCGCTTCGGCGCGCTTGGCCTCGCGTTGGCCCTCAGCCTCGGAGCCGTGTCCCCCGCCGCGGCCGATGCGGGCTTCCGTCGCTGGATCGACGGGTTCGAGAAGACCGCGGTGGCGGCCGGCATCAGCCCGCGCGTCTACGAGCGCGTCTTTGCCGGCGTCGACGAGCCCGATCTCGACGTCATCCAGAAGGCGCGCTTCCAGCCCGAGTTCAAGGACACGATCTGGGACTATCTCGACAACCGGGTGAACGACGAGTCGGTGGCCGACGGCCGCCGCGCCGAGGCGCAGCTCAAGCCCTGGCTCGACCGCATCGAACAGCGCTTCGGCGTCGACCGTGACGTGCTCCTCGCGATCTGGTCGATGGAATCCAACTACGGCCGCATCCTCGAGCGCACGGACGTGATGAAGAGCGTGCCGCAGGCGCTGGCGACGCTCGCCTACATGGACCCCAAGCGCGCCAAGTTCGCCCGCCAGCAGCTCATCGCCGCCCTCAAGATCGTGCAGGCCGGCCACGTGACGCCCGAAGGGCTCACCGGCTCCTGGGCCGGCGCCATGGGCCACACCCAGTTCATCCCGACGAGCTACCAGGCCTATGCGGTGGACATGGACGGCAACGGCCATCCCGACATCTGGCGCTCGGTGCCCGACGCGCTCGCCACCGCCGCCAATCTTCTGAAGAAGAACGGCTGGCAGTCCGGCAAGACCTGGGGCTACGAGATCGTGGCGCCGGCCGGCGCCGCCAAGCTGAAGGGCTCCAACCGGACGCTCGCGGCCTGGGAGAAGCTCGGCTTCCGCCGCGCCAACGGCCGCCCCTTCCCCAATGGCGGCGACAACGCCAACCTGGTGATGCCGGCCGGCGCGAACGGCCCGGCCTTCCTGATGACGAAGAACTTCTTCGTCATCAAGCGCTACAACAATGCCGACAAGTACGCCCTCGCCGTCGGCCATCTCGCCGACCGGATCGGCGGCGGCGGCGACTTCGCGCAGTCCTGGCCGCGCGGCTACACGCCGCTTTCGATGCAGGAGCGCTACGAGATGCAGCAGCGCCTGACGCAGCACGGCTTGTACGACGGCAAGATCGACGGCAAGATCGGCGAGGGATCGAAGACGGCGATCACCGCCTATCAGCGCCGCACCGGCGTCGCGGAGGACGGCAACGCCTCGAAGGCGCTGCTCGACCTTCTCAGGAGGCATTGATCATCATGGGCCAGCGGACCGGTCGCACACGCTTCGGCGAAGGGCTCCTGTCCGTCTCGCTCGTCCTCGCCCTCGGCTGTGCGGGGCTCGTCTCCATGCCCGCGCCGGCCGAGGCCCAGCAGCGGCGCGGCATCCTCGACATGCTGTTCGGCACGCCCCAGCAGGCGCGCCCGCCGGCTCAGTTCCAGGACGGCGCGCCGGCGCCCCGCCGGGTGATCAAGAAGGTCCGCAAACAACGCAAGCCCGCGCAGGCGCAGAGCGCCGCCCGGCCGGGCTCGGCGTCCGCCCGCCGCGCTGCAACGACGGCCGCCGCGGGTGCCGGGGCCGGCGCTGCCGCCGCCGTGGCCGCTGCGCCCGTCGAAAAGAGCGCGACCGCCCGCACCATCCTCGTGGTCGGCGACTTCATGGCCGCTTCGCTGGCCACCGGCCTCGAGGATGCCGTCGCCGAGAGCCGCGAGATCCGCGTCGTCGGACGCGCCAACGGCTCCTCCGGACTGGTGCGCGACGACCATTACGACTGGCCCGCCTCGATCGGCGCAGCCATCGACGAGGCGAAGCCCGCCGCCGTGGTGGTGATGCTCGGCTCGAACGACCGGCAGGCGCTGCGCCAGGGCTCCTCGACGCTGGCGCTGCGCACGCCCGAATGGGCGAGCGCCTATGCGGACCGCGTCGCGGCGCTCGCCGACGCCGTGAAGGCGAAGGGCGTGCCGCTCGTCTGGGTCGGCATGCCCGCCTTCCAGTCCGATCGCGCCAGCGAGGACATGGTCTATTTCAACGACCTCTACCGCACGGCGGCGCTGCGGGTCGGCGGCGAGTTCGTCGATGTCTGGGGCGGCTTCACGGATGCGGCCGGCGCCTTCGCCGCCTCCGGGCCGGACATGGCCGGCCAGACCGTGCGACTGCGCAATTCGGACGGCATCACAATGACGCCCGCGGGTCAGGACAAGCTCGCCTATTTCGTCGAGAAGCCGGTGACGAAGATCCTCGGCCTGAACGTCGACGATCTCGTCGCCAGCCTCGGAACACAGCAGCTTTCGGCCGCCGAATTGCCGGGCGTCGCCAGCCAGGCCGCGACGGCCGTCGCGACGCCGCCCATGTCCTTCGGCGATCCCGGCCTCGATGGCGGCGAAACGCTGCTCGGCGGTGCGGCCAAGACGGCGACCCCGGCCGGCGCCGGCAGCCCGCGCGACAACCTCGTGCGTGGCGGCTCGCCCGTCGCCGCCGCCGAAGGGCGCGCCGACCAGTTCAACTGGACGGGCCGCGGCACCGCCGTGGCGCCGGCAACACGCGACAACGCCATCGTCTTTCGCGGCTCGACGACGCTCGACGAATTGCGCCGCGCCGGCTCGGCTGCAGCCTCCGCCGACGATGCAGCCGCCGCGGCCGCCAAAGCCGCCGGCGCCCTCGTCCCCGCGCCCGCCGGCGGCGCATCCACGCCGTAACCCCGGTTCCGAGCGTCGCTCGCCGCCCGACCGAACCCCTCGTCGGCGGACGAGCGCCCCTCCCGGTCGCCGCTCCCCGTCGCCGCGAGAGACCTCGCGACACTTCGTCCCATGAAAAAAGGCGGCCCCGCGAGACCGCCTTTCCTGTGCATGTCCGGATCGATGCCGCTCAGCGCGGCAAGGTCGTCGTACCCATGAGTTCGAGATCCACCGCGCGCGCGGCCTGCCGGCCCTCGCGGATCGCCCAGACCACGAGCGATTGGCCGCGGCGCACGTCGCCCGCCACATAGAGCTTGTCCATCGAGGTGCGGTAGGACGTGTCGTCGGCGGCCACCGCGACGTTGCCGCGGCTGTCGGCCTTCTTCGACAGGGCCTCGCCGGCTTCGGCGAGGAGCCCGGTCTCGAACGGTCCGGCGAAGCCGATGGCGATGAAGGCGAGGTCGGCCTTGATCACGAACTCGGTGCCGGCGATCGGCTTGCGACGCTCGTCGACCTCGGCGCATTTGACGCCGGTCAGGACGCCGTCCTCGCCGACGAATTCGAGCGTCGCCACCTGGAACTCGCGCACCGCGCCCTCGGCCTGTGATGAGGAAGTGCGCATCTTCGTCGCCCAGTAGGGCCAGACTTCCAGCTTGTTCTCGGTCTTGGGCGGCTGTGGCCGGATGTCGAGCTGCGTGACCTTCACCGCGCCCTGGCGGAAGGCGGTGCCGACGCAGTCGGACGCCGTGTCGCCGCCGCCGACCACCACGACATGCTTGGCACCGGCCCAGATCTCGCCTGCGGCCCAGCCGCGGCTCTGCACCGGCTCGCCGCCGACGCGCCGGTTCTGCTGCACGAGATAGGGCATGGCGTCGTGGATGCCCGACAGGCCGTGATTGGGGATGCCGGCATCGCGCGGACGCTCGGCGCCGCCGCAATAGACGATCGCGTCGTACTCGGCCTGAAGGTCGGCGAGCATCCGGTCGCGACCGATCTCGACGCCGCAATGGAAGGTGACGCCCTCGCCCGAGATCTGCTCGACGCGCTTGTCGATCCAGTGCTTCTCCATCTTGAAGTCGGGAATGCCATAGCGCAGCAGGCCGCCCGGCTTCGACTCGCGCTCGAACACGTCGACGCGGTGCCCGGCGCGGCCGAGCTGCTGGGCGGCGGCCAGACCGGCCGGCCCCGAGCCGATCACCGCGACGCGCTTGCCGGACTGCGTGGTCGCGGGCTGCGGCACCACGAGGCCGAGCTTGTAGGCCTTGTCGGCGAGCGCCTGCTCCACCGTCTTGATGGCGACCGGCGAGTCCTCGAGATTGAGGGTGCAGGCCTCCTCGCACGGGGCGGGACAGATGCGGCCGGTGAATTCGGGGAAGTTGTTCGTCGAATGCAGGTTGCGGACGGCCGTCTCCCAGTCGCCGGCATAGACGAGGTCGTTCCAGTCGGGGATCTGGTTGTGGACGGGGCAACCGGTCGGGCCGTGGCAATAGGGGATGCCGCAATCCATGCAGCGCGCCGCCTGCTTGCCGACTTCGGCGTCGGACATCGGCAGGGTGAACTCGCGGAAATGGCGGATGCGATCCGACGCCGGCTGGTATTTCGCCGTCTGCCGATCGATCTCGAGAAAGCCCGTGACCTTACCCATGCGCCACTCCCGTCCCTGACGGACGCCCGATCGGCACGAGACGTGCGCGGGCGATCCGATGTCCCCAATTCCATCGACGCGGCGGTCGATGGCCGTAGCCGTCCGCATTCGGGTCCGCTCGCAGCGAAAAGGCCCGGCGGGATATGACCCGCGCCGAGCCTTCGGACCGTCCTTACACGAACCCGCGCCCAAATAGAACGCGTCCAAACTTCGCGTGCCGGCCGAGCTGGGACGGTCGCAGCCGAAGCCACGATCGCGCACGCTAAATGCGACAGCACTACTGCCCTATTTTCGGAAGGGCCGCAAGGGGTGGGCGGATGCCGGACGGCCGTCGCCTTCGAACGCGCGAGGGCGACGAGCGGCCTCAGTGTTTCCTTATTGCGGGGCCGTCGCCTTGAAGCTGTCGAGGGCGCCGATGCGCGTCCACCAATCGGCCATGCCGGGAAGAGCCAGGAACTCGTCCTTGTGCGGCGTCATCGCGACGTAGGTGATGAGCGGCGCGAGATAGAGATCGGCGATCGAGAGGTCGTCGCCCGCGAGGAAGGGCGAGGCGCCCTTGATCTTCATGAGCTCGGTGATGACCGCCTTGCCCTTCTCGATCCCCTCGTGATGGGCCTTCTCGTTCTTGCCGCCGACGAACTCGGGGAAGAGATGATAGGCGACGACGCCGCCGAGGATGGACCCGTAGCCATAAGAGTCGATGATCGAGATCACCATGTCCATGCGCGCGACGTCGCGCGGCTCGGCGGGCACGAGGTCGTGGCCCTGCAACGCGGAGTTGAGGTAGCGCGTGATCGCCGCCGTCTCGATGACGCGGAAGCCCTGGTGCTCGATGACCGGCACCTTGCCGAACGGATGGCGCTGGAGATGTTCGGGGCTGTGCGGCTCGCCGGCCAGCACGTTCACCGGATCCTGCTCGTAGTCGGTCACGCCCTTCTCGGCGAGCAGCATCCGCACCGTGCGGACATAGGTGGAGCCGTTGAAGCCCCAGAGCTTGAGATCGGCCATGCTTGCTCTCCCCTGACGAAAAAGGCCGCGACACCGGTCGCGGCCTCTCGTCGGCGATATAGCGGCAAGCCAGCGCGTGGCTACTCCGCGGCGATGCCCATGCGCATGCGCTCCATTTCGAGAAGCGCCCGGCGGTATTCGACCGGCATGACCTTCACGAATTTCGGACGGTAGGTCTCCCAGCTGTCCAGCATCTCCTTGGCGCGGGCCGAGCCCGTGTAGTGGAGATGGTTGGAGATCAGCTGGTAGAGCCGCTCGTCGTCGTGCCCGGTCATCGAGGAGGAGACGTCGACCCGGCCCTTGTGCTGGAGGTCGCCGCCGTGATGGTGCAGCTTCTCGAGGAGGTCGTCCTCTTCCGGCACCGGCTCGAGTTCCACCATCGCCATGTTGCAGCGATCGGCGAAGTTGCCTTCGGGGTCGTAGACATAGGCGATGCCGCCGGACATGCCGGCCGCGAAGTTGCGGCCCGTGTGCCCGAGGATGACGACGACGCCGCCGGTCATGTACTCGCAGCCATGGTCGCCGACGCCCTCGACCACCGCGATGGCGCCGGAGTTGCGCACCGCGAAGCGCTCGCCCGCCACGCCCCGGAAGTAGCACTCGCCCGAGATCGCGCCGTAGAGCACGGTGTTGCCGATGATGATCGACTCCTCCGGTACGATGCGGGTGTCCTCGCGCGGCCGCACGATCAGCTTGCCGCCCGACAGGCCCTTGCCGACATAGTCGTTGCCGTCGCCCACCAGCTCGAACGTGACGCCGCGGGCAAGGAACGCGCCGAAGCTCTGGCCGGCAGTGCCGGTGAGCCGCACCTTGATCGTGTCGTCGGCGAGCCCCTTCATGCCGTAGCGCTTGGCGACCTCGCCCGACAGCATGGCGCCGGCCGAACGGTCGACGTTGGAGATCGCGGTGTTGATCGTCACCTGCTGGCGCGTCTGCAACGCCGGCATCGCCTCGGCGATCAGCTTGCGGTCGAGCACGTCGTCGATCGGATGCTTCTGGCGCTGCGTCCAGAGCGTCTCCTCGTGCGCCGCCTCGGGCTTGTAGAACATCCGGGTGAAGTCGAGCCCGCGCGCCTTCCAGTGATCGATCATTTCCCGCTTGTCGAGGCGCTCGGAGTGGCCGACGAGTTCGGCAACCGTGCGAACGCCCATCGCCGCCATGATCTCGCGGACCTCTTCGGCGATGAAGAAGAAGAAGTTGATGACGTGCTCGGGCGTGCCCTTGAAGCGCTTGCGCAGAACCGGGTCCTGCGTGGCGACGCCGACGGGGCAGGTGTTGAGGTGGCACTTGCGCATCATGATGCAGCCGGCCGCGATCAGCGGACCGGTGGAGAAGCCGAACTCGTCGGCGCCGAGCAGCGCGCCGATCACCACGTCGCGGCCCGTACGGAGCCCGCCGTCGACCTGCAGCGCGATGCGCGAGCGAAGACCGTTCAGCACCAGCGTCTGCTGCGTCTCGGCGAGACCCATTTCCCAAGGTGAGCCGGCATGCTTGATCGAGGTCAGCGGCGAGGCGCCGGTGCCGCCGTCGTAGCCCGACACGATGATGTGGTCGGCGCGCGCCTTGGCGACGCCCGCGGCCACCGTGCCGACGCCGACCTCCGACACCAGCTTCACCGAGATCGCGGCTTCCGGGTTGACGTTCTTCAGGTCGAAGATGAGCTGCGCCAGATCCTCGATCGAATAGATGTCGTGGTGCGGCGGCGGCGAGATCAGGCCGACGCCGGGGGTGGAATGGCGGGTCTTGGCGATCGTCGCGTCGACCTTGTGGCCGGGCAGCTGCCCGCCCTCGCCGGGCTTGGCGCCCTGCGCGACCTTGATCTGCAGCATGTCGGCATTGACGAGATACTCGGTGGTCACGCCGAAGCGGCCGGAGGCCACCTGCTTGATCGCCGAGCGTTCCGGGTTCTGCGTGCCGTCCACGAGCTTGAGATAGCGGTCGGGCTCCTCGCCGCCCTCGCCCGTGTTGGACTTGCCGCCGATCCGGTTCATCGCGACGGCGAGCGTCGCATGCGCCTCGCGCGAGATCGAGCCGAAGCTCATGGCGCCGGTGGAGAAGCGACGCACGATCGTCGCCGCCGATTCCACGTCGTCGAGCGGAACGGGCGCAAGACCCAGTTCCTCGGCCATCTTGATCTTGAACAGGCCGCGGATCGAGGAGTTGGCGACGTCGGACTCGTTCACCAGCGCGGCGTATTCGCGATACTTCTCGTAGGATTCGAGGCGCACCGCATGCTGCAGCGTCGCCACCGCGTCCGGCGACCAGATATGGGCCTCGCCGCGCATGCGGTAGGCGTATTCGCCGCCGATCTCGAGCGAGCGCGCCAGCACGGGATCGTCGGAGAAGGCGAGCGTGTGGCGCTCCACCGTCTCGCGGGCGATCTCGTCGAGGCCGACGCCCTCGATCGTCGTCGCCGTGCCGAAGAAGTAGCGCTCGACGAAACCCGATTGCAGCCCGATCGCATCGAAGATCTGCGCGCCGCAATAGGACTGGTAGGTCGAGATGCCCATCTTGGACATGACCTTGAGAAGGCCCTTGCCGACCGACTTGATGAAGCGCGAGACGATTTCCTTGGCGTCGACCTCGGGCGGGAAGTCGCCGCGCTCGTGCATGCCGAGCAGCGTGTCGAAGGCCAGATACGGGTTGATCGCCTCGGCGCCGTAGCCGGCAAGACAGGCGAAGTGATGGACCTCGCGCGGCTCGCCCGATTCCACCACGAGGCCGGCGGCGGTGCGCAGGCCCTTGCGGATCAGGTGATGATGCACGGCGGCGCAGGCGAGCAGCGCCGGGATCGGGATGCGATCCGGCCCGACCTGCCGGTCCGACAGGATGATGATGTTGTAGCCGCCCACCACCGCCGCTTCCGCGCGCTCGCACAGGCGGTCGAGCGCCCCGGCCATACCCTCGGCGCCCTGCACCACGGGATAGGTCGTGTCGATCGTCTTGGTGTCGAAACGGTCCTCGGTGTGGCCGATCGTGCGGATCTTCTCGAGATCGCCGTTCGTGAGGATCGGCTGGCGCACCTCCAGCCGCTTGCGGCGCGAAGTGCCCTCGAGATCGAAGATGTTGGGGCGCGGACCGATGAAGGACACAAGGCTCATGACGAGCTCCTCGCGGATCGGGTCGATCGGCGGGTTGGTGACCTGCGCGAAGTTCTGCTTGAAATAGGTGTAGAGGAGCTTCGACTTCTCCGACATGGCGGAGATCGGCGTGTCCGTGCCCATCGAGCCGATGGCTTCCTGGCCGGTGGTCGCCATCGGCGCCATCAGGATGCGCGTGTCCTCCTGCGTGTAGCCGAAGGCCTGCTGGCGATCGAGCAGCGACACGTCGGCGCGCGAGGCGCGCGGCGCCACGGGCTTCAGGTCCTCGAGGATGAGCTGCGTCGACTTCAGCCAGTCCTTGTAGGGATTGGCCGACGCGATCTCGCCCTTGATATCCTCGTCGGAGACGATGCGACCCTTCTCGAGATCGATGAGCAGCATCTTGCCCGGCTGCAGGCGCCACTTCTTGACGATCCGCTCCTCCGGGATCTCCAGCGTGCCGGCTTCCGAGGCGAGGATCACCAGATCGTCGTCGGTCACGACATAGCGCGCCGGCCGCAGGCCGTTGCGGTCGAGCGTCGCGCCGATCTGGCGACCGTCGGTGAAGCACACCGCCGCCGGCCCGTCCCAGGGCTCCATCAGCGCGGCGTGATACTCGTAGAAGGCGCGGCGCTCGGGCGCCATTTCCTTGTTGCCCGACCACGCCTCGGGAATGAGCATCATCATCGCATGCGCCAGCGGGTAGCCGCCCTCGCACAGGAATTCGAGCGCGTTGTCGAAGCACGCCGTGTCCGACTGGCCCTCGTAGGAGATCGGCCAGAGCTTGGAGATGTCGTTGCCGAAGAGCTCGGAATCCACCGAAGCCTGACGCGCCGCCATCCAGTTGACGTTGCCGCGCAGCGTGTTGATCTCGCCGTTATGGGCGACCATCCGGTAGGGGTGGGCGAGCTTCCAGGAGGGGAAGGTGTTCGTCGAGAAGCGCTGGTGGACGAGCGCGAGCGCCGTCTCGAAGCGCGGGTCCTTCAGGTCGCGGTAGTAGGCGCCGACCTGATAGGCGAGGAACATGCCCTTGTAGACCACCGTGCGCGAGGAGAGCGACACGACGTAGAAGTCGGATTCCTCGCCGGCCGCTTCCGCATAGACGCGGTTCGACACGACCTTGCGGATGATGAAGAGCTTGCGCTCGAAATCGTCGTCGCTCTCCACCGAAGGCGCGCGCGCGATGAAGACCTGCCGATGCACCGGCTCGGTCGCCATGATCTCGGGCGCCTTCGACAGCGAGGCGTTGTCGACCGGCACGTCGCGCCAGCCGAGCACGGTCTGGCCCTCTTCGGCCGCGGCCTTCTCGAAGAGCTCCTTGAAGTGCAGGCGGCGCGTCTCGTCCTGCGGCATGAAGACGAAGCCGACGCCGTACTGGCCGACCTCGGGGAGTTCGACGCCCTGTCCGGCCATCTCGGCCTTAAGGAATTCGTGTGGGATCTGCACGAGCATGCCCGCGCCGTCGCCCATCAGCGGATCGGCACCGACGGCGCCGCGATGCGTCAGGTTCTCCAGGATCTGGAGCCCCTTCTCGACGATCGAGTGCGACTTCTGGTTCTTCATGTGCGCGATGAAGCCGACGCCGCAGGCATCGTGCTCGCGGCGCGGATCGTAAAGCCCTTGGCGCTTCGGCAGGGTCCGGGGTTTGACCGCGGTGATCGGGGCGTTCGCGACCGTCGCGGCGGCGTCCTCGATGATGGATGGCGTCTCGTTCGTCATCACGGCGGTCTCCCTCGTTTCGCGGGGCGCCGTCCCACCATGGACCGGCCCCCTTCCTCGCAGCCCGACGGGCACGGTTCGACCCTCGGGTCGTCCGCGCCGCTGGCTCAGGCTGTCGTCTCGCGTCTCGCGCCGGGCCCTCAAGCCCGCGCATTTAGGGCAGCAATGCTGACCTATTGCCGAGCTTATGCCAGACTTGCGCGCCTCCGACAAGATCCGTTCTAACCCGGCCCGCGCGCGAGTTGAAGCGGGGTGCGCCGCGGCATCGGATCTCCCGTCTTGTTCGGCGCCCGGCGAGGCGGTAGGCAGGCCCCATGATCTTTGCATCCGACAACTGGTCCGGCGCCCATCCGGCGATCAATGCCTCGCTTGAGGCCAACGCCGCCGGCATGGCGGCCGCCTACGGCGCCAGCGACATCGACAAGGCGGTGGAGCGGCGTTTCAACGAGGTGTTCGAGCGCGAGGTCGCCGTGTTCTTCGTGGGCACCGGCACCGCCGCCAACTCGCTGTCCTTTGCCGCCGTCAACCGGCCGGGCGGCGTGGTGCTCTGTCACCGCGAGGCGCATGTGGTGGAGGATGAGTGCGGCGCGCCCGAATTCTTCACCCACGGCGCGCGCATGGCGCCGGTGGACGGGGCGAACGGCCTCATCGACCCCTACAACCTCCGACGCGAGCTCGCCCGCTTCCGGCCGGACTTCATCCATGCGGGACAGCCGATGGCGGTCACCGTGTCGCAGCCGGGCGAGGCCGGCACGCTCTACAGCGTGGACGAGATCGAGGTGATCGCCGGCATCGCCCACGAGCGCGACCTGACGCTGCACATGGACGGCGCGCGCTTCGCCAACGCGCTCGTCGCCACCAACGCCTCGCCCGCCGAGATGACCTGGCGCGCGGGCGTCGACATCCTCTCCTTCGGCGCCACCAAGAACGGCTGCTGGTGCGCCGAGGCGGTGGTCTTCTTCGACCCCGACAAGGCCCGGCAGTTTCCCTACATCCGCAAGCGCGGCGCCCAGCTCTTCTCGAAGACCCGCTTCGTCGCGGCGCAGCTTCTCGCCTATCTCGACGAGGGCCTGTGGCTGAAGCTCGCCGCCCATTCCAACGCGATGGCGGATGCCCTGCGCGAGGGGATCCGCCGCTCCACCCATGCGCGCGAGGCCTGGAACACGCGCACCAACGAGGTTTTCGCCATCGTCGAGAAGACCACCGCCGCCAAGCTGCGGTCCGAGGGCGCCGTCTTCTACGACTGGAACCCGCCCCACGGCAGCCCGACGCTGATCGGCGAGGACGAACAGCTCATCCGGCTGGTCACCAGCTGGTCCACCGACCCCGCCGACGTCACCCGCTTCGCCGCCGCTATCGCCTGAAGAAGAGGCCGAGAGGCTGACGGACCACGCCGCAGCCAACCTCTTTCACTCTCCCCCGACACCGAAAACCTCTCGTCATCCCGGGCTCGACCCGGGATCCATGCCGAGACGTCGGCATGATTTCGCCGCGCGGCTTTCGGTCAAGGCAGCGGGCAAGAGCCACCAACGCTGCAAAAGCCAGGGATCCGGACCCGCCTCCGACCTGGCCGCGAGCTGCCACTCAAAACGACCGCCGCTCAACGAAAAACGGCGCCCCGAAGGACGCCGCTTTCCTCTTCTATCCCGCTCCGCCCGTGATCAGGCGGCGGTGGCCTCAATCGACCGCGCGTTGGCATTGGCCGTGGCGATCTCGATCTTGCGGGGCTTCAGCGCCTCGGGAATGACGCGGACGAGATCGATGTGCAGGAGACCGTTCTTCAACGTCGCCCCCTTCACCTCGACATGCTCGGCCAGTTGGAAGCGGCGCTCGAAGGCGCGGCCCGCGATCCCACGATAGAGGAACTCGGAGCCCTCGCTCTTCTCTTCGGCCTTCTCGCCGGTCACGGTCAGCCCGTTCTCGCGCGACTCGATCGAGAGTTCGCTCTCGCCGAAGCCGGCCACCGCCATGGTGATGCGGTAGGCGTTCTCGCCGGTGCGCTCGATGTTGTAGGGCGGATAGCTCTGCGTGTTCTCGGCCGTGCCGAGCGTGTCGAGCTTGGAGAAGAGCCGGTCGAAGCCGACGGTGGAGCGATAGAGGGGGGCGAAATCATAAGCACGCATGATCGTTCTCCATAGGAAGCAACAGGTTTGCGAACGTAGCGATGGGATAAGAGCATCCCGCCCGAGGCGGCGATGGTCCCGATGGCCAGCGGCCCCGTTTCGGCGACCGCAAGGTTCAGATGGGAAAGCGGAAAAAACGCTTCAAGATCGCCGCATGCGAATTTTCCGACAGGCCGCATCGTCCTGTTTCCAAGGCGCTTTCGCAAGGCCGGGCGATCGCGCCCGCAGCCTGAACCGAAAATGAACGTCGCCTTCCGATCCCGTTCACGTGATCGGCATCATGGTGGCTCCAACGATCCGCAGCCGCTCCTTCGAGCGGCAGGGGTCCCCCAGAGCCGCCGGCGTTCATCCGGCATCCGTCGGGAGGTTGGCATGATACGGGTTCTCGCAGCGCTTCTGGTCTCGCTCGGCGTTTGGGCTGTCGCACTGCCCGCCTCGGCCGCACCGGCCGGAGGCATCGGGGTGGAGCGCGACGACGGGCTCGACTGGCGCAGCGCACGGCTCGAGCCCCGTCGCGAGGCCCTTCGCAACGACGAGGCGTTCCGCGGCCAGGGCAGCGAGGAGGGACGCGGTGCGGCGCACGGCGTCCTGTCGGAGCAGCGCATCGAGCGGATTCTTCGACGCTCGGGTTTCGTCGGGATCGAGGACATCCGTCTGCGCCGCGACCGCTACGTCGTCACCGCCGTGCGGGCCAACGGTGCGGTGTTCCGCATCGCGCTCGATGCCGGCGACGGGGACATTCTCGGCTCCGAGCGTCTCGGCTGGACGCGCGGATACGACCGCCGCGACTTCGACCGGTTCCGAAACGAGGAGCGCCGCGCCTCCAGCCCGGCCAGCCGCCTCGGCTTCGGCGGCTAGGAAGGCGCACAAAGTTTTTCATCGAGGCTCGGCCGCATCGCGGCCCCGCCTCTTCGCCAACGGCAGCGGCGTCCCGTCCCTTCCGACGCAGCCGCTTGGGGTCGGGAACCTCGAAGGGGGTTCCCGACCTCGCACACCTCCATCCGGCCCGCGCACCCTCGCCGCGCGGCGCCAGCCCTCATCCGGGCGGATCGCCGTCGATCCGTCCCCCGCCAAACGGCCGCCTGCATTCCGTCCCTTCTGCGGGCAGCCGTTCGGGGTCGGGAGCCCCAGCGAAAAGCTGAGGGTTCCCGACCTCCCCTCATCGCTGGCTGGACGGCCACCATCCCGACCGGGCGCTGCCGCGAAAGAGGCTGCGCCCCATCCCAACGGCCGTTCGCGTCCCGTCCCTTCTGCGGGCGGCCGTCCGGGGCCGGGTGTCGCCACGCGGCGCCCGGCCCTCTTTGCGTTCGAACGAGAAGACTGCGAGACCGCGCCATCGTCTCGCCGCCTTCAAACGGGCGGGCGGGTGGGCTAGGACAGG
>NZ_BBWH01000020.1 GCF_001463705.1 Aureimonas sp. AU12 | reverse complement strand
GGCTAGGACAGGATCCATCCGTCCAGCGGCTGCGATCGGCAGGCTCATGGGGCGGGAAGCGGAAAGCCTCGCCTTGACCACCGATCCCGAACCGAGCTTCGTCTCGACCCCCGACAATCCCGCGCCCGTCGGCCTCGCCGTGTCGTTCCTGCCCGTCGGCGCGGGACACCGGCTGCGCTGCGCCCTCGCGCCCGGCGAGGGCGACGGCCCGGTGCGCGGCACGGTGCTGCTCCTGCAGGGGCGCAACGAGGCGATCGAGAAATACTTCGAAACGATGCGCGATCTCAACCGGCGCGGCTTCGCGGTGGCGACCTTTGACTGGCGCGGCCAGGGCCGTTCAGGTCGCCTCGCGTCCCTCGCCTCGGTCGGCCATGTCCCGTCGATGCGGGTCTTCCTGGAGGATCTCGACGAGGTGCTGCGCGCCTTCGTGCTCGCCCGCTGTCCCGGTCCCTATGCAATCCTCGCCCATTCGATGGGGGCCCTCGTGGCGCTGGAGGCGACGGACCGCCTCGCCGGTTCGGTCGAGCGCATGGTGCTGACCACGCCGCTCGTCGCACTGCCGGGTTCGCCGGGAACGCACCGCCTCATGCGCGTCGCCGCCGGCCTCCTCCACTGGACCGGCCTCGGCACGCTCCCCGTGCGCCGCGCCCGCACCGCCGGGCGGGGCACGACGCTCGCCGACAATCCGCTGACCACGGATCGCCGCCGCTTCGAGCGCAACCGGGCGATCGAGGCGGCCGCGCCCGACCTTCTCGTGCGGGCGCTCTCGGCGTCCTGGCTGCGAGCGATGCTGCGGGCGATGGAGCGGATCGACCGATCCGACGTGGTGGCGGCGATGCGCCTGCCGACGCTCATTGTCACCGCCGGCACGGACCGCATCGTGTCGAGCCCGGCGGCGGCGCGTCTTGCCTGGCGCATGCGCTCGGGCCACCATATCGACGTACCCGGCGCCCGGCACGAACTGCTGCAGGAGGCCGACCGGTTTCGCGAGCCTGTGCTCGCCGCCTTCGAGAGCTTCGTCGGCTCAAGCCTGCCCGTGCGCTCGGCCGAACCGCTGCCGGCCGAGGTCGCGGCCGTCGAGGATGCGCTCACCGAGCTCTGACGAGCGCGCCGCCGACGCTTTAGCCGTTGAGGATGCGCAGCGCCGCCTCATGCAGCTTCGGCGTCGCCGCCGCGATCACGTCGCCGCCGTCTTCCGGCCGATCGCCCGAGAAGGTCGTGATGACGCCGCCGGCGCGCTCCACGATCGGCGTCAGCGCCACGATGTCGTAGGGCTGCAGGCCCGGCTCCACGCAGATGTCGACATGGCCGGCTGCCAGCATCGAGAAGGCGTAGCAATCGCAGCCGAAGCGCGTCAGCCGCACGGCGTCGACCAGCGTCTGGAACCGGTCCTTCAAGGCTCCGCGGAAGAGTTCCGGCGCCGAGGAGAACAGCGTGGCATCGCCCAACTCGCCGATGTCACGCACCTTCAGCGGATAGCGGCCGGTGTGCGGCCCCTCGCCGAAGGCGCCCTCGGGCGTGGCGTAGAAGCGCTCGCCGGTGAAAGGCTGGCTCATGATGCCGATCTCGGCGCGCCCCTTCACCGTCAGGCCGATGAGCGTGCCCCAGACGGGAATGCCGCAGATGAAGGGCCGCGTGCCGTCGACGGGATCGATCACCCAGAGGAGGTCGCCCTCGCCCGAACGGCCGAACTCCTCACCGAGAATGGCATGGTCGGGATAATGCTCGCCGATGACGCGGCGGATCGCCTTTTCCGCCTCGCGGTCGGCCTCGGTGACGGGATCGAAGGTGAAGCCTTCCTTCGGCTTGTTGTCGACGAGAAGCTTCGAGCGAAACCGCGGCAGGGTCTCGGCAGCTGCCGCGTCGGCAAGGCGAAACAGGAATTCGGCGTCGGGCAGCGTCATCGTCGACAAGGTCCTCGAACGGGTGGCGGGTGCGGGTTCTATGAACCACTCTGTCCGGCGAGACCAGCCACTGGTCTAGGCCAGAACGAGGCGGACCGCGCTATTCGGCCGCGGCAGGCCGGTCGAGCTCGGCATCGACCTCGGCTGCGAAGAGCTGCACGAAGGACCACATGCGCCGGCGCAGCGGCTCGAAGCCGGCATGCGGCAGGAAGTTCTCCTCGTCGGCATAGAGGCCGCGATTGATCTCGATCTGGATCGCGTGGACGCCGCGGCGCGGACGCCCGTAGCGCTCGGTGATGAAGCCGCCGGCATAGGGCTTGTTGCGGGTCACATCGAGGCCGAGAGCGGTCAGCCGCTGCGTCGCCATCGCGACATAGGCGGGCGCTGCGCTCGTCCCGAACCGGTCGCCCACCACGATGTCGGCCCGGCGCCCGCCCGGCAGCGTGCGCACCGAGGAGGGCATCGAGTGGCAGTCGACGAGGATGGCGAAGCCGAAGCGGCGGCGCGTCGCCTCGACCAGCGCCTCCAGCGCCTCGTGGAACGGGAAGTAGATGCCCTCGATGCGCGCCGCGACCTCGTCCGGCGAGAGCTTGGCGCGGTAGATCTCCTCACGCTCGGCGACGATGCGCGGGATGGTGCCGAGCCCGCCGGCGACGCGCACAGAGGCGGAGTTGGCGCAGTCCGGCAGCGGGCCAGAGAACATGGCGGGGTCGAGCTCGTAGGGCTCGCGGTTCACGTCGAGAAAGGCGCGAGGAAAGCGCGCCGTCAGCATCGGCGCGCCGAGCGAGGGTACGAAGTCGAAGAGCTGGTCGACGAAGAGGTCTTCCGAGCGCCGGATCGCCGACGACCCGAGGCGAGAGGCTTCGAGGAAGGCCTTCGGATAGGCGCGCCCGCTGTGCGGCGAGCAGAAGACGAAGGGCACGCTCTGGCGCGTGGGCTCGACGATCTCGAAGGCGGGACAGGGGCCGGCTGCCGTCTCGAGGTTGGGAATGGCGGTCTGCAACGTCCTCGCTTCCGAATTCTTGACCATGCTCGGGGGGAAACTAGGCCCGTTCTGCCTCCCGAACATTCCATTTAGCCCTTGTTTAAGCAATCTGATAAAAGGATCATCCCGACCGATCATTTTGCCGCATTCTTGCTGCGGCGCCGGAAGACAGGTGCTGACGGATGTACAAGATTCTCCTCGCCGAAGACGACAACGACATGCGCCGGTTCCTGGCGAAGGCGCTGGAGAAGGCGGGATACGAGGTGACCGCCTACGACAACGGCGGCTCCGCCTACGAGCGGCTGCGCGAAGAGCCCTTCTCGCTCCTCCTCACCGATATCGTGATGCCCGAGATGGACGGCATCGAACTGGCGCGCCGCGCCACAGAGCTCGACCCCGACCTGAAGGTCATGTTCATCACCGGCTTTGCCGCCGTGGCGCTCAATCCCGACTCCAAGGCTCCGAAGGACGCCAAGATCCTGTCGAAGCCTTTCCACCTGCGCGAGCTCGTGGAAGAGGTCGGCAAGATGCTCCAGGACGCCGCCTGAACTTTTCGGGCGGGGACCCCAGAAAAGGCGCAGGGAATCACTTGACCCCCTGCGGCCTCTGTGGTCTATCCGCCTTCGTCGAATGGGCGTGTAGCTCAGCGGGAGAGCACTACGTTGACATCGTAGGGGTCACAGGTTCAATCCCTGTCACGCCCACCATTCGACTCTTCCATCATATGAAGCTGGCAAGGCAGGTCACTCGAGGGACAGTACGATCCTTTCGGGTGAGACATGACGAAACGAAGGCCTGGCGGGGCCAGCCTGGGGTGGACATGACGGGCAGGCCGTCGCGCTTGCCGACATCATGCCGGCCTTCTCCCATTAGACTCTATCGAAACGCGTGGTTGCTCCTGCGCGACGACTGGCTCTCGCACTCCATCGGCACCGACCACGACGATGTCGTTGTCCCAAAGCCTTGAACAGTCTCGTCGGCCAGTTCCGCAAGATCATGTCCAAGGACACTTGAGGTCGGACGCGTCGGTTCGGGCGAGCATGCCTTGGCATGAGGTCATTGTGCCGAGCCCCCATCAGGCTCGCGAAGCCCCGCATCAGGGTGAAGCATTCCGATGGAGGGGCTCGACACAGGGCCTGTGCCGAACGGTTTCATCGAGCTTGAGCGACGTTTCGGCAAGTCTCGACCTCGAGACAAGACCGTTCGCTCCGCTCTGACCTTCCTCTATCTCGTGTCGACTTGCCTTCCATGCCGTTCTCCGAGGCATTAAGGGTCTCGCCAACACCCGACCGTCGCCGATCGCGGCACACGAGCTTGAGGATGCGGCGTTTGCCCAACCCTGAATCCATTCCGGTTTCCTTCTCCCCCATCGACCGGACCACGCAGACCTTCGCCGCCGGGGGCTTCACGGTGTTCGGGGGCTGGCATCTCGATCCGGAACTCAAGGTGGAATCCTTCCCGGCCAACCTCCCGTACGGATTGTACGAACTGACGATCGACACGCCGGATGCCGGCAGCATTCTGGCCTACGCCCAGGCCACCGTGGAACGAGGCGGAGCCTTCGGTCCGCTGCGCGTGACGGTCGAGGCGAGGGATGACCGGCTCCACGTCTATTTCGTCCTCCTCGGCGACGCCACGGCGATGACCCTGACGCTGCTCGGCGACGGCAAGCCGCTGTTGCGTGTCGGCGCCTGCAGCCTTCGCCGCATATCGACGACCCGCTGGCGACTGGGACGCGGTTGGCGAGGCCTGAAGCGGCGCGCGCTGTCGCCGGGCGTCATCGCTCGGGATCTGATGTCGGGATGGGAAGGGCTGAACAACGGGGGCGTGCTCGAGGTGCAACGCCGCATCCTCGACGTCATCAATCCCACCAGCACGCTGCCCAACACCATGATCGCGATGCGGATCGGCTCGTTGATCCGCAAGGTCGCCGCCCAGAATGCCGAGGCGATGACGCAACTGGACGCGCCCGTCGCTTCGCCGGCGTCCCTCTCCATCGTCGTTCCGATCTATCGGACCCGCGAACGATGGCTGCTGGCGCTCGTCGACAGCCTCAACCGACAGACCGACCCGACGTTCGAGGTCGTGTTCGTCTTCGACGGCGAGCAGCCGGACCTCTCCGAACTCGTATCGGTGAACGCCGGCGGCGCCTATCGGTCGACCCAGGTGGTGCTCCCGGACAACCGCGGCGTCTCCGCGGCGACGAACGCCGGAATGCGGGCGGCGTCCGGCGAGTACGTGGTCGTGGTCGACCACGACGACGTGATCGAGACGCACTTCGTCGAAGCCTTCCGCGCCGCCACCGCCAACGAACCGGCCGATATCCTCTACGCCGACGAGGCGATCGTCGACGAAGACATGACGGCCGTGATCTCGATCGCGACGCGCGGCCGATTCGATATCCGGCACTATCTCAGTCACCCCTACATCGTGCATCCCATCTTCATTCGTCGCTCGCTGGCGCTGGATGCTGGGCTCCTGAACGAGACGATGCGGATCTCGCACGATGTCGAGTTCTTCCTGCGCTGCATCGCCAAGGCCCGTTCGGTCGTGCAGATTCCGCTGGTCCTCTATTTCTGGCGCACGCATGCGGCAAGCCTTGGCCATGTCGGTAGCAGCCAGGTTCTGGGCAATACGCGCGCGGCGGTCGTCGCCTATCTCAGGCAGACGCGCGACTGGACGTCGTTCGAGGTCGAGCCCGGCATCAACTTCAACGAGCTGGACGTGCGGCCGCCCCTGCCGGCTTCGGCCAAGGCCGCGATCGTCATTCCCACGAAGAACGGCAAGGAGATCCTCAGCGCCTGCGTCCGGTCGATCGTCGAGCGGGCCGCCAAGAACCGGATCTCGGCCGACATCCACGTCATCGATCACGAAAGCACGGATCCGGCGACGCTCGCCTACCTCGAGGAGCAGGAGGGCGCGGGGCACATCCGCGTCGTGCCTCACAGCGGTCCCTGGAACTATCCGGAGATCAACAACGCCGCCTTGCGCCGGATCCTGCCGGGCAGCCACTACACGCACATCGTCTTCATGAACAACGACATCGAGATCGTGACGGACGACTGGCTCGATCGCATGATCGAGCAGTTCTCGTGGGGCGACGTCGGCGTCGTCGGCTGCTGTCTCCAGTATCCTGACGGCCGGGTGCAGCATGGCGGCGTGGTCGTCGGACTGACGGGCGCCGCCGATCACTCGCACCGGTTCGAGGAACTGATGCAGCCGGGGGGCGACATCCGTTCGCCGGGCCATCTGTCGTCCCTCGTCGCGACGCGGGACTACAGCGCCGTCACGGCCGCGCTGATGATCGTTCCCGTCAGCCTGTTCGAGGCGGTCGGCGGCTTCGACGAGCAACTGGCCGTCGGCTTCAACGACACCGATCTCTGCCTTCGCATCGGCGAGCTCGGCTATCACTCGACCTATGTCGGCAGCGTTCTCGCCGTCCATTACGAGTCGGTGACGCGAACGGATGCCAAGAGCCTCGATCATCCCGAGGATACCGCGCTATTCGAAAACCGCTACCGCGATCTGATCGACAATAGCGATCCCTATTACGGGATGCAGTGGGACTGGACGGGCACGAAACTGGTGGTGGCGGCCAAGCCGACGAAGGCCTTCCGGCTCCGAAAAGTCCAGATGAGGGTCTGATCGGCAGGGCCATTGCTGCCTTTGCGGCAGCCATGCGCAAGAATTGCAGAAATTACACGGCGAGGGTGAAACTTTTTTAAGGCAGTCTCGTATCTGCCTTGCGCGAAGTAACGCGTCGAGAGGAACTCCCTATGTCGGTGATCAGTTTCAAGAGCGATACGCCCAAGCCCGTCGATATGGAGGCCGGTCGCCGGGCTTTCCTTCGCACGGCCGGGCTTGCCACAGTTGGTGCAGCGGTTCTCGGCGCCACAGGCTTTCCGGGCACGGCTGAGGCGCAGACCGTCTCGGACGTGTCCGTGCTGAACTTCGCGCTCAACCTCGAATATCTCGAGGCCGAATTCTATCTGCGCGCCATCCGTGGAACCGGCCTGCAGAACTCGCAGATTCAGGGCACCGGCACGCTGGGCCCCGTTCGTCAGGCGATCGAAGGCCAGGCCGTTCCCTTCGTCACCCCGGCCATCCGCGAATACGCGATGGAAATCGCCGACGACGAGGAGAAGCACGTCAACTTCCTGCGCTCCGCGCTCGGCTCCAGCGCCGCGGCTCGCCCGCCGATCGATCTCGACTCGTCCTTCAGCGCCGCAGCGCTCGCTGCCGGCCTGATCCAGCCGGGCGGCACGTTCAATCCGTTCGAGAGCGAAGACAACTTCCTCCTCGGCGCCTTCATCTTCGAGGACGTCGGCGTCACCGCCTACAAGGGCGCCGCGCGCTTCATCTCGAACAAGGACTACCTGGAAGCAGCCGCCGGCATCCTCGCCGTCGAAGCCTACCATGCGGGCATCATCCGCACGCTCCTGTTCCAGCGTGGCTTCGTCGACGCCGCCAACCGGATCTCGCAGGCGCGCGACAACGTGGCGGGAACCGCCGCTGATCAGGGCATCACCATTTCCGATCCGGCGAGCCCGATGGCCGGTCAGGCCAACCTCGTGCCGACCGACGCCAACAGCGTCGCGTTCAGCCGCTCGCCGCAGCAGGTTCTCAACATCGTCTATCTCGGCAGCGCGCCGAGCCCGGTCAGCTTCTTCCCGATCGGCGTCAACGGCGACATTCGCTAAGCCTCAGCGAGAACGAGCGGTTCATCGCGACCGATCGATTTCAGAAGGGCGGGCACCGACGAGGTGCCCGCCCTTTTTTCGTTGAGGCACCGCTCCAGCCGAGAGCCGCGCGCGCCCCCCCCTCGCTTCAGGGCTGCGCTGGGGGCGGAGCGCCGAATGTCAGCCGATAGGGGGATTGGGCGGCAACCGCGGCGGCCGCCGTGCCCGCGACCGTACCGGGCGGGGCTGCGCCGGGCGCCGCCCCGGCTTGCGGTGCAGGCGGAGATGCGACCGGGGCGATTGCGCCGGACTGCGCAGCCGCGACGGCCGGTCTGCCAGGGGTGGCGGCTGGCGGCGGAGGCACGGCGCCCGGCCGGAACATTTCGAGCGAAACGGTTCTGGCATCGCGCTCGATGCGCACGAGGGCGGACTGGATCTCGACGACACGCCAGCCATCGACGAGATCGCCGTCCGCGACGGAAACCGTCTCGGCGCGGGCGGTGTCGCGAATGAGCGCCAAGCGGCCGGTGTCGGAGGCGAGCGTGCCGACCAGTTGCAGGTTCTCCGCCGTCGACACGGTCACCGGCGGGGGCGCGGGTGCCGGGGCGGCGATCGTTGCGGCCGGCAGGGCGGGTCGCCGGCTGACGCTGAACAACGGTCGGCTGAGGAACGAGGTCATGTCGGAGACGGCGATGCCGGCCAGCGGGTTCGCCAGGGCATTCGGGTCGACCACCTGCGGTGACGGCGGGACGGCGGGACTGTCCTGCGCGAACGCGCTCGCAGACGACAGGAGGCAGGCGCCGATGAGGGTTGCCAGCATTCTCAAGAGACCGCCGCCTTCCAGGGTGCCCGCACCACCACGTCGATGCGCAGTTCGGGATTGGCGCCGAGATCGCTGTCCTCCGACTGGAGACGGCGCACGGCGAGATCGACGATCGTCATCAGCGGCAGTCCGGTTTCGATGGCGTGGAGGAAACGCAGGAGATCGCCATTGTCGCCGTCGAGCGTCGCGCGGATCTCGATGACGCTGCCGGCATCCGCCTCGGGAACGGCGCCCGAGCTGCTTTCGACGACCCGTGCCGAAGAGGCCTCGACCAGCGCCACCAGTCTGCGCTGCAACTCGGCCTCGGCAAGGCTTCGCGACGGCGCATCGACGAAGGCCGACGAGGTTGCCGCCGGGGTTTCCTGCACCGGGCCGGACGCCAGCCGGGTTCGGTAGCGGTCGAGCTGGTCGAGCGTCGCGTCCGCCTGCGTGCCGAGATCCGCGATGCCCGCCAGATTGGCGGCAGCGACGAGCAGCAACGCCAGCGGCAGGATCACGAAGAGCGCAAGCGCAGTGTAGCGACGTGGCGTGCTGGCGGTTTCGAGTGTCATGGCTGGACGGGCTCCGCAGCCGGAGCCGGGATCTCGCGGCTCGCGACGATGTCGAAGCGGTCGCCGCCGTTGGCCTCACGGATGACCGGCGACTCGAACCGAACGCCCGTGAGGCCCGCTTCGCCTTCGAGGATCGGCACCAGCGCCAGCGCATTCGTCGAGCGTCCCTTGAGATGCAGCAAGGTCGGCGAAATCTCGATGTCGGTGAGGAACGTTCCGTCGGGAATGGTTCGGGACAACCGGTCGATGAGCACGAAGGTCGCGCCGTCCATCGTCTTGGTCGCCAGCAATCCGGCGATCGCTTGCGCGGGATCGTCGTTGGCGATGCGCGACTGGACCGCGCGGCGTTGAAGATCGAGCGCCGCGGTGGCCGTATCGAGATCGCCCTGCACCTTGGCCTGCAACAGCGTCGTTCCCAGGAACGCGGCGATCGAAAGCGGCAGGACGGCGAGACACAGGCGGCGAAGCGCGAGGTGCCTGCCGGTCGGCCTGGCGCCCGACGCGCCGCCGAGGAGATCGACCGCCAGGGGCTCGGACGCCGGATCGGCGGCGGAGCCGATCGCGGTGGGCGCTCGGCCCAACCGCGCGACCCGCTCCAGCGCCTTGGCCGCGATGTCGCGGGAGGTCGCCGCAAAGTCGATCTCGATCGGTTCGCCGGAACCCGCCCCGGGTCGCACCGTGTATCCGTAGATGACGTCGTCGGCCTTCCAGGGCGTCAGGCGATCGAGGCGATGCTCGACGATCGCCGCGGCGAAGGCCCGGCTTTCGGCCGGCAGGGTGAAGCGCTGGCGTACGATCGTTTCGGGATCGAGACGCAGTTCCACGATGTCGGCCTTGGCGAAATCCCGGCGCCATGGCTCGCCCCCCGACACCGCGCCGTCCTCGATCGTCGCCAGCCTCTCGCTCGCGCCGCGCGTGACGCGCATCACCTCGAGGGCCGATCCCGCCTCGCGAACGACCCAGCGCCGACGGCTGCCCCGGTTTCCAAGCGTCGACTCGATCATGTCAGCGGCGACGTCGGCGAGATCGCGCAGCCCGCGGATCGAGAGCGAAGGCGTCGCCGCCGTGGTCTGGAGGGCCGCAAGGCTGCGACGCGCCGGCAGCACGTCGACCGGCAAGCCTTGCACCGTTTGCGGCACGGGCGGCGTTCGAAAGGGAAACTTCGCGGTCTTCGCCATTGCCGCTCTCAACCCGTCGCCCTGAGGACTTCCTCGAAGGAGGTCAGCCCGCTCGCGCATTTGTCGAGCCCGTCTTCCAGCATCGTGCGCATGCCACCGCGGCGGGCCGCCTCGAGGATCAGGCCGGCGTCGCGCACCTCGCGGATCTGTTCATGGAGGTCGGCATCGGCGCGCATCACCTCGAAGATGCCAATGCGGCCACGATATCCCGTCTGGCTGCAGATGTCGCATCCGCCCGGTGCATAGAACGTGTCGGCCGGCTCGCAGCGCAGCTGCCGCTGGGCGACGAGGTCCCGCGCGGCGGCCGCCATCGACGCGTCGGGCCGCCGGCACCGCTCGCAGAGGCGCCGGACGAGGCGCTGGCCGAGGATGCCGCGCAGGCTGGCGCCGATCAGGTAGCGCTCGACGCCCATGTCCATCAACCGCACGACCGCGTCGACCGCCGAGTTGGTGTGCAGCGTCGTCAGCACGAGGTGGCCGGTCAGGGCGGCCTGGATGCCGATCCCCACCGTCTCGCGGTCGCGCATCTCGCCGACCATGATGACGTCGGGGTCGTGGCGCAGGAAGGATCGCAGGGCCGTGGCGAAGGTCAGCCCGATCTGGGGCTTGATCTGCGTCTGGTGGACGCCGGCCAGCTGATACTCGATGGGATCCTCGACCGTGACGATCTTGCGGGACGGGTCGTTCAGGAGCGAGATGGCGGTGGCCAGCGTGGTCGTCTTGCCGCTGCCCGTCGGGCCCGTGACGATGACGATGCCATGCGGCTCGGCGAGGAGCGCTTCGAACGCCGACTGGTCGGACGCGGTCATGCCGATGCGTCCGAACTCGAGAAGGCGCGCATCCTTGATCAGGATGCGCAGGACCGCGGTCTCCCCGTGGATCGTCGGCATCACGGCGACCCGGAGGTCGGCCTCGACCGAACCGACGCGCAGGTTCGCGCGCCCGTCCTGCGGCAGCCGCCGCTCGGCGATGTCGAGCCCCGACAGGATCTTGATGCGCGAGATGATGGCCGGCGCCATGGTGGCCGGCACCTTCTGGTCGCGCCGCAGGAAGCCGTCGACGCGGTAGCGGACCGCGAGATGGTCGCGCTCGGTCTCCAGATGGATGTCGGTGGCGCCGAGTTCCACGGCGCGCTCGAGGATGCGGTCGATGAGACGCACGATCGGGGCGCCGCGGGCGAGATCCTTCAGATCGTCGGCCGAGCCTTCCTGATCGGCCACCGCATCGGGTGTCGCGAAGGCCACGGCAGCGTCGGGATCGGCTTGCTGCAGGGCGCGTTCGAAGAGGAGGTCGACCTCCTCGAAGGACAGGACGCCCGCCGCCGCTGGCTGGCCGAGCGCCAGGCGGATAGCACGGATCGCGCCCGTCCGGCCGGGATCGGCCAGCGCGATCGCCATGCTCCCGTCCTCGCGGCGATGGGGATAGGCATAGGCTTCCCGTAGGAAGCGGCGGGACAGGTCGACGAAGTGCGGCGGACAGCCCGCGACATCGTCGAAGCCGAAGCGGGGCATGGCGTGATGGGCGGCGAGGCGCGATGCGATGTCGTCTGCGGACGCCGCGCCGTCGCGCCACGCGGCCTCCGGCTCCTGTCCGGCGAACGGCCCCGGTGCCGCTCCTCCCTCGACGGGCACGAGCGCGGCGTCATGGTTCGCCGCTTCCGGCACGGGCGAGCCGCCACCCAGTTCGCGATCGCCTTTCGCGAAGATCGAGGTCCAGTTCACCGATCGTCTCCCGGAAACATCGTCCGCCGCCAGAGGGATCGAACGGCCCGAACTCTAGCATGAGTGGCGCGGGACGGTCACGCCGCACCGACAGGCATGCGCTCTCGAAGACAGGCCCGGCGCACGCGGCGGACCTGATGGCCGCAACCCACGATGGTCACGATTGCGGCATGCCGCGCCGGGCATCGACGCGATCGCGCGCCATCGCCCGGAGCCGTTCGGCATGCCGAGCCGATGCCCGCGTCCTTGTTCGGAAGCGCGCCGCGTCGGCGCCGGGCCGCCAAATGTTAACCTTGTCTTAAAATGTAGGGGGACGACGAAGCCAAGGAGACCGGGTTCCCGTAGCTAATCAAGCGCTTCTGTTGCCATTTGGATATGGTGAAGATCCACCTAAGCGCGCAGGAATGAAGCTGCGGTCAGCTTGGGACAAGCTTGGGAATGGGGTGCGCGTGAGTCGTCGACTGTCGTCAGTCATGTTTGCGTTGATCCTGACGGGGTGTCAGACGAGCGATCCCAGTGGGCCCGAGACCGGTTCGATCTTCAGTGGCGCCTTCGGCGACATGCAGGCTCGTTCCGAGGGCAACAACCCCGGCTACGGCGACCTGACGGGACGCCAGGCGCCCGGCGCGGGGGGAACCGTCGTTCAGAACTTCCGGTCGGACGGCTCGACGTCGGCGCGCGGCCTGACGATGGCGACGCCCACGACGAGCGAGGGCGGCGGCAGCTACACGCTGAACTTCGAGAATGCCGACATCAAGGACGTCGTGCGCGCCGTGCTCAACGATGCGCTGAAGGTGAACTACGTCGTCAGCGGCAACGTCACCGGGCCGGTGACGCTCTCCTCGACCCGTCCCGTCAGCCGGGCGGAGCTTCTGTCGACGCTCGAAACCGCGCTCGACTCGCTCGGTTTTTCCCTGACCCGCGAGGGCGAAACCTACCGGATCTCGCCATCGGGATCCTCCGGCGCCCTCGTCGACGTCGGAACCCGGACGCGGCTCGGCTATGGCGTTTCCGTCGTGCCGCTCCGTTTCGTCAAGGCGTCGACGATGATGGAGCTTCTGTCCGGCTTCGTCGCGCAGGGCGAGAACCTCAAGATCGACGCGTCCAAGAACACGATCTTCATCCGCGGCAGCGGCGCGGAGCGTCAGGCGGCGGTCAACGCGGTCCTCTCCTTCGACGACGACTGGATGGAGAACCAGTCCGTCTCCGTCTTCACGCTGCAGGAGGCCAAGCCCGAGGCGATCATCCCGGAACTGCAGCGCATCTTCGGGGCCAGCGGCGACGATGCGGCCATCCAGTTCCGCTCGATCGACCGGCTGCGCAGCATCCTGGCGATCTCGCAGAACCCCAAGCTGATCACGCGGGCGGGGACCTGGGTGCGGCGTCTCGACCGGGAAAATCCCGGCATCGGCGAAGGTGTATTCGTCTACAAGCCCAAGCATCGAAGCGCCGAGGATCTGGCCAAGGTTCTATCCAGCCTGTTCGGCGGCGGCGGCGGGCAGTCACCGGCGCGGCCGACGCGTCAGGCTGCTTCCCTGTCCGGCGCCTCGCCGGATGGAAGCGAGGGCGGGAGCGACGGGTTCTCGACCGCCGGCGAGGGCGGAAACTCGCGCGTCTCCTCGGCCTTCGACACCGCGAACGGCACGGGCGCCGACTTCGGCTCGGGAACCGCGCCCGGGGTCATCGACATGACGAGCCAGCCGCAGGGCGGGGGGGGCGGCGGTTCGGGCATCCGCATCAGCGCAGATCCGTCGAACAATTCCGTTGTCACCTACGCCGATGCCGACGTCTACCAGAAGGTTCTCGTCGCGCTGCGCCAGCTCGACTCGACGCCGCAGCAGGTGGCGGTGAACGTGACGATCGCCGAGGTGCAGCTCACCGACGCGCTGAAATACGGCGTCCAGTATTACGTCAACAGCCATGGCGTCGGCTTCAACAACTCGAACAATCAGTCGATCAGCGTCAAGGACGTGGCGTCGAGCGTCGTCCAGAGCCAGATTCCGGGCTTCAACTTTCTGCTCGGGACCAATTCAGATCCCGACGTGATCATTTCGGCGCTCAGCGTCATCAGCAATGTCGAGATCCTCTCGTCGCCCTCGCTCGTCGTTGTGGAGAACCAGACCGCGACGCTGCAGGTCGGCGATCAGGTGCCGGTCACGACCCGCCAGGCCCAGAGCGTCGAGAACGGTCTCGCGCCCCTCGTCAACCAGGTCGAGTTCCGCGACACCGGCATCATTCTCAACGTGACGCCGCGCATCGGGCAGAACGACGCCGTGACGATGAATGTCGAGCAGGAGATATCGGCAGTGGTCCAGGGCAGCAACACGCTGACCCCGACGATCTCCAAGCGCCGCGTCGCCAGCCAGATTTCCGTCCAGAACGGTCAGACCGTGCTTCTGGCGGGTCTGATCTCGGCGCAGGCCCGCAAGGGCAATTCCGGCGTGCCGGGCACCCGCAACATTCCGGTTCTGGGCACGCTTCTCGGCCAGACCGACAATTCGGCCAATCGCACCGAACTCATCATGCTCATCCGGCCGACCGTCGTGCGCTCGTCGCAGGATGCCGCGTCCGTGGCCGCTGAACTCAAGTCTCAGATGTGGGGGATGGGCATGCGATCCACCCCGTCCAAGTGAGCCCGCGGAGCGCCCGCATCATGGGTGGTCCGATCCTGCCATGGTCCGCAGGATCGTGGGTTCTCGTCGGCGCGCTGGTGGCGGCGGCTCTCCTCGCGGCTCCCGTCGTGCCGCACGCGCCGGAAGCCGCGCTCGCCGTCCTCGTCGCGTGGATCGCGGCGCAGGACCTTCGCAGCTTCACCATCCCCGACGCGGCGCTGGCGGGATGGGCGGCGTTGGCGGTGTTCGACCTGACGACGCGGCCGCTCTTCGCGATCGATCCGGCCTTCGCCGCTGGCGCCTTCGTCCTCGAGGGCCTCGTCTGCGGCGGCAGCGTGCTTCTCGTGCGCGAGATCTACTATCGCCGGCAGGGACATGACGGCATCGGGTTCGGCGACGTGAAGCTGGCCGGCGTCGGCGGGCTGCTCTGCGGCCTCGCCGGATTCTCGCTGGCGCTCCTCATCGCCAGCTTGGCCGGTCTGGCGGTCGCACTCATTCAGCGACGCGTCCGGCCGGGCCGGGCGAGCGGCAAGGTCGCGTTCGGGGCCTGCCTCGCGCCGGCCTTTCTCCTCGTCTGGCTTTCGGGAGCGAGCCTGTGACCGGGGCGGCTTCGTCGCCAGAGCGCCGCAAAGCAGGCCGAGACCGGCACTGAGATGGCAAAGTTTCGGTACAAGGCGCTGAACGCGACCGGCAAGATGCTCGACGGCACGATGGACGCGGCGTCCTCGGCAGAGGTCGTGCGCGTGCTCGACGAGGCCGGCTTCACGCCCGTCTCCGCCAAGCCCCTGGGCGCGGGCGACGGGCGTTCGTGGTCGGAGCGGCTGACGCCCGATCCCAAGCCCGCCGAGATCACGGCCTTCACGCTCGATCTCGCGATGCTTCTCAAGGGCGGCGTCTCGCTCGACGAGGCGCTGGTGATCCTCACCCAGATGGAAACCCGGCGCTGGCTGGTGAAGCTTGTGCGTTCGCTGCACACCGAATTGTCGGGGGGGCGGAGTTTCTCGTCGGTGCTGGGATCCCACCCCGCGCTCTTTCCCCCGCTCTACGTCAAGATGGTCGAGGTGGCGGAGATGTCGGGCCGGCTGGAGGAAGCGCTGACGAGCATCGCCGCCGAGCGCCAGCGCACGGAAGCCCTGAGCAAGCGCCTGATGTCCGCGATCTCCTATCCCGCCTTCCTGGGCGTTGCGGCGATCGGCGTCCTGTTCTTCGTTCTCCTCTACATCATCCCGCAGTTCGAGGGCGCCATCCAGGGCTTCCGCGACCGGATCGACGGGTCGGCCCTGTTCGTCTTCGAACTGTCGGAAGGGCTGCGCGCGGTGTCCGGCTACATTCTGCCGACCCTCATCGCGCTTCTCGCCGCCTTCCTTCTGGCCAAGCGGCTGATGAGCGGACGCTCGCTGGGGCTGGAACTCCTGTCGCGTCTGCCCTTCACCCGCCGGCTCGTCATCTACAGCCTCACGCTGACCTTCTGCCGCACCCTGTCGATCCTCCTCGCCAACGGCGTCGACATCTCGACCTCGCTTCGGCTCATCCGCGGCATCTCGCGCGTGCCGCGATCGGCCGAGGCGATCGACGCGGTGCTGGCGGATGTCCGCCAGGGCACGCGCCTGTCGCAGGCGCTGGCGCGCCGGCCGCTCCTGCCCGCCCATGTCGTGCAGATGCTGCGCGTCGGCGAGGAGGCGGGCAACCTCTCCGAAAGCGCGGCGCGCGTCTCCGTGTTCTACGAGGCCAAGCTCGACGCGGCGCTCGCCCGCTTCACCGCCATTCTCGGGCCCGTCCTGATGATGAGCGTCAGCCTGCTGATCGGCTGGCTGATCATCTCGATCATGACCGCCCTCATGAGCATCAACGATCTTCTGATATGAGAGACCCCATGCGATCCCATCGATCTCCCGATCCGTCCGCCGCAACCCTGTCCGGGACCGCGAAGGCCGCCCGGCGCGACCGGGCCGGCGGTTTCACGCTCGTCGAGCTTCTCGTCGTCCTCGTCATTCTCGGCCTCGTGATGGGACTGGTCGGCCCGCGCGTCCTCAACTACCTGACGAGTTCGCGCGAGCGGGCGGCCAGCCTGCAGATCTCCTCGTTCAAGTCCGCGCTCGACCTCTTCTTCCTCGACACCGGCCGCTACCCCACCGCCAGCGAGGGACTGGGCGCCCTCGTCACCCGCCCGTCCTCGGTGCAGAGCTGGAACGGACCCTATCTCCAGCAGGCCGGCGTGCCGGCCGATCCGTGGGGCAGCCCCTATCGTTACGTGGTGCCCGGCCAGAACGCGCCCTACCGCATCGTCTCCAACGGCGCGGACGGGCAGGAGGGCGGCAGCGGGTCCGATGCCGACATCACCAGCAACTAGACCGCCCACGCTGCGCGATCGCCGGGGCGGGTTCGCGCTCATCGAACTGATGCTGGCGCTGGCGATCGTCGCGCTTCTGGCGGCGCTGGCGCTGCCGTCGGCAAGGTTCGGCACCGGCCCCGGGCTGCAGCGCTACGAGGCGCAGCGCATCGTCGCCCTCCTGCAGGCCGACCGGAACGCCGCACTGCGCTCCGGCCGGTCGGTCACGACGCTCGTCGACCTCACCGGGCGCCGCATGGTGTCGGGCGCTTCCAGCGGTGAGATCACCCTGTCGCCGGCGCTGACGCTGGCCGCGCAGCCGGGCGACCTTCGGGCCTTCGCCTTCACCGGCAGCGGACGATCGAGTGGCGGGCGCCTCCTCCTCGGCACGCGCGAACGCGGCCTCAGCATCCGCGTCAATCCGCAGACCGCGGCCGTTCAGATCGAAGCGTTCTGAGCGATGGCAGACCCTCGCGTGCCCGATCACCTGAAACGCGGCCGGAGATCACACGCCGCAGGCTTCACGCTGATCGAGGCCCTCGTGGCCTTTCTCGTGCTCGCGATCGTCATGGTGGTGCTCCAGCGCGGCGTCGTCGGCAGCGTCGATGCCGCGATGCGGGCGCGCCAGCGCATCGATGCCGGCCTCGTCGCGCAGACTCTCCTGTCCAGCCCCACCGTCGCCGAACTCGGACAGGCGACATCCGGGCGAATGAACGGCCACGACTGGACGGCCCGCTTCGAGGACGTGCCGGTCGCCGCGGGCGCGGTCGGCCAGCGAGGCCTCTTCGTCTTCCGCCCGATGCGCATGATCGTCGACGTGCGCCTGTCCGACGGGAAAGACGGTGTCTTCACCGCCGAGCAGATCCAGTCGGTTCGAACGATGGTGGCCGGGCCATGAAACGCGAACGGACCGCTCGCAAGCCGGGCCGCATGGGGGGATCGCAAGGGTTTCTCCTGGCTGAAGCGCTGGTGACGATGGCGATCGGGGCGTTTCTTCTCGTCGCGCTCGTGTCGCTCGTCCATCTCCTGACACGCGCCGATGCGAGGACGGTGGAGCTCTCGCGCCGGATCGAGGCGGAAAGCCGGGCGCTGGACGCGATCGGCCGGGATCTGCGCCCGGTCAGCCGGACACGCTGGGGCGGGGTGGGAGCCCCCTTCGTCTTCGCGGGCACCGACCGCCGAATGCAGTTCGCCCAGCGCGACGCCGGCATCGGCGACATCCGCTTCGTGACGCTCGAGGCCGAGGACGGGCGCGTCCTTCGAACCGACGCGGCCTTTCCGCCCTTCGCGGTCGGGCCCGGCGATCTGGGACCCGGCGCCACGACCGATCTCGATGCCGGCGCCTCCAACGTCCGCTTCGCCTACTTCCAGCGCCTCAGCGGGGGGCAGGAAGCCCTGGTCGAGACCTGGACGGCGCCTCTCGACATGCCGGCCGCGATCAGGGTCGCCCTGATCGATCCGGAGACGGGCGGGATCACCAAGTCCGTCCGCATCCCCCTGATGGTCGATGCGGAGCCGGGCTGCGCTTCGCCCCGGCGCGGCGTCTGCTCCTATGTCGAGACGGGCGAGGCGGACGCGATCGACGATGCCGACCTGCCCATCGAGGCGGTCGACGCCAACGATCCGCTCGGCTGGCTGCGCTATGCGCGCTGACCCGGATCGGTCTCGAAACGGAGGCCCCGATGCCGGCTTCATGCTGGTCGCGGTCCTGTCCGTCACCGCGCTGCTCGCCCTGATGCTTGGCGGCGTCGTCCTCCTGTCGCGCGGCAGCGTCGACACGGCACGGCTCGCGGGCGAGGATCTGCGCGTCGATGCGCTCCTGCGCTCCGGAGTCCAGCTTGCCGGGCATCAGCTCTTCGTGCTCGGCGTCGATCCGCTGGCGCTCAGCGGCCAGCAGGTGCGGCTCGACGACGGAACGGTCACGCTCTTCGCCGCCCCGGAAGCGGGACGGGTCGATCTCAACGGGGCCGACGAAATGCTGCTGGCGGCGGCCTACCAAGCGGCGGGGCTCAGCGCCCTTGCGCCCGCCGACTTCGCCGCGCGTGTGGCGGACTGGCGCGATGCCGACGACACGGCCCGTCCCGGCGGAGCGGAGGCCGGCGATTACCGGGCGGCCGGTTTTGCCTACACGCCGCCCGACGCGCCGTTCCGGACCGTCGCGGATCTCCAGTTCGTGCTCGGCCTCTCTGCGCCGGATGTCGCAGCGCTCGGTCCCTTCGTGACCGTGTCGAACCCATCGGGCAAGATCGATCCGATGTTCGCCGCCCCCGCGCTCCTCACGGCGCTGCCGGGCCTGCCGCCCGGTGCCCTCGACGCTTTGGCCGATGCCCGCGCGCGGTCCGGCCTCGACCGCCTGTTCCATCTGCGCGCGATCTTCCGCGGGCTCGAGCAACATCTCGTCCTCGGCGAATCCCTTCGCGTCTTCTCGGTTCGCGTCGAGGCGAGAGCCTCGCCGACCGGCACGCTCAGGACGGTCGACGTCGTCCTCATCGCGCCCGTCCTCTCCGACCGCCCGTTCCAGATCACGGACTGGCGCGAACGCTGATCGGCCGCCCGGCCCGCTCTCTGGGTTCCGCTGCGTGTTTCAAGTTCCACGCACGATCGAAGGAAGCGTCGCTCGTTCCGCGATCCGACGAGATGGTTCGTCGCTCGGCAACGGACCTGGTGGGCCAGGCGATCCGGCCGACGATGCGCCGGGTGGCGGTGGGTCAGGCCGCGGCGGGCTTGCGCTTGCGGGGCTTGCGGGGGGCCGGCGTCGCCTCGGTGGGGGCGGCGCGCTCGGTGAGAGCGAAGTCGTGGAGCCGGCGGGCCGCCTCGGGATCGGTCTCACCGCCTTCGGTCAGGGCGTAGAACGCGGCGCGCACGACCTGCTTCTTGGTCGCCTCGGGATGGCGCTCGCGCACCGCGGCGATGAGCTCCTTGGGCTTCATGCCGGGCGCGGCCAGCGTGCTCACCGTGGCGGCGATCGTCGAAATTTCGGACATCTGCAATTCCTATCGTCTTAAAACCGTCACACGATGTCGCGCAGGCGCCTGTCACAATCAATGTGGTCGGCCAAACGATTGCGGAACACGCGAAAGACGAGGAGCCGGACGCCGGTCGCGACCGCTTCTCCTTCGCTCCGCCGACCGGCGTCGGCCGGCCGCCCTACAGCGCCAGCGGCGCCACGTAGCCGGTGAGTTCGAGATAGCCGCGCCCACCGGTGGTGCGGACCGCGCCCTCCCAGTAGACGGGCAAGCCGCCCGAGCGGCCGTCGAGTTCCTGGTCGGGGAACAACGGCGTCAGCGGGAAGGACCGCTCTCCCTCGGGCAGGCGCACCCGCAGCATCTGCGCCACCGGATAGAGCGCGCCGGTGCGCGGCGAGCGCCAGTGGTCCATCGGCACCATCGAGACGTCGCCGGGCTGGAAGCGGACGATCTCGCCGTCAGGGCGGCGCAGCGAGCCGCCGGCCCAGACCGTGCCGCCGTCGCGCCCGCGGATGCGGAAGGCCATCAGCGCCGAGCCATCGTCGAGGTTGAGACCGGTCCAATCCCAGCCCGCGGCCTCCGGTGCCAGATAGTTCGAGGACCATTCGCGGTCGAGCCACGCCTCGCCCGTCACCTCTTGCGCCGTGCCCTCGCGCGTCAGGCGGCCGGAGACCTTCAGGTGCGGCAGCGAATAGTAGTGGCTGGCCTCACCCTCGCGCGGCCCCTTGCGGCTGTAGCCATCCTCGCCCTGCAGAAACACGTCCTGCGTCGGCGCGAAGGCGAGTTGCAGGGCGAAATCCGGCGTCGCGACGTCGGTGACGAAGCGCCCGTCCGCCTCGCGCGAGAAGCGCCAGTCGCGCAGCGTCACGCCGGCATCGCCCTCGATTGCCTGCGCCAAGCCGAAGCCGGCGCGGGCGGCGCGTTCGCCATGAAGCAGCCGCCCGACCGCCGGGTCCGACAGCGCGGCATGGGCGAAGAGAACCTGCGCCGGCGCGAAGCGGCTGGGATTGGCGGGGTCGAGGCCCGGGCGGGTGCGGAAGAACGTCACCTGGAAGCCGATCTCGCGCCCGTCGGCGCCCTGCAGCCAGCCGGTGACGTACCACCATTCGGTGCGGAAGGCCGGATGGGCGCCGTGGTCGCGCGGAAAGGCGAAGGCGACGCCGGGCCGCACCACCGCCGCGGTTTCGACTTCGGCCGCCCAGGCCGGCAGCATCCAGACCAGCGCGAGCAAAAGGGTCAGCGCGCGAACCATCACCAGTCCTCCCTCACGGCGTCCACCGCCCGGCCCGTCACCGCGCGCCGTCCCGAGACCACGGCGGTGCCGGCGGCGGCCAGGATGAGCGCGGCGACCACGGCGAGGATCGTGCCGGCGGGAATGCGCGTCGTCATCGTCCAGTTGAAGGATTGCGGATTGATCACGTGGATCAGCACCTGCGACAGCGCCCCGCCGAGAAGAACACCCGCAAGGCCGCCGACGAGCCCGAGCAGCGCGCCCTCGATCGCCAGCGTGCCGAGGATCTGACGCCGGGCGACGCCGAGATGGCGCAGCATGCCGAACTCGCGCACCCGCGCGATCGTCTGCGCCGACATGGTGGCCGCGACGCCGGCGAGGCCGACGAGGATCGCCACCGCCTCCAGCCCGTAGGTGACGGCAAACGAGCGGTCGAAGAGATCGAGCGCAAAGCGCCGCAGCGTCGCCGGCTCGGCGGTCGAAACCCCTTCGCGCGCCTGCGGATCGAGCGCCGCTTCCAGCGCGCGGGCGACGCCCTGCGCTTCGGCCCCGGGCGCCAGCGTCACCGCGCCCTCGTTGCGCGAGGCGTCGCCGGTCAGCCGCGTGTAGTCGGCGGTGTCGATCACCACGGCGCCCGCCTGCCGCGCATAGTCGCGCCAGATGCCGGCGACCGCGAAGCTGGCACCCGATGCCGCGCCGATTGGCAGCGACACCGTCTCGCCGACGCGCCAGCCATAGATGCGAGCCGCCGGCTCGGAGACGAAGACCGGCACGGCGCCGGGCACCGGCGCGTCAGCGCGCTCGATGAGCACGAGCGTGCTGCCGGGGCTGGAGGGATCGAGCGGGCGGGCGATGAGCGTCACGTCGGGACGATCGGGCTGAAGGCGCAGCGGGATCTGGCGCGAGAAGTCGAGCCGGACGACGCCCGGCACGCCGGCGAGGCGCGCCTGCTCGGCCGGGTCGAAGCCGCGCGGATCCACGGTGCGGATGTAGAGGTCGGAGGAGAGGACCTGTGCCAGCCACTCATCGACCGCGCCGCGAAAGCTCGTCACCATCGTCGCCATCGCGATCATCAGCGCCGTGCTGGCGACGATGCCGCAGAGCGCCGTCGCCGCCTCGCCGGGCGCGCCGTGGACGTGGCGCACCGCCAGAAGCGGCGGTACGGGCGAAAGGTGCCGGCGCGCCAGCGGCGCCAGCAGCTGGCGCGCCAGCCAGGGCACCCCGGCGACGCCGCCGGCCAGCAGCAGCGCCATGCCGACGAAGCCGAAGACCGGCAGGCCCGCCAGCGGCGGCAGGAGCGAGGCGCCGGCGCCGCCCAGCCCCAGCGCCAGCGCCGGCTTCCAGGCGACGGGCGTGCGGGGGTCGACGAGGTCGCCCGAGTTCTTCAGGGCGGCGGCGGGCGCGGCGCGCGAGGCGGCGCGGGCCGGCAAGACGCTGCCGAGAAGCGCGGCGGCCAGCCCCAGCGCGAAGAAGGCGAGCGCGGCGGCAGGATCGAAGGCGAGCCCCGCCCCTGCGCCCGCGAAATAGCCGGCGCCGAGATCGCCGCCGAACCAACGCAGCGCCAGCGCGGCGAGCCCGTAGCCGGCCGCAAGGCCCGCGAGCGCCCCGATCAGGCCGATCACCAGTCCTTCGAGCGCCACCGCGGCGACGATGCCGCCGCGCGGCAGGCCGAGGGTGCGAAGAAGCGCGAAGGCGCGAAGGCGGCGCGCCACCGCCAGCGACTGCGCGGAATAGACGAGAAACCCGCCGGTGACGAGCGCCACCAGCGCCAGCATGGTGAGGTTCACCCGGTAGGCGCGCGACAAGGCGCTGCCCTGCGCCGCCTCGTCGTCGGCACTGGCCAGCGTGGCGTCGTTCGGCAGGAGCGCGGCCAGCGCGGTCTCGGCGGCGCGCCGGTCGGAGAGCTTGAGGTCGAGCCGGTCGAGCCGCCCCAGCCGGTCGAAGCGCCATTGCGCTGCGGCGATGTCGAGAACGCCGATCCGTGTGCCCTCGCCCGCGCCTTCGAGAACGCCTACGATCCGCAGGGGAACCGTGCGCCCGTTGGCGCTGACCTCGATCGTGTCGCCGATCGCGCCGCCGGCCTCGCGCAATGCGGTGCGCGAGAGGAAGAGTGCCGAGGGGTCGAAGGCCGCCTCGCTCGCCGTGTCGGCGCCGCGCGTCGCCAGCCCCACGAGGCTCGGCGTCACCGCGGCCGCGCGGATCACGTCGAGACCCAGAAGCGTGAAGGCCGCGCCGTTCGGCGCCTCGGCCTCCAGGCTGACGGCGGGGCTGGCATCGGCGACGCCGGCTGCCTTTGAGACGAGCGGATAGAGCGCTTCGTCGAAGCCGAGCGGGCTGGCGGCCCGTACCGCGAGATCCGCCGCGCCGTTGACGCCGCGCACCGCCCCGTCGAAGGCCGCGAGCGCCGAGCCGTTGACGAGATGCACGGCGAAGCCGAGCGCGACACCGACCGCGATGGCCGCGGCGGTGGCGAGAAAGCGGCCGGGATGGGCGCGCCACTCGCCCGCCACCAGCCAGCGCAGCGCGAGCCGGGCGCCTGCGAGATCGGCGAGGCTAGCGCGCATCGCTGGCCTCGAGGCCGCCGGCGGTCAGGCGCAGCACCCGGTCGGCCATCGCGGCGGTGGCCTGCGAATGCGTGACGATGACGGCCGCCGCGCCACCGCCGCGCACGGTGCGGGCGAGGAGGTGCAGAACGGTGCCGGCCGTGTCGGGATCGAGATTGCCGGTGGGCTCGTCGGCGAGGATCAGCGCCGGGCGATGAACGAGCGCCCGCGCGATCGCGACGCGCTGCAACTCGCCGCCGGAGAGATCGCGCGCATAGCCCTCGTCGCGCCCGTGAAGCCCGACATGGGCGAGCATCTCGCCGGCACGCCGGTCGATCGCGTCGCGCTTCGCCTTCACCAGCGCCAGCGGCAGGGCCACGTTCTGGCGCAGCGTCAGGTAGGGCAGGATGTGGAAGGCTTGGAACACGAAGCCGATCCGCTCGCGCCGCAACCGTGTCAGCGCCGCCTCGTCGAGGCTGCCGAGCGCCCGGCCCTCGACGCGCACCTCGCCCTCGTCGGCCCGGTCGAGCCCGGCGAGGATATTGAGAAGCGTCGATTTGCCGACGCCGGACTCGCCGACGATCGCCACGACCTCGCCCGCGCCGACCGCCAGATCGAGGCCGGCAAAGAGCCGCCGTCCGCCCGGCACCGATTTCGCCAGTCCCTGCACCTGCAGGAGGCCTGCACGCCCCTCGCCGTTCTCGTCCGTCCCGTTCCGCAATGCGCCGCCTTCCCCGTTGTCCCGCCCGTCTCCACCCAACACGGCGGGGCATGGCCTCGTTATGGGGCGGCGCGGCGGCCGCTCGCCTCCTCGCGCGAAGATGCCGCACCGCATCGAGCGCCGCCGTCGATCGCCCATCGGGCGTCCTACGGAAGCACCAAGGCGGTCGCCCCTAGCAGCAAACGCACCGCGCCCCCCAGAGTTCAGGATTTCGGGCCGATGCCGGACCTGTCATGATCGGCTCATCCGATCGCCGCCGAGTTCGCCATGACGCACCATGTCCCCGCCCCCACCGCCACGACGCTCTTCGACGTCCACCGGATCGGCATTCCCGCCTTCACGGTGGATGTCGGCGAGGATCTCGCGCTGCGGTTCGGCAGCCTCAACGCCGTGCACAGCGAACTGACCGGGCTGCGGGAGGCCGACCTTCTGGGCCGCACGCCGCAGGAGTGCCTGCCGGCCGACCTCGCGCGCCATGTCGGTGAACGCTACATGCGCTGCGTGCTCACCGGCCGCCATCAGGATTACGAGGAGGTCTTCGACCTGCCGAACGGCCGCTTCTGGTGGCGCACGAGCCTGACGCCGCTCGTCGATCGCGCCAGCGGACGCGTCGTCGCCATCCTCGGCCTCTGCGTCGACGTCACCGCCGACAAGGCTCGTCAGGACGAGCTGGAGCGAGGTGCCTATTTCGACCCCGTCACCGGCATCGCCAACCGACGCCGCCTCGACTACGATTTCGACGATGCCATCGCCAGCGCCATCGACATGAAGCGTCCTTTCTCGGTGCTCCTGGCCGAGGTCGAGGGCTACGCGTCGCTCACCGCGCGCCTCGGGGCCGACGGCAAGGATGCCGCGCTCCGGCAGGTGGCATTGAGGCTGCGCGAGGGCATCCGGGCCAACGACCGGCTGGCGCATGTGGGCGACGGGCGCTTCGTGGCGATCCTCTCGGCCGCCACCGAGGGCGCGCTCGCCGTCGCGCTCGACCGGCTGCGGCGGGTCTTCGCAGCCGCGCAAGCCGCTGACGCAACGGCGCTGCCGCTGCGCTTCGGTGGATCTGTCTGGTCGCCCGGCGCTTCGCCCGAGACCCTGACGCGCGCCGCCGAGGCCGCCATGCACACGGAGGCGACCGCCGGCGACCTTCGCTCCCGCTAGGAGGGGTGCCGCGTCAGTCCTCCTCGGCCCGGCACAGCTCGTCCACCGACCGCTCGTACGCCTTGGCGTCGATCTTGCGCAGCGAGTTCTCGCTCTGGTAGCGCACCGTGCCGAAGATCGGCCGCCGCGCCCAGGGGCGGTCGTGCAGCCCGTAGGTCCAGGCGACGTTGGTGAACGAGTTGGCGTCGCGCCCGTCGAGGAAGTAGCGGTTGTTGAGACGCAGCGTGCGCTCGAACCCGGCTTTGGCAGAGGGCGACCATTCGAGGATCTTCTTGGCCCAGTACATGCGCAGGTGATTGTGCATGTAGCCGGTGACGCGCATCTCGCGCTGCGCGACGTTCCAGTAGTGGTCGTGCGTCTCGCCTTCCGCCAGTTGTTCTTCCGTGTAGCGATGCTCGCGGTGGTCGCCGGCCTGCTCGTGCAGCGTCTTGCGCGCCCAGTCCGGCACCGCGTGATCGTAGCTGTCGTAACGCTCGGTCGTGTTGACGTGGTTCATCGAGAGCTCGCGGCGCACCACCAGCTCTTCCGTGTAGGCATCCCGGTCTTCGTCGGTGGCGCCCTTGGCCTCGCGCAGCGCCAGCACGATCTCCACCGGCGAGATCTGCCCGAAATGCAGGTAGGGGCTCATGTGCGAGGCCGCGCCCGCCTCCGGCTTGCCGCGCTCGGCGCCGTAATGCCCGAACGGCCCGGCGAGATAGGCCTTCAGCCGCCGCCGCGCCTCGCTCTCGCCGCCGGTGAAGCGCTTCACCGGCCCCACCGAGCGATCGAGCGTCATGCCTTCCAGAACCTTGTCGGGGTCGGAGATGTCGATCTCGCTCTTAAGCTTCAGGTCGTCGGCGCGGTGCTTGACGGGGGCGGAGCGCAGCGGATGGAGGAACTCCTCCAGATGCCGCTTGATCTTCGGGCGAATGGTGCGCGCGCCGTATTCGTGCTTGTCGGAGGCGATGTCGACGGGCACCACCACGTCGCCCTCGACCTGCACGATGCGCCCCTTCACGCCCTCCAGGATCTGGCCGTACCAGCGTTTCTGGATCGCCAGGTAGCCGCGGTCGAGCACCAGCATCGCCGCATCCTCGGCGAGGTCGATCGCGATCTCGGCCGGCGAGGCCTTGCGCATGACGAAGCCGATGCCGCGCTTTTCCAGACCGGCGGCGGCATCCGCCAGCCCCTGCAGCAGGAAGGCATAATGCCGGGCATTGGCCTCGGGAAAGCCGTTGGAGCCGTCGAGGAGGCCGAAGCAGGCGACCACCGGCAGCTTCAGCCGGTTGGCTTGCGCGACCGCATGTTCCAGCGCCGGGTTGAAATGCGCCCGGTTCGCCTGCTGCAGGAGATAGAGCACGTAGGCACCATCCGCGCGGGGCTCGGCGTCGGCGAGAATGCGGATGCGGCCGTCTTCGATCGTCATGGACGTCCCTGGAACTGGCGACCGTCTCCCGGCCGCGACCTGGGGACAGGAGATGGGGCCCGCCGGCCCTGCGGACAGGGCACGACGCGTCCGGCCGGGCCGCGGACCCGAGGATCGGTTGCGGCAAACTGATGCAACGGTGCGCGGTTGCCTTGGAACGGTTCCAGCCCATCTGCGCCGGCATGTCGAAAACCGCCACGCCGACCACCCTCGTCCTTCTCCATTTCCTCGGCGGCAGCGCCCGCACGTGGGAGCCCGTCGTCGCGCGACTGACGGATGCCGCGATCCCGACGCTGCCCGTCGACCTGCCGGGCTTCGGCGCCGCGCGCGAGGTCGAGGGCTACGGCGTGTCCGACATGGCCGACCACGTCGCGCAGGCCGTGGCGCAGGCCGCGCCCGAGCGCTTCGTCCTCGTCGGCCACAGCATGGGCGCGAAGGTGGCGCTGGCGCTGGCGCGGCGCGCCGCGGACGGCGACGCGTCGCTCAGCGGCCTTTGCGGCGTCGTCACCGTCGCCGGCTCGCCGCCCGCGCCCGAGCCGATGGCGGAGGAGCGCCGGCAGACGATGATGGGCTGGTTCCTCGGCCCCGACGCGCAGTCGCGCCGCGAGGCCGAGGAGTTCGTCGACGCCAACGTCGTCGAGCTGTCCGACAGGGATCGCGACCTCGCGGTGGAAGACGTCCTGCGCCTCGACCCGCGCGCCTGGCGCGCCTGGCTGGATGCGGGAAGCCGCGAGGACTGGACGGCGCGGATCGGCACGCTGCGCCTGCCCGCCCTCGTCGTTGCCGGCGGCGAGGACGAGGATCTCGGCCCCGACGCGCAGGCGCGGCTGATGGCAGTGCATTTCGGCGAGGCGAGCCGGGTGACGCTGCGCCGCGCAAAGCACCTCCTGCCGCTGGAGCGCGCGGGCGAACTCGCCGATCTCCTTGCCGGTTTCGCCGCGCAGGCGACGAGCGACCCCGTTCTCGACCCGGGCTATCGCGATCTCATCGAATCCTCGCGCGTCTCGCCGAAGCTGCGCCGCATCCTTCTCGAGCGCGCCGTGCCTGATCCCGCAGGCGCCCCGCCCCGCTCGATGTCCGCCGAGCATCTGGTGCGTCTGCGTGCGGTTCTGGCCCGGCTGGTGCCCCACCCGTTCGGAACCGCGCTCGATCTGGCCGGTCGGCTCGATGCGATGATGGCGGAGGCCGAGGGCAACGGCTGGCGCTTCGAGGCGCTGCCGGGCGATCCCGACGCCTATCATGCCGCGCTCGACACGCTGGGCGACGATGCGCCCGGCGGTGCCTTCGAGATGCTGGACGCGGGCGCGCAGGACCGCGTGCTCGCCGCGATGTCGAAGGGCGAACTCGAGGTCGGTGCCGGCGCCCCGCTCGATGCCGCCGCCATGAAGCTCTGGTTCGAGGAGGTGCTCTCGGACGCCGTGCGTCTTTACGCCGCCCATCCCGCCACGATGGCGCGCCTCGGCTATTCCGGCATCGCCAATGGCGGCGAGGGCGGCGCGCTCTTCGCCGGCTTCCAGAAGATCGGCATCGGCGAGCGCGAGAGCTTCGAGCCGACCCCCCTGCACGCGACCCCGATCCTTCCCACCCGCACCGACGGAGCCTCCTCTTGAACCTCGACCGCATGCGCCGCCACGCCGTCCACGAGCCCGTCGATGCCGTGGTGATAGGCACGGGCGCCGGCGGCGCTCCGCTTCTGGCGCGTCTCGCCAGGGCCGGCCTGAAGGTCGTGGCGCTGGAGGCCGGCTCGAACCGCCAGCCCGAGAGCGAGTTCGTCGCCGACGAGGCGGCGTCCGGGGATCTCTACTGGATGCGCGAGCGCATCAGCGGCGGCGCGACGCCGGAAGCCTTCGGCGCCAACAACAGCGGCATCGGCGTCGGTGGCTCGACCCTGCACTGGGGGGCCTACGTGCCTCGCGCCGATGCGCGCGACATGAAGCTGCGCAGCGAGACCGGCGTCGGCGAGGACTGGCCGCTCGAATTCGCGGAGCTGCTGCCCTACTACCGCGAGATCGAGGATTTCATCGGCGTCTCCGGCCCCGCCGACTACCTGTGGGACGCCGAGCGCGGCTACAAGCTGCCCCCCGTTCCGCGCAACGCGCCGGCGCAGGCGATGGCGGCGGGCTGCGAACGGCTGGGTCTTCGCATCAGCGACGGACCCGTCGCCGTGACCTCGCGCCCCTTCCAGCAGGAGGGTGGCGATCTGCGGCAGGCCTGCGTCAATTGCGGCTTCTGCCACCAGGGCTGCCGCAACGGCGCCAAGGCCTCGATGGACGTCACCTATCTGCCGCTGGCCGTCGTACACGGCGCGGAGATCCGTCCCGATTGCTTCGTCCACGAGATCGAGTTCGACCGCGAGGGCCGCGTCGTCGCCGTGGTCTATCGCCACGAGGGCGTCGATCATCGCCAGCGCACGGGCGCGGTGTTTCTCTGCGCCGGCGCGATCGAGACGCCGCGCCTCCTCCTCCATCTGGGCGCCGGCAACGCCTCGGGTCAGGTCGGGCGCAACTACACGGCGCATGTCGCGACGCAGGTCTGGGGCACGTTCCCGACCGAGATGCGGATGAACAAGGGCTACCCCTCGGCGATGATCACCGAGGACATGGTGCGCCCCAGGGATGCGGATTTCGCCGGCGGCTATCTCGTGCAGAATCTTGGCGTGGTCCTCCAGACCTTCGCCGATCAGGTGGCGCGCGGCCGCGGCCTCTGGGGCCAGCCGCTCGTCGACTATCTCGACCGCTACAACCATCTCGCGGGCATCGGCATCAACGGCGAGACGCTGCCCTGCGACACCAATTTCATGTCGCTCTCCGACGAGACCGACGCGACCGGCATGCGCAAGCCCCTCATCCGTTTCGGCTACAACGAGAACGAGGAAAAGCTGAAGACCCACGCGACGGCCTTCATGCGGAGCATCTGGGAAGCCGCCGGGGCAAGCGACATCTGGGTGATGGAGCGCACCGCCCACACGATCGGCACCTGCCGGATGGGGCGCGATCCCGGCCGCTCGGTGGTCGATCCGCTTGGCCGCAGCCACGAGATCCCCAATCTCTTCATTTGCGACAACTCGGTCTTTCCGTCCTCGCTCTCGGCCAATCCGGCCCTGACGATCATGGCGCTGAGCCTTCGCACCGCCGACGCCTTCCTGAAGGCGGGGCGCTAGAGCATTTCCAGACGACGCGGATACGCTTCGTCGTTGTAGAATGCGGAGACGACAAAGACCTGGAGGCGACGGCCTCGCACCCGGCACCCGATGGATCACGGATCCGTTCCCGTCCTGGCCCGTTAAGCAGACGGGGACGGACGGGACAGGGGACACCATGAGCCACGGGCAGCGCGGGCGCGACACCGCATTTCAGGACGCGATCATCGGGCTCGCCTCGGCCGGAAGCCTCGCGCTCGTCGGCTTCGTGGCGGGGCGTCTCTCGCCTCGCCCGACCGAGAAGGAGTGGCCCGGCGAGCAGCCGACCGCGGACAAGACGGACGGCGCAGCGTCCTGGAGCGACGGCGCCACCACGCCGAAGGCCCCCTCCGTGACGGTTCCGGTACCGGATGGTCGCGGGCGCGCCGCCGCCAGCCCCATGCGGGTGCCCGCGAAGGGCTGGAAGGACATTCTCTGGCGGACCTACGAGGAGTTTTCCTCCGACCGCCTGATGCTGGTCGCCGCCGGCGTCACCTTCTACGTCCTCCTCGCGCTCTTCCCCGCCATCACCGCGCTGATCTCGATCTACGGCCTCTTTACCGATGCCTCGAACTTTGGCGACCAGATGAACGCCCTCTCCGGCGTGCTGCCTGCCGGCGCGCTCAGCATCATCGGCGAGCAGATGGCGCGCGTCGCCTCGCATGGCGACGAGAAGCTCGGCTTCGGCATGGTGTTCGGCCTCGGCATCGCACTGTGGAGCGCCAATGCCGGGATGAAGACGCTCTTCGATGCGCTCAACATCGTCTACGAGGAGGAAGAAAAGCGCGGCTTCATCAAGCTGACTGCCGTGACGCTCGCTTTCACGCTCGGCACCATCCTCTTCCTCGTGCTTGCGCTCTCCTCCGTCGTGCTCCTGCCGATCGTCCTCAAGTTCGTCGGCCTCGGTTCGGCCGAGACTTGGCTCCTCGCGCTGCGCTGGCCGGTGCTGCTGGCCGTCGTGGCGCTCGGCCTCTCCGTCGTCTACCGCACGGGGCCGAGCCGGCGCGTCGCCGCCTGGCGCTGGATCTCGCCCGGCGCCACGGTGGCGGCCGTGCTCTGGGTGGCCTTCTCGATCCTCTTCTCCTGGTACGTGCAGAACTTCGGCTCGTATGATGAGACCTACGGCTCGCTCGGGGCCGCCATCGGCTTCATGACCTGGATCTGGATCTCCACCATCGTCGTGCTGCTCGGCGCCGAGCTCAACGCCGAACTCGAGCACCAGACGGCCCTCGACACGACGAAGGGGCAGGCCCGCCCGATGGGCGCGCGCGGCGCGCACATGGCCGATACGCTGGGCGAAGCGAAGGGTTGATCCGACATCGCCCGGGGCCGGCCTGCCGCGTCCCGACTGCGGCGGATCGGCACGGGCGCGTTTTCGGTCGGCGATCCCGGACTTCGGGTGTAGGCTGGCGCGGATAGACGGCTCGCGGCGTCTGGCCCGCCGTGGCCCCCGGCCTCCCAAACCGGTCGTCCTCGGTCAGAGGAGACATGATCATGATCATGGCATCCACGCCCATTCCCCTGCGGCGCGCCTCCAACCCGCATGTGGCCGTGGCCATCCGGCCGATCGGCTTCCCCGATCTGCGGCTCGCCCTCGAGCGGGGCGTCGAGGATTTCCGGCGCCATCCCTCGCACTACGTCTTCCTTGCCCTCATCTATCCCGTCGCCGGCATCGCGATCGCGCTCGCCGCCACCGGCGCCAGCGCCTTCCCCGTCCTGTTCCCGCTCGTCGCGGGCTTTGCGCTTCTCGGCCCGCTGGCCGCGCTCGGCTTCTACGAGGTCAGCCGCCGGGCGGAGCGCGGCGAGCCCGCGAAATGGCGGGACGCCCTCGCCATCGTTCATAGCCCGGCGCTGCCGGCCATCGCCAAGGTCGCGCTCGTGCTGGTCGCCCTCTTCATGGCCTGGCTCGTCACCGCCCAGCTTCTGTTCTCCGTGCTGGCGCCGCCGCTCGAGGCCGCAAGCTATCCGGCGTTCCTGCGCGAGCTCTTCGGCTCGCCCGCCGGCTGGACCCTTGCCATTCTCGGCAACATGCTGGGTCTCGTCTTCGCCGTTGTCGCCTTCTCCTTGAGTGTCGTGTCGCTGCCGCTCATCCTCGACCGCCATGTCGGCGCCGGCGAGGCGATGCGCATCTCGGTCGAGGCGGTGCGCCGCAACCCCGCGCCGATGGCCGCCTGGGGGCTGATCGCCGGTGGGCTGGTCTTCCTCGGCTCGCTGCCGCTCCTCGTCGGCCTCGCCGTGGTGCTGCCGGTCATGGGTCACGCCACCTGGCACCTCTATCGCCGGGTGATTGGCTAGCGTCCAAGGCATCCAAAACGCCGCAGGCACGTTGATGCCGCGACAGGCGCATCAGTCCGGATGCGCCGACGCAACGTGAGGGCCGACGCCCGTCGCCGGCCTCGCAGACGGAAAGACATGACATGCAGATCGCCAAGGGTGCCACGATCGCCGTCGCCGACGGCCAGAAGCTCAGCCTGTTCCACAACACCGGCGACGAGGCGAACCCCAAGCTCACCGCCGTCCCGACGGGCGACATCTCGACCAGCAACAAGAGCGGGGGCACTGGCCATTCGTCGAGCGCCGCCAACCCTGACGACAGCCAGCAGGACGAGGACGGCTTCGCGGCAGGCATCGCCGAGCACCTGAACGCGCAGGCCGTCTCCGGCAAGCTGAAGAGCCTGATCGTAATCGCCGCGCCCCGCACGCTCGGCGAGCTGCGCAAGCACTACCACGCCAAGCTGAAGGACGTTCTGGCGGGCGAGATCTCGAAGGACCTGACGGGCCAGACGAGCGACGACATCGAAAAGGCCATCGCCTCGGCCTGAGCGATCGGCGACTCCGGCGGTGTCCTGCCGCCGGAGTCGCCCTGTTCTGCGACCTGTCCGCAACCTGGCGCCCAGACGCAGAACGATCAACGGGGCCTGAGTTCCGCTCCCTCAGCGCCATCAGGCTGACGGAGGCGCTCGCCCATAGCATGACAACCAGACGCCTGGACGCGATGGACGGCATCGCTGGCGATCGCGTCCAGGCGTCTGGTCGACCACCGCCGATGGGATACATCGCGATTGCAACCCGCCGCGACCTTGGCGCACCGTTTGATCGGCCCGGCCAGGACGGCGCCCTCTTTCACGTCCGGTGCTCTAGGCAGGATCGCCGCCGCACGATAAGCCCGGCTGACCGCTCCCCGCAGTGCCGAAGTGCCGATGACATCGAAGAACCCGCTTCTCACCGGCATCATCCTCACCGTCCTCGCCGGAGCGTTGTTTGCCGGCATGGACGCGCTCGGCAAGCACCTGACGACGCTGTTGCCGGTGCTGCAAGTGATCTGGGGCCGGTACTTCGTTCAGACCGTCATTCTGTCGACCTATCTGGCGGCGACCACGGGCACCGGCTTCCTGCGCACGCGCCATCCTGTGCTGCAGATCCTGCGCGGCCTCATGCTGCTCGCCAGCACCTTCCTGATGTATCAGGCACTGTCGCGCGTGCCGCTCGCCGATGCGACCGCCGTCCTGTTCTTCACGCCGATCGTCGTGACGATCCTCTCGGTGGTGATCCTGCGCGAGACGATCGGGCCGCACCGCATCCTCGCGGTGCTCGCGGGCTTTGCCGGCATGCTGCTGATCCTGCGGCCGGGCTTCGGCGCCATCCATCCCGCGCTCGGCCTGTCGCTCGCGGCCTCGGTGACGAACGCGGCCTATCTCCTCCTGACCCGCCATCTCGCCGGCCGCGAGGACGCCGCCTCGACGCAGTTCAACACCACGGCTGCCGGCGCCATCGTCCTGTCGCTGGCGGTGATCCCGGTCTGGCAGACCCCGGCGCCCGTCACGCTGGCGCTGATGATCGCCATCGGCACGGTCGGCGCGCTCGGCCATTTCACGCTGATCCGCGCCTTTTCGCGAGCCCCGGCCTCGCTCCTGTCGCCCTTCCTCTATTCGCAGGTCTTGGCGGCGAGCGGCCTCAGCCTCCTCGTTTTCGGCGACGCGCTACGCCCGACGACGATCATCGGCACCGCCATCCTGGTCGGCAGCGGCGTCTATATCTGGTGGCGCGAGAACCGCCGGCAGGTCGGCGCCTGACGAACCCGTCGCGACGGCGATGGCGGATCGAGACGGCTTCGGGCGCAACCTTGGTCGGTCCTCGGCACTTATCGTTCTGTGCTCCAACGCAAGGACGGTGCATCATGGCCGATCGACGATCCGAGACATCATCCCGCCCGGATCCCTCCCGCGAGGGTCGGGATCCCGCCCCCAAAACCTCCCCGGACCTCCCTGCCGCGGGACCTCACGCCCAGCCGCACCTCACCAATCCAGACGCGACGCCGGGTGCGGGCAGCCTGCCCGACGAGACGGCAAAAGGCGACGCCGACGCAGGCGCTGGCTGAGCGCCGACGGTTCGTCGACTCTCGCGGCTTCTCCGGAAGTTTCACAGAGTTGTGGGATATCACCGGCCCGTCGAGCAACAAAAAGGCGGGCGCCTGCCTCAGGTCTCGGCGACGGGCTTGGTGTTCAGCGTGCGCGCGAGTTCGACCGCCGTGCCGGAAAAGGTGCGCCCGCGATCGGGGTCGCGGAAGCACTTCCAGAGCCCGGTCTTCTTGTCGCGTTTCCAGCCGGACTTGGCGATCTCGGCTTCAGCGGCGGTTTCCGCAGGCGTCTTGAAGGCCATCGTCTCGGATCCTCTCGACGCTCGTCGGGTAATGCAGCTTGGAATGGCGGTCATGCTAGTGGAGACCGTCCCGCGCGCCCGAAACGTCGATCCTTGCCTGAAAGCATGGCTGTCGTCGCTGTCGCCGGTCGCGTTTCCGGACCCGATCGATCGCTCAACCCTACACACCGGGCCGCCTGTGCTTGAGAAGCAGCAGACAATCCATGCGCCTGAATAGGTTCAGCAACAGGATTGGGTCTCGAAACAGACGATACGAAAACATCGACTGATGCCGAGCCCTACGTCATGTCGGCTCAGCAGGCGGAGGCACACTGAAACGCGCGGCCAAGCGGATGGGGAGAAAGGCGCCGGTCGGGCGCCTCGCCCGATCAGCCCTTGCGGGCCTGCCGTGCGGCGTAGCGCGCGTCGCGGGCGGCCTTCAGTGCGGCCTCGTCCTGCAGGAAGCGCGTGACGTGCTTGTTTTCCTCGGCATTGCGGACCGCTTCAGCCGCCTGCTGCTCGGCGAGCTCGGCCTGACGCCGGGCCTCTTCCTCTTCGCGCTGCTGCGCCTCGATGAGGGCCTTGGCAGCGGCCGCCTCGCGCTTGGCCGCTTCGCGCTCGGCGCGCGCGGCCGCCATCTCGGCGCGCTCGGCGCGCCGCGCCTCGACGGCCGGGTCGTTGCGCTTTGCGTTCACCTTTTCCATGAGGGCAGCCCTGGCATCCTTGGCTGCGGTCAGGCGTCCGGCAAAGTCAGAATTGTCGTGCTTCAAATCGGGTCTCGCTGATGATCGTGACGAGGGTCGGCAATCGCCGCTTTCCCTGCGTGGAGGCTGGCCATAACACATATCGGCCGAAAGGTCTCCCCCATGACGAACGCGATCGCCGCACCACGGCCGTCGTTATGAGCACCTCGGTCGCGATGGAAGGCAGATCGGCCCTTTGCGCCAACAGCCCGTGTCGCGGCGATCCGATCAGGCCGGCCAAAAGCCGAAGAGCCCGACGGTCTTCGCTTGCGCGAAAATCCGCCGGGCCCCGGAAGATGTCGAGCCGTCCCGCACGGCGCGTCATTGCGGGACGGCCGGTGCGGCATCGATCAGCGGCGAACCGTGCGTCCGGTGACCGCCCGCATGATGGCGATGAGAATGCAGGCGCCGACGAAGCCTGCCACCAGATAGCCGAACCAGCCTCCGAAGGAGACGCCGATCAGGCCGAACAGGAAGCTGGCGATGGCCGCGCCGAGGATGCCCATGAGGATATTGAGGAAGACCCCGGTGTCGCGCCCCATGAACCGGTTCGCGAGCCAACCTGCCAAGCCGCCGATGATGATGGCCGCGATCCAGCCGATGCCTGCGTCGTTCATGTCCGTCGTCCTCGTTCCCGTTCCATTCGCGATCTCGCGATTGCGAACGAAATGGCCTAGGGAACCGGAAGTTCCGCCCCTCTGGCGTCAACAAGCGAGATCATCGGTCGGAAACCGGGCACGGAAGCGCAGGGCACCGGGAACCGCCGGCCGATGCGAAGCCCGGGTCAGGCCGGTCGCGTCGCCTCGACGAGATGCCGGCGAAGCGCGTTGCAGTCGGCCACCGCGATCCCCGCAAGATCCGAAAGCCAGAGACCGTCGGCAGCGAGGCGGACCACCGCCAGCGACACCGCCCCGTCCGTAGCGTCATGGCGGCGGAGGCGCTCCGCGAACCAGTCCGCCCAAAGGGTCCGCAACCCGGCATCGGTCAACCACGAAAGCGACAGCGCGGCCAGCGGCCCGCCATCGCCACGCGGCACCATGTCCAGCACCGCCTCGACATAGGCCCTGGTGAACGATCCCCACGGCTCGGGATCACCGGCCATCCGGGCGTCGAGATCGCGGTCGATCTGGCCGAGCAGATCCTCGAAGACGGCGGTGATCAGCGCCTGCTTGCTCGGGAAATGGTGCATGAAGCCGCCCTTGGTGACGCCCGCGGCATCGGAGACTGCCTGCACCGTCACCGCCGCCAGCCCCTCCTCGACCACGAGCCGTGCGGCATGGTCGAGAAGCGCGCGCCGGACGATCCCGGGCTGCTTCTTGCGCCTGTGGGCGTTCTCCACCTTCAGTGCCCGCCCGACTGCGAGAGCGTGTTCACCACCACGACGCCGCCGACGATCATCGCGATGCCGACCATCGCCGGCGTATCGAGCGTCTGCCGCAAGACCACGACGCCGATGACGGCGGTCAGGACGATGCCGAGCCCGCCCCAGATCGCATAGGCGATGCCGAGCGGCAGCAGCTTCAGCGCCTGCGAGAGGAAGAAGAACGAGCCGACGTAGAAGACCGCCATCGCCAGCGTCGGCGCCAGCTTCGAGAACTGCTCGGACTTCTGCAGGAACAGGGTGCCGATGACCTCGCAGACGATCGCGATGGCAAGAGCGCCGTAGGCGTAAGCGGGGGTCATGGCGGATCTTTCGGCGAACAGGATCAGGTCGCCGAAAGATACCAACCGTTTGGTTTCATGCAAGGCTGCCGCCGTTCCATCACGCTCGGCGTCCCTTGCGAAACGAACGCGGCGTTGTGCCTTGCCGGAGGCCGCCCCCCGTTTCGTTGGCTCAGCGACGCGCGAGAAGCGTCTCCATCACGCCGCGTTCGCTATCGTGCTCGATGAGCGCCCCGGCACTCGCCTCGGCCCGGCCGAAGAACTCGTCCGCATCGAACCAGACGAGTTCGGCGGCGGCCGGGAACGGCCCGAGCGCGACACGTCCGTAGACGGCCGACACCAAAACGCGGTCGCCATCGTCGGACAGTCCGGTGTGGATCGTGTCCGGGTTCCCGTCCGGCAGCTTTCGGGCGAGGCGCGCGGCTTCCATCGGCACCAGCACCGTTTCGAAGGCGAGCGCGGCGGCGCAGGCCGGCCAGTCCAGCGGCGCGCTGATCGCGACGCCCTCGACCTCGGCGGCGTAGGAATCGTGCCAGGAGGCGAGGGCCGCGGCTCGCGCCATATCCTCGGCGTCGAGCTCCTCCTCCGGGACCTCTGTCCCCTCCGCACGGCCCATCGGGACCAGCTCGATGCCGACGAGCGCGGCGAACGCGGCTCCTGCGCCGGCATCCTCGGGACGCCCTCCGAGGAGGTTGGACAGTCCGGCCGCATCACCCTGGCCGGACGGTGCGCCTTCGGGCTCGATCAGGCGGGCGCGAAGGTTCCGGTAGAGGGCGCGCACCCGGCCGGGCGTCGTGGCGGAGGGCGCGAAGGCCGAGATCGGGACGAGACCGGGCACGACGAGGCAGCGGCCCGTCTCCGGCACCACGCCGAACTCGCGCAGCGAAGCGGCGAGCCGGCCGAGATCGGCCGGGCTGGCGGCAAAGCGCGACAGTCGGTCGGGCGCGCCGACCACGGGGCAGAGGAACAGCCGAACGCCCATCCCAATGCTGCGCTCACCGGCCTCGGCGGCGTCCAGCGTTCCGAGCCCGGCTTCGGCATAAGCCTGCGCCTGGAACTCCCCGAAGCGATCCTCGAGAATGTCGTGGAGATCCGGGGTGAGCCGCGCCCAGGCGTCGTCGAAATCGTCCGCGTCGAGATGGGGGCCGAGGAGGCCCACGAGATCCTCGCCCGCGAACGCCGCGGCGGCGCGCAGGATGCCGCTCTCGGTCGGCGTGCGCGCCCGCTTGACGGCCTGTTTCGCGATCTTCGCGGTCGCCCGCCGATCCGCCCGGTTGCTCATCGAAGTCCCTTCCCGTCTGCCATCACGCCCGCACCGGCGTCACGCCCGCGTCGTCCCGGCGGGGAAAGCGGCGCTCTCGCCCCTCCCCGCCCGTCGTCGCATCAGTCCTTGGCGCGCTCGACATAGGAGCCATCGGCCGTCATCACGACGATCCGCGTGCCCGGCGCGATATGCGGGGGAACGAGGGTGCGAACGCCGTTCGAGAGGATCGCGGGCTTGTAGGAGGAGGAGGCCGTCTGGCCCTTCGTGGTCGGCTCGGTGTCCGTCACCTCGAAGGTCACGCGCTGCGGCAGTTCGATCGAGATCGCCACGCCGTTGTAGATGGAGACCTGCACGGCCATGTTCTCGATGAGGTAGGGCGCCTGATCGCCGACGACGCTCTCGGGCACCGCGACCTGATCGAAGGTCTCGGGATTCATGAAGTGGTAGCCGTCGCCGTCATTGTAGAGGAACGTGTGATCGCGCTCCTCGACGAAGGCGCGCTCGACCTGCTCGGTGGTGCGGTAGCGCTCGGACACCTTCACGCCGTCGGCGATGCGGCGCATGTCGAGCTGGGTCACGGGCGTGCCCTTGCCAGGATGGATGTTCTCGGCGAAGAGGATGACGTAGAGCTTGCCGTCCTCCCGTTCGACGACGTTGCCTTTGCGGAGCGAACTGGCGATCACTTTCACGGACGGTTTTCCTGACACGATGGGGTTGATGGATCTGGGCTCTGGCGGCCTTCCCCTGCGCCCTAGCCCATCTGGCGCCGGATCGCCAGCGCTTCCCGCCCGGTCCTCCCCGCGCGGCGCCCACCCCGGACCCACCCCGGCCCCTGGATCTTCGAGCCTGCCATGACCGATGCCTCGCCCTGGTGGACCCCGCATGTCCATGCCGACCGTCGGCCGCGCCTCCTGAAGCGCAACGCGATGGCGCGCGGCATTCGCGACTGGTTCGCGGCGCGCGATTTCGTCGAGATCGAGGCCGCCGCGCTGCAGGTCTCGCCCGGCAACGAAGCCCATCTCGCGGCCTTCGAGACGCGGGCCGAAATCCTCGGGCACGCGCCCCAGACCCTCTATCTCCATACATCGCCGGAATTTGCCTGCAAGAAGCTCCTGGCGGCCGGCGAGCGGCGCATCCTCTCCTTCGGCCCGGTCTATCGCAACCGCGAGCGCGGGGCGCTGCACCATCCGGAGTTCACCATGCTCGAATGGTATCGCGTCGGCGAGACCACCGGGGCCTTGGTCGAGGACTGCGCCGCGCTCCTGGCGCTCGCCGCCGAGATCGGCGGGCGCTCGCGGTTCGCCTTCCGGGGCCGCGAGGCCGATCCGCTCGCCCCGATCGAGGTCGTCACCGTCGCCGAAGCCTTCGAGCGTCATGCCGGCATCGACCTTCTCGCGACCGTCGCGCCCGACGGCTCGACCGACCGCGAGGGCCTTCGCGCCGGGCTGGAGGCGGCCGGGCTGCGCACCGCGCCGGACGACGGCTGGGCCGATCTCTTCAGCCGCGTGATGGTGGAGCGCGTCGAGCCGACGCTTGGGCTCGGACGGGCGAGCGTCCTTTGCGACTATCCCGTGCCCGAGGCCGCGCTCGCCCGCCGCAAGGCCGGGGATCCCCGCGTCGCCGAGCGGTTCGAGCTCTATTGCTGCGGCGTCGAGCTCGCCAATGCCTTCGGCGAGCTGACCGACCCCGCCGAGCAGCGCCGCCGGCTGGTGGCGGAGATGGACGAGAAGGAGCGCGTCTACGGCGAGCGCTACCCGATCGACGAGGACTTCCTCGCAGCGCTCGCGATCATGCCCGAGGCCAGCGGCATCGCGCTCGGCTTCGACCGGCTGGCGATGCTCGCGGTCGGCGCGTCGCGTGTCGAGGACGTGATCTGGACGCCCGTGGCGGACACCGGCCCGTGACCCTTCGCAGCCCCGCCGATCTCGTCGCCGCCGGCCATGTCGACCCGGCGCGCCTGCCCGAACTCGAGCGCGTCGCCGCGCGCTACGCGGTCGCCGTCACGCCCGACATGGCCGAACTGATCGACCATGCCGACGATGGCATTGGCCGCCAGTTCCTGCCGCGCGCCGAAGAACTCCTGACGACGCCGCAGGAGCGCGCCGATCCGATCGGCGACGAAGTGCATTCGCCGCTGCCCGGCATCGTCCACCGCTATCCCGACCGCGTGCTCCTGAAGCCCCTGCATGTCTGCCCGGTCTATTGCCGCTTCTGTTTCCGACGCGAGGTCGTCGGCCCCGGCGGCTCGGGCTCGCTCACCGAGGCGGAGCTTGCCGCAGCGCTCGGCTACGTCGCCGCCCATCCCGAGATCTGGGAGGTCGTGGTGACGGGGGGCGATCCGTTCCTCCTCTCGCCGCGCCGGCTCGGCGCGATCGCCGCCGAACTCGCCGCCATCCCGCATGTGCGCGTCCTACGGCTGCACACGCGCGTTCCCACCGTCGACCCCGCTCGCGTCGACGCGGCGCTCATCGCGGCGCTGAAGCGCTTCGACGGCGCGGTGTTCGTGGCGCTCCATGCCAACCACCCCGCCGAGTTCACCCCGGCCGCGCGCGCCGCCATCGCGCGGTTGGTGAATGCCGGCATTCCGATGGTCAGCCAGTCGGTGCTGCTGGCCGGCGTCAACGACGACGCCGAAACGCTGGCGGCGCTGATGCGCGCCTTCGTCGAGAACCGGGTGAAGCCCTACTATCTCCACCAGGGCGACCTCGCCCCCGGCACCGCGCATCTGCGCACCTCGATCGAGACGGGCCAGGCGCTCGTCGAGGCGCTGCGCGGGCGCATCTCCGGCCTCTGCCAGCCGACCTACGTGCTCGACATTCCCGGCGGCCACGGCAAGGTGCCGATCGCCCGTGCCGCCATCTCGCGCGCGGACGACGGCGACGGCGACGGCGAGACCTGGCGCGTGCGCGACCGCGAAGGGCGGCTCCACGCCTATCCGCCGAAGGTCTAAGGCCGGCGCCGGCCCACACGGTTTCGGCGACCCCATGAACGAGCGGCCGGGCGGCTCCACCCGGTCGCGACGAGCCGCGACCTTGCCGGGGCGCGCCCAACGCCATCGCTGTGAGGCGCGGGCGGCACACCGGTCGCACGAACTGGAAAAACGGGCTGGCCAAAGACCGCGTTTCGTTCGATCCTCGTCCTTTGCAGGCCGTTCGCACGGCCACGAAGGGCCGAAATGAACATCATGCGCAGGCCCGTCGCGTCCCCACCGCCGGGCCTTGCTGCCCCAAATGCGTCGGCGGCCAAACCGGCCCCCCGTCCCGCCGATCGTGTCCGACCGGCCCCGCTCGCAAGGGGATCCGGCGTGGCGCCGCTGACCCCGCGATATCGGTTGTCCCGCCTGCTCGTCGCGGCCGTTGCGCTTGCGCTGTCGGGGCTCGGCGCGGTCGGCCCGGCACGCGCGGCCGATGTCCTCGTGGTCGACGAGAGCTGGATCCCCGGAAACCCTTGGCAGATGGCCTCCGACGACGCCTATGTCGGCGCGCGCGCCGGCTGCTACGAGGGGCTGACGCGGGTCGACGAGAGCGGCCGGATGACACCCTGGCTGGCGCTGTCGTTTCGGCGGCTCGCGCCCACGGTCTGGGAGTTCGCGCTGCGTCCGGGCGTCCGGTTCCAAGACGGCGCGCCGCTCGACGCCGACAGCGTGACGCTGGCGCTCGACCATCTGTTGCGCGAAGCCGTTCCCGCCCGCGCCTTCTCGACACGCCTCATCGCCGCCGTGGAGCCGGCGGGGCCAATGGCCGTGCGCATCACCACGCGCGAGCCCCTGGCGGTGCTGCCGGCCCATCTCGCCTCCCCGGCGACGGCGATCCTGTCGCCCGCCGCCTTTCGCGGCGACGGGGTCGATCCGGTGGGCCATTGCACCGGCCCCTTCGCGATCACCGCGGTCGAGCCGGGCGTGGGGCTGAGCGTTCACGCCAATCCCGACTACTGGGGCGGCGCGCCGGCCCTGGCGGAGGCCCGGATCCGCTTCGTGCCGAACGGCACCAGCCGCGCCGCCGACGTCGCCTCGGGCGCCGCCGACATCGCGCGCCTCGTGCCGACCGCTAGCTTCTCCACCCTTCGGCGCACGCCCGGCCTCGACCTTCGCGAGGTGCCGGCGCCGCGCCTCACGCTTCTCGTGCTCAACAACGGCTCCGGTCCGCTCGCCGATGCCCGTCTTCGCGGCGCGGTGGCCGCGGCGATCGACCGGGAGGCGATCTCGGACGGGCTCTACGACGGCCTGATGCCACCCGCCGCCGGGCTGTTCCGGCCGGGAGAGCCTTGGGGGCTGCCAGCCGACGAGGCGCAGCCCGATGCGGCCGCACAGTTCCGCCAGCCCGATCTCGCCGATCTCGACGCCGGGCGGGGACCCGGTCCCAGCCCCTACGATCCCGCGCGCGCCCGGCTGCTCCTCAGCGAAGCCGGCATCGCGCCGCGACACCTGCGCCTGCGCCTCCTCGCCTATTCCGAGCGGTCCGACTTTCCCGATCTCGCGACGACGATCCGGGATGCGCTGGCCGAGGTCGGCATCGCCGTCGAGATCGAGATCGGCACCTATGCGGGACTGGAGCCCGACCTCCTCGCCGGGCATTTCGACCTGGCGCTCCTGTCGCGCGGCTATCTCACCGACGTTGCCGAGCCCATCGGCTTCCTGGCGGCGGACTTCGCCTGCGGCGGCTCCTACAATCTTGCCCATGTCTGCCGGCCGGAGATCGACGAGGCGCTGCGGCGCGCGCGGGCCGACGACGATCCCGAACGGCGCTTCGCGCTCTATCGCGAGGTCGCCGGCATCGTGGTGCACGAGAGCGTGGTGGTGCCGATCGTCCACGAGACAACGTTCGACGCGGTCTCGGCGCGCGTCGAGGGCGCAGTGTCCCACCCCCTGAACTACACGACGCTGACACCCGCGACGCAGCTGCGGTAAGACCCGCGAGGCGGCCGGCGGCCGTCAGTTCGCCGGCTCGCCCTCACGAGGCAGGTCTTCGCGGGACAGATCCTCGTCCGCGAGATCGACCCCGGCGAAGTTGTGGTAGCCGAGCGGGTCGACCACGAAGTTGCGGACCTCGCGCCGCGCGCCGACCGCGAAAACCGAATGGGCGATCGGCACCCAGGGGCTGGCCTGCCGGAAGATGCGCTGCGCCTCGACATAGAGCCGGCGCCGCACGGCGATGTCGGACACGGTCTGCGCCTCGCGGATGCGCCGGTCGAACTCGGGGTCGCACCAGCGGGCGATGTTGTTGCCCCCAATCCGCGCTGCGGCGCAGCCGAGCAGCGTGTTCATGAAGTTGTCGGGGTCGCCATTGTCGCCGGTCCAGCCGTAGAGGGCCAGCGTCACGTTGCCGTCCTGCATGATCTGCCGGTAGGTGTTCCAGTCGGCCGTGCGCGGATAGGTGCGGATACCCAGCTTCTCGAGATCGGCGGCGATCATCGCGTAGACGCCCGCCCCGTCGGGATTGTAGGGCCGCGACACCGGCAGGTACCAGAGATCGACGTCGAGACCGTCCTCGAACCCGGCCTCGCGCATCAGCGCGCGGGCGCGCGGCAGGTCGTAGGGGTCGGGCTCGGCGGTCTCGTCATAGGCCCAGAGCGTCGGCGGCAGCGGGTTCACGGCGGGAACGGCGCTGTCGCCGTAGATCGCGGCGAGGATCGCCGGGCGGTCGATCGCGAGGTTGAGCGCGCGGCGCACGCGGGGGTCGTCGAAGGGCGGGCGGGTCGTGTTGATGGCGAGATAGCCGATGTTGAAAGCCGGCTTCTCGTAGAGCTTCAGCGCGGGATGGGCGCGGATGGCCCGGATGTCCTCGGCGCTCGGATAGGCGCTCATGTGGCATTCGCCCGACGAGAGCTTCGTCAGCCGCGCCGAGGCGGTGGGGGTGATCGAGAAGACCAGCGTGTCGATGGGCTGGCGACCGCGCCAAGAGTGCTCGAAGGCGCGGTAGCGCACCATCACGTTCGGCCGGAAATCGACGAGCTGAAACGGCCCGGTGCCGATCGGGCGGATGTCGATGTGGTCGGGCGTGCCCCGGCGCAGCATCGCCTCGGCATATTCGGCCGAGAGGATCGAGAGGAACGGCATCGTCAGGTTGGCGAGGAACGGCGCCTCGGCGCGCCTGAGGCGAATGCGGACCGTGTGGGGATCGGGCGCCTCTACCGCTTCGAGAAGATCGGAAAAGCCGGCATCGGCGAAATAGTCGAAGCGCGGGCCGGACACGGTGTGGAACGGATTGTCGGCGCGCCATTGCCGTTCGATCGAGAAGACGACGTCGGCGGCGGTCAGTGGCCGCGTCGGGGTGAACTCGTCATTGGCGTGGAAGGCGACACCCTGGCGCAGGTGGAACGTATAGTCGCGCCCGTCCGGCGATATCTCCCATGCGGTGGCGAGCGCCGGCTGGATCTCGGTCGTGCCCGGCTTGAACTCGACGAGCGTCTCGAACATCGGCCGTGCCGCATCCATCGCGGTGCCGGTGATCGCCAGCTGCGGGTTGATCGCCTCGGGATTGCTTTCGGAACAGAAGACGAAGGTCTTGGCGGCGGCGGTCGCCGGAACCAGCGTGGTGACGGCGAGAAGCGCGCTCGCCAGCCACCCGGCAAGCCGGCGCGGGCGTTTGCGAACCGGTTTCGCCGGGGCGAGGATCGGCCTCATCGGGGCTCTCCCGTTTGGGTGCGCCCTGCGGCGGCAGGGGCAGGCTCGGCGGGCGCCTCGTCGGTGAGGGTTGCCGCCGGGTCGTGGCGGGGCGCCTCGATCGGCAGGTCGAGCGTGAAGGTCGTGCCGCGCCCGACCTCGCTGCCCACCGCGATGGAGCCGCCGAGCGTCGCGGTGACGAGATTGAAGACGATGTGAAGGCCAAGCCCGGTCGAGCCGGTGGCCCGGCCGGTGGTGAAGAACGGGTCGAAGATGCGCGCCCGGTCCGCCGCCGCGATGCCGCGCCCGTCGTCGGAAAAGCGGATGCGCACGCCGCCCGGGCCGCTGCGTGCGATCGTCACGGTGACGGCGCCGCCGGTCCGCTCGCGAAAGGCGTGGGCATAGGCGTTGGAGAGGAGGTTGGTCAGAACCTGCGCCAGGGCGCCGGGGTAGCTGTCGAGCTCCAGCCCCTTCTCGCAGACGACCTCCAGCCGGTGGCCGCCGCGCCGGCCCATCGGCCCGAGGCTGATGAAGAGGTCCTGCGCGAAGTCGCCGAGCGAGAAGCAGCGCCGCTCGCCGCTCGTCTGGTCGGCCGCGACCTGCTTGAAGGCCTGCACGAGGTGGGCGGCGCGCTCGACGTTGCGGGTGGTCAGCCGCGTTCCCTCGCCGAGGCGCGCGACGAAATCGTCGAAGGCGGCCTTGGTGATCCGCCCCTCGCGGGTTTCGGCCTCGAAGCGCATTACCTCGCCGGTCACGGTGGTGGCGGTGGTCAGCGCCACGCCGAGCGGCGTGTTGATCTCGTGCGCGACGCCGGCGACGAGCTGGCCGAGCGAGGCGAGCTTCTCGGCCTGGATCAGCTCGGACTGCGTGTCGCGCAGGCGCCGCAACGCGTCGTCGGCCTCCTCCACCGCCAGCCGCAGCGCCGCCTCGCGGTGGCCGATCTCCGCGAGGAAACGGTTGGTGGCGCGCGCCATCGAGCCGATCTCGTCGCGCCGGCCGGCATCGGGCAGCGGCGAGGACCGGCCGGAGGAGGCGCGGTCCATCATGCCGGTCTCCAGCCGGCGCAACGGCCCGGTGATCGAGCGGGCGACGAGGAGGCCGCCGGCCGAGGCGAGGAGGAAGGCGAGCCCGCCGCCGAAGAGGCCGATGCGGCGCACCGCGGTGCCGATCTCGTCGGCCTGCGCCGACAGCTCGTTGTTGAGGTCGGAGACCTGCAGCAGCATGATACCGGCCGTGTCCGACATCGCCACGAGCAGCCCGTTCTGTGTGGCCAGCCCCTCCTTCATCGCGCCGAGATCCTCCTGCCAGCGCTGCATGGCGTCGATCATCTCGGTCTGGATCAGCGGCGAGATCGGCAGGGAGGCGACGTTGTCGCCGATGGCGCGGCTGACGGCGAGAAGCCCGGCCACCTGCGGCGGCGAGCGCCCGGCGATGATGCGGGTGGAGGCGCGGCCGAGCTTCAGCGTGTCGATGGCGATCGTCTGCGTCGCCTGCTCGGTCTCGTGCGCCGAGATCGTGTAGGCGAGGAGGTCCGCGATCTCGGACTGGAGGGAGCGCTGCGCCGCCGCGTCGATCTTCAGCTCGCGGTCGAGCCAGCCGAGAAGCGCCCGCCCGCCCGGCCCATCGCCCTCGGCGAGCTCCGGCAGGCCGGGTCGATCGGACGCCGCCGCGCCCGCGTTGCGCGACCGGTTCAGCGCCTCGGCGAGCTGGTCGTGGCCGTTGCGGATGCGCGCCGCCTCGAACGGGTCGGGCGCCGGCACTGCCCCGCCTGCCATCAGCCCGTCGGCGAGCGCGCTTCGCAGCGCCTGTGCGGTTTCGACCACGTCGCGCAGGCGCTTCAACTGCCCGTCGCGCGCCTCGAGCGAGGCGACGAGATCGAGATTGGCGCGCTTCTGGCGCTGGCGGGCCTCGTCGGTGAGGAGGATCAGCGTCTGCAACCGGCGGTCCATCGAGGCCGCGAGCGCGTCGGTGCGCTGCGTCGCCACCGTCAGGTCGGCCATCAGCGCGCGGTAGCGGTCGAGCGTCGAGAGGGTGCCGGTGACGGCGGCGGCCTGCGCGGGGTCGCCGGTGCGCTCGGCGAGGCGCGACAGGCCCGCCGCCGCGCTCGAAACCGACGCGGTGAAGGCGGCGGCGTAGCGCTCGCGCCCGCTTGCCTCCGCACCCACGAACCCGTCCTGCGCGCTCATGCCGGACACCACCTGCCGGTAGATCGTGGCGGCGTCGAGCGCCCCGGCGCGTCCGAGATCGGCCCGATCGAGGAGCACGATCGCCAGCGCCCCGATCGCGGCGATGCTGAGGATGGGAATGGCCCCGACGAGGAAGACGCGCTGGGCGATCGTCGGACGCGGCGGCCGCAGGTGGCGCCAGCGCGGGCGCCGCCGGGCCGGACGCGGCGGGGGCGGCGCGGGTGCGGTATCCGCCGGACCCTCTGCCTCCTCTTCGCCCTTGGCGGCCGTGTCGCTCGTGTCGCCGTCCCCGGCGGTCTGTGCTTCCCCCCCCGACGCGAACGGCAGGGCGATAGGCCCCTTCGCGCGCTCCCGGCCCTTCGCGGGCGGGTCGATCACGGGAAGCCGGGAGGGCGTTGAGGACATGGAGCGAGGCCGTCTGCTGGCGGGATCGGGCGGCTCTTTCTGGCGCAGCGATGTTTCCGGCAGATTTCGCGTGGCCTCGAACGTCGTCGCCGTCGATCCAACACCGATCGCCTCGCCGAGGTCAGGTATGGGGCGAGAAGATGTAGCCGGAGCCGCGCACGGTTCGGATCACGGTCGGATGCTGGGGATCGGGCTCGACCTTGCGACGGATGCGGGTGATGCGCACGTCGATCGCCCGGTCGAAGGCGTCGGTGTCGCGCGCGCTGGCGAGATCGAGCAGCCGCTCGCGCGAGAGCACACGGCGGGGGTTCTCGGCGAAGGCCTTGAGGAGGCTGAACTCGCTGTGCACGAGCTGCGTCGAGCTGCCCGCGTCGTCGAGGAGCAGCTGGGCCTCGAGGTCGAGCCACTTGGTGCCGAAGCGCACGCGCCGGCGCGCTTCGGCCGCCCCATTCCCCGCCGCCGGGGCGGCACCGGCGGCGGCCGTGCCGGCACGCCGCAGCACCGAGCGGATGCGGGCGAGAAGTTCGCGGAGCTCGCAGGGCTTAGCGAGATAGTCGTCGGCGCCGAGCTCCAGCCCCACCACCCGGTCGACGAGGCTGGCGGTCGCCGTCAGCATCACCACGGGAATCGTGGTCTCGGACTTGAGGAAGCGCACGATCGACAGCCCGTCCTCGCCGGGCATGTTGAGATCGAGCACCACGAGCGCCGGGGTCTGGCGCGTCAGGAACGCGCGAAAGCTGGCGCCCCCGTCGCAGAGCGCGACGGAAAAACCGTTCATGCCGATGTAGTCGCCGATCATGGCGCGGATCGGCTCTTCGTCGTCGACCACGACGATCAGGGGTTCGCTCATGGCGGTGCGATCCGGGTTGGCGGAGAGCCGCGCGACGCGGCGGGTTCGAAGACGGACGGCGGCGGTGGCGGCAGTACGAGCGTGAACAGGGCGCCGCCGAGCGGTCCGGTCTCGGCGGCCTCGATCCGCCCGCCGTGCAGTTCGGCGATCTTGCGGGCGATCGAGAGGCCGAGGCCCGTGGCGCTCTCTCCGCCGGTGGGCTGCGCCGAGAGGCGCTGGAACCGGCCGAAGAGGCGCAGGAGGTCGTCGGGCCGAAGACCCGGCCCGCTGTCGCAGACGCCGATGGCGATGCCCCCCTCGCGCACCTCGGCGGTGATCTCGATCGTGCCGCCCGCCGGCGTGTACTTCACGGCATTGCCGACGAGATTGTCGATCGCCTCGGCGATCCGGTCGGGATCGCAAAAGGCCCAGAGCGGCGCCGCGATGCGCCGGCGAACGTTCTGCGACTTGGCGGCGGCGAGCCCGGCGTTGCGCTCGACGATCTCGGCAACGAGGGGCCCGAGATCGACGACGCGCGCCTCGACGGCGATGTCCATCGCATCGGCCATCGCGTCGGCCATCGAGCGGTCCACGGCGCGCGTCAGCCGCTCGGCGGCGCCGCGCACGTGGCGGATCTCGACGCGGAACGGCTCGGCCACATCCTCGCCCACCCCTTCCCCGAGGCGGTCGGCGAGCGCCTGCAGCATCTCGGCCCGCCCGAGAATCACCGCGAGCGGGTTCTTCAGGTCGTGGGCGATGGTGCCGAGGATCTCGTTCTTGAAGGCGTTGACGCGCTTGAGCTGCGTCTCGCGCGCCTCCAGCCGCTCGTTCGAGGCGGCGAGTTCCGCGGTGCGCCGGCGCACCCTCTCCTCCAGCGCCTCGTTGGCGGTCAGGAGCGCGTCGTGCAGCCGCGCATTGTCGAAGGCGATGGCGAGCTTGGCGCGGAACACCGAGAGCAGCGAGACCTCGGCCGGGCTCAGCGCCGCGCCGGCCTCCAGCACCACGAGGATGTCCGAGCCGTCGCCGGTGCGCAGCAGGAGATGCGTGTGCCGCCCCGGATAGACCCCGGCGCCCGCCGCATCGAGCCGGCCGAAGAGGGGCGCGAGGTCGGGCTCGGCTCCGTCGCCCGGCGAAAAGTCGCCCGAGCGCGCCAGGACGCGGGGCTCGCGCTCGCCCACCCGGCGGATCGCCACGATCCCGGCCGTCTCCCGGCGCAGCAGCGCGCCCAGCTGGTGCAGGACGCCTAAGGCCAACCCTTCGAGCGAGGGCTCGCTGAAGAGACCGGCCGAGGCCGAGACGATGTGCTCGAGCCCGCGCCGCGTGTCGTCGAGGCGGCGCAGCTGGTCGTAGGAGCGCAGCGCCGCCGTCAGCGTGGTGAAGAGGCGCTCGGCCGTCAGCTCGGTCTTGGCCTTGTAGTCGTTGATGTCGTAGTCGACGACGATCTTGTGCTCGGGCGCCTGCCCCGGCTGACCGGTGCGCAGGATGATGCGCACGAGCTCGTTGCCAAGTTCCGACCGGATGCGCCGCGCGAGTTGCAGCCCGGCATCGTCGCTCTCCATCACCACGTCGAGCAGGATCACCGCCGTGTCGGGATGGCGGGCCAGCTGGTCGAAGCCCTCGGCCGCCGAATGGGCGCCGATGAGCTGCAGCCGGCGTCCGTTTAGCGCGAAATTCTGCAGCGCGAAGCGCGTGCCGTCATGCACCGCCTGGTCGTCGTCGACGATGAGAAGCTTCCATCCGGCCACGCCGGGAGCGGGCGCCGGAGCGACGCTGGCAGGCGCAAAACTGATCCATTCGTCCCGCATCGTGAACGATCCCGGCCGCGGCCTCGTCTCCAGGTTGCTGCTTGCCGTCATCATTCAACCACGTCCCCGCGCGCCCCTCAACGCCTCCCGCCAAAAATGACACTCTGTCGTTCCCGAAACTGCCGGCGGTCTCCCCTTCCGCCCTTTCCATCTCTCGCCCCGCGCGCCCCGGGTGAGAGCCTCGGCATCGGTCCGTGAGGCTCCCGGCTCGAGATCACGGGACGTCAGCGCTCGCCGCTGATCCCCCGTACACGCGGCGAGCCCGACCGCGTCGTCGCAGTCGAACCCGCAGTTGTGGTCGGCGCCACCCGGCATCCGCCGGTGGTGGAGCCGATCGCAAGCAACACGGCGCCACGATCCCGTCGGCACCCGAAGGTCGCGGGTATGCGTCATCATCCCTCACGATCGCACCGAAGCAAACTCATGATACCAGTTGACGAGTTCACGAGCTTGAGGAATAGAGATGGGGCGGGGCATCGCTGGGAGGCGGCCCGCGTCATCAGGGCCGGGAGGCCGTCCGTTCGCGCCGAGAACCGGCCGATCTGGCGTCCCCGGCCGAAGCGATCCGGGAGGACCTCCGTGCTCAAGACTTTCCTGCTCTCGGCGGCCAGCGCCGCCATTCTCGCCTGCGCCGCTCCGCTCGGGGCCTCGGCCGCCGACCTGATGGCGATCATGACGCCGAGCCACGACAATCCGTTCTTCAAGGCGGAGTCGGAAGGCGCGGCCGCGAAGGCCAAGGAACTCGGCTTCGAGACGCTGATCCTCGTCCACGACGACGACGCCAACAAGCAGAGCCAGATGTTCGACACCGCCATCGCGCGCGGCGCCAAGGCGATCGTCCTCGACAATGCGGGCGCGGCCGCCACCACCGCCGCCGTGCAGAAGGCCAAGGACGCGGGCATCCCGACCTTCCTCATCGACCGCGAGATCAACGAGACCGGCATCGCCGTGTCGCAGATCGTCTCGAACAACTACCAGGGCGCCCAGCTCGGCGCCGAGGAGTTCGTCAAGCTGATGGGCGAGACCGGCCCCTATGCCGAACTCGTGGGCCGAGAGGCCGACACCAATGCCGGCATCCGCTCGGGCGGCTATCACGACGTGATCGACCAGTATCCGGACCTGAAGCTCGTGGCCAAGCAGTCGGCCAACTGGAGCCAGACCGAAGCCTTCGAGAAGATGCAGACGATCCTGCAGGCCAATCCGGAGATCAAGGGCGTGATCTCGGGCAACGACACGATGGCGATGGGCGCCTGGGCGGCGCTGGAAGCCGCCGGCCGCAAGGACGTGATCGTGGTCGGCTTCGACGGCTCGAACGACGTGCGCGACAGCATCAAGGCGGGCGGCATCAAGGCCACCGTCCTGCAGCCCGCCTACCGTCAGGCGCAGCTCGCGGTGGAACAGGCCAAGGCCTATCTCGACACCGGCAAGACCGGCGCCGAGGAGAAGCAGCTGATGGACTGCATCCTGATCAACGCCGACAACGCCGGCAAGCTCGAGACCTTCGCGCTGAAGGATTGAGCGAGGCGGGATCGGGAGCGTTCTGGTCCCCGTCCTGTCCAGTCGTCATCCCGGGCTTGACCCAGGATCCATGCCCGGACACCGCCATGGTCCAAGCCGGTCGAGGACGGGCATCCGTGCCGACCGGTCGGCTCCCGGACGACCCGCGCCGGGGCATGGATCCCGGCTCGGGGGCCGGGATGACGAAGCGGAAAAGGACGGGCCGACCTTTGGCCCCTGCCCGCCCCTCGGCCGACAGCCCCGCCCGGCTCGCCCCATGCCCCGCGCGACCCACCCAACCCATCGAGCGACCCGGCCATGCCCCAGCCTCTTCGATTCCCCGCCTTCGCCCTCGCCCCGGCGCTCGCGCTGCTCGTTCTGGCGCTGCCCGCCTGCAAGTTCGTCGACACGGCTGAGCTCGCGGCCCGCCGGCAGGCCGCGGCCCTTCCCACCGCCTCGGCCTCGGGCACCGCGCTCTACGGCGCCAAGGTCGTGCCCTACATCGTCGAAAAGGCCGCGCCCTACGCCGCGATCCGCGACGCCGTTAAGGCCGACTTCGCGGCCGCGGGCGAGACGTTCGGCTACCGCGAGGTGAAGGAGGGCGCGCCCTTCAACTTCCTCGCCCGCGTCACCGGCACGATCGTCTCGGCCGACACCAAGTCGCGCGCCGCGACCGCGCTCATTGATACCGACGGCGACGGCACCGGCGACGTGACGATCCAGCTCGGCCCCGTGATCAAGGGCACGTCGCTGCGCGACGCCCTGCCCTTCGTCACCTTTACGAGCTACGCCAACCAGATCGAGTTCGCCGACGTCGCCAAGGCCTTCAACACGCAGGCCTTCGAGACCGCGCTGAAGGACCTGCCGCGCGACGCGCTTCCCGGCCAGACCATCGAGGCGGTCGGCGCCTTCACCCTCAAGGGCGCCGGCGACAAGGTGCTGCTGACGCCGGTCTCGGTGAAGCTCGGAGCCGGCGCGTGAGCGAGGCCGTCCATCCCGACGTCGCGGCGGCCGCCGGCGACATCGTCCTCTCCGTGCGCGGTGCGACGAAGGTCTATCCGGGCACGCAGGCGCTGAAGGGCGTCGACTTCGACGTGCGCCGCGGCGCGGTCAACGTGCTCGTCGGCGAGAACGGCGCCGGCAAGTCGACGCTGATGAAGATCATCGCCGGCGTCGAGCAGCCGACCACCGGCGAAGTCATCCTCGACGGCCGGCCGATCGCCCTGCTCTCCACGGCCGCCGCCCGCGCCGCCGGCATCGGCATCGTGTTCCAGGAGCTCAACCTCTTTCCGAACATGACGATCGCCGAGAACATCTTCATCGGCCGCGAGACGACGCGCGCCGGGATCGACATCGACATGGAGGCCCAGCGCCGCGTCGCGCGCGACCTCCTCAAGCGCCTCGAACACGTCAACTCGCCCGATACGCTCGTCGGGGACCTGCGCATCGGCGAGCAGCAGATCGTCGAGATCGCCAAGGCGCTGGCGCAGGACACGCGCATCCTCATCATGGACGAGCCGACCTCGGCGCTTTCGGCGGCGGAAGTCGACATTCTCTTCCGCGTCATCGGCGAGTTGAAGGCGCAGGGCGTCGCCATCGTCTACATCTCGCACCGGCTGGAGGAGCTGGTGCGCATCGGCGACTTCATCACCGTCCTTCGCGACGGGCGCATCACCGGCTCGCGCGCGATGACCGACGTCGACGTGCCCTGGATCGTGCGCGCCATGATCGGCGCCTCCTCGAAGGACTTCGCCAAGACCGTCCATCACGAATTCGGCGCCGAGGTGCTGCGCGTCGAGGACATGACCCTGCCGCGCAAGGCCGGCGGCTTCGCGGTGGACCACGTGTCCCTGTCGCTTCGGCGCGGCGAGATCGTCGGCATCTACGGGCTGATGGGCGCCGGGCGCACCGAGCTTCTCTCCTGCATCATGGGCCGCGAGGACGCCGCCACCGGCCGTGTCGTGCTGGATGGGCAGGCGCTGAAGGACCGCACGGTGCATGGGCGCATATCCAAGGGCATCGCGCTGATCCCGGAGGACCGCAAGGCCGAAGGTCTGGTGCAGATCCTCTCCGTCACCGAGAACATGAGCCTGTCGTCGCTCAAGAGCTTCACGACGCTCTTCCATCTCGACGTCGGCCGCGAGCGCCGATCCGTCGCCGACTTCGTCAAGCGCCTCGCGGTGAAGGTCGCGGGGCTGGAGAGCCCCGTTTCCTCGCTCTCGGGCGGCAACCAGCAGAAGATCGTCATCGGCAAGGCGCTGATGACCGGGCCGAAGGTGCTCCTGATGGACGAGCCGAGCCGCGGCATCGACATCGGCGCCAAGGCCGAGGTCTTCCGCGTCATGCGCACGCTGGCCGCCGAGGGCCTCGGCATCCTCTTCGTCACCTCCGACCTCGAGGAGGTGATGGAGCTGTCCGACCGCATCATCGTCATGTCCAACGGCTGCGTCACCGGCGACCTGCCGCGGGCCGACGCCACCGAGGAGCATGTCGTCGCCCTCTCGGCGGCCGGCCACGCCCCCCGCACCACCCTTCCCGTCCGCGCGGAGACCCGCCCATGACCCTCGCTCCCGCAGCGTCCCCCGCCACCCGTCCCGAGGTCTCGCCCGCCCTCATCCTCCTGAAGGCGCGCACCTTCATCGCGCTCATCGCGGTGGTCGCCTTCTTCTCCTTCGCGGCGCCGAACTTCCTGTCGACCGCCAATCTCGTCATCATGGCCGAGCACGTGGCGCTCAACGCCTTCCTGGCCATCGGCATGACCTTCGTCATCGTCACTGGCGGCATCGACCTGTCGGTCGGCTCCATCGTCGGCCTCTGCGGCATGGTGGCGGGCTGGCTGGTGCTGAACGGCGTCGAGATCGGCTTCATCGGCCAGACCGTCTTCTTCAACACCGCCGAGATCGTCGCGATCACGCTGCTCGTCGGGGTGCTGGTCGGGGTCGTCAACGGGCTCCTCATCACCCGGCTCAACGTCGCGCCCTTCATCGCCACGCTCGGCACGCTCTACGTCGCGCGGGGCCTCGCCCTCCTCTCTTCGGACGGCGCCACCTTCCCGAACCTTCGCGGCTCGGCCGAATGGGGCACGCAGAGCTTCCCGCTCATCGGCGCCGGCACCATTCTCGGCGTGCCCGTGTCGATCTGCGCGCTGATCGTGGTCGGGCTCGGTGCGGCCTATCTCGCCGCCCGCACCCCGCTCGGGCGCCACATCTACGCGGTCGGCGGCAACGAGCGCGCCGCGGCGCTCTCGGGCATCCGGGTCAACCGGACGAAGATGTTCGTCTACATGTTCTCTGGCTTCTGCGCCGCGATCGTCGGCCTCATCGTCGCCTCGCAGCTCGTCGCCTCCCATCCCGCCACCGGCGAGACCTTCGAGCTCAACGCCATCGCGGCGGCGGTGCTGGGCGGGACGTCGATGTCGGGCGGGCGCGGCCGGATCGGGGGCACCATCATCGGCGCCTTCGTCATCGGCATCCTCTCGGACGGCCTCGTGATGATGGGCGTCTCGTCCTTCTGGCAGACCGTGATCAAGGGCCTCGTGATCATCGCGGCCGTGGTGGTCGACCAGTTCCAGCAGCGCCTCCAGCAGCGCATCGCCCTCCAGCGCCAGGCGGCGCTGGGTCGTTGAACCCGCGCCATTCCGGTCGGAATTGGCGCCTGCGCAATTGCGATCGGAATGGTCGCCCGCGCGATCGCGACGGGGATCGTCGCGCTCCGTCCTCCACCCCTGCCTTCGCATTCCAGAGAAAGAAGCAGCCATGACCAAGATCGCCCTGTTCGGTGCCGGCGGCAAGATGGGCTACCGGCTCTCCTCCAACCTCAAGGGCTCGCGCTTCGACGTGGCGCATGTCGAGCTCAGCCCCGCCGGCCAGGAGCGCCTGAAGACCGGTCTCGGCTTCGACTGCGTGCCCGCGGGGCAAGCCCTCGACGGCGCCGAGGTCGTGGTGCTGGCGGTGCCCGACACGCTCATCGGCAAGGTCGCCGCCGGCATCGAGAAGGACCTCAAGCCCGGCACGATCGTCGTGGTGCTCGACGCCGCCGCGCCCTTCGCCGGCCACCTACCGGTGCGCCCCGACCTCACCTATTTCGTCACCCATCCCTGCCATCCGCCGATCTTCAACGACGAGACCGACCCGGCCGCCAAGCGCGACTTCTTCGGCGGCGTGGCCGCCAAGCAGCACATCGTCTCCTCGCTGATGCAGGGGCCGGAGGCGCACTATGCGCTGGGCGAGGAGGTCGCAAAGGTGATCTGGGCGCCGGTGATGCGCTCGCATCGCATCACCGTCGAGCAGATGGCGCTGCTCGAGCCCGGCCTGTCGGAAACGGTCTGCGCCTCGCTGCTCGACGTCATGCGCGAGGCGATGGACGAGGTGGTCCGGCGCGGCGTGCCGAAGGAGGCGGCCCGCGACTTCCTGCTCGGCCACATGAACGTGCTCGGCGCCGTGATCTTCGAGGAGACGCCCGGCGTCTTCTCCGACGCCTGCAACAAGGCGATCGAGTTCGGCAAGCCGGCGCTGATGAAGGACGACTGGAAGCGCGTCTTCGAGCCCAAGGAACTCGCCGATTCCATCCAGCGCATCACCTGAGGCCTGCGCCCCTTCCGCCGCCCCGGTCGGTTCCGAGGCGGCGGGCGACATCGATTTTCGACGGAGTGACGGCATGACGACCCTTCGCGGCGCCCTCATCGGCTGCGGTTTCTTCGCGGTGAACCAGATGCATGCCTGGGCCCAGCTGCCCGGCGCTTCGATCACGGCGATCTGCGACCGCGATCCCGCGCGGCTGGCAGCGGTGGGCCAACAGTTCGGCATCGCGGCGCGCTACGCAGACGCCGAGACCATGCTGCGCGAGGTCCGGCCGGACTTCGTCGACATCGCCACCACCGCGCCGAGCCACCGGGCGCTCGTGGAACTCGCGGCCTCGCTCGGGATCCCGGTGATCTGCCAGAAGCCCTTCGCCCCGACGATGGCCGACGCGCGCGCCATGGTCGCGGCCTGCGAGGCGGCGGGCGTGCCGCTGATGGTGCACGAGAACTTCCGTTGGCAGAGCGCCATCCTCGCGGTGAAGCGGGTGCTGGAAGCCGGCGATATCGGCGCGCCCTTCTTCGGCCGCGTCTCGTTCCGCTCGGCCTACGACGTCTTTTCCGGCCAGCCCTATCTGGCGGAGGGCGAGCGCTTCATCATCGAGGATCTCGGCATCCACTCGCTCGACGTCGCCCGCTTCCTCTTCGGCGATGCGGCGGCGATCACCGCGCGCACGGCCCGCGTCAATCCGGCGATCCGCGGCGAGGACGTGGCGACCATGCTGCTCGCGCATGCGGGCGCGATGACGAGCGTCGTCGACTGTTCCTACGCGACGCGCGCCGAGGAGGAGCTGTTCCCCCAGACGCTGGTCGAGATCGACGGCGCGGCGGGCTCGCTGAAGCTCGGACCCGGCTATCGCTTGAGCGTCACCACGAGCGTCGGCACGCGCCACGAGGACGTCTCGCCCGAACTCCTGCCCTGGGCCTCGCGCCCCTGGCACAACATCCAGGAAAGCGTCCTCCTCATCCAGCGGCACTTCGTCGAGTGCCTGCGCGCGGGGTCCGCGCCCGATACGTCCGGCGCCGACAACCTGAAGACGCTGGCGCTGGTCGAGGCCGCCTATCTCTCCGCCGCCACCGGGCGCACCGTCGATCCCGCCACGGAGGTCTGACCCCGATGGACGCTGCCACCCGCCTCAAGCTCACCGGCACCACCGAGCCGCCGCCAGAAAGCCGGCGTCTCGCAGCGGGCGAACTCACCGCGGACCTCGTTGCGGGGGGCCTTCGCACCCTTCGCTGGCGCGGCATCGAGGTGCTGCGCGCGGTGGCCTATGTCGTACGCGACCGCGACTGGGGCACCCATGCGCCTGATGTCGAAGACCTCGCGGTGGAGGAGACCGAAGCCGGCTTCACGGTGCGCTACCGCGCGGCCTGCCGCACTGAGGCCGGCGCGACGCTGCGCTTTGCCGCCGAAATCATGGCCGAGGTGTCGGGCGATGCCGTTCGCCTCGTCTTCGCGGTGGAGGCGGTGCCCGACGCCGCCTTCGAGACCAACCGCTGTGGCTTCTGCATCCTCCATCCCGTAGAGGCGCTGGCCGGCCGGCCCGCGAGCGTCACCCATGTCGACGGCAGCCTGGAGCCTGCGCGCTTTCCCGATCTCATCGAACCCTGGCAGCCCTTCCAGGACATGCGCGCCATCGCCCACGAGGTGACGGCGGGCGTGACGGCCACCTGCACGATGGAGGGCGACACGTTCGAGATGGAGGACCAGCGCGCCTGGTCCGACGCCTCCTACAAGACCTATGTCCGCCCGCTCGCCCTGCCTTGGCCTTATACGCTGCCGGCCGGCGAGTTGATGCGCCAGCGGATCGTGCTGGAGATCGCGGGAACGGCGCCGACCGAGGGCGTGTCGGGGGTGAGCAAGGCGACAGGGACCGGGCATGCCAGCGCCACCGCCACCACCGGCGCGAAGCCCCCAACGCACGCCGGCGGGCGCACCGCCGTCGAAATCTCGCTCGATGAAACTGCCGCCCCTCCGATGCCAAGCTTCGGCATCGCGACCGCGCCGGCCGAGGTCGAGGCCGCGCTGGCCGCGCTTCCGCATCTGCGCGCCCTCGCGCCCCGGCACCTCCTCCTCCATTTCGATCCCGTGGCCGGCCACGGCGCGGGCGAACTCGCCGCCCTCGCGCGCCTCGCCGAGGCGCTGCCGCAAGCCGCGATCCATCTCGAATGCGTGGTGCCCGGCCTGCGTGACCCCGCCGCCGAGCTGCCCGACCTCGCCGCGCTCGTTCGCGCCAGCGGCCTGCGCCTCGACGCCGTCATCGTCGGCCCGTCGGTGGACCGCCAGTCGACGCCGCCCGGCAGCGCCTGGCCGGCCTGCCCGCCGCTCGCCGAGGTCTACCATGCCGCCCGCGCCGCCTTTCCCGATGTGACGCTCGGCGGCGGCATGTTCAGCTATTTCACCGAGCTCAACCGCAAGCGCGTGCCGGTGGAGGCCCTCGACTTCGTCACCCACGCCACCTGCCCCATCGTCCACGCCGCCGACGATCTCTCGGTGATGCAGACGCTGGAGGCCCTGCCCTTCATCACCCGCACGGCGCGCGCCCTGATGGGCGCCAGACCCTACCATCTCGGCCCCACCACGATCGGCATGCGCCAGAACCCCTATGGCTCGCGCACCATGGCGAACCCCGGGCGCCGCCGCATCGCCATGGCCGGCGACGACCCGCGCCAGCGCGGCCTCTTCGCCGCGGCCTGGCTCGTCGGCATCGCCGCGCGGTTGGGATCCAGCGACGTCGCGGTCTGGACAGGCGCGGCCTTCGCCGGCCCGCGCGGGCTGCTTTCGGAGACGGGCGTGGTGCCGCAGTTCCACGTGGCGCAGGCGCTCGCCGCGCTCGCCGGTTGCCCGCGCCGCAGCGTCACGTCGGGCGAGCCCGGCCGCATCGACGGGTTCGCGGCCCTGCGGGGCGACGGCACGACGGAACTCTGGCTTGCCAACCTCACCGGCGAGGATCAGACGGCGCAACTCGGCGACGCGTGGGCGGATGCCGAGTTGCGCGTGCTCGACGTCGCGCGCTTCGACATCGCCGCAGCCGGCGCCATGCCGCCGTCGCAGCCGGCCTCCGGCACGCTCGCGCTCGGCCCCTACGCCGTCGCCCGGCTGGTCCGCTGATGCCGGCACCGTCTCATCGGGACCCGATCCGACCGTCCGGTGGCTCGACCGTCCTACCCCGCGTGCACGTAGAGCGCCCGCGAGCGTTCGAGATGGCGCACCATCGCGGCCTCCGCCGCCTGCGGGTCGCGGGCGCGGATGGCGGCCACGATCTCCTCGTGCTCGACGAGCGTCAGGTTCTCCTTGCCGGTCCAGATCAGCATCTCCGTGTGATACTGCTTGAGCCAGCCGAGCATGGACTCGGCCACCGCCTCGAAGATCGGGTTGCCGGGAATGGCGGCGATGCGCTGGTGGAAGCGCATGTCGGCGGCGATGAAGGTCTCGGCCTGGCCGAGCGCCGCGCGCTGCACGAGAAGAAGCTCCTCCAGCGCCGCCACGTCCTCCGGCCCGGCCTTGGCCGCCGCCTGCACCACGAGCCCGCGCTCGAAGAAGATGCGGGCCTCCTTCAGATGACCGAGCGCCGCCGGCGAGGTCTGCAGCATGATCTCGGCGGCCGCGTCCACCTGCCCGAAGAGCGAACGCGGCGTCATCGCCAGCACCCGCGCCCGCTCGCCGTGCGAGATCGCCAGAAGCCCGATCCCGGCGAGGGCCTGCATGGCCTCGCGGATCGCCGGCCGGCCGACGCCGAAGCGCTCCATCAGCTCGCGCTCGGAGGGCATGGCATCGCCCGGCTGCAGGTCGCCGCCTGTGATCATCGCCTTCAGCCGCACGAAGACCTCGGCCGAGAGCTTGCGGCGCACGATCGGCTCGACGGGAACGCTCATGAGGTCGGGGTCTCCGAAGGGGGCCGCCCGACGCGGACCGCAAGCGCTCTGCGTCGGTTTGGTATGATGACGATACCAGACAAGCCGGACAGTTCGATAGGGCCGTGCAGGCCGGGAAGGGACAGATAGGATGCGGGACGAGATCGTCGTCACCTACCGGATCGAGACCGCCGGATCGATTGAGGCGCTCGCCACCAAGATCGCCAGCGACCAGTCCACCGGCACCTTCGTGGCGCTGCCGGGCGAGACGCCGGAGCTGAAGGCCCGCGTCGCCGCGCGGGTTCTGAGCCTGCGCGATCTCGGCACCACCGACGAGCCCGGCTTCGGCCGCGAGGCGGCGGGCCGCCCCGGCCCCTACCGCCGCGGCGAGGCCGACATCGCCTATCCCCTCGACGCCGTCGGCACCGATCTCGCCGCGCTGATGACGATCGCGATCAACGGCGTCTATGCCATCAAGGGCTTCACCGGCATCCGCGTCGTCGGGCTCAAGCTGCCGCCGGCCTTCGCGACCCGCTATCCCGGCCCGCAATTCGGCATCGAGGGCTCCTTCGCGCTCAGCGGCGTGCCGCGCGACCGGCCGATCATCGGCACCATCGTCAAGCCGGCGCTCGGCCTCCTGCCCGAGCAGTCGGCCGCGATGATTCGCGACCTGGCCGAGGCCGGCGTCGATTTCGTCAAGGACGACGAGAAGCTGATGAGCCCGGCCTATTCGAGCCTCGAGGCCCGCGTGAAGGCGGTGATGCCCGTGATCCTCGACCACGAGCAGCGCACCGGCAAGAAGGTGATGATGGCCTTCGGCATCTCGGCCACCGATCCCGACGAGATGATGCGCAACCACGACGCGGTGCTGGCGGCCGGCGGCAACGCGGCCGTGGTCAACATCAACTCGATCGGCATGGGCGCCATGCTCTTCCTGCGCAAGCGCTCGGGGCTGGCGCTGCACGCCCACCGCAACGGCTGGGACATCCTCACCCGCCATCCCGCCCTCGGCCTCGACTTCCCGGTCTACGAGACGATCTGGCGGCTGCTCGGCGTCGACCAGTTCCAGATCAACGGCATCGCCGCGAAATACTGGGAGCCCGACGCCTCCTTCGTGCGCTCCTTCGAGGCGCTGCGGAAACCGCTCTTCAAGCCGGAGGATCGTCCGCTGCCCGTGGTCTGCTCGGGCCAGTGGGGCGGGCAGGCGCCGGAGACCTTCCGTGTCACCGGCGGCTCGACCGATCTCCTGTATTTGTGCGGCGGCGGCGTCGTCAGCCATCCCGGCGGCCCGGCGGACGGGGTGCGCGCGGTCACACAGGCCTGGGAGGCCGCGCGCGCCGGCATCGATCTCGCCGTCTACGCCCGCGAGCATCCCGAACTCGCCGCCTCGCTCAAGAAGTTCGGCGGCACGCCGGTCACGCCCGGCTCGCCGGCCACCTGATGGAACCCGCCATGTCCACCCCCCTCCTCCTCACCTTCTATGGCGACGATCTCACCGGCTCGACCGACGTGATGGAGGCGCTGGCGCTGCGCGGCGTCGAGACCGTGCTCTTCCTCGACCGACCGACCGACGCGCAGCGCGCGCGCTTTCCCGACGTGCGGGCGCTGGGCATCGCCGGCACTAGCCGCTCCGAGACGCCGGACTGGATGGACCGGCATCTGGCCCCCGCCTTCGCATGGCTGGCGGCACAGGGCGCCGGGATCAGCCATTACAAGGTCTGCTCGACCTTCGATTCCTCGCCCACCTTCGGCAATATCGGGCGCGCCATCGAGCTCGGCCGCACCGCCTTCGGTGGTCGCCCCGTGCCGATCGTCGTCGGCGCACCGCAGTTGAAGCGCTACACCGCCTTCGGCGAACTCTTCGCCGCCTTCCGGGGCGAGGTCTTCCGCATCGATAGGCACCCGGTGATGAGCCGGCATCCGGTGACGCCGATGGACGAAGCGGATCTGCGCCGTCACCTCGCCCGCCAGAGCGACCTCCCGGTCGCGCTCGTCGATCATCTGGCGCTCGGCGAAGGCGCCGCCGACGGGGCGGTCGACGCCGCGCTGGCGCAAAACCCCGGCGCGATCCTTCTCGACGTCCTCGACGCGCGCACGCAGCGCGCCGCCGGGCGCCAGCTGCAACGCCTGATCGAGGCCGGCTGCCGCTTCGCGGTCGGCTCGTCGGGCGTCGAATACGCGCTGGCCGAGACCTGGACGGCGGACGGGCTGATCTCGGGCACCGCGGAGTTCGCGCCCCTGCCGCCGGTGGCGCGGCTCGCGGTGGTCTCGGGCAGCTGCTCGCCGACCACCGAGCGCCAGATCCACCATGCCGCGAGCGCCGGCTTCGACGCCGTTCCGTTCGACCCCCGCGCCTTCGTTGCCGGCGACGAGGCCGCGATCGCCGCGCTGACGACGGACGCCCTGGCGCGCCTCGCCGCCGGGCGCTCGCTCGTCGTCCACACCGCGATGGGTCCGGCGAGCGATCTGGGCGAGGAGATCGCGGGCCAGGACGGCGCCCGCCACGCGATCGGGCGCGGCCTCGGCCGCCTCCAGGCGCGGCTGGTCGCCGAAGCCGGGCTCACCCGCGCGGTGATCGCCGGCGGCGACACGTCGAGCCACGCCCTGCGCCAGCTCGACGTCCACGCCCTGACGCCGCGCTTTCCGCTGGCCGAGACGCCCGGCTCGCCCGTCTCGCTCGCCCACAGCGACACCCCCGCCTTCGACGGGCTGGAAATCGCCCTGAAGGGCGGCCAGGTCGGCAACGACGACTATTTCGTGCGCCTTCGCGACGGTATCGCCTGAGCCGGCAGCGGGATCGTCACTAGGTTCAGAGCGCCGCGCGGTAGATGGCGAGCGCGTCGGCCTCGCTCATCTCTCGCGGATTGTTCACGAGGAGCCGCGTCTGGCGCATGGCGTCCTCGGCGAGGGCCGGCAGGTCGGCCTCCGTGATCCCGGCGCTGCGAAGGCGAATGTCGAGCCCGATCTCGGCGGCGAGCGCCGCGAAGCTCTCACCGAGCGACCGGCCGGGATGTTCGGGAAAGAGGATCTGCGCGATGTCCGCATAGTCGGCGGCGGCGGCGGGCGCGTTGAAGGCGAGGACGCCCGGCAGCACCATGGCGTTCGACAGGCCGTGCGGCACGTGGAAGCGCGCACCGACGGGGTAGGCCAGCGCATGGACGGCCGCGACCGGCGCGTTGGCGAAGGCCATGCCCGCCAGCGCCGAGCCGAGCAGCATCGCCTCGCGCGCCCAGCGGTTCGCTCCGTCGCGGCAGACCGTGCGGATGTTGGCGCCGATCAGCCGCAGCGCCTCGCGCGCCAGCGCATCCGAGACCGGGTTGCGCAGCCGCTTCGAGGTGATCGCCTCGACCGCGTGCACCATCGCGTCGATGCCCGTCGCGGCGCTGACGTGCGGCGGCAGCTTCAGCGTCAGGTCGGCGTCGAGGACCGCCCAGTCCGGCAGCAGCGGGGGCGAGACGACGCCGCGCTTCTCTCCCGAGCGCGTGGTGACGATGGCGATCGGCGTCACCTCCGATCCCGTGCCGGCGGTGGTGGGCGCCAGGATCAGCGGCAGGCGCGGCCCCTTGGCGAGCCCGACGCCGTAGATGTCGTCCAGCCGCTCGGTCCCCGGCGCCAGCAGCGCGACGAGCTTGGCGACGTCGAGCGAGGAGCCGCCGCCGAGCCCGACGATCCCGTCGACCCCCGCCGCGCGGGCCGCCGCGACGCCGGCCTCGACGATCTCTTCCGGCGGGTCGGCGCGCACGTCGGTGAAACCCGTCACCGCGATGCCGGCCGCCGCCAGCCCCGCCAGCGCTCGATCCGGCAGGCCGGCCCCCAGAACGCCGGGATCGCAGACGAGAAGGACGTGCCGGCAGTGAAGGTTTGCCGTGAGTTCGCCGATGCGCGCGGAGGCGCCGGGCGCACAGAGAAGCGAGCGGGCGGTCTGGAAGGTGAAGTCGAGCATGGGCGGACCGGCGGCTGGAAGTCAAAGGCGGGGGGCGGTCCGGCGTTGCGGCCGGCTTTGAGCGAGTGCGCCCGAGGCTCGCAGACCCCGCGCCATCCCGCAACGGTCGACGGCCGGCCCTCTCGCGGTGCCTCGCCCTCTGGACGGCGGGCGCGGCCCGGCTAGTTGGCGTCTCAGGACACGACCGGAGACCGCTGGCATGACCGAGACCCCGACGTTCGAACTCTATTCCTTCTGGCGGACCTCCGCGACCTACCGGGTGCGCGTCGCGCTGGCGCTGAAGGGCCTCACCGCCACCGAGCACACGGTCGACCTCATCAAGGGCGAGCAGCGCGACCCCGAGTTCCTCAAGATCAACCCGATGGGCGCCATCCCGGCGCTCATCGAGCCCGGTCATCCGCCGATGACGCAGTCGACCGCGATCCTCGAATATCTCGACGAGATCGCCCCCTCCCCGCCGCTCCTGCCCGCCGATCCGCGCGGCCGGGCGCGGGTGCGCTCGATCGCGGCGATGCTGGCCGGCGACACCCACCCGCTGATCACGCCGCGCGTGCGCGGCTACCTGACGAAGGAGGCGGGCTTCGACGATGCCGCCTGGAAGCGCTGGCAGATCCAGTGGTTCACCACGGGCCTCCAGGCCGTCGAGCAGCGCCTCGCCTCGGAGGCCGAGACCGGCGCCTTCTGCCATGGCGACAGCGTCGGGATCGCCGACATCTGCCTCGCCAGCATTCCCGTCGTGGCGAAGATCTTCGACATCAAGGTCGAGGGCATTCCGACGGTCGATCGCATCATGGCGCGCTGCGAGGCGATCGAGGCCTTCGCCGCCGCCGATCCCTACCGGCAGGCGGGCGCTCCCAAACCCTGATCCGTCCAAGCGCCGGCCCGGACGATCGCCAGATCCGCGGGAGGCGGTCGAAGCCGCGGGCCAAAAAAATGCGGGCGTCGCCTTGCATCCGCGGCGGGAAGGGAGCATATGGAGACAGTCGATAGACGGCCGGACAGTTTGGCCCTGCGCTGCTTCATTGCCAGCGCCTGCTCTTCTCGTTTCTTCCTGACACTTCGATGACAACGGGCCGCAAGTCTGCAGCCTGATAGAACATTATATGTAGAAAGGTATCCCATGGCTACGGGAACCGTTAAGTGGTTTAATGCGGACAAGGGCTTCGGCTTCATCGCTCCGGACAATGGCGGCCAGGACGCCTTCGTTCACATTAGCGCCGTCGAGCGCGCTGGTATGAGCAACCTGCAGGACGGCCAGAAGGTCTCTTACGAGCTCGTCTCCGACCGCAAGACCGGCAAGATGTCGGCCGACAACCTCAAGGCTCTCTGAGCCCCGCGAGGGCCTTCGGGCCCTCCCGCAAGCCTCCCGCAAGTCTGGCTTGATACAAGAAATTCGCTCGAGCGATGCTGACCACGGATGTACTGGCAGCAAAGCTTTGATGCGACGTTTGACGGTCCGGCCTGAATAAGGCCCCGTCATCGCCTGGACCCTGCGCTCTTGCGAGCCGCAGGGTTTTTGCGTTTCAGGCTTTCGATCATCGGGGATCGTCCCGCGTTGGATTTCTCATCACCGAGGGTTCGAGTTCGGTCGGGCCTTGGGTTCGCGTTGCCCTGCTTCGGCTTTGACCTTCCGCTGCGCTGGAGACGGCCCGAAGTTGTCGATCACGCCTCACCCCCAAACGCTGGCACGCAGGACCTTCGGCTGCTGGCGCATCGGATCCGATCCGATCCGATCCGATCCGATCCGATCGCAGCAAGAATGGGTGCCCGCGTGATCGCAGGAACTTGCCGTTGGATCCCTCTTCCGGCGCTCGAAGGGCCAGCCCTCACGAGCTTGACCGCACCCGATCCGAAGGCGTGAATCGCGGGGATCGTCGGGGCGTGCGCCGGAGTGGACGCATCATTCTTCGATGCAGCCGATCAAGACCGCGCGCCTTGCCCGGCATCTGTGAAGGCATCGGCATCGGAGGCGACGCGCCTTGCCGCATCTACCGAGCATCGCTCCCGCGTCACGGACGAACCCTTGCAGCCCAACCTGCGGCCAGCCCATCTTCTGGCGGGGAGAATGCCTGGAACCGCTCGGCGCCAGGGGCTTCGACACCCGCTTGGCGACTCGGCAAGACCATCACACCGCACCACCTCGATCTCAGCGCCCTGCCACGTGATGCCCGGCGGCAGATGAACTCTGACGCCGCCTTGCGGCTCACTGGCCATGAAAACCGTTGCGCCGAGATCGCGCGGTTCCGCATGGAGTCTCCTCGACAGAGCGTGTCGGGAAGGGCGCGAACGAGCGCCCCGGCCCGAAGGCAAAGACCATGCCGGGGTTCGAGACCGGGGCTCGTGCGCAAGGCCAGCGCATCCGTGCCGCAGCAAACGCCGCCCAAAAAATCAACGCCCGGTTCCTGGCGGCGCACCGCGCGATCCCGCGCTAGACTGCGAGCCATGCTGAGCGTCCTGCCCGATCCCGACACCCTCTACGCCGCGCTCCTGGCGCGCGATCCCGCCTTCGACGGCCATGCCTTCGTCGGCGTCGTCACCACCGGCATCTTCTGCCGCCTCACCTGTCCCGCTCGCAAGCCGCTGCGCCGGAACACGCGCTTCTTCGACACCGCGAGTGCATGCCTCGAAGCGGGCTTCCGCCCCTGCCGGCGCTGCCGCCCGCTCGACCGGATGCGGGCGCGCGAGCCCCTCGTCGACGCGCTGATGACGCGGCTCGACGAAGCGCCGGACCGGCTCTGGCGCGAGGCGGATCTTGCCGTGATGGGCCTCGACCCCTCCACCGTGCGCCGCGCCTTCAAGCGCCATGTCGGGATGACCTTTCTGGACCTTGCGCGCCTGCGCCGCACCGGGCTCGGGATCGACCGGCTGACGGAGGGCGCCAGCGTCATCGAGGCGCAGATGGAGGCGGGATACGATTCGGGCAGCGGCTTTCGCGAGGCCGTCGCGCGGCTCGTCGAGGACAATCCGGCGAAGCTTCGCGGACGCGATCTCCTGAAGGCCGACTGGATCGAGACCCCGCTCGGCGCCATGCTCGCGGTCGCCGACCGCCACGCCCTGCATCTCCTCGAATTTCTCGATCGCAAGGCGCTGCCGGGCGAGCTGCTGCGCCTTCGCCGTGGAACGCGGTCGGCCATCGGCTTCGGCCGCGCCGCCCCGATCGACGCGGTGGAGGCGGAACTCGCCCTCTACTTCGCCGGCGAGGCCGATCCGTTCCGCGTCGCGCTGGCCGCCGAGGGCACCCCCTTCACGCGCGAGGTCTGGCAGGCGCTGCGCGCCATCCCGGCAGGGCGAACGCGCTCCTACCGCGAGGTCGCCATTGCCATCGGCCGACCCGAGGCGGTGCGGGCCGTCGCCCGCGCCAACGGCGCCAACCCGATCGCCATCCTCGTGCCCTGCCACCGGGTGATCGGGGTCGATGGCGCGCTGACCGGCTATGGCGGCGGTCTCTGGCGAAAGCGCTGGCTGATCGAACACGAGCGACGCATCGCGGGCTGAGCCGGTACCACCGCCGCGCCTTTTTCGGCCACCGCCCAAGGCCCTTCGCGCTGCGTCCCATCGGCGACCATGTATACACGTCTTCGTGATATCGCGATGCAATAAGCTTCTGCTCGAAGATCTGACCTGTGCCGATGTTCCGGTCAGCCGGTCCCCGCCGTGTACAATATCGCGTCAGAACAGTTTTCGCGCATCCGCCGATCAAAAGTCAGACAAGGAGCGAGTTACCTCGCCTTAAAAATTTAGATCGGCCCATCTGCTGCCACAGGCTGGACAAGCCTCTCGCGATGCTATGCAAAAGCCGCACGGCCCGTGTCTTGTGGGCGCCGACATTTCTGGGAGGAACCATGTCGAACATCCTGAAGGGGCTCCTGGCCTCGCTGGGCGCCCTCGCGGCGCTCGCCTCGCCCGCCCTCGCACAGGCCGACTACCCGACGCAGCCGATCACGATGGTGGTGCCCTTCTCCGCGGGCGGCCCGACCGACACGGTGGCGCGCCTCGTGGCGCAGGTCATGTCCACCGAACTGGGCCAGCAGGTGCTCGTGCAGAATGTCGGCGGTGCCGGCGGCACGCTCGGCGCGGGCCAGGTGGCGAACGCCAAGCCCGATGGCTACACGCTGCTCCTCCACCATATCGGCATGTCCACCGCGCCGACCCTCTACCGCAACCTCGCCTTCGATCCGCTGAAGGCCTTCGCCCCGATCGGCCTCGTCACCTCCGTGCCGATGACGATCGTCGCGCGCAAGGACTTCGAGCCGGCCGACGCCGCCGCGCTCCTCGCCTATCTGAAGGAGAAGGGCGCCGACACGACCTACGCCCATGCCGGCATCGGCTCGGCCTCGCATCTCTGCGGCATGCTGCTGCAGGAAGCGGCCGGCGTCCAGATGATCACCGTGCCGTACCAGGGCGCCGCTCCGGCGATGACCGACATCATCGGCGGCCAGGTCGATCTCCTCTGCGACCAGACGACCAACACCACCAACCAGATCAAGGCCGGCGAAGTGAAGGCCTATGCGGTGACGACGCCGACCCGCGTCGCCTCGCTGCCGGATCTGCCGACCACGACGGAAGTCGGCCTCGACAAGCTGCAGATCGGCGTATGGCACGGCCTCTATGCCCCGGCCGGCACCGACCCGGCGATCACCGCCAAGCTCGAGGCCGCGCTCCAGAAGGCGCTGGCGAACGCCACCGTCGTCTCGCGCTTCGCCGAACTCGGCACCGCGCCGGTGCCGATGGATCAGGCGACGCCGGCCGCACTCACCGCGGAACTGACCTCGCAGATCGAGCTCTGGCGCCCGATCATCCAGGCCGCCGGCACCTACGCCGACTGAAGAACCAGACGCCGCGCGGCTTTTCGCGCCGTCGCGGCTCTCGCGAACCGACGTATCCGCGACCCCGCCCGCCGGCGGGGCCGCGGCTCGGCGTCGGCCATCCGCAGCGTGAATGAGCTTTGGGAGGGGTCAGGGGATGCAGGGAACCGGAGAGACCATCGGCGGCACCGGGGACAAGCCCGGCGACGTGCGCTCGCGGCGCGACGTGATCGCGGGGGCGATCTTCATCGCCATCGCGATCGCCTTCGGGCTGGAGGCGTCCACCTATCCGCTCGGCTCGGCGCTGCGGATGGGACCGGGCTTCATGCCGCTCTTCCTCGCGGTGCTGCTCGCGGTCTTCGGCGCGGTCGTGCTCGTCACCAGCCTCAAGCGCCACGAGACGATCACCCCCTCGCCAATCGCCTGGAAGGGCCTCGTGCTGGTCTGCGCCGCGCTCGCCGTCTTCGGCGAGTTCGGCACCGCGCTCGGCCTCGTGCCCGTGGTCGTCGTCTGCACCTTCATGGTGGCGCTCGCCTCGGCGAAGAACTCGCCGCTGGCCGCGCTCGCCATCGCGCTGTGTCTGGCGGCGCTCTGCTGGCTGATCTTCAAGGTCGGGCTGAACGTCTCGCTGCCGACCTTCGGCTCCCTCTTCTCCTTCTGACGGGCGGCTCCGATGGATCTCCTCTCCAATCTCGCCCTCGGCTTCGAGACTGCCTTCACGGTGACGAACCTCTTCTGGTGCTTCGTCGGCGTGCTGCTCGGCACGCTCGTCGGCGTCCTGCCCGGTATCGGCCCGACCGCGACGATCGCCATGCTGCTGCCGATCACCTTCACCTTCGCGCCCGTCACCTCTCTCATCATGCTCTCGGGCATCTATTACGGCGCGCAGTACGGCGGCTCCACCACCGCCATCCTGATCAACCTGCCCGGCGAATCCTCCTCCGCCGTCACCGCGATCGACGGCTACCAGATGGCGCGCAAGGGCCGCGCCGGACCGGCGCTCGCCACCGCCGCGCTCGGCTCCTTCTTCGCCGGGTCGGTGGCGACGATGCTGCTCGCGGTCGCCGCGCCCCCGCTTGCCCGCGTCGCGCTGCAGTTCGGCGCGCCCGAATATTTCGCCCTCATCGTGCTCGGCCTCCTCGTCTCGATCTCGCTCGCCCACGGCTCGGTGGCGAAGGCTCTGGCGATGATCTGCCTCGGCCTGCTGCTCGGCACGGTCGGCCAGGACATCTACACCGGCACGCCGCGCTTCACCTTCGACCGGCTGGAGCTCTACCAGGGCATCAACTTCGTCTCGATCGCGGTGGGCGTCTTCGGCGTCGCCGAGATCTTCCGCAATCTCGAGAACGAGAACGACCGCGAGGTCATGGTGAAGAAGGTCACCAACCTCTGGCTCACGAAGGAAGACTTCAAGCGCATCGCCGCGCCCGTGGTGCGCGGCACGATCCTCGGCTCGATCCTCGGCGTCCTGCCGGGCGGCGGCCACGTCCTCTCGTCCTTCGCCTCCTACTCGCTGGAGAAGAACCTCTCGAAGAACCCGCAAGAGTTCGGCCATGGGGCCATCGAGGGCGTCGCGGGGCCGGAAAGCGCCAACAACGCGGCGGCGCAGACCTCCTTCATCCCGCTGCTCACCCTCGGCATCCCCGCCCATCCGGTGATGGCGCTCATCGTCGGCGCCTTCATCCTGCAGGGCATCACGCCGGGGCCGAACGTCATCAACACGCAGCCCGCCCTCTTCTGGGGCATCATCGCCTCGATGTGGATCGGCAACGTCCTCCTCGTCATCCTCAACCTGCCGCTCATCGGGCTCTGGGTGAAGATGCTGACCATCCCCTACCGGGTGCTGTTTCCCGCCATCGTGCTCTTCGCCGCGATCGGCTGCTACTCGATCAACAACAATCCGTTCGACGTCTACGCGATCGGCGTCTTCGGCGTGCTCGGCTACGTGCTCATCCGTCTCGGCTGCGAGCCGGCGCCGCTGCTGCTCGGCTTCGTGCTCGGGCCGCTGCTGGAAGAGCACCTGCGCCGCGCCATGATCATCTCGCGCGGCGATCCGTCGATCTTCGTCACGCGTCCGATCTCGGCGACGCTGCTGGCGCTGGGTCTGGCCGCCGTCATCGCCGCCGCGCTTCCGAGCATACGGCGCAAGCGCAAGGCCGTCTTCGTCGAGGAGGACTGAGCCTCAGGCCGCGACGCCCGCCCTCTGTGACACGCGCGCCCGGCGCGGGCGCAGCAACGCGGCGAGCGGGCGTTCCGCTAGCCTGTGGCAGAGGATGGCGACGCCGATGCAGGCGATCACCGCCGCCGCGACGAACCCGAACGCAGACGCGCCCGCAGCCGCCGGCATGGTCTTGCGCCAGACGATCTGCACCAGCGGCAGCGTCAACAGATGCGTGAGATACAGCGAATAGGAGGCGTCGCCGAGCCGGGCGAGGCCGGGTATCCGCAGCGGTCCGCGCGCCCGCTCGAAGAACACCGCGCCCGCCACGAGCATCGCCGCCGGCAGCCCGGCCGTCAGCACCCGCGCCTCCGGCGGGCCGAGAAGCGGCCCGAGAAGCAGGAGCGCCGCCCCGCAGAGCGCCGCCGCCGCGCTGGCCCCCGCGCCGATCCGGGCACCGGCCGTGTAGAACCCGCCGACCGCCAGACCCAGCGCGAATTCGAGCACGATCGGATCGCTGTAGAAGCCGGCGATGCCCTCCGGGCGCACCAGACGGCCGGTCACGACCAGCGCGACGAGCGCGACGATCGCCGCCCCGAGATGCCGCCGCTCCGGCAGGAGGAGAACGAGCGCGAAGAGGCCGTAGAAGGCCATCTCGTAGTTCAACGTCCAGCCCACCACGAGAAACGGGTTGTAGAGGCCGAAGGTCGGGTGCGGCCAGGGCAGGAAGACGAGCGAGGCGAGGAAGTGGCGAAGCTCGATCACGGTGGCGCCGAGAAGGTCGGGGCGCAGGATCGCGACATTGGCGAGGAGAAGCGTCAGCAGCCAGTAGAGCGGCACCACCCGCACGAGACGGCGCAGGAGAAAGCCGCCCGGCGTCGGCGCCCGGATCCCACGCGTCGTGGTCCAGATGATGAAGCCGGAGATGACGAAGAAGAGATCGACGCCGCCCGCGCCCGCCGGAAAGGCCGGCAGCACCGCATCGGCCCCGAGGCGCCCGGCGCTGTCGGTCACGTGGAACAGCACCACCAGAAATGCCGCGATCCCGCGCAGGGTCTGCAGGTTCGCGATCATCGCCGGGTCTCCACACGCCCAGGGCTCGGGGTCCGGCGATCGGGACGCCGGCCGCCAAAGCCGCACCGGCCCGCCGGCAATCCTGCCCGACAAGGGTTAAGGCCCGGCAAACGGCTCCGAGCGGCGGTGGCACGCTGCCTTGACGCAAGGCCCGACGCCGACCCACAGTTGCGCCATGGCCGAAGAGATCGAACGCAAGTTTCTCGTGACGAACCCATCCTGGCGCGAGGACGCGGATGACGGTACCGCAATCCGGCAGTTCTATCTGGCGGTGCGCGAGGGCGTCAGCATCCGGGTCCGCCGCCGCGAGGGCCGCCCGGCGGTGCTGACGGTGAAGACCGGTGCCGGCCTGTCGCGCGGCGAGTTCGAGTACGACATTCCCGACACCGATGCCGACGCCCTCGAAGCTTCGCATCTGGGCACCGTGGTCGAGAAGCGGCGGCATCTCGTGCCGCTCGGTGAGCTGACGATCGAGGTGGACGTCTTCGCCGGGGCCCTCGCCCCTCTGGTGCTGGCCGAGATCGAGCTGCCCACCGCCGACCACGCGGTGTTGCTTCCGTCCTGGATCGGCCCGGAGGTCACGCACGACCCGCGCTTCACCAACGCCGCCATGGCCCTGTCCGGCCTCGTGCCGGACGACGACGCCTAGCGGCGGATGCGGTTGCCGAGCACGTAGCCGAAGAGGCCCATCAGAACGATGCCGACGGCGCCCTGCAACCCGACGAGGAAGTTGGTGAAGCGGCCCACCGGCGCGAGACCGATCTCCGGCGGGTTGGCAGTCATCATGTTGAGCGCGCTGTAGCTGGCGAGATCCAGCGCGTTGCGGCTGCCCTCGCTGGCGCCCTCCGGCACAAGGCCGGCGCTGATCCCGTAGAGCACGGCGAAGACCGCCATGAGGATGGCGAAGGCGCGCAGGATCCGCGACAGGCTCTCGCCGTAGTCGCAGAGCCATTCCACGAACCGGTCGGCGCTCCAGCGGTAGAAGGCGCCGACGAAGGCGCGGGGCTGGCGGGCGCGCAGCGCGGTTCTTGCCTTGGCGCCGGCCGCCGAGCGGCCCATGCGTCGGCCGCTTTTGTAGGCCCAGCTCGCCTCGTCCTTGGCGCCGATGCTGGTGAAGTTGGCTTCCAGCGCCAGATAGCTGGCCTGCGCCGCCTCGAACTCGCCGGCGACCTCTTCGCCCACGGCCCCGCCGATCTGCTCCATGCGCATCCGCGTGCCCTCGATCCAGGCGCCGGCGAAGCGCGCATGGCGCAACTGGCAGGAGGCGAGATTCAGCCGCGTCAGCGTGGTGCCCGAAAGGTCGGCGCCCGAGAGATCGGCCCCGTCGAGCCGAGCCCCGGCGAAGGTCGCGCCGCGAAGGCGCGAACCGGTGAGGCGCGCGAGCTTCAGGCTCGCGCCGCTGAAGTCGGCATGGGTCAGGTTGACGTCGACGAGGCGAGCCTCGTCGAGGCGGGCGCCGCGAAACAGCGTCTGGTCGGCATCGGCCCCCTCGAAGCTGGCCCCCCAGAGGTCGGCGCCCTCGAAGCTGGCGCCGTCGAGCAGCGCCTTGCCGAAATCGGCGAAGCGCAGGGTCGCACCGGCAAAGGAGGCATCCTCCAGCATCGCCTCGCGAAACGCCGCCTGCCCGCCCTGCGCCTTGGCGAAGGAGGCACCCGAGAGATCGGCGCGCGAGAAATCCGTCTCTTCGATGAGCGAGGCGTCGAGCCGCACCGAGCGCCCCTTCGCCTCGGCGAGGGTGCTGCGCGACAGGTCCGCGCGTGTCAGGTCCGCCCTGCCGATGATGGCTGCCCCCAGCGCCAGGTTCGACAGGTCGATCCCCTCGCGGCCGGCATTCCACCAGCTGGCGGCCTGCGCCCCGTCACCGGCCAGCGCCTGCAGTGTCTCGGCGCGCAGATCGAGGCGGCTGAGGTCGAGACGCGTGCCGGCCAGACCCGCGCCGGTCGCCTCGCGAAAGGCGTCGAGCCGGCCTTGCGGCGTCCGGGCCTCGAGGTCCGCCGATGCAGCAGAAAGGTCGTCCATGCGTCATCAACCGTCCGTGATCGTCGATCGGCACTATCTGGTCCGCCCGCCCGCATTTTCGATGGCGCATGGGGCGCGAGATCGGCGACGCTTCGCCGCTGCCGGCAACGCCTTGCCGATCCGCGTACGGCCGCCGCGCTTCTCTCGATGCGGCCGCACCGTGACATTGCGCGATCGGGCGATAGATGGAACACGATGACGCAGCGGGCGGGCGCACCCCGTGCATGCTTGACACGACCAACGAGATCCATGGCCTATCGCATCCAGTCCCGCACCGCCCTCGACGCCGACATCCGGCGCATCGCCCGCGAGCAGATCGACAAGGCCATTGCGGAGCTGTCGGATCGCGATGGCGACCGGCACGAAGCGATCCACGACGCGCGCAAGCGCTTCAAGAAGCTGCGCGGGCTGCTGATCCTCGCGCGCCCCGGCCATGCCGGCTTTGCTGCCACCGAGACCGCGCGCTACCGCGACATCGCCCACGCCCTGTCGGGCACGCGCGACCGCACCGCCCTGATCGAGGCGCTCGACGGGCTGGAGCGGCGTTTTGCCGGCGAGGCCGAGACCGATGCGTTCGCCGTGGTGCGCACCGCGCTAGAACTGAAGCGCGAGGCCGCTGCCGAGGCGCTCGGCGACCCCGATGCGCCCGTGGCCGCCACGATCGACGCCCTGCAGGAGGGCCGCGTCCGGCTCGACGGCTTCGTCGTCAAGCGCGGCGCCAAGCGGCGCCGGGCGATCGTTACCGCGGGCCTTCAAGCCAATTACGCGCGCGCCCGCCGCGATCTGCGCGCCGCGCTGCGGTCGGGCGACAGCGAGGCGTTCCACGACCTGCGCAAGCGCATCAAGTATCTGGCGATGCACCTGAAGCTCCTCACCGAGCTCTGGCCCGAGGCCCTCGCGCCGCTCGAAAAGGCCGCCGACGGCATCGCCGAGGATCTCGGCCGCGACCACGACTATGCGGTGCTGCGCGCCGAGATGGATGCCGACCCCGCTTCCTTCGGCGCCCCAGCCGACCTCGCCACCGTTCGGGCGCGCCTCGAGCGGCACCAGGGCGAGCTACGCGCCAGCGCCGTCGATGCCGTGTCGCGCCTCCTCGCCGAAAAACCCAAGGCGTTCGCCGCCCGGATGGAGCGGCTGATGGCGCTGGCGGAGACGCGCGACGGCGGTCCGACTGGGACGCCCTGAAGTCCGATCCCGGCACTTCACAGGGACCGCGCGTCGCAACCTGCGCTCGTGTCGCAGTGGTCTCATCGAGCCTTTGGTAAACCGTCAGGGTCCCTTTCCAACAAATTGTGATGGCCGGTCCGTAACCCCTCGGCAACCATGCCGTGTTAAGAGCCGCCATCAAAAGTGGTTTGGCGGAAGCGAATGGCGATCAATTACAACGGCTCGAAGTGGGGCAACGCGACGTTCGGAACGGCAGCCGGTTCCGTAACGTGGAGTTTCGACTCGTCCTTCGACGCGGCGGTCACCGGCGCCAACTCGTTGCCGACGGGGCTGTTCGAGGGTGCGATCCAAAAGGCCTTCGGCTTGTGGGAGAGTCTGGCCCGGATCGACTTCACGCAGCTCGCCGACCGCAGCGACACCGACATCGTGATGAGCCTCGGCGGGTTCGACGGTGCGAACGGGACGCTCGGACAGGCCAACTGGTACTATTACAATCGCAGCACCGGCCAGGAGATGGTCGACGGCCAGGTCACCTTCGACACGGCCGAGACCTGGGACTTCTCGCAGAACCCGGCCTCCTACGGCTACAACCTGTTCGCCGTCGCGGTCCATGAGATCGGCCACCTGCTCGGCCTCGGCCACAGCGACGACCCGTCCTCGCTGATGTACCCCTATCTCAACGACCAGCGCGGCCCCACGAGCACCGACATCGCCTCGATCCAGGAGATCTACGGCGCCAATCCGCGCGACACGACCGCCGACACGGAGGTCGTGGGATCGGGCTCGAGCGACGTGTTCCGCTTCTACAACACGGCCAGCGGCACGCATTTCTACACGAGCTCGGTGGCCGAGCGCGACTTCGTCGGCGCGACGCTGCCGCAGTATCGCTACGAGGGCAATTCCTACGACACCACGGCCGACGACAGCGCGACCTCGGTCGACGTCTTCCGCTTCTACAACACCGACACCGGCACGCATTTTTACACCGCCAGCGTCGCCGAGCGCGATCAGGTGATCGCGACGCTGCGCAACTACCGCTACGAGGGCGAGGCCTATGAGGCCTCCGCCACCGATGGCGGCGGCACGCACGAGGCGCTCTACCGCTTCTACAATTCGGCCTCCGGCGTCCATTTCTACACCGCCAACCAGAGCGAACTCGCCTCGGTCTTCGGCAACAACCCGACCTTCCAGTACGAAGGCATCGCCTATTACGTCGACGCCGCCTGAGGTTTCGCACCTTCAAAGCTGCAAAGCCGGGGCGCTTGACGACGCCCCGGCTTCTGCGCGACGAGCGGCGATGACACGCGAGCGTCGCCCGCCCCCGTCCGGCAAGCCGTTCAAAGCCGCGCCCTCCCGCTCCGCCGCCACCGGCCGCGAGCCGCCTGCGGGCCACGGGCTGGCGCGCGTCCTGTCCAAGCTCGGCTATTGTTCGCGCATGCAAGGCGAAGCGCTGGTGCGCGCGGGCCGCGTCACGGTGGACGGGCGCGTGATCCTCGATCCCGAGCACCGCACCGACCCCGCCCGCATGCGGCTCGCCGTCGACGGCGCGCCGCTCAAAGCCCGCGCGGCGATCCATCTCATGCTGAACAAGCCGCGCGGTCTCGTCACCACGCGGCACGATCCGCAGGGGCGCCCCACCGTCTTTTCATGTCTCGCCGGGCTGGACCTTCCCCACATCGCGCCGGTCGGGCGCCTCGACAAGGCGAGCGAGGGCCTCCTCCTCTTCACCAACGACACCGCCTTCGCCGACGCGCTGACCGACCCCGCCCGCCATCTTGGCAAGACCTACCACGTGCAGGTCGACCGCCGGGTGGACGCCGCGCTGCTGGCGCGCATGGAGGCGGGCATCGAGGATCGCGGCGAGCATCTGGCGCTCAAGCGCGCGCGCCTCCTTCGCGAGGGCGGGCGCACCTCCTGGCTGGAGGTCGTCCTCGACGAGGGCCGCAACCGGCAGATCCGACGGGTGCTCGCCGCCCTCGACATCGAAACGCTGCGCCTCGTGCGCGTCGCCGTCGGGCCGCTCGCCCTCGGCGATCTCGCAAAGGGAACCGTGCGCCCGCTGACGCCGGCCGAGATCGTGATGCTGCGCGCCCCTTGAGCGCCGCCGCGCGAAGCCGCTGCGTTTCCCGCTGGAACCCTTCGCAAAACCGGTTCCCGTTTTTCTCGCAATTGCTTATATGCGGTGCATGAGCCAGACGCCCCTCGACCACATCCGCAACTTCTCCATCGTCGCCCATATCGACCACGGGAAGTCCACCCTCGCCGACCGCCTGATCCAGTCCACGGGCGGGCTGGAGGTGCGCGAGATGAAGGAGCAGGTGCTCGACTCCATGGATATCGAGCGAGAGCGCGGCATCACCATTAAGGCGCAGACGGTGCGCCTGCACTATGTGGCCAAGGATGGCGAGACCTACGTCCTCAACCTTATCGACACGCCCGGCCATGTCGACTTCGCCTACGAGGTGTCGCGCTCGCTCTCGGCTTGCGAGGGCGCGCTCCTCGTGGTGGACGCCGCGCAGGGCGTGGAGGCGCAGACGCTCGCCAACGTCTATCTGGCGCTCGACAACAATCTCGAGATCGTGCCCGTCCTCAACAAGATCGACCTGCCCGCCGCCGAGCCCGACAAGGTGAAGGCGCAGATCGAGGAGGTGATCGGCATCGATGCATCCGAAGCCGTGATGATCTCCGCCAAATCCGGCATCGGCATCGGCGAGGTGCTGGAGGCCATCGTCACCCGCCTGCCGCCGCCCAAGACCGGCGACCGTTCGGCCCCCCTCAAGGCGATGCTGGTCGACAGCTGGTACGACGCCTATCTCGGCGTCGTCGTGCTCGTGCGCGTCATCGACGGCGAATTGAAGCGCGGCCAGACCATCCGCATGATGGGCACCGACGCCAAGTACCCGGTCGACCGCGTCGGCGTCTTCACGCCGAAGATGGTGACGATGGACGAGCTCGGCCCCGGCGAACTCGGCTTCATCACCGCCGGCATCAAGGAGGTGGCGGACACCCGCGTCGGCGACACGATCACCGAAGACAAGCGCCAGACCGCCACCATGCTGCCGGGCTTCAAGCCGGCGCAGCCCGTGGTCTTCTGCGGCCTCTTCCCGGTGGATGCGGCGAGCTTCGACGACCTGCGCGCCGCGATGGGGCGCCTTCGCCTCAACGATGCCAGCTTCTCCTTCGAGATGGAAAGCTCGGCCGCGCTCGGCTTCGGCTTCCGCTGCGGCTTCCTCGGCCTTCTGCATCTGGAGATCATCCAGGAGCGCCTCAGCCGCGAGTTCGATCTCGATCTCATCGCCACCGCGCCATCGGTCGTCTACGACATCAAGCTCACCGACGGCACCACGATCCCGCTGCACAATCCCGCCGACATGCCCGACGTCATGAAGATCGAGGCGATCTGGGAGCCGTGGATCAAGGCGACGATCCTGACCCCCGACGACTATCTCGGCAACATCCTGACCCTCTGCCAGGAGCGGCGCGGCGTGCAGGTCGACCTCTCCTATGTCGGCAAGCGCGCGATGGTGACCTACGAGCTGCCGCTGAACGAGGTGGTCTTCGACTTCTACGACCGCTTGAAGTCGATCTCGAAGGGCTACGCCTCCTTCGACTATTCGCTCGCCGACTACCGCGAGGGCGATCTCGTCAAGCTCTCCGTCCTCGTCAACGGCGAGGCGGTGGACGCGCTGTCGATGCTGGTCCACCGGGCGCAGGCCGAGCGGCGTGGGCGCGCCATGTGCGAGAAGCTCAAGGAGCTGATCCCCAACCACCTCTTCAAGATCCCGATCCAGGCGGCGATCGGCGGCAAGGTCGTGGCGCGCGAGACGATCTCGGCGCTGCGCAAGGACGTGACCGCCAAATGCTACGGCGGCGACGCCTCGCGCAAGCGCAAGCTTCTCGACAAGCAGAAGGAGGGCAAGAAGCGCATGCGCCAGTTCGGCAAGGTGGACATCCCGCAGGAAGCGTTCATCGCGGCGCTGAAGATGGACAGCTGACCGGGGGCGTGAAGCTCTTCGTCTTCACGACGCATGCGAGGCGCGCCATCGGCGGGCTTGATCTCCATCCCGCATGGATCGAAGCCACGGTGCGCCGACCCGACGGGGTGGCGATTGCCCCGAAGTGACCCGATCTGGAACGGCGCTTCCCGGACATCCCGCATAACGCCACCCGCGTTAGCGTGTGGCGATGGTGGAAACCGGTGAAGAAATCCGTATCGTCACGGATGGCCTGCGACCGGAAAGCGCGCCGACCATGAGCCCGACCGTCCATGACGACCTGGAGAGCGGTGCCGCCTGTATCCGCTTCTCTGCGGACACAATTCTGGAAAGCGAGGAGGTCGCAGCCGGCGGCGGCCTCGACTTCGGCGCGGACGGCAAGATCGTCGCCATGGAAGCGCTGAACGCCAGCACGCACCTCTTACCAACTGCCCTGCAGGACGCCACCTGACGATCTCGATCGTGACGTCGGCTCCTCTACCGCAGGCGCACGCCAGAGGCTTGCACGGTCAGCAGTCTTTACGGCCTCCGGTCAGATCGCGGAGCCAAGGTGGGTGCTGAGCGCTGGCATCACCGCCACCTTTGTCCCTCAGCGCACCAGACGCGAAGACGTGCTGAAAATATTGTTTCGACAATTCTTCTTCGTGTTGGTCGAAGCGTATTTCGAGCGATTGTCGAGTTCGAGACGGTCGACCACCAGACGAATACAGTCCGCCTCCCAGACGACGTCGTTCTCGAATTCGACCTGACTGGACGGCGTGTAGATCGTGCCTTCCGCATGGGCACCGAACTTCGAATAGATGTCGTGGTCGCGTGTGTTGCGTCGGTCTGACCAGAGGACGACGCCAGCGTAGGGCCCTGTCGTCGCCGCCTTCAGGTTGAAGGAGGTCCGGCTATGGAAGAAAAAATCGGTTCCCTTGCCCTCCAGGTAGATCAGAACCCCGTCCCCGCTGATCGAGGCACCATTTTTTAAGGTGAAGCGATCCTTGATGACGTAGACGCCGGGCTGGAGCGTGACTTGAGACGCGTCGATCTCCAGGCCACCGCAGAATGCGAGATCGGGCGACAGGACCGTATTGGTCCGCTTGATGCGCTTTGTCCCGCCACAGCGGTTGTTCACGGGCGGCGCAAGTGCTGCGTAAGGGTCGGCCATCGGTTGGGCCCCGGTGACCGGATGCGGCTGCACGGAGGCAGAGCCTCTCTGGTCGATGCCGCCGACGACCGAAAGGCTTTTCACGTGCACGATGGCTCTGTATCCAATTTCGAGAGCGCCGCGATCCGTCGAATTGACGTGAACGATGCAATCAGGGGAGATGATCTGCGCCTGGGGATCAATGTCGAACGCATCGCCGCGCCTCGGGTTGAGAACAAGGATGCAGACGGGGTCGGGTTCGAGGAGAACCACGGCGCTGCTTGACACGTCCCAGACGGACATTCCGAAGAACGAGGAGAAGATCGGTCGGATGGCGTTGCTTTTGTCGGTGGTTCTCGACGCGGTCACACGGATCGCGTTGATGCGTCCGTTCGGCGTGAAGGTCCGGTTGACCCACTCGCCGAACTCGACCTCGGAATCTGTGACGACATTGGACACATTGTTGCTGTTGAAAGTGGCGTATGTCTTCGCACGCTCGCGTGCGGCGCCCCTGTCGTCGTCTCGATAATCCATCGACGCTGCGAGCGCCGAAGCTTCGGCGATCGAAAGCATGTGGTTCTTCTGTCCGCGGGCGATGCCGACATCAATCACGAGCCCCAGCATGCCGAGACTGAGTGGCATCATGAGAGCGAACAGGATCGCGATGTTGCCTGATCGATCGGACCCAAAGCGGCTCAGGCGGAATGTCATTGAAGACTGCGCATCGTGACGGCGTACGACAGGGCGAAAGGCAAAAGAGACGTGAATGGAGCAAACCTTGCCATCTGCTCCTTGGTCACCAAGAGCGTGACACGGACGTCGGAACTGTGCGGCTTGTCCGGCAAGACGATCGAAAGCGCGACGTCGACGCCCAAGTCCCTTGATGAACTGTCACGAACGAATGTCTTCGCTTCGTCTTCTGTCATGTAACCGAGCGACAGGCCGCGTGCGGTTTCACGCGTAAGAGAGACGAGGGTCGAGTGCACGTAGAGATGCAGACCGCCATTGGCCATGAAAGCGAGCATCAACAAAAATACCGGAGCAACAAGCGCAAACTCGACAGCACTGGACCCGCGCTTGTCCCTCGACAACCACTGGGCAACAAACGGAATTGATTGTAGTACCAAATCCCCACACAACCCTTCGGTGCACTATGGAAGTTATCGCATAGCTTGCCTTAAATTTCAGTTATTCAATAAGACTGTAATGCTACCTGACTTCCTAAAATACTTGAATGTATATTTCCTTCAGAAATTCTAATGGGCTTTCATTTTACCGAAATCGTCAGCTTGATTGACAATCGCGGAAGCCGTCATGTTGCGCACTGTTTTTATCTCCGATTGACCCCGCCACAAAACCATCTCCCATACTCGCCTCACCGCTGGCCCACGGATGGCGCGAATGATCACCGGGATCGTTCGGGGGTTGGCGGGCGGTGTCCGCGATGCGTCGTCTTCCGGAGACGAGGCGGCTCGGACGGCTCTTCGCAAGCCGGGCGTCCCCTCACGACGAAGGGGTCCGAAGGATCGCGGACACCTCAGTCTTCGTGACAGCCCAACCCGCCGGGGTGTGAACCCGGACCGCGAGATCGGACCGAGAGGTAGGCCAGTGCGGCCCGTGAAACGCGCAGCGTTTCGCGCCAGCGAATGCGACAGCTTTCGCGACCCGTGAAAGCGTCAGCTTTCGCGCTGCCACTCCCCCGTGAAACGCGCAGCGTTTTGCGCTGCCGCGACGCTGGTCGAACGCCCGCGAAACGCGGAGCGTATCGCGCAAAACGCTCGAGGCTTCGCGCCCTGGCAAGATGACCAGCCCCGCCGCGCCGCGGGGCCGCTTTCGCGTGCCCGGTCATGGCTTCGAGCAAACGCCCCGGCCACCGCACCCCGACAGCCGCCCCGCCTCTCCTGCATCGCTGCACTGCAACCGCCGCGCCTTGGCAGTTTCCCCGGCGTCGGCTATACGGGCCGCCCCTGTCGCCGGCCCGATCCCTCGGCCTCGCCGCGTGGCGCCCGCTTTCCAGGCGCCGAGCGGCGAAGCCGGGTCACCGGGAGCGGGCGGGCCGTCCCGTTTTCGCCCTCCGCCCCGTCTGCGCCCACCTGAAAAGTCGAGCCCCATGTCCCGCCTCTTTCCCGGTCTCGATTTCGGCACCACCAATTCCACCCTCTCGCTCTGCGCCCCCGGCGGCGCCCCGGCGCTGCTGGCGGTGGAGGACGAGCACTGCACCATCCCCTCCGCGCTCTTCTTCAGCCTAGAGGACGGCCACACCTATTTCGGCCGCAAGGCCGTCTTCGAATATGTCGACGGCGCCGAAGGGCGCTTCATGCGCGCGCTCAAGAGCATTCTCGGCACCTCGCTGATGAAGGAGACGACGCAGGTCGGCCGCGAGCGTATGACCTTCGAGGACCTCATCGGCCGCTTCCTCTCGAACCTGCGCCGTCGCCTCGAACGCGAGGCCGAGGCCCACGCGCCGGGCCTTGCCGACATCGATTCGATCGTGCTCGGGCGCCCCGTGCGCTTCGTCGACGAGAGCGACGAGGCCGATGCCGCCGCGCAGAACCAGCTGGAATCGGCCGCCCGCGCGCAGGGGTTTCGCAACATCGAGTTCCAGTACGAGCCGGTGGCCGCCGCGCTCTACTTCGAATCGACCGTCAATTCCGAGCAGCTCGCCCTCGTGGTCGATGTCGGCGGCGGCACCTCGGACTTCTCGATCCTGCGCCTCTCGCCCGAGCGCGCCCGGCGGAGCGAACGCGCCGGCGACATTCTCGGCACCACCGGCGTCCATGTCGGCGGCACCGATTTCGACCGGCTGCTCAATCTGACCAAGATGCAGCCGCTGCTCGGGCTGAACAGCTCGACCGCCGACGGCAAGCGCCTGATGCCCGTCTGGTACTTCAACGACATGGCGACCTGGCACCGCATCAACACGCTCTATACGCCCAAGATCCTCAACGACATCAAGGCCCTGAAGAAGGAAGCCGCCGAGCCGGGCAAGCTCGGCGCGATGGAGCACATGCTGGCGCACCGCTCGGGCCACCGCCTCGCCGGCGCCGTGGAGCGCGCCAAGATCGCCCTCTCCGACACGCCACAAGTGCCGATCGCGCTGCACGAGCCCGGATTGAAGCTCGACGCCACCGCGACGCGCGAGGAGTTCGAGGCCGCGACCCGCGATCTCGTCGCCCGCATCGAGGGCTCGATCGAGGCGGCGCTGCGGCTCGCCGGCATCGAGGCCTCGGCGATCGAGACGGTGATCCTCACCGGCGGCGGCGCGCAGGTGCCGGCCGTCAAGGCCGCCACCACCCGGCGCTTCCCCGAGGCCCGCATCGCCCTCTCGGACGCCTTCGGCTCGGTCGGCCTCGGCCTCGGCCTCGACGCCGCCCGCCGCTTCGGCTGAGCGCACGCGGCATCGAACCCTTGGCGGGCGGGCGGATCGGGTCTATCCCCGCCCGGAGCATGTCCAGTGAAAGCCGACTCGGCTTTCACGTCTGGACAATGCGACAAACAGGAACCTGGAGCCGATCCGGTGAACCCAGATTCGCCGGATCGGCTCCGGGTTCCTTCATGAGACGATCCGGGAGACCCGCCATGACCGCCCTCACCCTCGACACCGCCCGGCGCATCGTCGCCGCCTCGCTCGCCAAGGGCGCGGAGCTGAAGCTGAAGCCCCTCACCGTCGCCGTGCTCGACGCCGGCGGCGCGCTGATCGCGCTGGAGCGCCAGGACGGCGCCGCGCCGCTGCGCCCCGACATCGCGGTCGGCAAGGCCAACGGCGCGGTGAAGATGGGCATGGGCTCGCGGGCGCTCGGAAACCGCGCCGAGCAACAGGCCTATTTCATCCAGTCGATGAATGCGCTGTGCGGCGGTTCGCTGGTGCCGGTGCCCGGCGGCGTGCTGATCCGCTCCGAAGGCGCGATCCTCGGCGCCGTCGGCATCACCGGCGACACGTCCGACAATGACGAGACCGCCGCGATCGCCGGCATCGAGAGCGTCGGGCTCACCGCCGACGCCGGCTGATTCCTGCCGCACCGCACAGGAATGTCGCGGTGCGGCCCTTGCCTCGTTTGGCGCCATGCGTAAAGTTTGCGCCCATGGAGCCCAGCGCGCTTGCCATTCTGATCGTCGACGAAAATCGCGCGCGGGCCACCATCATCGAGGATGGCCTGCGCGAGGCCGGCCATGATCGCGTCCACGTCGTCACCGGCATGCAGGGGCTGGTGCGCGAGATCGAGGCCTTCGCCCCCGACGTCATCGTGGTGGATCTCGAAAACCCCAACCGCGACCGGCTGGAGGCGTTCTTCCAGGTCTCGCGTTCGGTGCGCCGGCCCATCGCCATGTTCGTCGACCGCTCGGATGCCGCCTCGATGGAGGCCGCCATCGACGCTGGGGTCTCGGCCTATGTGGTGGACGGGCTGAAGAAGGAGCGGGTCAAGTCGATCCTCGACATGGCCATCCTGCGCTTCGGCGCCTATTCGCGCCTCACCCGCGAGCTCGACGAGGCCCGCACGGAACTGGCCGACCGCAAGGTGATCGAGAAGGCCAAGGGCCTGATGATGCGCATGCGCGGCCTTTCGGAAGAGGAGGCCTACCGCCTCATGCGCCAGACTGCGATGAACGAGAAGAAGAAGCTCGTCGAGATCGCCCGCTCGGTGGTCACCGCCGCAGCCCTCCTCGGTGGGCCGGGAGACGCCCGATGAGCGGGCCGCCCACCATCCGCGCGGGCTTCATCCCGCTGCTCGACGCCGCCGTCCTGATCGCCGCCTCGGCCTGCGGCTTCGACGCGCGCGAGGGCGTGCGGCTGGAGCTGGTGCGCGAGGTCTCCTGGTCGAACATCCGCGACCGCCTCGCCTTCCGCCAGTTCGACGTGGCGCACATGCTGGGGCCGATGGCGGTCGCCTCGCAGCTGAATCTCGGCTCCAACCCCCATCCCGTGATCGCCCCCTTCGCGCTCGGGCGCGGCGGCAACGCCATCACCCTCTCCACCGCCCTCTTCGCGGCGATGCGCGAGGCGGCGGGCGACGAATACCGCGACGAGGCCGCCGCGCATGCCCGGGCACTGGCGAAGGTCGTTGCCGCGCGCCGCAGCGCCGGCCTGCCGCCGCTCGTCTTCGCGATGACCTATCCCTTCTCCTCGCACAATTACGAGTTCCGCTTCTGGATGGCCGAGGCCGGCATCGATCCGGACCGGGACGTCACGATGTGCGTGGTGCCGCCGCCGATGACGGCGGATGCGCTGAAGGCCGGCGCCATCGACGGGTTCTGCGTCAACGCGCCGTGGAACGTCCTGGCGGTGTCGCAGGGGATCGGCCGCATCGTCGCGGTCAAGGCCGACATCTGGCCGGGATCGCCGGAAAAGGTGCTGGGGCTGCGGCCGGACTGGTGGGAGGCCCACCGCGAGACCGGCGAGCGGCTGCTCGTGGCACTGGATGCGAGCGCCCGCTGGTGCGACGAGCCCGCCAACCGGGGGGAACTCGCCGCGATCCTCGCCGCACCCGAACATGTCGGCGGCGATGCGGACGTGATCGAGGAGATCCTCGCCGGACACCTGCCCGTCGATCCCGACGGCACGCGGCGCGAGATCCCCGACTACCTTACCTTCCACGCGGGCGAGGCCAATGTCCCGTGGCGGGCCCAGGCGCTCTGGGTCTACGCGCAGATGGCGCGCTGGGGCCAGGTTCCGCTCGACCCTGCCTTGGCCGAGCGGGCAGCCGCCGCATTCCGGCCCGACCTCTACCGGGCGGTCTTCGAGCCGCGCGGGCTTGGCTTGCCCGGCGCCGACGCGCGCATCGAGGGCGTGGGGGCCGACGAGGGCCTCAGTGACGGGCGGCGCTTCGATCCCGCATCGATCCCGGCCTATGTCGAGGGGTTTGCGGTGCGCGTGCGTCCAGGCGGCTCCGGCCCGTCCGACGACGCCGATTAGCGCCGGCGCGCGAGCCATCGCGGCGATGCGAGATATTCGTGCAGGCTGGCGCTTTCGGCGACAGCGACCGAAGCAGTTCGGAATCGTTGTAAACTAACGATCTTCCACCCCTCTGCATCAAATTTCGGCATGCTGCATTGCCGCACATTTGGACTTTCCAAATGAGGGCGCGTGGGGCTGTATAGAGGCCAAGCCCGTCAAGGACGACCGGGCCGATCCGAGCGCCTCTTCGAGACGGCCGCTCTCACCAGACATCGACGTCGCGTGACCTTCATGACGATCCCAAACTCGGGATCGCTTCGTTGGGACCGCGGCGTTTTTTCGTTTTCGAACCCCCTTTGACCGTCGCCCCGAGGTTCTCCATGTCCGACATCGTCCGCCTCAGCCGCCGCCGCTTCCTCCAGAACACCGCCGCGACCGCAGGAACGGCCGCCCTGTTCTCGGCGGTATCGGCGAGCTTTCCCGGCGGCGTCTTCGCTCAGGGCGCCGGCCCCGAGACGACGAAGGCGGTGCTCGGCTTCATCGCGCTCACCGACGCCGCGCCGCTGATCGTCGCCAAGGAGAAGGGCTATTTCGAGAAGCACGGCATGCCCGACGTCGAGGTGGTCAAGCAGTCGTCCTGGGGCACGACGCGCGACAATCTCGTGCTCGGCTCGGACGGATCGGGCATCGACGGCGCCCACATCCTGACGCCGATGCCCTACCTGATGAGCGCCGGCAAGATCACGCAGAACAGCCAGCCGCTGCCGATGGCGATCCTCGCCCGCCTCAATCTCGACGGACAGGGCATCTCGATCGGCAAGGCCTACGGCGACCTCAAGGTCGGGCTCGACGCCTCGGTGCTGAAGGACAGCTTCGCGCAGAAGAAGGCGGCGGGAACGCCGGCCAAGATCGCGATGACCTTCCCGGGCGGCACGCACGATCTCTGGATCCGCTACTGGCTCGCCGCCGGCGGCATCGACCCCGACACCGACGTCGAGACCATCGTGGTGCCGCCGCCCCAGATGGTGGCCAACATGAAGGTCGGCACGATGGACGCGTTCTGCGTCGGCGAACCGTGGAACGCGCAGCTCGTCGAGCAGGGCATCGGCACCACCGCCCTCACCACGGGCGAGCTGTGGGCCAAGCACCCCGAGAAGTCCTTCGCCATGCGCGCCGACTGGGTGGAGAAGAACCCCAAGGCGACGGTGGCGCTGCTGATGGCGATCCAGGAAGCGGCGCAGTGGGCCGACGACATGGCCAACAAGGACGAACTCGCCGAACTGCTCGGCAAGCGCGCCTGGTTCAACGTCAAGCCCGCCGATATCGGCCCGCGCATGAAGGGCATCATCGACTACGGCGACGGGCGCGTGGTCGAGGCCTCGCCGCATTTCATGAAGTTCTGGCGGGACGATGCCTCCTACCCGTTCAAGTCGCACGACGCCTGGTTCCTCACCGAGGACATGCGCTGGGGCAAGCTGGAGGCGACCACCGACGTCAAGGCGATGGTCGACAAGGTCAACCGCGAGGACCTGTGGCGCGAGGCCGCCAAGGCGCTTGGGCTGTCGGCGATCCCCGCGTCCACCTCGCGCGGCCCGGAGACCTTCTTCGACGGCAAGGTCTTCGATCCCGCCGACCCCGCCGCCTATCTCGCGAGCCTCGCGATCACCCGCATCGCCTGACGCCCGCGCCGCCGCGCACCGAGACCGGAGCCCCTTCCATGTCCCAGACCGTGACCAAGACCTCGGCCTCCGTCGTCGCCCTGCCGAGGGCGGGTGCGGGCGCCGTGGTGCCGCTGCGGCCCTCCACGCCCGACCGCCGGGCGCAAGCCGCCCGCGTCCTTCGATCGCTCGCCGACAATCTCGTGCCGCCGCTCATCGCGCTCGCCGTGCTGCTCGGCCTCTGGGAGGTGCTGTGCTCGGGCGCAGGCTCGGCGCTGCCGCCGCCGAGCCAGGTGGTCACCGACACCTGGGAGCTGATCGCGCATCCGTTCTACGTCAACGGCGGCAACGATGTCGGCCTCGGCTGGCAGATTTGGGCGAGCCTCCAGCGCGTCGCCATGGGCTATGCGATCGCCGTGGTGGTCGGCATCGCGCTGGGCGTCCTCGTCGGCCAGTCGAATCTCGCGATGCGCGGCCTCGACCCGATCTTCCAGGTGCTGCGCACCGTGCCGCCGCTCGCCTGGCTGCCGCTCTCGCTCGCCGCCTTCCGCGACGGCCAGCCGAGCGCGATCTTCGTGATCTTCATCACCGCCGTCTGGCCGATCATCATCAACACGGCGGTCGGCGTGCGCAACATCCCGCAGGACTACCGCAACGTCGCCAAGGTGCTGCGCCTCAACGGCTTCGAGTTCTTCACCAAGGTGATGATCCCCGCCGCCGCCCCCTACATCTTCACCGGGCTGCGCATCGGCGTCGGGCTCTCGTGGCTGGCGATCGTAGCGGCCGAGATGCTCATCGGCGGCGTCGGCATCGGCTTCTTCATCTGGGACGCCTGGAACTCCTCGCTGATCTCCGACATCATCCTCGCCCTCGTCTATGTCGGCATCGTCGGCTTCGTGCTCGACCGCTGCGTTGCCGCCATCGGCCAGGCCGTCACCCGCGGCACGTCCGCCTGACCCCTTGCGCCCCGCATCCTGCCGGACACCCACCCCGCCGACTTCAGGAGACGCGACATGATTGCCAAGCCGTTCCTTTCCATCGAAGGCATCACCATGCGCTTCTCGCGCGGCGGCGCCACCACCGAGGTCCTGCGGGACGTCGACCTGACGCTCACGAAAGGCGAATACGTCTCGATCATCGGCCATTCCGGCTGCGGGAAGTCCACGCTCCTCAACATCGTCGCGGGGCTGACGCAGGCGACCCAAGGCGTCGTGCTGCTCGAGGACAAGGTGGTGGACGCACCCGGCCCCGACCGCGGCGTCGTCTTCCAGAACCACTCGTTGTTGCCCTGGCTCACCGTCTACGAGAACGTCTCGCTCGCCGTCGACAAGGTGTTCGGCAGAACCAAGTCGGCGCCTGAGCGGCGCGAATGGGTGATGAAGAACCTCGAACTGGTCCACATGGGCCATGCCAAGGACAAGCGCCCCTCCGAGATCTCGGGCGGCATGAAGCAGCGCGTCGGCATCGCCCGGGCGCTGGCGATGGAGCCCAAGATCCTGCTCCTCGACGAGCCCTTCGGCGCGCTTGACGCCCTCACCCGCGCCCATCTGCAGGATCAGGTCATGCAGATCCAGGCCAATCTCGGCACCACCGTGATGATGATCACCCACGACGTCGACGAGGCCGTCCTGCTCTCGGACCGCATCGTGATGCTGACGAACGGCCCCTCGGCCGGCATCGGCGAGATCCTCGACGTACCGCTTGCCCGCCCGCGCGACCGCATCAAGCTGGCGGCCGACCCGACCTACCTGAAGTGCCGTCAGGCGGTGCTGAAGTTTCTCTACGAACGCAACCGCTTCGTCGAAGCGGCCTGACCGGACGAGCCACCTTCTCCCCTGCGGGGAGAAGGTCCCGGCAGGGGGATGAGGGGGCCTTCCGCCGCCGTTGCAGACCCCTCATCCGGCCGCTTCGCGTCCACCTTCTCCCCTGAGGGGAGAAGAATGGCGCCCTTCCTCTCGACGTACCCGCTGAACCGACTTTGGCGAGAAGGACCCGAACATGCCCGAAAAACTCGTCGTCGTCGGCAACGGCATGGCGCCCGGCCGGATGCTGGAGCATCTCTTCGAGAAGGCCCCCGGCCGCTACGAAGTGACGATCTTCAACGCCGAGCCGCGGGTCAACTACGACCGCATCATGCTCTCGCCGGTGCTCTCGGGCGAGAAGTCCTTCGAGGACATCGTGATTCACGGCGACGGCTGGTACGAACGCCACGGCGTGACGCTCTACAAGGGCCACCGGATCACCGCGATCGACCGCGAAGCGAAGACCGTCACCTCCGACCACGGCGTCACGGAAAGCTACGACCGTCTCGTCATCGCCACCGGCTCGACGCCCTTCATCCCGCCGGTGCCGGGGCGGGATCTGGCCGGCGTCCTCGCCTATCGCGATCTCGACGACGTCGAGGCGATGATCCTCGCGGCGCAGTCGCGCGCCAAGGCGGTGGTGATCGGCGGCGGCCTGCTCGGCCTCGAGGCGGCCGCCGGCCTTCGGGCGCAGGGGCTGGAGGTCACCGTCCTTCACCTGATGCCGACGCTGATGGAGCGCCAGCTCGACCCGGCCGCCGGTTTCCTCCTCCAGCGCGCGCTGGAAAAGCGCGGCATCGAGGTCGTCACCGGGGCCAACACCAAGGCGATCCTCGGCGAGACCCGCGTCGAGGGCGTGGAACTGGCCGACGGCCGGGTCATCCCCGCCTCGCTCGTCGTCATGGCGGTGGGCATCCGCCCCGCCTCGGGGCTGGGAAGCCAAGCCGGTCTCGCAGTCGGGCGCGGCATCCATGTCGACGAGCACATGGTGACCTCCGACCCCGCGATTTCGGCGCTCGGCGAATGCGTCGAGATCGACGGGCGGGTCTACGGTCTCGTCGCTCCGCTCTACCAGATGGCCGAGATCGCCGCGCGCCAACTCGCCGGCGAAGCGGGCCCGGGCTTCCGCCATTCCGACACGCCGACGAAGCTGAAGGTGACCGGCATCGACCTCTACTCGGTGGGCGACTTCGCGGAGGCGCCGGGCCGCGAGGAGATCGTGCTGCGCGACGCCTCGGCCGGCGTCTACAAACGCCTCGTCCTTCAGGACAACAAGATCCTCGGCGCCGTCCTCTACGGCGAGACCGCCGACGGCGGCTGGTTCGGCGACCTGATGAAGAAAGGGTCCGACATTGCCGAGATGCGCGACACGCTCATCTTCGGCCAGAGCTACCAGGGAGGGTTCCCGCTGGACCCTATGGCGGCCGTTGCAGCCTTGGCCGATGACGCCGAGATCTGTGGCTGCAACGGCGTCTGCAAGGGCAAGATCACCGGAACCATCATCGCCAAGGGCCTGACCAGCCTCGACGAGGTGCGCGCCCACACCAAGGCCTCCTCCTCCTGCGGCACCTGCACGGGTCTCGTCGAGCAGCTGATGAGCCTGACGATCGGCGAGGCGTTCAACCCGAACGCGGTCAAGCCGATGTGCCCCTGCACGACGCTCGGGCACGGCGACGTGCGCCGGCTCATCGTCGCCAAGGGGCTGAAGTCGATCCCGGCGGTGATGCAGGAACTGGAGTGGACGACCTCCTGCGGCTGCGCCAAGTGCCGCCCGGCGCTGAACTACTATCTCCTCGCCGACTGGCCCGGCGAATATGTCGACGACAAGCAGTCGCGCTTCATCAACGAGCGCGTCCACGCCAATATCCAGAAGGACGGCACCTATTCGGTGGTGCCGCGCATGTGGGGCGGCATGACCACCTCGCAGGAGCTGCGCGCCATCGCCGACGTCGTCGACAAGTTCGCCATTCCCGCCGTCAAATGCACCGGCGGGCAGCGCATCGACATGCTCGGCGTGAAAAAGGAAGACCTGCCCGCCGTCTGGGCCGATCTCAACGCCGCCGGCATGGTCTCGGGCGCGGCCTACGCCAAGGGACTGCGCACGGTGAAAACGTGCGTCGGCACCGACTGGTGCCGCTTCGGGACGCAGGATTCCACCGGGCTCGGCATCCGCATCGAGAAGTTCATGTGGGGCTCGTGGACGCCCGCCAAGGTCAAGATGGCGGTGTCCGGCTGCCCGCGAAACTGCGCCGAGGCGACCTGCAAGGATGTCGGCGTGATCTGCGTCGATTCGGGCTACGACATCCATTTCGCGGGCGCCGCCGGCCTCGACATCAAGGGCACCGAGGTTCTCTGCCATGTCGACACCGAGGACGAGGCGCTGGAGGTCATCGTCGCTCTGACGCAGCTCTACCGCGAGCAGGGCCACTATCTCGAGCGCATGTACAAGTGGCTGAAGCGCGTCGGCATGGCCTCGATCCAGGCCGCGGTGGTCGCCGATCTCGAGCGGCGCCGGGCTTACTTCGAGCGCTTCGTCCATTCGCAGCGCTTCTCGCAGAGCGACCCCTGGGCCGCGCGCGCCAGCGGCGAGGTCGCCGCCCACGAGTTCCGGCCGATGGCCGCGATCGAACCCTTCCGGGAGGCCGCCGAATGACCGAGACCTGGACCCCGATCGGCAACCTCGCCGACATTCCCCGGCGCGGCGCGCGCTGCGTCACCTCCCCGCTCGGGCGCATTGCGGTGTTCCGCACCATGGAGGACGAGGTCTTCGCCACCGAGGACCGCTGCCCGCACAAGGGCGGGCCGCTCTCCCAGGGGATCGTCCACGGCGGCTTCGTCACCTGCCCGCTGCATGCGCAGGTGATCGCGCTCCGCACCGGCCTCGTCGAGGGACCGGACGAGGGCCGCGTGCGCACCTTTCCGGTGCGCGTCGATCCCGTGACGAAGGCGCTGGAGATCCTCGTCGAGCGCCAGCCCGCCTTCGCGCTCGCGGCGGAATAGGCGATGGAAGCGGCCGCCCCCACGACGACGACCCGCACCACCTGCCCCTATTGCGGCGTCGGCTGCGGGGTGCTGGCGACGCCGCGGGCCGACGGCTCGGTGGGGATCGAAGGGGACGGCGCTCACCCGGCCAATTTCGGGCGCCTCTGCTCGAAGGGCTCGGCGCTCGCCGAGACGCTGATCCCCGACCGGCGGCTGCTTCATCCCAGCATCGACGGCGCACGGGTGTCGTGGGACGCGGCGCTCGATCTCGTGGCGAAACGCTTCGGCGCGGCGGTGCGCGAGCACGGGCCGGATTCTGTGGCGCTCTACGTCTCTGGCCAGATGCTGACGGAAGACTATTACGTCGCCAACAAGTGGATGAAGGGGTTCCTCGGCACCGCCAACATCGACACCAACTCACGCCTCTGCATGGCCTCGTCGGTGGCGGGCCACAAACGCGCCTTCGGCTCCGATACGGTGCCCGGCACCTACGAGGATTTCGAAGAGGCCGATCTTCTCGTGCTCGTCGGCACCAATCTCGCCTGGTGCCACCCGGTGCTCTGGCAGCGGGTGATGGCGGCCAAAGCCGTGCGGCCGGGTCTACGCATCGTCGTGGCGGATCCACGCGAGACCGCGACCACGGCCGGCGCCGACCTGCATCTGCCCGTGCGCGCCGATGGCGACGTAGCGCTATTCCTCGGAGCGCTCGCCCATATTGAGGCCGCCGGTGCCCTCGACCACGCCTATGCCGGGGCGCATCTGAGCGGGCTGGACGCGGCGCTCGAAGCCGCGCGGCCGTACCTTGATATGGCGCTTCTGGCGGAGGCCACCGGCGTCGAGCCGGCGCGGCTGGCGGACTTCCTCAAGCTGTTCGCGGCGACGGACAAGGTCGTCACCGTCTACAGCCAGGGGGTCAACCAGTCCTCGGTCGGCACCGACAAGGTCAATGCCATCCTCAACTGCCATCTCGCCACGGGTCGGATTGGGCGGCCGGGCGCGGGGCCCTTTTCCGTCACCGGCCAGCCCAATGCCATGGGCGGGCGCGAGGTCGGCGGCCTCGCCAACCAGCTCGCCGCGCATATGGACCTCGGCGAGCCCGCGCATCGCGATCTCGTGCAAGGCTTCTGGAACGCGCCGCGAATAGCCGAGACGCCCGGCCTCAAGGCGGTGGATCTCGTCGAGGCCGTCCATGACGGGCGGATCCGCGCGCTCTGGATCATCGGCACCAACCCGGTGGACTCGCTGCCCGACGCCGACCGGGTGCGCGAGGCGCTGGCGGCCTGCCCCTTCGTGGTGGTCTCCGATATCGTCGATGACACCGACACGATGGCCTTCGCCGATGTCGCGCTGCCGGCCTGCGGCTGGGGCGAGAAGGACGGCACGGTGACGAATTCGGAGCGCCGCATCTCGCGCCAGCGCGCCTTCCTGCCCGCCCCCGGCGAGGCGCGGCCGGACTGGTGGGCGCTCGCCGAGGTGGCGCGGCGAATGGGCTTTGCCGGCTTCCGCTATCCGAACGCCGCCGCGATCTTCCGCGAGCACGCCGCGCTTTCCGCGCACGAGAACGAAGGCCGCCGCGACTTCGACATCGGCGGTTTGGCCGATGTCAGTGACCTCGCCTACGAGCGGCTGGCGCCGGTGCGCTGGCCGATCCGGCGCGACGGCACGGGACCTGAGCGCTTCTTTGCGGAAGGGCGCTTCTTCACGCCCGACCGCCGCGCGCGGCTCGTGCCCGTGATCGACCGGTCGGTGCGGGTGACGACGGGCGAGCGCCCCTTCCTTCTCAACACCGGCCGCATCCGCGACCAGTGGCACACGATGACGCGCACCGGCCGTTCGCCGCGCCTCTCCGCCCATCTCGCCGAGCCCTTCTGCGAGATCCACCCGGACGACGCGGCCGCGCATGGCATCACCGAGGCCGATCTCGTGGAACTTGCCAGCGATCACGGCGCGGCGATCCTACGTGCGCTCGTCACCCCGCGCGTCGCCCGCGGGACGCTGTTTGCTCCGATGCACTGGACCGGGCAGTTCGCGTCGAAAGCCCGCGTCAACGCGCTGGTGCCGCCGCGTGCCGATCCCGTCTCCGGCCAGCCGGCCTCGAAAGCCTGCGCGGTGTCGGTCGCTCGGCTGAACGCGGCGTGGCACGGCTTCGCGGTGTCGACGCAAGAGCCCGACCCCAGCGGCGCCGACTACTGGGCGAGCGCTCGAGCGTCCGGTGGCTGGCGGCTGGAACTGGCCGGTCTCGCCCGGCCCGGCGACCCGCAAGCCTTCGCCCGCGCGGTGTTGCGCCTTCCCGCCGAGGCCGAAATCCTGTCCTATGGCGACGGCGCCGGCCATCGGCGTCTCGCGGCCTTTGCCGGCCCGCGCTTTCTCGGCGCGCTCTGGATGGCGCCGGGGCCGGTCGCGGTGTCGCGTGCCTATGCGGTCTCCTGCCTCGACGGCGCGGTGGCGGAATCGGCGACGCGCTTTCGCATTCTCGCCGGCCGCGCCGGGGCGGACCGGCCCGATCCCGGCGCGCTCGTCTGCTCTTGTTTCGGCGTCGGGGCCGACGACATCAAGCGTGCGATCGCCGATCCCGCCTGCCGCAGCGTGACGGCGGTGGGCGAGGTCTTGAAGGCGGGGTCGAATTGTGGCTCCTGCCGGAGTGAAATCCAGGGATTGATCGATGAAGCCCGTGTCCCAGACATCAGGTGAGACCGACGCCGCCGCCCGCCAGCGCCCGCAGCGCATGGGCGAGTTGGCGACGCTGCCCGTCTTCTTCGACCTTCGCGGCAAGCGCGTCGCCATGGCCGGCGGCAGCGACGGCGCCGCCTGGAAGGCCGAGCTGATGGCCGCGGCCGGCGCGCGTGTCGATCTCTACGAGCCGATGGACGATCTTGGCGAGGAGATGCGCACCGTCCTGTCGCTCGCCTTCGCGGAGGGGCGCATCGTCCACCACGACCGCCCCTGGGCGTTCGACATCTTCGCTGGCGCTGCGCTGGCGGTGGCCGACTGCGAGACGATGGCGGGAGCGCAGGCCTTCTTCTGCGCCGCGCGCGACGCTGGCGTGCCCGTCAACGTCATCGACAAGCCGGCCTTCTGCCAGTTCCGCTTCGGCACGATCGTCAACCGCTCGCCCGTGGTGGTCGGCATCTCCACCGACGGCGCCGCGCCGATCCTCGGCCAGGCCATCCGCCGCCGCATCGAGACGCTGCTCCCCGCGACCCTCACCGGCTGGGCGAAACTCGCCGCCAAGGTGCGCGCCGAAGTGATGGACCGGCTCGAAGCCGGGCCGTTGCGCCGCGCCTTCTGGGAGCGCTTCTCCGACGAGGCCTTCACCCGCCGCGCCCCCGACGACGTGGCGGAGGCCGATGCCCGCCGCTTCGTCTCCGATCTCGTCGCCACCCCGCAGGCCGGCGGCCGCGTCACGCTGGTGGGCGCCGGGCCGGGCGAGGCCGAACTCCTCACACTGAAGGCGGTGCGCGCGCTGCAGGCCGCCGACGTCATCCTCTTCGACGACCTCGTTTCCGACGACATTCTGGAGCTCGCCCGCCGCGAGGCCAAGCGCATGCTGGTGGGCAAGCGCGCCTCGCGCGATAGCTGCCGGCAGGAGGACATCAATCGGACGATGGTGCAGTTCGCCAAGGCCGGCAAACACGTGGTGCGGCTGAAATCGGGCGACGTCTCGGTGTTCGGACGCTCGGGCGAGGAGATCGCCGAATTGCGGCGCGAGGGCATTCCCGTACGGATCGTGCCCGGCATCACCGCGGCCTCGGCGCTGGCCGCCGGCTTCGGCGTGTCACTGACCCACCGCGACCGCGCCCAGCAAGTGCGCTTCGTCACCGGCCACTCGCAGAAGGGCGACCTGCCCGACGGGATGGACTGGCGCGCGCTCGCCGACGACCATGCCACCACGATCTTCTACATGGGCGGGCGCATGGCGCCGCGCATCTCGGCCATGCTGATCGAGCACGGGCTGCCCGCGGAGACGCCGGTGGCGGTGGCCGCCAACATCTCGCGCGACGACGAGACCCGCGCCATCGGCCGGCTCGCCGATCTCGGCGCCATCGTCGCGCGGATCGGCGTCGATCGCCCGATCCTTATCGGCGTCGGCCGGGTCTTCGCCGACTGCGAGGCGCAGGCGCTCGAAGGTTTCGAGCCCGGTTTGAGCGCCCCCACTGGCGAAACCTCGCGGCTTCGGGCAAAGGCGTCCTGAGAACCGGCGGCCCGACCGCCGGCGCGCGGGAGGAGACGCCTATGACCGAGACCCTGACCCTGGCGGCACTGGCCGACGCGCTCCTGACCGAAGATGGCAGTGCGCGCCGCATCGTCGCGATCGCGGGATCGCCGGGCTCGGGCAAGTCGACCGCAGCCGAATCCCTCAAGGAGCGGCTGAACGCGCGCCGCCCCGGCGTCGCCGACATCCTGCCGATGGACGGCTATCATTTCGACGACGCCGTCCTGAACGCGCGCGGAGACCGGTCCCGCAAGGGCGCGCCGCACACGTTCGACATCGACGGCTTTCGCGTCATGCTGGAGCGGCTGCGCGCCGACACAGGCTGCGACGTGGCGGTGCCCGTCTTCGACCGCTCGATCGAGATCGCGCGGGCCGGCGGGCGCATCGTCGAGGCCGGTACGCGCATCATCCTGGCGGAGGGCAACTACCTCCTCCTCGACCAGCCCGGCTGGCGCGACCTCGCCCCGCTCTTCGACCTCACGGTGATGATCGAGGCGCGCGAGGAGGTGCTGATCGACCGCCTGACCCAGCGCTGGCTCGGCTTCCAGCTCGACCCCGAGGCGATGATCCGTCAGATGGAAGGCAACGACCTGCCCAACATGCGGCTGGTGCTGACGAGCAGCCGCCCCGCCGACGTGACGGTGCGCAGCGACCGCGAGGGATGAAGGCTACGGGGCGTCGCGCTTAAACCTTTCCAGCCGAGGCGGACAGGCTTCGTCTGGACTTGCGTGAGCGGCCCGTCTGGCGCCTTGAACGGCGTTCCCGACCACACACGGCAGAGCCTACGTCGGACGCAGCGCTATCGAGTTGGCACTCCATCGCTTCCGCGACCACGTCCCTCGTCAGGCCGTTACGACATTGGCGATTTATAACATCCGGCATACCTGCTGTCGGGCCTAGCAGCAGGTATGCCGGACAGCATCAGGGCTCGCGTGGATTTCGGACCGGCACGACACGCCCGGCTTTCCGGAGCTTGTGGAACGACGCCTTCCCCTCCCGTTGGATATCATCCAGGTCAACGTTCCCGTCCTTATCCACTCGCAGGTACGTCAGGTATACGAGATCGCCGCCGCGGAAGTCATAAAGACAGGCGAGAGACGCGCGACCCTTCACGCCGAACAGGTTCGTGACGTCATACGGGAGCGCGTAGGTCCGCAGCGACGAAACATCAAGGCCGCCTCCCTGATAGAAAACCGATTTGGCGAAGTGTCCGCTGAACGCCGGATCGAAGGTTGCGACATCGGATGCCTTCGCCTGGAGACGGGCATCCGAGACGCACTCCTGAAGCGTCGCGCCGGAGATGGTCGGAGGTGAACCGGCTCCGAGTGCGGCAACGGCGATCGTCGAGTGGTCGAGATTCTTCACGCAGCCGGCCAAGAGTGTCGACGAAGCGAGAAGAGCAGCAATGAGCGGATGGCGCAGAGGCACGGAAGATCCTGGTGAAGCGAAAGCCGGTCGCGTTCTACCCGTCCGGCCACGGTCCCGATAGTCGTCATTCCCCGCAGCGGCTTACAACGGCATACTGGCTCCATGATCACAACGACCCGACTTGTCCTCTCAATGCCCAACCTCGATGATTTCGAAGAGAGTTTCGTCATGGGGCAAGACGAAGGGGTCGCGCGATATATCGGCGGAACGCCCACCACACGCGAGGATGCGTGGAAGAAGCTGCTTCAGAAGATCGGCCATTGGAGCGCCTTCGGCTACGGTCTCTTTACCGTCCGAACGCGAGATGGAGCGCGCTTTGTCGGCGAGGTCGGATTGGCTCACTTCGCCCGGGACTTAGGTTCGCAGTTCGATCCGTTTCCGGAGGCGGCATGGGTTCTGGCACCCGAAGGGCATGGTCGGGGATATGCCACCGAGGCCGTCGGCCGCGCTCACGACTGGATGGCGAGACACCATGCCATGAAGCGTTCGGTGTGCATCATCCACCCGGAGAACGCCGCGTCCCGGCATGTGGCGGCCAAACTCGGATACGTCCGGTTCGGCGAAGCCGACTATCGCGGGGCGAGACCCCTGATGTTCGAACGGTCAGGGGCTGGCGCCAACGTCTGATCCTTGCAGTCTGCGACCGAGATCGCCGCCTTTCTTCTCGTTCGAAAGGCAGCCGCACCGGCACGCTGCCGATCTCGGCGTCGGTGATCATGACGCGGGGATCGCCGGCCGACGTTCGCGATCACCCCCACGCCCTCGCCGAACGACAGCGGCCGCCCCTTTCGAGGCGGCCGCTGTCGTTACCATCGCAGGAGTGCCGGTTCCCGACCGAACCGAGCGTTGCCCTCGCCTCAGCGCATGACCGGCATCGAGAATTCGGCGCCGGACTTGATGCCCGAGGGCCAGCGGCTCGTCACCGTCTTGGTGCGGGTCCAGAACTTGATGGAGTCGGGGCCGTGCTGGTTGAGGTCGCCGAAGGAGGACTTCTTCCAGCCGCCGAAGGAGTGGTAGGCGAGCGGCGTGGGGATCGGCACGTTGATGCCGATCATGCCGATGTTGATGCGGCTGGCGAAGTCGCGGGCGGCGTCGCCGTCCCGCGTGTAGATCGCGACGCCGTTGCCGTATTCGTGCTTCATCGGCAGGGCGATGGCGTCCTCGTAATTGGCGGCGCGCACCACCGAGAGCACCGGGCCGAAGATCTCTTCCTTGTAGATGTCCATGTCGGGCGTGACGTGGTCGAAGAGGCAGGAGCCGACGAAGAAGCCGTCCTCGTAGCCCTGCATCCTGAAGGACCGGCCGTCGACGGCGAGCGTCGCGCCCTCCGCGATGCCCTTCTCGACGAGGCCGAGGATCTTCTGCTGCGCGGCCTTGGTCACCACCGGGCCGTAGTCGGCGCTCGCATCCGTGGCCGGGCCGATCTTCAGGGCCTCGACCTTCGGGATGAGCTTGGCCATCAGCGCGTCGGCCGTCGCCTCGCCCACGGGCACCGCCACAGAGATCGCCATGCAGCGCTCGCCGGCCGAGCCGTAGCCGGCGCCGATCAGCGCGTCGGCGGCCTGGTCGAGGTCGGCGTCGGGCATGATGATCATGTGGTTCTTGGCGCCGCCGAAGCACTGGGCGCGCTTGCCCCGCGCGGTGGCCTCGCCGTAGACGTAGGACGCGATCGGGGTCGAACCGACGAAGGACACGGCGCCGATGTCGGGATGCTGGAGAATGCCGTCGACGCTCGACTTGTCGCCGTTGACGACCTGCAGCACGCCCTTGGGCAGGCCCGCCTCGATCATCAATTCGGCCAGGCGCATCGGCACGGACGGGTCGCGCTCGGAGGGCTTGAGGATGAACGCGTTGCCGCAGGCGATGGCGGGCGCGAACATCCACATTGGGATCATCGCCGGGAAGTTGAACGGCGTGATGCCGGCGCCGATGCCCACCGGCTGGCGGATCGAGTACATGTCGATGCCGGGTCCGGCGCCCTCGGTGAACTCGCCCTTCATCAGGTGCGGGATGCCGATCACGAACTCGCAGACCTCGAGGCCGCGCACGATGTCGCCCTTGGAATCCTCGACCGTCTTGCCGTGCTCGGACGACAGAAGCTCGGCGAGCTCCTGCATGTGGGCGTTGAGGAGCTCGACGAACTTGATGAAGACGCGAGCACGGCGCTGCGGGTTGGTGGCGGCCCAGCCGGGCTGGGCGGCCTTGGCTGCGTCCACGGCGCGCTGCAGCTCGTCCTGCGAAGCGAGCGCGAGCCTGGCCGTCACCTGGCCGGTGGCGGGGTTGAAGATGTCTGCGGTGCGACCGCTGGTGCCGGCGACGCGCGTGCCGTCGATGAAGTGACCGATCTCGTTCATGGCCGTCTCTCCCGTTGAATGAACACGAGATGCGCCGGGAGCAGACTTGAAATCAAGCGGCATCCGCGCGCATCCATTGTGCGTGGTTTGATGCATGAGGCGGCAGCGATGAACTGGGACGACGTGCGTATCTTCCTCGCGGTGGCGCGGGCCGGGCAGATCCTTGCGGCCTCGCGCCGACTGGGTCTGAACCACGCGACGGTCGGGCGGCGGCTGGATGCGCTGGAGGGCGCGCTGGGCACGCCGCTCTTCGCGCGGCGCCCGAGCGGCTGCGAGCTGACGCGCGAGGGCGCGGCCTTCCTGGCGCCGGCCGAGCGGATCGAGGCGGAGATGGCGGCGGCCGCAGGGCTGGCGGCCGGGGCCGACGCGGCGATCGCGGGGACGGTGCGCATCGGGGCACCCGACGGGTTCGGCACGGCCTTTCTCGCGCCGCGCCTCGCCGGGCTCACCGACCGCCATCCCGGCATCCGCGTGCAACTCGTGCCGGTGCCCCGCGCCTTTTCGATCTCGCGGCGCGAGGCCGACATCGCGATCACGGTGGAGCGACCGGCCGAGGGGCGGCTGGTGGCGCGCAAGCTCGTGACCTACGCGCTCGGCCTGTATGCCGCGCGCGGCTACCTCGCCGAGCACGGAACGCCCTCAGGCGTCGGCGATCTCGCCCGCCATCGGCTGGTGGGCGCGGTCGAGGATCTCCTCTACAGCCCCTCGCTGCACTACACCGCCGAGATCGCAGACGACTGGCAGAGCCGGTTCGAGATCTCCTCGGCGCTCGGGCAGACCGAGGCGGTGGCGGCGGGCGCGGGCATCGGCATCCTCCACGCGTTCATCGCCGACCGGCGGGGCGAGCTGGTACGGGTGTTGCCGGCCCACGAGATCCGGCGCGAATACTGGCTGGTGATCCACGAGAGCGCGCGCGGGCTCGCCCCGATCCGCGCGGCGGCCGACTTCATCGCCGAGACCGTGGAGGCCGAGCGCGGCCTCTTCGGCTGACCGCTTCGTCCGGACATGCTCTGACGCCGGACGCGAAAACGGGGCGGCCGAAGCCGCCCCGTCCGCCGGACACCCGCTCGGGTGCAGAACTCTGTCAGAACAGGAAGTCGTCGACGTCGTCGACCGGCGGCGGGGCCGCGACGTTGGCGACGGCGGACGGCAGGGCGACGAGACCCATGGCGCGGAACGAGGCCTCGAAGATCGCCCGCTCCTCGGCCATCGTGTATTGCGCGGCGAGCAGGCTGTAGAGCTTCAGCCCCTCCTCGGCCGAGACCACCTCGTCCGGCAGGTCGGCGAGGAGATGGCGCAGGATGTGGACGGTCTGGCGCATCAGCGCGCAGCCCTCGACATGCGGGGTCATCAGGCCCGAGATCATCTCGATCTTGGCGCCGAGGCCCCTTGCGTTGGTCGAGGCCTCGCGCAGCTTGTCGAGGCATTCGGCGTCGATGCGCCCGAGGATCGCGGTGGCTTCGGCGAACTGGGCGGAGATCTCGCCCTCGGCCGAGGCGATCTGCGGCAGGATGGCGGTTTCGAGATCGCGCGTCGCGGCGACCGAGACCTCGATGCCCTCGCGAACGAGATCGGCCTGCGCCTTGGCGACGGAGGCCTGCTCGCGGATTTCGCGGGCGATGTAGCCGATCGTCTCGTCGCCCGAGTCGACATGGGCGGCGCGCACGGCGGCGTTGAAGCCGGCGAGGCGCAGCGTGTGCTCGAGCGCGGCGAGCTCGTCGGTCATGGCGATGAGCGGGCCGGCGGCCTCGACGCATTCGTGCAGCGAGGCGTCGAGATGGCGGCGGTCGGCCTCGCCGCGGGCAAAGCGGGCGCGCACCCGCACCGCTTCTGATTCGAGCACCGCGATGGCGCTCTTGCCGGCGCCGTCGCCGTCCTCGGAGAAGAGCGTGCCGAGGATCCGATCGCTCGCCGCGATCTCGCCGGCGAGGATCTCGAGATTGCCGTGGAGATCGCCCATCTTCGTCTCGTAGAGCTCGGTCAGGCTCTCGATCTGCGCGATCTCCAGTTCCACGATGCGGCGCAGCGCCAGATTGCGCGCGGTGCCCTCCAGCGGCGCGCCGTCATGGGCGAGCCGGCCGGTCTCGGCGAGAAGGAACAGGCGCTCCAGGTTGCCGAGCGTGTGTTCGAGGCGCTGGCGGGCGATGTCGTGGAACTGCAGGCCCATGACGAGGCCGCCGACGGCCTCGCGGATGGTGGAGAAGGAGCGATGCGCCTCGGCGCGGGTCATCGCGACGCCGTCGCGCTCCTGCGCCAGCCGCCGGATCAGCGTGCGGAACTGGAAGGCCAGGCTCGGCTCGCCGAGCATCGCCTTGGCGCCGACGCGCGCGTCGATCGCCCGGCTCTCGCCGATATGGCCGGCCAGAAGCCGCACCCGCTCGTCGAGAGCGCGCGCCACGCCCTGGCCGGAACCGACGAGTTCATGGACATGCTGGGTGAAGGGCACGAGCACGTCGCGCGCCTGCGTCATGCCCTCGACATGGGTGCGCGCGACGAGCACGACATAGTCGAGAAGGCGGAAGACGAGCGCCACGGCGGTGGAGCCGGTGGCCGCGGTCGCGACGCCGTCAGCGAGCGTGCGCAGGACGTTCGAGCGCTCGATCGCCAGCGTCTCCAGCGCGGCGGCCGAGGTCGCGGCGGTGCCGAGCAGCGTCTCGACGCGGTCGGCCTCGGGCGAACTCACCGCCTCGGTGGACTGGCGGATGCAGTCGCGCACGGTGCCGATGCGCCGGTGCAGGAGCTGCAGATCCTCGCCGGCGCCCAGGTACACCGCCTCGGACGAGACGTTCCACTGGTGGATGCGTTCGAGCGTCGCGCGCAGCGCGTCGAAAGCGGTGGCCTGGTTGCCGGATGGGGCGTGCGGCTTGTTGGGAGCGAGCATCATCGGAGATTACCGGGCTTGCGCGGCGCGCGGCGCCGTCTTGGGGAACTGATCGTGGGCGAAGCGGACGATCTCGGCGGGGATGCGGTCGAGCGCCATCTCGTATTCCACGGCGCCGGCCTTCATCGCTTCCTTCGGCATGCCGTAGACGATGCAGGTCGCCTCGTCCTGGCCGATCGTGTGAGCACCGGTCTGGCGCAGTTCCAGCATGCCCTTGGCGCCGTCGTCGCCCATCCCGGTCATGATGATGCCGAGCGCGTTGGCGCCGGCCGATCGGGCGGCGGAGCGGAACAGGACGTCGACCGACGGGCGATGGCGGGTGACGAGCGGCCCGTCGCGCACCTCGACGTGATACTGCGCGCCCGAGCGCTGCAGCAGGAGGTGATGGTTGCCCGGCGCGATGAGGGCGAGGCCCGGCATCAGGCGGTCGCCGGTCACGGCCTCGCGCACCTCGATGCGGCAGAGGCCGTCGAGACGCTTGGCGAAGGCGGTGGTGAAGCCGGCGGGCATGTGCTGGACGATGGCGATGCCCGGGCAATCGACGGGCAGCGGTTCGAGGATGCGGCGCAGCGCCTCGGTGCCGCCGGTGGAGGCGCCGATCACCACGACCTTGTCGGTGGTGCGGTCGATCGGGCGCCCGTTCGAGGGCGGGAGAACCGCGTCTGCGGTGAGCTTCTCCTGCGGCGAGTTGGCGCCCTCGCCCCCGGCGCGGGGCCGGCGAACGCGAACGCTGGCCTGCGAGGCCGCGCGCACGGCGTCGCAGATGCGGGTGCGCGCCTCCATGAGGAACTGGGGCGTTCCGACCTTGGGCTTGGCGATGATCTCGACGGCGCCCGCTTCCAGCGCCTGCAGCGCCATCTTCGAGCCGGCCTCGGCGAGCGAGGAGCAGATCACCACCGGGATCGGCCGCTGGCTCATCAGCTTCTGGACGAAGGTGATGCCGTCCATGCGGGGCATCTCGATGTCGCAGATGATGACGTCGGGGATCTCCTCGCGCAGGCGCTCGGCGGCGAAATAGGGGTTGGAGGCGGTGGCGAAGACCTCCATGTCCGCCTCGGCATTGACGATCTCCGACAGGACCTGACGGACGCTGGCGCTATCGTCCACGATCAGCACGCGAATGGGCTTCATGGCGGTCAATCCTCCAGCCGTTCGTAGATGTTCCCGCGGATGAGGCGCAGCGGCAGCCGCCCCGAGCGGGTCGTGTCGGAATGTCCGAGGATGAGGAGACCGCCGGGCCTGAGGTGGCGGCAGAGCTTGGCCACCACGTCGTGCTGCACCTGCGGCTCGAAGTAGATGAGCACGTTGCGCAGGAAGATGATGTCCATCTTCGACTTCACGCGGTACTCGGAATGCATCAGGTTGATCTGGCCGAACGTGACGCGCTGGCGCAGTTCCGGCGCGATGCGCACGGCTTCGCTGGCCCGGTCGCGCGAGCGCAGTATGAAGCGCTCCTGAAGCGCCTGCGGCACGGGCACGACGTCCTCGGCGCGGTAGATCGCCTCGCGCGCGGCGGTCAGGATCTTGACGGAAATGTCGGTGGCGAGGATCTGCCAGTCCCACAGCCGGGGCTGCGAGATGGCGGCCTCCAGCACCATGGCGAGCGTGTAGACTTCCTGGCCCGACGAGCAGGCCGCGCTCCAGGCGCGCAGCGAGCGCCCGTCGCCGTTCTCGACGAGGCGCTGCACCTCGGCGGGGGTCAGATAGTCGAAATGGGCGCGTTCGCGAAAGAACGAGGTCTCGTTCGTCACCACGGTGTCGACGAAGGACTGCAACTCGCTCGTCTTGCCCGCCGGCGTCTGCAGGAGGCGCACGTAGCTCTCGAAGTCGCCGAGGCCGGTGGCCTGGAGCCGGCGGCGCAGGCGCGTCTCCAGCATGGTCTTCTTCACGCGCGAGAGCGACACGCCGCAATTGTCGTAGACGAGCTTGACGAGGACCTCGAAGGTCTTGTCGGACAGCTCGACACGGGTCCACTGGGGAATGGCGTCCGCGGCAGGATCGAGGGGAACCTTGAGGGATGCGGATGCCGAGGACATGGGGTCAGGCCGCCCGTGCGCCGGAGAGGACGCTCTCAGTGCCGTGGAAGAGGCTGTCGATGCGCAGGAGCGTCAGGAAGGCCTCCTTGCGACGGCCGAGCCCCTGCATGAAGTCGCTGTTCCAGGCCTCGCCCACATGCGGCGCGGCCTCGAGGGTCTGGTCGGAGAGATCGGCCACCTCGTGCACAGCGTCGGCGATCACCGCCACCGTGTGCAGCCGGCCGGCGGCCTCGAACTCGAGCACCACGATGCGGGTGTCCGGCCCGATCTCGCGCCCCTCGCCCGCCGGCATGGCGAGCTTGCGCTTGAGATCGACCACGGGGACGCCGACGCCGCGCACGTCGATCATGCCGATGAGGCTGGCCGGGGCGTTGGCCATCGGCTGGATCGGCTTGTAGTCGAGGACCTCGCGCACCTGCTGGACGTTCACCGCGAAGGCGCCCGATCCCAGCTGGAAGGTCAGCATCTCGTTGCCCTCGTCCGCATCGACGGCGGCGGAGGGTTGGAAGTGATTGCTCATGTCTCGTCCTCTGGGGATGCGGGCAGCGGCGTGTCGAGGGATCGCGGGCGGCGCGGCGGCCGGCTGGAAGCGATCGTCAGGTTCAGGCGTCGTCGAGCAGGCGCTCGACGTCGAGGAGGACGACGAAGCGGTCGTCCTGACGCACCACGCCGTCGAGGTAGCGGCTCGGCCAGCGCGAGCCGTATTCGGGCACCGCCGAGACGTCGCTGGCCCGCACGTGGATGACCTCGTAGACGGCGTCGGTCTTGATCGCGATCTGGAACGTCTCGCCGGCGGCGGTCGAGACCTCCGAGACGATCACCCGCGTCGACTGCGTGTCGGCGGCGCCCTCCATGCCGAAGCGGGCCCGCAGATCGACGAGCGGCAGGACGTTGCCGCGCACGTTGATGAGACCCGGCGCGAAGGACGGCGCGTTGGGAATGCGCGTCATCGCCGGGGGATCGAGCACCTCGTGGACGAGCGCCACCTTCAGACCGAAGAGGTCGTCGCCGAGCGCGACGGTGAGGTAGTCCTGGAGCGAGGTGTCGGCGACTTCGATGGCAAGCGACATGGGGTTCGGACCTTTAGGCTGCGACGCGCGTGTCGTGGCGCGGCTGGGCCGCGTGCCGTGCGAGCGGATTGACGTCGAGGATGAGGGCGACCGAGCCGTCACCGAGGATGGTGGAGCCGACGAGACCGGGGGTGCGCGCGTGCAGCGGCGAGAGCGGCTTGATCACCGTCTGGTGCTGGCCGACCACCTGGTCGACCACGACGCCGAGCTTGCCCGTCTCGCTTTCGGTGACCACCACGATCGTGCCGCGGTTCGGCGTGCCGAAGACGCTGTCCATCCACAGGAGCGGCACCAGCGTGCCGCGGATGTCGACGAAGTTGCGCCCGGCCGAGGCCCGCGTCTCGACGGCGGCGAGCTCGACGCATTCCTCGACGCTCGTCAGCGGCAGGATGCACTGGGTGTCGCCGACGGCGACCTGCAGCCCGTCGATGATCGCCAGCGTCAGCGGCAGGCGCAGCGTGAAGCGGGTGCCCTCGCCGGGCCGGCTGTCGATGTCGATCGAGCCGTGCAGCTCGTTGATCGTGCGCTTGACGACGTCCATGCCGACGCCGCGCCCCGAAAGGTTCGACACCGCCGCGGCGGTCGAGAGGCCGGGATGGAAGATCAGCTCGTCGATCTCGCGATCGGCCGGCACCGTGCCCTCGGCGACGATGCCGGAGGCGATCGCCTTTTCGAGGATGCGGGCGCGGTTCAAGCCGGCGCCGTCGTCGTCGATGGTGATCACCACCTCGGTTCCGGCCTGGCGGGCGCCGAGGCGCAGCGAACCGCGCTTGGACTTGCCGGCGGCCTCGCGGCGCTCGGCCGACTCGATGCCGTGGTCGATCGAGTTGCGGATGATGTGGACGAGCGGATCGCCGAGGCGGTCGAGAACGGTCTTGTCGAGCTCGGTCTCCTCGCCGGTGAAGGAGAGATCGATCTCCTTGCCGAGGTCGGAGGAGAGATCGCGCACGACGCGGCGATAGCGGCCGAAGAGCTGCTCGATCGGCACCATGCGCATGCCCATGGCGGAGTCGCGAAGGTCGGCCGACAGGCGCTCGATCTCCTCGGCCACCGTGGTGAGCACGGGATCGTGGCGGTTGCGGGCGAGCGCCGAGAGGCGGGCCTGCGCGATCACCAGTTCGCCGACCTGGTCGAGCAGCATGTCGAGGCGCGAGGCGGAGACCCGCACATGGGCTTCGGCGCGCGCTTCCTTGGCCTCGGGCACCTCGGCCTTGGCGGGCGCGGTGGCGGGCTTGGCGGGGGCGGCAACGGGCTTGGCCACGGCGACCGGGGCGGCTGCGACAGGAGCGGCAACGGGCGCGGCGACCGGGGCCGGCGCAACGGCGGCGACGGGTGCAGCGGCCGGGACCTCGTCTTCCAGTTCCTCGATGCGGACGGCCTCGGGGCCATCCACGAAGATGAAGACGTCGTCGATCGCCGAGCGCGGCGCGGCGGTGTCGAGAAGGATGGTCCAGCCCAGGTGCAGCTCGGTCGGGACGAGGTCCTCAATGGGGGGCAGGAGCGAGGTGTCGGCGGTCAGCGTGACCGTGCCGAGATCGCGCAGCTCGTCGATGAGGGCGAGCGGATTGGTGCCGAAGGCGAGCGCCGAGCGCTCCAGGCGCAGCGCGATGCGCCAGCGGCGCGACAGCGGCGAGACCGGCACGGCCGGGGCGGCGGCCACGGGAGCCGAGGCGGCAGCGGCGACGGGGGCGCCGTCGACTTCCGCCACGAGCGCCTTGGCCAGCCGCTCGCTTTCGGCAGAATGATCGCCGTCGGCCTCGAAGAGAAGCTTGCGGATCTGGTCGGCGGACTGGAGGAGAAGCGAGACGAGGGCGGGGGTCACAGGGGCGTGGTCCTGGCGGACCTTCTCGAAGGCGTTTTCCAGCTCGTGCGCGAAGGCCGCCATCGCCGGCGGGCCGAACATGCCGCCCGAACCCTTCAGCGTGTGAAGCGCGCGGAAGGTGGTGTTGACGAGCTCGCGATCGGTCGGGCGCTTCTCCAGGTCAAGGAGGGCCGCCTCGAGTTGCTCCAGAAGGTCGCGCGCCTCGTTGAGGAAGGTCTCAATGATGTCCCCGCCCATCATGATCAGGCTCCGATCAGCTTGTTGACGACGGCCACGAGCTTGGCCTGATCGAAGGGCTTGACGATCCAGCCGGTGGCGCCGGCGGCCTTGCCTTCCATCTTCTTCGTCTCGTCCGACTCGGTGGTCAGCATGACGATCGGGATGCCGGCGTGCTGGGGCATCTCGCGAACCTTGCGGATCATGCCGATGCCGTCGAGATTGGGCATGTTCAGGTCGGTGATGATCAGCTGGTACTTGTTCTGATCGAGCTTGGTGATGGCATCGGCGCCGTCGACGGCGGTGTCAGGCGTGTAGCCGGCGCTCTCCAGGGTGAAGGAGACCATCTGTCTCACGCTGGCGGAGTCATCGACGCAAAGAACGGACTTGCTCACGGTCTTCACCTTTCAGGAAAGTCGAAAATTCGGGGAGGATGGGGAGGGGTCGGAGCGACGCCGTCAGGCGAGACCGGGGAGCGAGGCGCCGGAGCGCTCGAAGAGCGTGCGGACGGCCTGCGATGCGGTGGCGGTCAGCTCGCGGCCGGCGGCCTTGAGCGAGACCTCGAAGGAGAGGAGAAGCTGCACGAAGCCGATGTCGCCGCTGTCCACGCCGGACATGTCGAGATGGACGGGGCCGCCGACGGCCGCCTCGCCCGCCTGCATCAGCTCCATCCGCAACGCGGTGCAGGCGGCCAGATCGTAGGATCCGGCGAGGACGAGGGTGGGGGCGCTGGGGAAGGACATCAAGCTCGGTCTCTCGCTTTCGATCATTGCGGAAGTTGACGCAAACAGATTGCGTTGCGGTTAAAGGTCAGAATGACGTCTCTTAAGGATGTCGGCCGCCTCGCGAAGTCTTCGTCCCCGCCCATGACGCCTCGCCCCTTGTGGTGCCGGCCTTTGGCCATCTGCGGGGAAGCGCCGGAAGTCAGGTGGTTGACGCACGATGACCGGCAACGGCGCAATTTGTGACCCAATTGCGACAGTTGCCCGACAACTTGAGCACTCGATCATCGTGAACGCCGCGTAAAGAAACGCGGGTGCCACCCACAGTAGAGACGGGGCCTGCAGCCGGTTTCTGTTCGGACAGTCTAACTAAATTTTATACGTTGGAGGATTAGAAGAGCGAGGTCGGCGCCCAAGGCCCGTCGGTGTCCCCGGCAAGCCCTGACGTGCCCCCTCCCCTTCTCAAAGTCGCGCTTGTCCTGGCGCCACGCCCCGCGGCCCGCGCCGCCCTCTTTCGGAGACGTCATGTTCGCGATCCAGAACCTCGCCATCTCGCGAAAGCTCGCCCTCGCCTTCACCGTCATGGTCGGCGCCACGGCCGGGATGGGTGGCCTCGTCGCCCACCAGCTCGGCGCGGTGGATGCATTGCGCGACAGCGGACAGGCGGCGCTGACCCGCAGCGAGACGCTCGACCAGCTCTCGCTCCGTCTCTATGAGCGCGACGCGATCGCAACCGCCGCGGTGCGCGGCACCGACGCGGACGCTCTCGCCCGCTTCGAGACGGCCGGCACGCCCATCGCCGCCGACATCGCGGCGCTGCGGAGCGCGGTCGCCGATCCCCTTGAAACCACCCGCATCGCCCGCATCGCCAATCTCGACGCCGACTATCGCGGCCAGATCGCCGATCTTGCGGCGCGGGCGGGCGTGCCGCAGACGAAGGTCGAAGCCGAGAAGACCTTCGCCGCCTTCGAGGGCCAGGCGCCGATGCGCTCGCTCATCGGAACGCTGGCGGACGCCGCCCGCGAGGAACGCGTCAGCGCCACGGCGGCCATCGACGGCGCGCTCGCCACGCTGCGCATGACGATCGTCGCCTGCATCGCCGCCTCGCTGGCGCTGGCCGGGCTGCTCTGCCTTCTCCTGATGCGCACCATCGCCGCCCCCACACGCCAGCTGGCGACCACGCTGACGAAGCTCGCGGCGGGTGATGCGGACGCGGCCCCTGCGCTCTCGGCCCGCCGCGACGAGATCGGCCGGATGGCCGGCGCGCTCGAAGTTTTCCGCCAGAATCTTCTGCGCACCCGCAGCCTCGAGACCGAAGCGGCGGCCGCCCGAGAGGCGAGCCGCGAGGAGACGCAGCGCACCGACGACGAGCGCCGCGACGCCCTCGCCCAGCAGGATCACGTGGTGGAGACGCTCGAAGTCGCCCTGACGCGCCTCTCGGCGGGCGATCTCACCTGCCGCATCGAGACCGCGTTCCCCGGCCGCTACGCCCGCCTCGGCGAGGAGTTCAACAAGGCCGCGCTCCACCTCCACGACATGGTGGGCCGCGTCGCCTCCTCCGTCTCCTCGATCGGCAACGGCACGAGCGAGATCGGCCACGCCTCCGACGACCTGTCGCGCCGCACCGAGCAGCAGGCCGCCAGCCTCGACAAGACCGCCTCGGCGCTCGACGAGATCACCGCGACCGTCAAGCACTCGGCCGAGAACGCCGCCTCCGTCGCCTCCTCCGTCGCCGTCGCCCGCCAGGACACGGAACGATCGGGCGAGGTGATGCGCGAGGCCGTCGAGGCGATGACCGCGATCCAGAAGTCCTCGCAGCAGATCGCCCGCATCATCGGCGTGATCGACGAGATCGCCTTCCAGACCAACCTCCTCGCCCTGAATGCCGGCGTCGAGGCGGCGCGGGCGGGCGATGCGGGCCGCGGCTTCGCGGTGGTGGCGCTCGAAGTGCGCGCGCTCGCCCAGCGTTCGTCGGAAGCGGCCAAGGAGATCAAGACGCTGATCAGCGCCTCCTCGACGCAGGTCGGCAACGGCGTCGATCTCGTCAACCGCTCCGGTGAGGTGCTGACCCGCATCGCCGCGCAGGTCACCCAGATCGACGCCCTCGTGCAGGAGATCGCCGGCTCGGCGCGCGAGCAGTCGATCGGCATCGCCGACGTCAACGACGCCGTCAACAAGATGGATCGCGTCACCCAACAGAACGCCGCGATGGTGGAGGAGACCACCGCCGCGACGCTCTCGCTGCGCACCGAGACCGAGGAACTCGGCCGCCTTATCGCGACCTTCCGGGTCGACGGCACCGACATCGCGGTCTCGCAGCTGCGCAACGTCGCCGCCGTGATGAAGACCCCGGCCCGCATCGCCGCCACCGCGCCAGCAGCCAGCCCGGCCCGCATCGCAACGCCCGTCGCCGCCCCGCGCGCTGCGGCCGCTGCGGCCCCCGCAACCGCCGTCGCCGAGGATCTCGGCTGGGAGGAATTCTGATGTCCGGTCCGAACGAAGCCAGCGACACCGACCTCGTGGTTCCCCTGCCCCCCGAAATCCTGGCGATGATGGCCGCCTATGAGGCCGCCCCCGACGCCGAAGCTGACGACGAGACCGCGTCCGCCATGGCCGCCGAGCCCGACATCGCCGAGGCCGGCGAGGAGGTCGTCTTCGCTGCGCCCCTGACGCTGCCCGACCTGCCGGACGAGGACGGGGCGACCGAGGCTCTCGTCGACGAGGCCGCGATCTCGCCTCTCGCCGGTCCCGCCGCCGCGGGCGCCGAGACCGGCGACGAGGTGGCCGAGACGATGGTGCTGACCGCCGTCCTCGACCTCACCGCCGCCAGCGCCCTCCATGCCGCGCTTCTCGCCCGGCGCGGCTCCGCGCTCAGCCTCGACGCGGGGTCGGTCCGCCGCCTCGGCGGCCAGTGCCTCCAGCTTCTCGTTTCCGCCGCCAAGACCTGGGACGCCGACGGGGTGCCGATCGGGCTCGGGGCGACGTCCGACGCCTTCGAGCGCGATCTGGCGCTTCTCGGAATGAAGCCTTCAGACCTCTTCCAGAACGAGGCCGCGTGATGTCGAAGACCATCCTGACGATCGACGATTCGCGCACGATGCGCGAACTGCTGCGCGCCGCGCTCGACGCCGCCGGCTTCACGGTGATCCAGGCCGAGGACGGGCTGCACGGGCTCGAAGTGCTGAGCGCCTGCGACCCCGACGTCATCATCACCGACATCAACATGCCGCGCATGAACGGTCTCGAGTTCATCGAGGCGGTGCGCGTCGACCAGGCCCGCCGGGCGATCCCGATCATCGTGCTAACCACCGAGAGCGACGCGGCCAAGAAGGACCGCGCCCGCAAGGCCGGCGCCACCGGATGGATCGTCAAGCCCTTCGATCCCGCCAAGCTCGTCTCCGCCATCAACCGCGTCGTCGCCTGAAGGATCTGCCGATCATGAGCGCTTTGGACGAAATCCGTGTCGTCTTCTTCCAGGAATGCGACGAGCAGCTGCAGGAGCTGGAGGACGGCCTGACCGCGATGAGCGACGGGCAGACCGACGACGACACCGTGAACCGCGTCTTTCGCGCGGTGCATTCGATCAAAGGGGGCGCGGGCGCCTTCGACCTGACGAAGCTCGTCAAGTTCGCCCACGTCTTCGAGACCGTGCTCGACGAGGTGCGCTCGCACCGCCTCGAAGCCGGCGACACCGTCATGCCGGTGATGCTGCGCTCAGCCGATCACCTGCGCGACATGGTGGCGGCGGGCCGCGACGGCGCCGAGGGCGACCTTGCGCGCTCGAAGGAGCTGATCGACGAGCTGGAAGCGCTGATCGGCGGCCCGAAGGGCGGCGGCCACGGCGACGAGGAGGGCGCGGACGAGGACGGCGGCATGGCGCTCGCCGATTTCGAATTCACGCCCGTCGCCGTCGACTGGTCGGCCATGGGCCTCGATACCGGCCTGGAGGCCGGAATGGATGCGCCGACCTTCGACGCCGACGCCCCGGCCGTGCGCATCGCCTTCAAGCCGCACAGGGATCTCTACGCCAAGGCCAACGAGGCGACCGTGCTCCTGCGCGAGGTTTCGGGCTTGGGCGAAGCCACCATCACCTGCGACACGTCCGAGGTGCCGCTTCTCGACGCGATCGATCCGGAGGGCGCCTATCTCAGCTTCGCCGTGGATCTCGACGGCGACGAGGTGAGCGAAGCCAAGGTCCGCGAGATCTTTGAATTCGCCGAGTGGGACTGCGACCTCACGCTCACCGCCAGCGCCGGCGCGATGCCGGCGATCGACCTCGATGCGCTCGGTGATGCCGGCGGCTTCTCGGTCGCCGACCTTCTCGCCCGCCTGCAGACCGAGATCGTCACCGACGGCGAGGCACCCGAACTGCCCCCGGCCGCTGCGGCACCGGTTCCGGCCGAGAAGGCGGAGCCGGAAGCCAAGCCCGCTGAGAGGGCCGAGGGCGAGAGCGCGGCGAAGGCCGAGGCGCCCGCCGCCGTGATCCGCGTCGAGCTGCACCGCGTCGACAAGCTGATCGACCTCGTCGGCGAACTCGTGACGACGCAGACCATGCTCGCCCAGAAGGTCGAGGAGGCCGGCCTGCCGACGGGCTCCGAGGTCGTCTCCTCGATCGAAGAGCTCGACCGCCTGACCCGTACGCTGCAGGACAGCGTCATGGCGGTGCGCGCCCAGCCGGTGAAGTCGGTGTTCCAGCGCATGCCGCGCCTCGTTCGCGAGGTCGCCGCCGCCACCGGCAAGAAGGTCGCCTTCGTCTCGAAGGGCGAGAACACCGAGGTCGACAAGACCGTGGTGGAGCGCCTCTCCGACCCGCTCACGCATATGATTCGCAACGCCATCGACCACGGACTGGAAAAGCCCGAGGACCGGGTCGCCAAGGGCAAGCCGGCGGAGGGCACCGTGACGCTCTCGGCCGCCCACCGCTCGGGCCGCATCATCATCGAGATCTCCGACGACGGGGCCGGCATCAACCGGCCGAAGGTCAAGCAGATCGCCATCGACAAGGGCCTGATCGCCGCCGACGCCATTCTCTCCGACGAGGAGACCGACCAGCTTGTCATGCTGCCGGGCTTCTCCACCGCCACCACGGTCTCGGCGATCTCGGGCCGGGGCGTCGGCATGGACGTCGTCAAGCAGTCGATCGAGGCGCTCGGCGGCCGGCTCGCCATCGCCTCGCGGCCGGGGCTCGGCTCCTCCTTCACGATGAGCCTGCCGCTGACGCTCGCCGTCCTCGACGGGATGATCGTCAAGGTCGGCGAGGAGACGCTCGTGGTGCCGCTCTCGGCCATCGTCTTCACCTTCCGCCCGCAGGCCGAGGAGTTGCAGTCGCTCGGCCACGGACGCACGGTGAACGTGCGCGACGCCATCGTGCCGCTCGTCGATGTCGGGGTCGAACTCGGCTTCCGGCCCGAGCCCGCCGATCCGCTGACGAGCGTCGCGATCCTCGTCGATTGCGACAACAACCGGCGCATCGCGCTTCTCGTCGACGAGATCCGCGGCCAGCGCCAGGTCGTCATCAAGAGCCTGGAAAAGAACTACCGGCCGGTCCCGGGCATCTCGGCCGCGACGATCTCGGGCGAGGGGCGCGTGGCGCTCATCGTCGACGTCGACGCGATGGCCGGCGACAAGACCCTCGACGGCTTCATCTTCGGTATCGAACAAGCGGCGGCGGAGTAGAGACCCATGTCCCAGACGGTTCGCAAGTCCACAGGCCAGGGCATGGAAATGGTCGCCTTCCGCGTCGGCCCGCAGGAGTTCTGCGTCGACATCAAGGCGGTGCGGGAGATCCGCGGCTGGACCCCGGCCACCACCCTCCCCCATGCGCCCCACTACATTCTCGGCGTCATCAACCTGCGCGGCACCGTGCTGCCGGTGGTCAATCTCGCCGCCCGGCTCGGCCTGCCCGTCGATCCGCCGACGCCGCGCCATGTCATCGTCGTGGTGGCGGCCGAGGACCAGGTCTTCGGCCTCCTCGTCGACGCCGTGTCCGACATCCTCTCGGTCAGCCCCGAGCTGATGCAGGGCGCGCCGGACCTGGCGCAGGACTCGGCCAAGGCCTTCGTCTCGGCCGTGGTCGCGATCGAGGACCGGATGATCGCCCGCATCATGCCCGAGCGCATGCTGCCCGAACGCCTGCGGCTGGTCTGATGGGCGCCGCTGCGCCGGTCCTCGAGCTGCCCGGCGCCGGATCCGCGCGGGCGGGCAGCCACGACGATCCCGTGCTGACGCCGGGCGAGTTCACCCGCATCGCGGCGATCATCCGGGCGGAGGCGGGCATCCATCTCGCCGATGCCAAGGCCTCGCTCGTCTATTCGCGGCTGGTGAAACGCCTGCAGGCGCTGAAGCTTCGCACCTTCGACAGCTACTGCGACCTCGTGCAGTCGGCGGCGGGCGTGGCTGAGCGGCCGCTGATGGTGGAGGCGCTGACCACCAACTACACGTTCTTCTTTCGCGAGCCCCACCATTTCGAGCATCTGGCCGCCGCCAGCCTGCCGCCGCTGATCGAGCGGGCGCGGGCCGGCGGCCGGGTGCGGATCTGGAGCGCAGGCTGCTCAATGGGCCACGAGACCTATTCGATCGCGCTGCGCCTTCTCGACCTGATGCCGGATGCGCGGCGCCACGACATCCGCATCCTCGCCACCGACATCGACCGCAACGTGCTGGCGACGGCGCGGGCCGCGCGCTTCGACGCCGCGACGCTGAAGGACGTGACGCCGGACGATCTGGCGCGGGGCTTCCACACGATCGACGGCGGCGAGACCTTCGAGGCACGCCCCGAACTGCGCGAGCTCGTCGCCTTCCACGAGCTCAACCTCCTGGCGGACTGGCCGATGCGCGGCACGTTCGACATCGTCTTCTTCCGCAACGTCGCGATCTACTTCGACCAGGACGTGCGCGAAAGCGTCTGGACCCGCATGGCGGGGCGCATGCAGCCGGGCGCCTGGCTTTATGCCGGCCATTCCGAGCGCATCACCGGGCGGCCGGCCGCCCTCTTCTCGCACGAAGCCACCACGACCTACCGCAGGAACGAGGCATGACGCCGACCCGCGTCCTCATCATCGACGATTCCCCGACGATGCGTCTTCTCATCGGCAAGGCGCTGCGCGAGGACGGCAGCATCGAGATCGTCGGCGAGGCCGGCGATGCCTTCGAGGCACGCGAGCAGATCAAGGCGCTCGACCCCGACGTCGTGACGCTCGACGTCGAGATGCCCGGCATGAAGGGGCTCGACTTCCTCGAGAAGATCATGCGCCTGCGGCCGATGCCGGTGGTGATGGTCTCCAGCCAGACCGGGCCGGGCACCTCGGCCGCCATTGAGGCGCTGGCGATCGGCGCCTTCGATTGCCTCGCCAAGCCCCGGCGCGCTGCCGACGACGCGTTCGGGACGCTGGCCGAGACGGTCAAGCTCGCTGCGGCCTCGCGCAAGGGTCTCGCCGCCGTATCGGCCCGTCGCAACGGCGCCGCCGCCCTCCCCCGCGCAACGCAGGACGGGTTGCCCACGGCGGCCCGGGCCGCCCGCGCACCGCGCACCCGGCCGGCGGCGATCGGCATCGGGGCTTCGACCGGCGGCATCGAGGCGCTGACGGCGCTCCTCGCCGACTGGCCGGAGGGCTGTCCGCCGACGCTCGTCGTCCAGCACCTGCCGGCCGGCTTCACGCGCGGCTTCGCCCAGCGCCTCGCCAAATCCTCGCCGGTGCGCGTCGTCGAGGCCGAGGACGGCATGCCGATCGAAAACGGCACGGTCTATCTCGCGCCCGGCGGGGTGCGCCACCTCCTCGTCGTCGGCGCCTCGCCGATGTGCTCGCTCGTCGAGGCCGCGCCCGTCAGCGGACATCGCCCGTCGGTCGACGTCCTCCTGCATTCCCTAGCGAGACGTTTCGGAAAAGCCTCCCTCGGTATCATTTTAACGGGGATGGGCAGCGACGGAGCGCAGGGAGCTTTGGAGATTCGTAAGGGTGGTGGAAGGACAATAGGGCAGAACGAGACCTCCTCCCTCGTATACGGCATGCCGAAGGTCGCCTTCCACTTGGGCGCGATCGAAGAACAACTTGCTTTGGAAAGCATCTCACACGCCGTCTTCGGCGCCTGAACCGGAAAGCACTCGCCATGGCTCTCACCAAGCAAACGATCAAGATCCTGATCGTCGACGACCAGACCACGAGCCGGCTGCTCATGCGGGATGCCCTCCAGCAGATCGGCTTTGCCAACATTCCCTTCGCCAAGGACGGCGAGGAGGCTCTGAAGATGATGATGTCGAGCCCGGCCCATATCGTCATCTCCGACTACAACATGCCCAAGCTCAACGGGCTGCAGCTCCTGCAGGCGATCCGCACTTTCCCCGCGACCCGCATCACGCCCTTCATCCTCCTGACCGGCTCGGGCGACCGCTCGGTGCTGCAGCAGGCGGTGAAGCTCGGCGTCAACAACTACCTGCCCAAGCCCGTCCAGCCCGCCGCGCTCCAGAAGGCGATCCAGGCGGTCACCGGCAACATCCAGTGATGGAGCAGGCGGGCGCAAGGATCCACGTCGCGGAAGGCGAGACGCACATCGAAGCCGATGCGCGGGTCGTCCTGACCACGATCCTGGGATCCTGCGTCGCCGCCTGCATCTTCGACCCCAACTCCGGCACCGGCGGCATGAACCACTTCCTGCTCGCTGGCGAAGGCGGCCACCGGGCCGGCGCGGCGGAGCGCTACGGCGCCTACCTGATGGAGGTGCTCGTCAACGGCGTGCTGGCGCGCGGCGCGCGGCGCGAGGCGCTGCGGGCCAAGCTCTTCGGCGGCGCGCGGATCGGCGCGGGCCGGGCCGAGATCGGCGCCGGCAATGCCGAATTCGCCAAACGCTTCCTCGCGATGGAGAACATCCCGCTCATCGGCGGCAGCCTCGGCGGTGATGCGGCGCGCCGCATCGAGTTCTGGCCTCATTCAGGCCGCGCCCGGCAGATCTACCTGATGGACCGCCTGGAGCCGCCGCTGCCGCCGGCGCCCGTGCTCGCCGATCTCGGCGACGTCGAATTCTTCTGACGGGCCGCTCCGTCCTTCCTCTCGAGCCTTCCGGGATCCCGCCGATGAGCCCCAACCCCGCGCCGACGCTGGCCGTCCTGATCGATCGCATCGCCCGGGAGCTCGCCCGCGAGGCCGAGGCGGTGCGCGGCCTCCATGCGCTGGTGAAGGGCGGCGACGGCAGTCCCGCCACGGTCCGGCTGGCGCAGACGATCGACACGACGCCCCAGCATCTCGACGAGATCGCGGCGCTCCTCGCCCGTCTTTCGTCCATCCTTCCCGACGCTGGCCTCCCCAACGCAGGCCTTCCCGGCGGGATGCTGGCGTCGGGGATCCAGCTGTCGGCCCTGCGCGAGCGCCTGTTCGGGGGCGACGACGCCGGGGCATCCGATGCGGGCGAACTCGACATGTTCTGACCTGTCGGCAGCTTGATCGGCGCGACGGCACGATCTGCCGCAGCGTCAGGCTTTGCACCAGTCCGACATCGGAACGTTCGACAGTTGTTGGTGCGCGGCGCATCTCGCGGTTGCGAAGAAACAGTCGTAGAACGCTCTGAACCGAGACCGGTAAAATTTGACGGATAATCGGCCGTTTGAACCCGTTCCATGATCGAAGAGACCCAATTTTCGATCACTTTAGATTTCAATGATCACTTTTTTTGCGCTGCAGCATCATCGCCCCGGAATTTTCTCGCGCTGCGTCAATCCGCTTGATGACCTTCCAATTCAATATAGTTCGCAGTATTCCTCTGTATGCACGCTGGATGCGCTGGATTTTCTATCGGATCGCTTTTAGCAGCGACATAACCTCAAGTACCCTTCCAATGCGGCGGGCGTTGCAACCGATGTCCGTCAAGTGTTTGACCGCGCAGGCGCAGCGACCGACCGCGGGCACCACACCAGCCCTTCGGGTTGGGCATCGGCCCAGCGATGGAGATGATCGGACGCAAGCGACGCCCGGTCTTTCGATCCACTCCGACGAATATAATTCATCATTCATCAACCAAAGGACTTAAGGCCGTCTTGCCGAACGGCGGGACCGGCGACGGCCGCGGTCATCGCGCAGTCTCCCTTGCTTGACGCGATCATGGAAACGTCTGTGACGCCCTGCACACGGGGTCGCGGACGAGGTGTAACGCGAGGACGCTCGCGCCGTCGGCGCCCGATTGCTCCTCGCCGGGGCATCGTCTAGGCCAGGGAAACGTCGTCCCGTTCCTTATCCCCGGTGTGTTCCTCATGGCGAAAATCTCGACGCTTCCCCGCGCCGACGAAGCGGTTGCCGCGACCGACGTACCCGTCGGCGGCGCTGCCAAGCGCGCCCTCGACATCGTGATCGCGGCCAGCGCGCTCATCGTTCTCAGCCCGCTGATGCTGATGATCATGCTGGTCATGAAGCTCACCGATCCCGGCCCGATCGTCTTCGGCCACAAGCGCGTCGGCTTCGAGGGCAAGCACTTCCATTGCTACAAGTTCCGCTCGATGGCGACCAACTCCGCCGAGTTGCTGCAGCGTCTGCTGCAGTCCGACCCGGTGGCGCGCGCCGAGTGGGAGACGAGCCAGAAGCTGCGCAACGATCCTCGCGTCACCAAGCTCGGCCGCATCCTGCGCGAGACGAGCCTCGACGAGCTGCCCCAGCTCATCAACGTTCTCAAGGGTGACATGAGCCTGGTGGGTCCGCGTCCGATCGTCGACGAAGAAATCTACCGCTACTCGCACCGGTTCGAAGCCTACAAGCGCGTTCGCCCCGGCGTGACCGGCATGTGGCAGGTCAACGGGCGTTCGGACACGAGCTATGCCTCGCGGGTCAAGTTCGACACGTTCTACGTGCGCAACTGGTCGGTGCCGCTGGATATCGGCATCCTGTTCAAGACGGTGTCCGTGGTTCTGAAGCGCGAAGGCAGCCACTGAGACCCGAAGCGATCCCGCTTCTAGCCTTCCGAACGCCGCACGGCTCCGCCCTGCGGCGTTTTGCGTAGGAGAAGGGCTGCGAGAAACGCGCCCTGAAGCGCAATGAGCGACAGGGCGAGGATCGCCAGCGTCGCGCCGAGACCCGCGCCGGCCTGCGCCAGCGCCACGCTCTCCACCCCGACGACGAGCAGCGAGGCCGCCAGGATCGAGCCGGCACTCCCGGATCCCTGTCCGCAGACCCAACCAATCGCGGCGACGCAGATGGCGAACATCGGGTGGTCTCCCCTCGAAGGTTGGCGTGACGGACGAGGGCAACGCTAGCCCGGATCGTCGTCGCATCCGAGCGGGTTCAACAATCAGCATGAAGGATCCGTTGCCGCCATTGGGACAATGGGAGGCTCACGACTGCGTCATGGGCTTGTGTCCCCCTCGAGGCCTGCGGCTCGCCTGCACGAAAGACGTAGCCACGGTGCCCGGAGGCGACCTCGATCGAGCATCTGGCCTTGCCCGGCCCGCCCCTTTAAGATCGCGGCGACCTTTCCTCCCGCGCCCGGAACCGTTCATGTCCCCTCTTCTCGACGCGATGCTGCGCGCCGCCATCGATGCCGGCGCCGTCGTCATGCGCCATTACGAGGCGGGAACGGACGTGTCGCACAAGGGCGACGGCTCGCCCGTCACTGCGGCCGACACGCAGGCCGAGGGCGTGATCCTCGCAGCGCTCGCCCGGTTCGCGCCCGATATTCCCGTGGTGGCCGAAGAGCAGGCCGCCGCCGGCATCGTGCCGCAGGGCGCCCCGCGCTTCTTTCTCGTCGATCCGCTCGATGGCACCCGAGAGTTCGTCAGCCGCAACGGCGACTTCACCGTCAACATCGCCCTCATCGAGGACGGCGTGCCGGTGGCCGGCGTCGTGTTTGCGCCGAGCGAGGGGCGGCTCTTTGCGGGCGAGGGAACGAATGCCTTCGAGACGAGGGTGCGGGCGGGCGAGATCGGCACGCTGACCCCTTTGCGGGTTCGCCGCTCGCCCGAAGCCGTCACGGCCGTCTGTTCGCGTTCGCACGGGACGCAGGCGACCTGGGACTGGCTGGCGCATTTCGAGGTCGGCGACAGCGTCTGTCGCGGCTCGTCGCTGAAGTTCTGTCTTCTGGCGGCGGGCGAGGCCGACATCTATCCCCGCCTCGGCCGCACGATGGAATGGGACACGGCGGCGGGCGACGCGGTTCTGCGCGCCGCCGGCGGGCTGGTGACGACGCTCGACGGCGCGCCGCTCTCCTACGACAAGCGCGACCAGGGGCACGACGAGGATTTCGCCAATCCGCATTTCATCGCCTATGGCGACCCCGCCCTGGCCGAGCGGGCCGGGCGCGCGAGCGCGGGCGAACCCGCCGGGCGGTTGCCCGCCGAGGGGATCGCCGGATAGACTGACGCTCCCGTCGCCGCGGCGACACGAGCAGACCGGCCCGTCCCATCTTGATCCGTCCAGACCCAGCCGCAAGGGCAGCGTCCCGCGTCGAAACCTCAGCCGCGACGACCGCGGCAGCGCCGTCCTGCGCACCCGGCCGCCATCCGGCGATCCCGGCATGACGGCGTCGGACAGCCTGCCGGCGGGCGCGCACGCACTGGCCTTCCGGATGGTCGTCGAGGCGACCGCGAACCTCGCCGCGGACGCTTATGAAATCTCCGGACACGTCGTCTCAGGCAGCGTAGCGACGGGCGAAACCGTCGCCGCGGCACCATCGGGACGCACGGGTCTCGTCCGCTCGATCCGGCATGCGGACGGCGCGACGACCGAGCGCGCCCAAGCGGGCGACCGCGCGACGCTGGTCGTCGCGCAGGATCTCGGCGCGGGTGTCGGCGATCTCCTCTGTCCCGCGCATGCGCGACCCGAGGTCGCCGATCAGGTGGCGGCCGAACTGTCTTGGACGGGGCCCGAGCCGCTGATTCCCGGCCGAACGCTGCGCTTCCGGGTGGGCGGCCAGAGCGTCGAGGGCAGTATCGGCGCGATCAAGCACCGGATCGACCCCGAGACCGGCGCGGCGCTCGCGGCGCGCACGGTGGGCCAAGGTGAAAGCGCGCTCGTGAACCTCTCCTTCGAGCGGCCCATCGCCTTCGACGCCTTCGAGACCAACGCGGCGACCGGCAGCCTGACGATCCACGGCCGCACCGACGACGGCCTGCTCGGCACCGGGCGCATCGCCTTCGGGCTGCGACGGGCCACCAACGTCCATTGGCAGCCCGTCGACATCGATAAGGCGGCGCGCGCGACGGCCAAGGGCCAGACGCCGGTGCTCCTGTGGTTCACGGGGCTCTCGGGGGCGGGCAAGTCGGCCATCGCCAATGCGGTGGAGCGCCGGCTCTTCGCGCTGGGGCGCCACACCTATCTCCTCGACGGCGACAACCTGCGCCACGGGCTCAACCGCAATCTCGGCTTCACCGAGGCGGACCGGGTGGAGAACATCCGGCGCGTGGCCGAGACGGCGCGGCTGATGCTCGACGCCGGGCTGATCGTGCTGGCCTCGTTCATCTCGCCCTTCCGGGCCGACCGCGCGATGGCGCGCGGCCTGATGGGCGAGGGTGAGTTCGTGGAGATCTTCGTGGACACGCCGCTCGAGATTGCCGAGGCACGCGATCCCAAGGGCTTGTACCGGCGGGCGCGCGCCGGGCAGATCCGCAACTTCACCGGCATCGACAGCCCCTACGAGGCACCGGACGCGCCGGATCTGCGGCTGGAGGCCGGCGGCTCCACGCCCGAAGCGCTGGCCGACGCCGTACTGGCCTTTCTCGACGCCCGCTGAACGAGGCGCGGGACGAGGCGAGAGAGCGGGAGCTTGGCCGGCTGACGGGCGGACGTTGCCTTCGGACGATACAGACGCGACGAAGATCGTTGGCGGCCTGGCCGCCGATGAACGCCGGGCAGGTTCTAGAACAGGACGACGCTGGCGAGAGCCGCCCAGAAGACCGAGCAGATGCCGAGGCCGAGGAGGATGCCACGGGCGGGCGCGGTGCGCTCGTCGCGGCGGGGCGTCTGGCGGAACGTGGCGCTGGGGGCGATCACGGCGAGGATGGCGGGCGAGGCGTTGCGGCTCATGGGATCTTTTGTCCATCTCTTCGGGGCAACGGGGCGGTGAAACTCGCGATGCCTAACGACGTGTGACAGTCATCGACTGCGGCTCGTGAACATATCTGTAGGATGCCCCGGTTTCCAAACAGTTCAAATGGCCGTCGATCTGCGATCCATTGCGCCCCGCGACCCGTTACTTGCCCCGATGGTGAACGATCGACTGTTCCGTTTGCTTCAATTTATATGAAGCTTCACCAGAGGCGGTGAGAAAGCGGTAAGGGATGGCGGCGAGGGCCGAACCCAGCCGCGTACCGGCCGGCGGCGACCCCGGCGTGAAGACTGCGTGTTCGGGCCGGCCGCAGGCGCCGCGGCTTCGCCGATGGCATCGCTTGCCAGCGCCGGGCATCTTGCCTATTCGTTGCGCTGCAACATCCGGACGCAACGCCCGCTCGAAGCCGGGCGATCCCCACGCGCCGGCGGCTGTGCCGCTCTCCGTTCCTCTCGCAGGGGCGCGCGGCGCTCCGGCACCGAGATGAAGGACGCGCAGCTCTCATGAAAAACGCCATCGTCTTCGGAGGGGCCGGCTTCATCGGCACGCATCTCCTGCGCAGCCTCGCGGCATCCGGCGCCTATGGCCGCCTCGTCAGCGTCGACATGGCGCCGCCGGCCGATCCGGTCGAGGGCGTCGACTACCGCTCGCACGACATCCGCAAGCCGATCCCGGACAGCATTGGTGGCCCGGACAGCACCGGTGGCGATTTCGCGGAAGCCTACAATCTGGCGGCGGTGCACCGCACGCCCGGCCACGAGCCGCACGAATATTACGAGACGAATGTCGGCGGGGCGATCGAGGTCTGCGATTTTGCCCGGCGCACCGGCATTCCCGCCATCCTCTTCACCTCCTCGATCGCGGTCTACGGACCCGGCGAGGACCTGAAGAGCGAGACCACCCCGCCGACGCCGACCTCCGACTACGGGCGCTCCAAGCTTCTCGCCGAGAGGGTCCACCGCGAATGGCAGGCGAGCGATGCCGCACGGCGGCTCGTGGTGGCGCGCCCGGCGGTGATCTTCGGCAAAGGCGAGAACGGCAACTTCACGCGCCTGGCCGGGGCCCTGCGCAAGGGCGTCTTCGTCTATCCCGGCCGCAAGGACACGATCAAGAGCTGCGGCTATGTCGGCGAGCTCGTCGACACGATGGCCTTCACGATGGGGCGAGACGAGCCCTCGATCCTCTACAATTTCTGCTATCCGCATGCCTACACGATCGAGGAGATCTGTCAGTCCTTCGAGCGCGTGGCGCAGTTGCCCAAGCCCCGCGGCCTCATCCCCCAGGGGTTGATGAACGGTGCCGCCCTGCCCTTCGAGGTGCTCGACAAGGTGGGCCTGCGCAATTCGATCAACCGCGAGCGCATCGCCAAGCTGGTGCTCTCGACGCGCGTCGAGCCGGGCTATCTCAACGCGTCCGGCTACCGCTTCGGCACCGATCTCGACGAGGCGATCCGGCGCTGGAAGGCCGACAACGTGGGCGACGCGCTGGTCTGACGCGGCCGCGCGCCGCCTATCCGCCCGCCGGCGCCGGTTCTGCGGGCGCGGGCGCTGCGGCGGGGCCCGGCCCCGGCAGGAGCGCGATCCGGGCGATCAGGCCCTTGTGGTTGGAGCCATAGGGGCTGGACAGCGGCTTCAGATCGATCACGCGCGCCGAACGGGCGAAGACGTGATCGATCGGTAGACCCAGCGGTCCGCTCCAGGTCGGCCAGGTCGGCACGAAGGCGCGCGCCGTGCGAAAGCCCGTGCGCTCGGCAAACCGCACCAGCGGCCAGTACCAGGGCGGGGCGTTGAAGTCGCCGGCCACCACCATCGGCCCGCCGATCCCCTCGATGCGATGACGCAGCGTGTTCAGCTCGCTCATCGCGAACGCGTCGAAATAGGGCTTCGAGAGATGCGCGCCGATCACCGTGACCGGCGTCCCGCCGATCGCGATGCGCGCCTGCAGGAAGCGCTCGGATGCGAACGCTCCGAGCGGTCCGATCCGCGTCGCCTCGAGCGGCCATTTCGACAGGAGGGCGCTGTCGCAGGCCGCCTCGCTGTCGCAGCCGAGCCGATACGGAAAGGCCTTCGCCAGTTCGGGCATGGCGGAGAACAGCGCCCGCGCCTCGAGCAGCAGCACCACGTCGGCGCCCGATCCCGTGATCTCCGGCACGGCGGCGCCGATCTCGGCGTTGCGGAACATGACGTTGTAGCTGACGAGGGTCATCTCGGTGGCCCCGGCCGGGACCGTCTCGTCGCTCATCAGGCGTTCGGTGCGAGCAATCACCGAAACGAAGGCCGCCCCCGCCACCACGAGGCAGAGCCCGGCGCGCACGACATGGCGCGTTGCCGCAAAGATCAGAGCCAGGATCACGAGAAGCGCGGCGAACAGGGGTGCCAGCTGCGCGAAGGCAGGGAAGATCAGGCGGTCGGCGAGCGTGAAGTAGATCGCCACGAGGCCGATCAGCCCGAGGGCGGCGGCGGTGAGACCGCCGAGGAGCTGGAGGCGAAGGCGCAAGCGGGGAACTCTCGACGATAGGCCACAGGAGGAGGCTGAAATAGGCGTCTCTCGTGCTGCGATGCAAGATAACCGGCGCCACGAAGCCGTGACGAACTGGGCCGAATGATGAATCGCGGGGGATCGCGAATTGTGATGAACCGTCTGTTGCGCCAAGGCCGCACCCCGAAAGACCGCTGGCCACGGCTCGGCTAAGCCGTTGATACCGCACTGCAACATTTGTCGCCGGACCCGAGGGTCCCGGCGCGATCCCTCGCTGCCGCGCCGCGCCCAAGTATCTTGCGTCCGCTGACCTGCAACGGACCGAATATATCCTGTTGCGCTGCCCCGACGGGGCGGCTTATTGATCGACGTCGGATCGACCGGTCCGACGAACCGTCGCGGGTCCGACGCCCCTTCGAAGGGCCGAGGGCGCCGGCAGAGACAGGCGAGCGTGTCCGGCCAGCGCGCGAAGACGATCGTCTTCGCGCTTCGAGCAAACTCTCCCGCACGACGACGAACGAGTTTCGAGGTGACCCTATGCGCATAACGATGATTGGCAGTGGCTATGTCGGCCTCGTCTCGGGAACCTGCTTTGCCGATTTCGGCCATCAGGTCGTCTGCGTCGACAAGGACCAGCGGAAGATCGACGCGCTCGAGCGCGGCGAGATCCCGATCTTCGAACCCGGCCTCGACGCGATCGTCGCCGAGAACCGCAAGACCGGCCGCCTCACCTTCACGACCGAGCTGAACGAGAGCCTGGCCGACGCCGACGTCGTCTTCATCGCCGTCGGCACGCCGTCGCGCCGCGGCGACGGCCACGCCGATCTCTCCTACGTCTATGCCGCCGCCCGCGAGATCGCGATGGGCGTCAAGGGCTTCACCGTCGTGGTGACGAAGTCGACCGTGCCGGTCGGCACCGGCGACGAGATCGAGCGCATCATGCGCGAGGCCAATCCTTCGGCCGATATCGCAGTGGTGTCGAACCCGGAATTCCTGCGCGAAGGCGCGGCGATCGAGGACTTCCGCCATCCCGACCGCATCGTGGTGGGCCTCTCTGACGAGCGCGCCCGCGAAGTGATGACCGAGGTCTACCGCCCGCTCTACCTCAACAAGTCGCCGCTGCAGTTCACGACCCGTCGCACGTCCGAACTGATCAAGTATGCCGGCAACGCGTTCCTGGCGATGAAGATCACCTTCATCAACGAAATCGCCGACCTCTGCGAGAACGTCGGCGCCGACGTTCAGGAGGTCGCGCGCGGCATTGGCCTCGACAACCGCATCGGTGCGAAGTTCCTGCATGCCGGCCCCGGCTACGGCGGCTCGTGCTTCCCGAAGGACACGCTGGCGCTGGTCAAGACCGCACAGGACCACGGCTCGCCGATGCGCCTGATCGAGACCACGGTCGCGATCAACGACACGCGCAAGCGCGCCATGGCCCGCAAGGTGATCACCGCCTGCGGCGGCGACGTGCGCGGCAAGACGGTGGCGATCCTCGGCCTGACCTTCAAGCCGAACACCGACGACATGCGCGATGCCCCCTCGATTTCGATCATCCAGGCGCTGCGCGACGCCGGTGCCAACGTGACCGCCTACGATCCCGAAGGCATCGAGAACGCCAAGACGATGCTCGAGGGCGTGTCCTACGGCACCAGCCCCTACGACATCTCCGAGAATGCCGATGCGCTCGTCATCGTGACGGAGTGGAACGCCTTCCGCGCGCTCGACTTCAAGCGCCTCGCCGCCACGATGAAGACGCCGCTGCTGGTCGATCTTCGCAACGTCTACCGCCGCGACGAGGTGCGCCAGTACGGCTTCCGGTACCTCAGCATCGGTCGCCCGCTCGAGGACGATCTCGGCACCCCGGCCGCCGAGACGCCCGCCAACTGACGCCGCATCGCCTCGCGACCCGGCCCGGCCGGGTTCGCGAGGGCTGACCTCACACGATATCAACGGCACCGCGCATCTCGCGCGGTGCCGTTTTCCGTTGGGATCACAAGGCGAGGGCAAAGCCCAGCAGCGCGGCGATCTCGGTGATCTGCTGGGCGGCGCCGAGCGTGTCGCCGGTCTGGCCGCCGAGACGGCGCTTGAGCACCGCGCGCAGCCACGCGAGCGAGCCCGCCGCGAAGGCGAGCGGCAGGAGGGCCGCGGCGAACCCGGACAGGGAGGCACCGCCGGCAACGAGCCCCAGCGCGATGGATAGGAACGCGCCGCCACCTGCGGCCTTGAGGCCCGTCGCGGCGGCGGGGCGGCCGACGCGGTCCGCCAGGCCGCCGCGATCGGCCGTGGGCAGCGCCGACCAGAGCCAGGCCATAGCGCCGCGGCTGAGCGCGGCCGCCGCCAGAAGCGCGAGCGCCGCCGCATGGGGCGAACCCGCCCCGAGATCGGCGAGGAACGCCGTGCGCAGGAGCACGCTGCCGGTCAGCGCCAGTGCGCCATAGGTGCCGATGCGGCTGTCCTTCATGATCGCCAGCGCGCTTGGCGCGTCGCGATGGCCGAAAAGCCCGTCGGCGGCGTCGCCGAGCCCGTCCTCGTGCAGGGCCCCGGTCAAGGCAACGAGCGCCAGCACCGCGATCGCGGCGGCCGGCAGCACGCCGAGCCCCAGCATCGGCAGGATCGCGAGCAGGGCGGCCGGGCCTGCGGCGGCGGCGAGCCCGACGAGCGGGAAGACGGCGGCATCGCGCCCGAGCGGATGCGGCCCGCTGGCGAAGGCGCGCGAGACCGGTGGCAGCCGGGTGAGAAAGGCGCAGGCGCGCAAGAAGGCGAAGAGGGTGGCGGTCATGTCGGCGACCTTGCCCGAAGTCCGGCGATTCGTCGTGAGGGTGGCCGGGGCTTCATTGCGGGCGTTCGCTCGCCGGCCTTTACCGCCACTCTGACATCGCGAAGCGAGGCGAGGACGACCATCGACGATTCCCGGCTTGGGACGCGGCGCCGGAGCCGGACCATGCGTCCTCGTGCGGGGTTTGCGATGGCGCGGCTTTCTTCCTATGACGCACGTCATCCCGCGCTTGCCGCCCGCGATCGCTGCCTTCGAGAGACCGTCCCATGTCCGCCACCGGCCTGCCCTTCGACGATATCCGCGCGCTCATCGCCTCGATGCCCGGCCCCGATGCGGCGGCCCGCCACGATGCGCGCCATCGGCAGGAAGAGCTGACGAAGCCGTCGGGGAGCCTGGGGCGGCTGGAGGAGATCGCCGAGTGGATGGCGGCGTGGCAGGGCCGCGCGCCCACCGTCAACCGGCCGGTGGTGGCGGTCTTCGCCGGCAATCACGGCGTCGCGGCACGCGGCGTCTCGGCCTATCCGACCTCGGTGACGCAGGCGATGGTCGAGAACTTCGCCGCCGGCGGCGCGGCGATCAACCAGATCTGCGCAACCTTCGACCTCGGCCTAAAGGTCTTCGACCTCGCGCTCGACTATCCCACCGGCGACATCAGCCGCGAGGCGGCGCTGTCGGAAAAGGACTGCGCGGCGACGATGGCCTTCGGCATGGAGTGCCTGGCCGGCGAGCCCGATCTCCTGTGTATCGGCGAGATGGGCATCGGCAACACGGCCGTGGCCTCGGCCATCTTCGCCGCCCTCTTCGGCGGGACCGCGACCGACTGGACGGGCGCGGGCACCGGGCACGACGCCGCCGGCATCGCGCGCAAGGCCGTCATCGTGCAGGAGGCGCTCGATCTCCATGCCGCACATCTGTCCGATCCGCTCGAAGTGCTGCGCCGGCTCGGCGGGCGCGAGATCGCGGCGATGGCGGGCGCCATCCTCGCCGCGCGCATGCAGCGCGTTCCGGTGATCGTCGACGGGTTCGTCGCCACCGCCGCGGCCGCCGTGCTCTTCGCGCTCGACCGGAGCACGCTCGACCACTGCCTCTTCAGCCATGTCTCGGCCGAGACCGGCCACCAGCGGGCGCTCCAGGCGATGGGAAAGGTGCCGGTGCTCGCGCTCGGAATGCGGCTCGGCGAGGGAACGGGCGCGGCGCTCGCCGCCGCCATCGTCAAGGCGGCGGTGGCCTGCCACACGGGCATGGCGACGTTTGCGCAGGCTGGCGTACCCGATCGCTCCGGCACGGAGTGATCCCGATCGCCCCATTCAGGGGTGATCCGATCGCTGCCGGCAGCCTGATTCCGATCGCGTCCGATGGGTCAGAGCCCAAAGGCCAGCACCTCCCGGACAGGCCATGAGCGGCAGGCGACGACCAACCGTCGAAGCGTCTGCGCGCTTCGTTCCCCGCGGCAGTCGCAATTCGATCAAATTTGTGCGATGCACTATGGAGAAGTGTGCAGCGCGATAGACGCCGTGCAGGAGACCCGGCATGCCAACGCCCTGCCTTCCCGGCCACCCGGTCGCCCGGACAATCGACGCAGCCCCTGCGCGTGGTCCGGCAAATCGGGGCGCCGGCCCGAAGCGGCAAGTCCACGCCGCGTATCCGCCTTACTCCTCTATCATAGGATGTCTGGACCCTATGGACGTTATGCCCTACCGATTGAGGGTGGGGTTGATCGACGGGTCGCTTGCCCTACGGGGTGGACATGCCGTTCGGGCCTTGGTGCCGGGTCGCAGGACGGGTGTTTCCCGGCGATTCCGACCCGCCAATGCCCAGTCTGGTTTCGCTTTGGAGCAATTTGTCACGAGATGCTGAACGTCGACCGCGCGTCCCACGCCCATGCCCGAGAGGCCGGCGACCAGGCCGAACCCTATCGTTTCACCATCGCCGACATGGTTCGCGTGATCCTGCGCCGCAAGTGGATGATCCTTGGATCGACGCTCGTGTGCCTGGCGCTCGCGGTCGCCTATATCGCGACGACGCCCAAGCGCTATTCCGCCTCGGCGACCCTCATCACCAATCCCGCGCAGACCCAGATGCTGCGCCCGGACGTCGACATCGCCGTGCCGGCCGCCGACCCGGCCGCGATCGAAAGCCAGCTCGAGACCATCAAGTCGGAGCGGGTCGTGGGCGCCGTGGTCGATAAGCTCAACCTGACGCAGGATCCCGAATTCGTCGGCGATCCGCCGTCGGCACTGGCCCGCGCCATTGCCGGCATCCGCTCGATCTTCAGCTCGGGTGACGACGCCGCCGCCACCCCCGCGGACCTTCGGCTCAGCGCGATCCAGGCCCTCGACGGCGCTCTCGACGTGCGCCGCTCCGGCCTGTCCTACGCGATCGACGTCAGCGTCACCTCGCTCTCGCCCGAGAAGGCTGCGCTTCTCGCCAACGCGGTGGCCGACGCCTATATCGACGACGAGGTCTCCTCCAGCTTCAACGCCCTGCAGCGCTCGATCGACTGGATGCGCACGCGCATGAGCGAGCTCGACACGCAGGCGAGCGATGCGGGCCTCGCCGCCCGCAACTACCGCACCGAGAACCAGCTGACGGATTCCGACGGCCGGCTGGTGCTCGAGCAGCAGCTGACGCAGATCAACACGCAGCTCGCCTCCGCCAAGCAGGAATCGGAGGCCGCTGGCGCCCGCCTTCAGCAGGCGGAAGCCGCGATCCAGTCGGGCGCGCAGGATGCCACGCTCTCGGACGCGCTCAACAGCCAGATCATCGTGGAACTGCGCCAACGCTATCTCGACGAGCGCAGCCGTCAGGACGAACTGGTGCGAACGGTCGGCGCCAACCATCAGGCGACCCGCCGCTCGGCGCAGAACCTGCAGGCCCTGCAGGACAATCTGAACAGCGAGCTGCGCCGCCTGCAGTCGAGCTACCAGGCCGACTACAACGCCGCGGTCGCCCGCCAGCAGGGCGCGCAGCAGCGCGTCGACGCGATCCTGGCGAGTCTTGGCAACAGCCAGCAGGCGCAGGTCCGCCTGCAGGAGCTCGACAGCCGCGCCGCGGCCCTGCGCACCCTGCAGGACAGCTTCCGCCAGAGCTACCTGATGTCGATCGAGAAGCAGTCGGCGCCGGTCGGCAAGACCAGCGTCATCACGCAGGCTTCCGCACCACGTCAGGCGAGCTCGCCCAAGACCGCGCTCGTCCTCGCCGGCGGCCTGATGCTCGGCGCCGGCATCGGCGCGGCCTTCGCGCTGGCCCGCGAGTTCTTCGATCACTCGATCCGCTCGGGCGCCGATCTCGAACGTGCGACCGGAGCCGAGTTCCTCGGCATCCTGCCGATCGACGACATCCGCCGGGGGTCGGCGACCTCGCTGAAGCAGCTCATCGCGAACGCGCCACTGAAACCCTCGGACGTCAACCGGGTGTTCACCCTGCCGGCCGACAGGCTGGAGCTGTGGACGGCGATCCGCCATCCGTTTTCGCCGACCTCCGAGGCGCTGCGCAACATCAAGGTCTCGATCGACGTGGCGCGCTCGGCCTCGCCGATCCACACGCTTGGCGTCGTCTCGGCCTCGGCCGGCGAGGGGAAGACCACCGCCGCGATCAATCTCGGCACCGGCATCGCCCGCGACGGCGGACGGGTGCTCGTGATCGACGGCGATCTGCGCAAGACGCAGCTCACGCGCTCGATCCTGCCGCAGGCCAAGCTCGGCCTCATCGATCTCCTCAATGGCCATTCCTCGATCGACGAGGCGATCTGGCGCGAGGCGACCACCGGCGCCTACTTCATGCCGGCGGTGATCAACCGTCCGCTGAAGAGCAGCGCCGAACTGCTGGCCTCGCCCGCGATGGGCAAGCTTCTCGGCGAACTCATCGGCGCAAAAGCCTTCGACTACATCATCATCGACTGCTCGCCGGTCCTGCCGGTGGTGGACGTGCGCGCCTTCTCGCATCTCGTCGACAGCTTCGTGCTGGTCTCGGCCTGGGGCTCGACCCCGCGCGAATCGGCCGAGCGGGTGGCCGCTGCCGACTACATCCAGGACAAGCTGGTGGGCGCGGTGCTGACAAAGGTGGAACTCTCGGCCTACAAGACCTTCGAGGCCTACGACGACTCCTATTACTACCACGACGAGGTGGTGAAGCCCCGTCGTGCCTGACGCCTCCCCGGACGCGGTTCGCCGGCCGGGCTCGCCGTCTTTCTCTTCGAGCCTGACGAAGGCCGGCAGCGATCGCCTCGCTGCCGGCCTTCGTCGTTTCAAGCAGTGTTCGGACTGGTGCCGACGCGGGCTGGCCGCTGGACGGCACGGCGCCTCGCAGATGCCTTGCCCCCTCTGGCGGACCGCCGGAACGACGAAACCCCGGACGTTGCGTCCGGGGCTTATTGTCGAGACCGCTCATTGCGGAATGCGGAAGGCTTCGCGTCGCTCGCCGCGCGAGACCCGCGCGGCGCCTGTCGCCTCAGTCGCCGCGCGAGACCGCGCGGGCCACCGAGTAGTCGGCCGCCGCGTCGCCCACCGAGGCCGTCGCCGAGTTGACGATGTTGAGGACCTTGAGAAGCTCCACCGAGTCGGCGTTCGAGATGTAGAGGATGTCGCGGTCGCGCATCGGGAAGGTCTGCGCGAGGAAGAAGGACGAGGGATCGCGCAGGTTGGCGCGGAAGATCACCGGGAAGGCACGGCCGTCCTTCACGTCGGCAGGCAGACCCATGCGGGCGAGCGTCGCGGCATCGACCAGCCGATAGACGAAGACCTGACCGGGATCGGCGCGCGAATCGAGAAGGCCGCCGGCCTGCGCCACCGCCTCGGCGAGCGACAGGTTCGATTCCTGGAAGTCGATCCGCCCGTTCAGCCCGGTGGCGCCGAAAGCCAGATAGGTCCGGCGCTCGCGGCTGACATAGATCGTGTCGCCGGGATACACGAAGATGTTCTCGCTGGGCTCGCGCACCACCTTGTCGAAGGGCACGGTGATCGTGCGCCCGCCGCGCTGCAGCGTCACGAGCGTCTCGACGCCGGGCGTCGACAGGCCGTTGGCACGCGCCACGACGTCGAGGATGCGCTCGCCCGCCGGGTTGATCTCGAGCTGCGCGGGCAAATTCACGTCGCCGAGGATCGACACCTGGTTCGACCGGCTGGAGACGAGCTGCACCACGGCCTGCGGCTCGATCGCGCGGTTGGCGAGCGAGCCCTCGATGCGGCGCTGCAGTTCGGTGGTGCTGCGCCCCGAGGCCTTGATGCTGCCGCCGTAGGGAATGCTGATATTGCCGTTGCGATCGACCGTCTGCGGCGGCAACGTGATGTAGTTGCCCGGCCGGCTCCCGGCTTCGGCGGGGATGAACAGACCGCCCGAGGCCGATTCGAAGAGCGTCACCGTGACGACGTCGCCGACGCCGATCGGCAGCGTGGGCGCGGCGCCGCGCGAGACGCCGAAGCCGCTGAGGCTGTCTTCCTTGGCGAGCGGGAAGTACGACAGGATCTGCGGGGTGAGATCCACCACGGCATAGTCGAGCAGCGGCTTGCCGGGATCGGCCTGCACGCGCACGGCAGCCTTCTGGACGATGGCCTGGTCGTCGGGACCACTGCGCGGCAGGGTCTGGCAGGCGGAGAACACCGGTGCGACAGCCGTCAGCAGCAGGACCGTACGGGCGGATTTCAGCATTGCGCGGGGAACTCGCGTTTCAGGTCATCGAACCTTACTTCGATGCCTTTTATAAAACATCAAAGCCAGCGCTCGCATCGGCATGCTTGCCTTACCCGAAGCTGATGATGCCTTTCTGCAACGCTCGGCCTGCGTCGGCCCGCTGGTGGCCGGGCGAGGCCCGAGACCGCGAGTCGCATCCCGGCGGCGCTCCGATCCCGACTTCGAGCGCGCAAGCGTGATCGGAGGCTAACCGGGCCGTCACACTTTCGCGCCATGCTGTCTGCGAGCGAGACGGGCCGTCCCGACCGTTCTCCCCCGCTCCGACCCCGAGGCTCGATGCTCCCGTCCCGTTTCCAGCGCATGCTGCAGCGTCCTGCCTGGACCCGGCCCGCGTCGTCCCAGCCGCGACGCCGGCTGCGGATGAACGAGGAGCCCGCGCTTCTCTATGCGATCGGCGACATCCACGGCTGCCTCGAGCCGCTGCGCGCGCTGGAAGCGCAGATCCTGCGCGATGCCGCGGCGCTGCGCCTGCCCGCGGTCGCCGTCTATCTCGGCGACTACGTCGATCGCGGCCCCGACAGCCGCGGCGTCCTCGATCACCTGATCGGGCCGACGCCCGGCCCGCTCCATCGCATCTGCCTGGCCGGCAACCACGACGACGTGCTGCTGCAGTTGAGCCAGGGCCGCAGCCCGATCCGCAACTGGTCGTCCTTCGGGCTTCGCGAGACGCTGCAATCCTACGGCATGGACCGGCGCTCGCAGCCGGACCGGGACGCGGCGCCCGCCGATCTCGCCGAGATCCTGCAGGCCTGCATGCCGGCCGCGCACATCGAATGGCTGCGCGATCTGCCGGTCCTCATCGAGACGCCGCTCCACCTCTTCGTCCATGCGGGCGTGCGGCCGGGCGTCAGCGCGGCCGACCAGGTCGACCACGACCTGATGTGGATCCGCGAGGACTTCCTCAAGGTTCCGAACCCGGCCGACCGGACCGTCGTCCACGGCCATACGCCGGTGCAGTCGGTGGAAATGGTCGAAGGTCGCATCGACATCGACACCAATGCCGCCCGCGGCGGGCCGCTGACGGCGCTGCGCATCCTGCGCGGCGGGCCCTATGCGGTGCTGCAGGCCCGCTGAGGCAGTTGATCCCGCCCGGCCCATCGAGCCGATCTATCCCCGATCTCTCCGCGGCCGCGCCGCACGCTCCTAGACTTCGCCGGACATCAACTTCCGGAGACCAGTCCCATGGCGCGCGTCGAGATCACCTATTTCACCACCGGCAACCGGTCGCGCGAGGGCGGCTCGATGCCGGTGCCGCGCCTGCCCGGCATGGTCACCGAGGTCTTGGCGAGTTCGGCCGCCTCGAGCCTCGCCACCCTGGCGGGATCGGAGAGCGACGGTACCGGCTTTGCCCGGATTCTTGCGGTCGGCGACGTCTGGGTGGCGAGCGGCGCGGCGCCGGTGGCCGTCGTCCCCGCCGCCGGCGAGACGCGGCCGGGCCTTCGCGTCAAGGCGGGCGTGCCCGTCGATCTGGCGCTCGCCGCCGGCGAGCGCATCGCGATCGTGGACGCGGCCTGAGATGGCCGCGCTGCGTCTTTCCGCCGGGCTGGGGCTCACGTCCCGCACGGCGCTCTCCTCCGTTCTGCCGCCGGTGGCCAGCACCGCCGCGCGCCTGCCGCTCGACACGCCGCTCGTTCTGCTCGGCAATTCGAAGAATGCCGATCTCTTCGCCTATTCGATGATGGGCTACGTCGTCGGCGTCACCGGCGGGCGCTACTATACCGGCCCTTGGGCCCGGCAGGCCAAAGGCGGCGACTGGGTGATGGACTACGTCCAGCGTCTGCCCGCCTGCATCGCGGCGGCGCCCGGCGGCGTGCTGTGGGTCGGCGACGCCACCAACGACATCGGCAAGAAATGGCCGTCGGGCACGCAGACCGCCCGCAGTCCGGCGCTGATCCTCGCCGACTATCGCACCATCGCCGAGCGCTGGTTCCAGGCCGGGGGGCGGCGGCTCCTCGTCGAGCTGACGGCGCGCCTCGCCGGCATGACGGCCGGCAGCGCGTCCGATCTCGACCGGCAGGCGGTGAACGCAGGGCTCGCGGCGATGGCGCGCGAGGCGGCGTTCACCGGGCGCATGGCGCTTGCCGACCTCACCGTTCTCGACCTCGCCAATGCCGCCCTCTCGCGCGACGGCACGCACTATACGGCCCGCGGCGCATTCGCCGCCGCGCAGATCGTCGGCGGGGTGCTGGCGGACTGGATCGTCGGGGATCCCGCCGTGCCCGCCAACGGGGTGACGCCGGCATCTCCGGGCTTCGGCCCCAACATCAACGACAATGCCACCCTCGCCGACGTCGCGCCGGCCAACGGCATCCCCGACGGCTACATCGTGCAGGGCGCCAGCGGCGCGACGATGAGCACCACGCTGACCTCGCGGGCCGGACGGCCGGCGCTGCGCTTCGCCTTCACGGGCGCGGCGACGGGAACCGGCAACGACCGGATCTATCGCACCTTCACCGCGCCGGGCGGCGCCCCGGCGGGCACCTCGTGGGAGATGATCCTCGACTACGACCTCGCCAACGCTGCGGGAACCGGTGACCCCGCCGGCCTTTCGGGCATCGGGGGCAAGGCCGCGACGGGCACCCAGTTCGGCGAGGCAGTGCAGCCGGCGGCGGGCGTGCTGCCGCGCCATCGCGGCACCGTGCGCATCGCCTCCCCGCCCATCGCCGTCTCGTCCGGCCAGAGTGCGGTGAGCACCGTGAACGGCGAATTCGCCATGCGCGGGGCGGTCGGCGTCGAGCAGGACGCCGCGCTGGAGATCCTCGGGCCCGTCGTCTTCCGGCAATGCGAGACGCAGGCCTATGCCGCCCCGTTCCACCAGGGCCAAACCTACGTCCAGCCCTCGGGCGGTGCGAGCGCGCTGATCTACTCCACGCCGGCCGCCTCCCGTAGCGGCACGATGCTGAACGTCTCGCCCGGCAACGTCTCGGGCGGCGCGATCGCGATCGCCTATCAATGGCGCCGCGACGGCCAGCCGATCTCCGGCGCGACGAACCGCTTCTTCGAGAGCGGCGGCGCGATCGGGAGCTACGACTGCGTGCTGCGCTTCGACAACGCGATGGGCACGCTGTCGCTGACGTCGAGCCCCGTCGCGATCACGTGAGATGCGCGCAATGGGCGATGCGCGATGGGGCCCCCCCCCGCCCCGCGTCGCCCATCGCGCCGCCGGCCGCAGAAGCGCCGAGCCGCGCGCGCCCTTCCGGCAGGATCGTTCGAATTGTCGCGATAGGATCCATTCTTGGTCGCGATCTTCGTGCCATTCTCGCTCACAGAACCAGCCGGGAGCGTGAAAACCGATGCCGCAGATCTGGATGACCTATGAGGAAGTCGGCGCGCTCCTCGGCTCGAGCCGCGAGACGGCGCGGGCCCATGTGACCACCGAGGGCTGGGACCGGCGCCGCAGCCATGACGGGGAGACGCGGGTCAAGCTGACGCCGGAGGCCGGCGCGGCCTATCTCGATCAGCTCGTGGCCGCACGCCTCGGTGCCGCAGCACTCGCTTCGCTTCCGCTGCAGCGCCTGCACGCGCGGCTGGAGGAGGGTCTCGGCGCGAGCGTGCAGGCCGCCGGACCGGACGTGCGCACGCTCTTCGCTGGGCGCCGCGCCGCCGGCTAGACGCGAGCGGACACGACGGGGATCTAGAGCACGGCCGCGATCGCCAGGAGGAAGCTCACGCCGAGCACGAGGTCGCAGAGCGTGGCGAAGATCTGCAGGGCACGGCGCAGATGCTGCCCGTCGGCCTCGCGCCGGCCGCCGGCATTCAGCATCGGCGCATCCACCGCCACCGTGCCGTAGCGGCGCGGCCCGCCGAGGGCGAGATCGAGCGCGCCCGCCATCGCGCTTTCCGGCCAGCCGGCATTGGGCGAGCGGTGGGTTCGCGCATCTCGCGAGGCGACGGAGAGCGCTCGCTGCGCCGAAGCCCGGCCCCGGCGCAGGAGCGCGGCCACCGCGAAGAGCAGCGCCGTCAGCCGCGCCGCCGGCCAGTTGGCGAGATCGTCGAGCCGTGCCGCGCCGTAGCCGAAGGCGCGATGGCGCTCGTCCATGTGGCCGATCATCGAGTCGGCGGTGTTCAGCATCTTGTAGGCAAGTAGACCGGGCAGGCCGAAGAGTGCGAGGGCCAGCCAGGGCGCGACGACGCCGTCCGAAGCGTTCTCGGCAAGGCTCTCGATCGCGGCGCGCCGGACCGCGGGTTCGTCGAGATCGGCGGGGTCGCGCCCGACGATCATCGAGACCTCCAGCCGCCCGGCCTCCAGCCCGTCCTGATCGAGCGCCGTTCCGACGCGCTCGACATGATCGGCAAGGCTCTTCTGTGCCAGGAACACCGAGGCGACGAGCGCGGTGAGGAGGAGGCCGAGAAAGCCGAAGCCGGCGAGCGCCGTGGTGATCGCCCAACCGACCGCGGCCGCGAGCGCCATCAGGACGAGGATCGCGGCGATGCCCGCCATTCGCCGCTGCCGCTCCGGCCAGGCCGGGCGGTTCAGCCACCACTCGGCGCGCGAGATCGCGTGGCCGAACCCGACCACGGGATGGGGCACACGGCGCCAGATCCAGGGCGGATCGCCGACGAACCGGTCGATCAGCACGGCGATGGCGAGAACCACGGCGTTCATGGGTCGATCCCCTTGTCGTCGAGCGCGGCCCGCAACGCGAGAGCGAGGCGGTGGGCCTCCGCCTCGCTCGCCGCCGAGCCGATGCGCAGCCAGTCCGCCCGGTAGGCGAAGGGCCGCACGAGAATGTGGCGGCGCGCCAGACCCTCGAACAGGCCGGGGGCCTGCGGCGTCTCGACCAGCGCAAACAGCGCGGCGTCTCCCTTCGGCTCCAACCCGGCCGCGCGGATGGCATCACGCGTCCAGCCGGCGTTTCGGGCGATGGCGGCGCGCAGCTGCCCGACGCCGGCCGCGTCCCTCATCAGCGCCGCGCCGAGATGAAGCGCCGGGCCGGACACCGCCCAGGGGCCGAGCCGCTCGCGGATGCGGACCGCGAAGGTCGGTTCGCACAGGGCAAAGCCGAGGCGAAGGCCCGCGAGGCCGAAGAACTTGCCGAAGGAGCGCAGCACCACGAGACCCGGCATGCCGGCATCGCCCGCCAGCGACTGGCGGGGATCGGCGTCCATGAAGGCCTCGTCCACCACGAGGAGGCCGCCGAGGGCGGCGAGACGGGCGGCAAGCGAGAGCAGATCGGCGCGGTCATGACGCCGCCCATCGGGATTGTTCGGATGGGCGAGGACCACGAGCCGTGTTTCGGCGGGGATGTCGGCGAGGTCCGCCGCTTCCACGATCGCGTGCCCGGCGGCCTGGAGCGCGCGCGCATGCTCGCCATAGGTCGGCGACAGAACCGCGGCCGGGCCGGACGGAGCGAGGTGCGGCAGGAGCGAGATGAGCGACTGGCTGCCGGGCGCGGCGACGATCGCCCCGCCGGCCGGCACGCCGTAGAAGCGCCGGGCCGCGTCGATCAACGCCTCTTCCTCCTCGGCCTCGGGCAGGCGATGCCAGAGCACGGGCGGAATAGGAGGCAGCGGCGGGGGGGATGGGTGGATGCCGGTGGAGAGATCCAGCCAGTCCGCCCGCGCGCCGCCGAAGCGGCGCATCGCCGCCCCGAGCGCACCGCCATGCCGGAACGCCTCCCTCATGCCGCGCCCCCGTCGATCACATGCAGGAACGAGCCGGCGACCCGGCCGCGCGCCAGACCCACCGCCCCGAGATCGGCACCGAGGGCGTCGCTCGCCGCAAACAGCCGGTCGGCCGGTCCCTCATGGGCGATCGTCGCATAGTGGAACTCGTGGCCGGTCAGCGCGAACGGCCAGGGCGAGCCGGCCAGCGGCTGGAGCCGGCGATAGCCGAGATGGCGGCGGCGATGGCGGAACGAGGTGGCGAGCGGCAGGAAGCCGAGCATCGCGTGCTGCGTGCCGCTCGCATCCTCCAGCGTCTCGCCGAGCGCCATGAAGCCCCCGCACTCGCCGTAGATTCGCGCGCCCCGCGCCTCTGCCGCCTGCATCCCCGCCCGGAACGCCCCGGCGGCGGCGAGCAGCCCCGCATGCAGCTCGGGATAGCCGCCGGGCAGAAACACCGCATCGGCGCCCGGTGCCGGGGCTTCATCGGCGAGCGGCGAGAAGACGGAGAGCGTCGCGCCGGCCCTTTGCCAGCCGTCGAGGAGATGGGGATAGGCGAAGGCGAAGGCGACGTCGCGCGCTATCGCGATGTGCTGGCCGAGCGGCGGGAGCGGGGCGGCGTCGGTAGCCTTCGAGCGCATGGGCGTGCCATGGTCCGGTGCCAGCAACGCGGCCAGCGCCGGCTCGTCGAGCCCTGCGGCCATCCAGTCGGCCGCGCGCGCCAGAAAGGCGTCGAGATCGAGCATCTCGCCGGCCTGGACGAGACCGAGATGGCGCTCGGGCAGCGCGAGATCGGCGCGGGCTTCCAGCGCGGCGACCACCGGCACGCCGAACGGGGCCAGCGCCGCACGCAGCATCCCCTCGTGCCGTGCGCTGGCGATGCGGTTGAGGATAAGGCCGGCGAGCTCGACGTCCACCCGGTGGTCGCGAAAGCCGCGCACGAGCGCCGCCACCGACTGCGACTGGCGGGCGCAATCGATCACGAGCACCACCGGCAGGCCGAGAAGCGCGGCGAGATCGGCGGCCGATCCCGTGCCGTCGGCGGCGCCGTCGAAGAGGCCCATCGCCCCCTCCACCACCAGCGGCAGGCCGGTCGCGCCGGCGAGCGCCTCGATCAAGGCGGGCCGCATCGCGAAGGCGTCGAGATTGACGCTCGCCCGCCCGCTGGCGGCTGTGTGGAAGGCGGGATCGATATAGTCCGGCCCGGCCTTGGCGGGGGCCACCGCCACCCCGCGCCGGCGCAGTAGCGCCAGAAGCGCGAGGGTCGCCAGCGTCTTGCCGCTGCCCGAATGGGGCGCGGCGAGGAGGAGGCCGGGACGGCGATGCGGGGGCTGGGCGGCGGCGGGGTCTGGCATGGTCGCGGTGCTTTTCGCACGAAGCGTCCCGGCCTATAAGCCCCCATGGGCTTCAATCTCGGCAAGCGGCGGCAGGGCGGCGAGACGCGGCGCGAGGGGCAGACCCTTCGCCGCGGCTGGACCACGGGCGCCTGCGCCACCGCCGCGACGAAGGCGGCGCTCGCGGCGCTCCTCACCGGCGAATTCCCCGATCCCGTCGAGATCACGCTGCCGAAGGGCGAGCGCCCCGCCTTCGCCCTCGCCCGGACGATGCTGACGCCGACGCAGGCCTTCGCCGCGATCGTCAAGGATGCCGGCGACGACCCGGACGTGACCCATCTCGCCGAGATCGGCGTGACGCTGCGCCGGGGCGAACCGGGAAGCGGCATCGCGTTTCGCGCCGGCGAGGGCGTCGGCACCGTGACGCTGGAGGGCCTGCCGATCCCGCCGGGCGAACCGGCGATCAACCCGGTGCCGCGCGCGATGATGCGGGCGGTGGTCGCGGAGCTTTGCCGGCTTCACGGCGTGCCCGCCAATATCGAGATCACGGTCAGTGTCGCCGGGGGCGCGGCGCTGGCGGAAAAGACCTGGAACGGCCGGCTCGGCATCGTCGGCGGCCTGTCGATCCTCGGCACGACGGGGATCGTCCATCCGTTCTCGTGTGCGGCCTGGATCCATTCGATTCACCGCGGCATCGACGTGGCGCGGGCGGCCGGACTGCCCCGCGTCGTCGGCGCCACCGGCTCGACCAGCGAGGATGCCGCGCGCCGGCTCTACCCGGATCTTCCCACCGTCGCCTATCTCGACATGGGCGACTTTGCCGGCGGGCTGTTGAAGTACCTGCGCCGCCACCCGGTGCCTGCGCTCACCATCGCCGGGGGATTCGCCAAGTTGACGAAGCTCGCGGCGGGCTCGCTCGATCTCCATTCCGGCCGCAGCCAGGTGGATCTCGCCTTCCTCCTCGCCCTCGTCGCCGAGATCGACGCGGATGCGGCGCGGCGGCTGGGGCCGGCGATCCTGCGTGCCAACACGGCGAAGGCGGTGCTCGACCTCTGCACCGATGAAGGGCTGGATCTGCCGGGGCGCGTCGCCGCGCGCGCGCTCGGTGTGGTGCAAGAGACGCTGCGCGGTGCGAAGGTCGCCGCCGAGATCGTCGTCACCGACCGCGCCGGCACGGTGATCGCCCGTGCGGGGTGAGGCCATCCTGCTTCTCGGCGGCACCACTGAAGCCGTGATCCTCGCCCGGCGGATCGCCGGGGAGCGGCCGGGCGACCGGCTCGTGACCTCGCTCGCCGGCCGCACGCTTGCGCCCGATCGCGGCGAGGGCGAGACGCGGACGGGCGGCTTCGGCGGCGCGGCAGGATTGGCGGCGTTCCTGCGGGAAGAGCGCATCACCCGGCTCGTCGATGCCACGCACCCTTTCGCCGCCGGCATCTCGCGCAACGCGGCTGCGGCGGCCACCGAGGCCGGCATTCCCCGCATCGCGCTCCTGCGCCCGCCCTGGATGCGCGCGGCCGGCGAGCACTGGATCGAGGTTGCCTGCCTTGGAGCGGCACGCGATGCCCTGCCGCTCGGCGCCCGTCCGTTCCTGGCGCTGGGGCGCCAGCATATCGCGCCCTTCCGCCACCGGCCGGACTTGGCGCCGGTGCTGCGCATGGTGGACCCACCGGCCGAGCCCCTGCCCTTCACGGCGACGCTCATTCTCGGCAAACCCGGCGCGAGCGTCGAGGCGGAGGCGGCGCTTCTGCGCGATCACGCCGTCACCCATCTCGTCTCGCGCAACTCGGGGGGCACGCGCTCCCACGCCAAGATCGCGGCCGCCCGGAGGCTCGGGCTCCCCGTCGTGATGATCGCCCGCCCACCGGAGCCGGACGGGCCGCTGGCGCGGGGCATCGACGAGGTGATGGCATGGCTTGGCGGCTGATGCGGCTTGGATGGGGGCGATGGGGTGGCCAGGGCGGATGGCGAGCGGAGCGGTCCGGCACATCGAGGGTGAGGCTGGATCAGCCCTGCTGCGGTCGTCGCCTCAACCCAACTGTGGCCTCACCCTAGCCGCAGGCTCGCTCTCGACCCCACCGCCGCCTCAGTCCGTCACCGCCGCACCCTTAGCCGCCTTGCGGGCGTTCGGGCGCAGGATGTGCGGATGGCTGGCATCGTAGAGCTTGGAATCGACGAAGCCTTCCGCCGCGAGGCCGCGGCCGACGAGGACGAGCGCGGTGCGCGTCAACTTGGCTTCGCGCACCAGGCGGGCGATCGTCGAGAGCGTGCCGCGGATGAAGCTCTCGTCCGGCCAGCCGACGCGGTAGGCGACCACCACCGGGCAGTCCGGCCCGTAGGCGGGGATCGGGCTGAGCTCCCGCTCGATATGGGCAAGGTTGCGGATCGAGAGGTGGATCGCCAGCGTCGCCCCGCTTTTCCCCAGCGTCGCGAGATCCTCGCCCTCCGGCATGCCGGAGGATTTCATCGAGGTGCGGGTGACCACGACGGTCTGGCAGACCTCGGGTACCGTCAGTTCCAGCTTCAGCGCGGCGGCGGCGGCGGCGAAGGCCGGCACACCAGGCGTCACGTCGTAGGGAATGGCGAGCGCATCGAGCCGGCGCATCTGCTCGGCGGTGGCGCCGTAGATCGAGGGGTCGCCGGAATGAACGCGCGCGACATCGAGACCCGCCGCGTGCGCGGCCGCCATTTCCGCGATGATCTCGTCGAGATGCATCGGCGCGGTGTCGAGGACGCGGGCGCCCTCCGGCGCGGCCCTGACGATCTCCTCGGGCACGAGAGAGCCGGCATAGAGGCAGACCGGGCAGCGCTCGATCAGGCGCAGGCCGCGCAGCGTAATGAGGTCGGCCGCGCCGGGGCCGGCGCCGATGAAATGGACGGTCATGATGCGTCTTCCGAAAGGGCGGCGTCGCCGACGAGGCGCGTGCCCGGCTTGGCCGAGTAGCCGCGCGGCGTATAGGCGAAGCGGCGGCCCTCGCCGGTGACGACGACCCGCGTGTTGGTGGAGCCGACGACGACGGTGGTGAGCATGTCGACCTCGTCGACGTCCAGCGCGGCGAGCTCGACGATCCGCACCCGCTCGCCGTCGCGGCCGAGATTGGTGGCGAGGATGACGGGCGTCTCCGCCGGGCGGTGGCGCAGCAGCACGTCGCGGGCAAACGCCAGCTGCGTGCGCCGCTTCATCGACACCGGATTGTAGAAGGCGATGACGAAATCGCCCACTGCGGCCGCCTCGACGCGGCGCACGATGTCCTCCCACGGGGTGAGGAGATCGGACAGCGAGATCGTGCAGAAGTCGTGCCCGAGCGGCGCGCCGGCGCGCGCCGCGGCGCCCTGTAGGGCGGAGATGCCGGGCGAGACGCGGATCTCGATGCGCCGCGCGACGTCCGGCAGATCGCCGCGATCGAGAAGTTCGAAGACGAGCGTCGCCATGGCGTAGATGCCGGCATCGCCGGAGCAGACCAGCGCGACGGTGCGCCCCTGCCCCGCCAGTTCCATCGCATGGCGCACCCGCCGCTCCTCGGCGCCGAGGTCGAAATCATGCCGCGCCTTGCCGTTGGCGAGGGGCCCAAGAAGATCGAGATAGAGCGAGTAGCCGACGAGGTCGGTGGCCTCCGCCACCATCGCCGAGACCTCCGGCGAGCGCCACGCCGCGCTCCCCGGCCCGATGCCGACGACGAAGAGAGTCCCGCGAGCCCGACCGATTTCAGCCGCGTCGAGCGGGCGGCGCGCCTCGGCCAGCGCCGCGGTGGCGCGCGCCGACTTGCGCTTGGGGATCAGGAGGTCGCCCTGCGCGCCGACGGCGGCGAGCGCCGCGCCCTCCGAAACGCCGTGGCATCCCGTTTCGCGGAAGACGACCTCCGAAGGGGTGGCAAGGCGCGGCGCCTCGCGCTCCAGCGTCGGAGCGTCGAAGAAGCGGGCGGGCACGCCGAAATGCGCCGCGACGGCATGGACCGCCGCCTCGTCGGCCTTGAGATCGATCGAGGCGACCGCCGCGAGGCTGGAAGAGCTGACGCCGGCCTCGCGCAGCACGGCCTCGCCCAGCGCGATCGCCTCCGCCGGATCGGTGCCGCGTTCGGTGCCGAGACCCAGCACCAGCGTCTTCGGGCGGTAGAGGAGTTCGAGCGGCCGGGCGTCTCGCGCCTGCGTCGACACCGTCAGGCTGACGCGGCCGTCGTCGGAGACGGGAATGCGCGCGCCCGCCAGCCAGTCCGCCTCGCCCTCGATCCAGGCGAACTCGCCGGCCACCAGTTCGGCCATCACGCCCTTGGCGTCGCCGGGGTTCTCCAGATGCCAGCCCGTGGGCGGCTCGTCGAGGGCGACGCCGAAGCGCAGGTCCCCCGCCGTGGTGACGGCCGCGACGCCCCCGGTGAGCGCGGCGCAGCGGCGGGCGAGATCGTTGGCGCCGTGATGGCCGCCGAGCAGCGGCACGGCGACGGAGCCGTCCTCGGCCAGCGCCACCACGGGCGGCTCGGCCTGCTTGTCGGCGAGGACCGGCGCGAGGATGCGGATGAGCGCGCCCGCCGCCATGATCCCGACGATCGGACGCCCCGCCAGAAAGAGCGCGCGGATGTGCTCGGCGGCGCCGTCGAACAGGATCTTGGCCTCGGGCACGCGGGCCCGCGCCCCATGGATCTCGGCGTCGAGAGCTCCTGCAACGCGGCGGGCGAGCGGCAGCGCGGCGGGCGCGAGGAGGATGAGGGCGGGGCGGGTCATGGGCCGGGCTCCGCGGCTGGGAGGGCCCCGAGAATGGCCGGCTCCGTGCCGCGATAGAGAAGGACGAGGGCGAAATAGGGCGCGGCGTCGCCGGTCTCGGCCAGCGGCAGAATGCGCTCGCCCGGCAGCGAGACGCGCTCGGCATAGACGGCTTGGGTCGTCAGGCCCATCGCGGCGATCAGCGCCTTCACCCGGCCGAAATGGCGTCCGAGCTTGAGGATCGCGACGCTCTCATGGGCTTCGATGCGGGCGCGAAGGGCCTCGTCCGGCAGGGTCGCCGGCAGGATCGCGACCGTGTCGTGCCGCGCGCTCAAGGGGCGGCGGATCGCGGCGGCGCCCGCCATGACCGAGGAGATGCCGGGCACGATCGCCGTCTCGTAGCGGTCGGCGAGACGCGCGAAGAGATAGAGGAAGGAGCCGTAGAAGAACGGATCGCCCTCGCAGAGCACCGCGACGTCGCGGCCGGCATCGAGTTCGGCCGCGATCTCGATGGCTGCCTCGTCGTAGGCGCCCTGTCCCGGCGCGCGGTCGGTGGACATCTCGATGGCGATGGCGATCTCGCGCTGGCCGCCCGGCAGATGCGGCGCGGCGATGGCGCGCGCGAAGCTCACAGCCCCCCGTGCCAGCGGCCCGCCCTTCGCCAACGGATAGACGATCACGTCGGCCGCGCGCAGCAGCCGGAGCGCCTTCAGGGTGAGAAGTTCGGGGTCGCCGGGGCCGAGACCCAGCCCGAAGAGACGCCCGCTCACGGCAGGCGCGCCTTTGTCAGGTGCCAGTGCGTGACGGGCATGGCCGGACGCCAGCCGCGATAGGGGCCGACCGGCTCGGCGCGGTCGACGCCAACCCGCAGGAGTTCGCCGCCATGCACCTCGTGCAGGGCGAGAAGGATGGCTTCCGATTCCAGCGTCACCGCGTGGGCGACGAGCCGCCCGCCGGGCTTCAATGCATTGAAGGCGGCGACGAAGATGCCATCGGTAAGGCCGCCGCCGAGGAACACCGCGTCGGGCGCCTCCAGACCGGCGAACGCGGCAGGCGCGCGGCCCTCGCGAAGGTCGATGCCATGGGTGCCGAGCCGGAAGGCGTTCTCGGCGATGGCCGCGCGGCGCTCGGCCACCGGCTCGATCGCAATGGCACGCGTGCCGGGCGCGGCGCGCAGCCATTCGACGGAGATCGAACCCGAGCCGGCGCCGACGTCCCAGAGGAGATGACCGGGCGCGGGCTCCAGTGCCGCGATGGCCAGCGCCCGCAGCACCCGCTTCGTCATCTTGCCGTCGTGGCGGAAGGCATCGTCCGGCAGCCCGGCGGTGCGGGCGAACTCACGCGTTTCCGGGTCGGCCCGGCATTCGGCGGCGACGACGTTCAGCTCGGCGATCTCGCCGAGATCGAAGGACGCGGCGTCCGTGCTGCGGACCCGCTCGGCCGGGCCGCCGAGATGCTCCAGAATGGTCAGCCGGCTTTGTCCGTAGCCGCGATCCGCCAGAAGCTTCGCGATCGCCGCCGGCGACGCGCCGCCTTCCGAAAGGACGAGCCAGCGCGCGCCCTCCGCGATGTCCGGGTTGAGCGCGGCGACGGGTCGGCCGTGGACGGTGAGGCAGCGCACGTCCTCGAGCGACCATCCGAGCCGGGCGGCAGCGAGCGCGAAGGCGGACGGCGCGGGCAGGATCGCCATTTCGCCGGGGTCCAGCACCTCACGCAACCAGCGCGCCGGGCCGAACCAGCAGGGATCGCCGGTGGCGAGCACCACGGCAGCTTGCCCGCGCGCGGCGAGGATGTCGGCGGCGGACTCGGCGAAGGGCGAACGCCATGGGGTGCGGATGGCCGGATGATCGGCGGAAAGCATGGCGAGATGGCGGGCGCCGCCGAAGACGATCGCGGCGCGGGCCAGCACCGCCGCCTGCTCCGGCGTCAGCGACCCCAGCCCGTTGTCGCCGATGCCGATCACGTGCAGCCACGGCGCGCTCATGCCACACCGCCGCGAAGGCCGGCGGCGAGGGCGTTGACGGCGGCCGAGGCCATGGCGCTGCCACCGCGCCGGCCGTGGAGCGTGACGAAGGGCACGCCGCGTGGATCGAGTTCCAGCGCCGCCTTGGATTCGGCGGCCCCGACGAACCCGACGGGCAGGCCGAGGATCAGGGCCGGGCGCGGGGCGCCCTCGCCCAGCCGCTCCAGAAGGCGGAACAGGGCGGTCGGCGCGTTGCCGATCGCCACCACCGCCCCGTCGAGATCGCTGGTCCAGAGATCGACCTGGGCGGCCGATCGCGTGGTGCCCTCAGCATGGGCGCGCTCGGCGACGCCGGCATCGTTCAGGCGGCAGATCACGGCGTTGTCCGCTGGCAGGTGCCGGGCGATGATGCCGTGGCGCACCATCTCGGCATCGACGAGGATCGGCGCACCCGCCGCGATCGCGGCGGTGCCGGCCGCGACGGCACCGGGCGAGATCACGAGATCGTCGAGAATGTCGACCATGCCGCAGGCGTGGACGAGGCGGATGGCGAGCGCCTGCTCGGGTTCGCTCAGACGCGCCAGCGGGCCGGCGCCCTCATGGCGGATCGCCTCGAAGCTGGCATCGTAGATGGCCTGCGGGTCGCGCAGGTAGGCGGGCGACACGGCGCGCCCCTCAACGCCGCTTCATCGAACGCGGTCCGAGCGGATGGTCGGCATGGGGATAGGGATGGTGCGTATGGCCGTGGTCGCCATGCGCGTGTCCATGAGCGTTCCCTGCCTCGTGCGCATGCGAATGGCCCGCGCCAGGGGCATGGTCATGACCCGCGGCCTCGCCATGCCCATGCACCGCCGTGGGCAGGGGGGCGTGCGGATGATCGTGATCGTGAGCATGGGGGTGGTGATGGCCGTGCTCGTGCGCATGGTCGGCATGATCATGCGTGTGTGCCGCGGGACCATGATCGGCATGGTCGTGATCGTGCGCGTGGTCATGCCCGGCCGCGTGACCGTGATGCTCGTGATGCCCGTGACCGTGGCCGGCTTCACGCGAAGGACCCTGCGATGCCACACGAGACGCACCATCGGCCGCGTGGTCGTGCCCCTCCATCGCCGCCGCCTTGCAGGCGCCGATGCACGTTCCCTCGCAGAACCGGCAGTCGGCGGTGGTGCCGATGCCCTCGACATGATGGTGGTGGCTCTCCTGCGGCAGGCCGACCTCCGCCTCGAAGCCCAGCACCTGCTCGCGGTACTTGCACATCTGGCAGTTCATGTTGTTCGTGCCCTCGATCGTCTCGCGAAGGCGTTCGACGAAGGTCTCTACCACGAGGTCGTGGGCCCCGAGATAGCCGGCTTTCAGGAAGCGGATGTCGGGATGGCGAGCGGCCACAGTGTCGGTAGCATCGTAGATCCGCCGCACCAGGATGCCGGTGAAGAGGAAATAGGGGAATACCACGATCCGCCGGTAGCCGAGGCGCGAGGCGTGTTCGAGGCCGGGATCGACGAGCGGGAAGGTGACGCCGGAATAGGCCGTCTCGCCCCAGCCGAAGCCGAGGCCCTCCCAGAGCATGCGCATCACCTTGGCGACGTTGGAATTGGCGTCGGGATCCGACGCCCCGCGCCCGACGACGACGAGCATCGTGTCGTGCAGCGCCTCGCCGTCGCGCCAGCCGTCGGCCCGCAGGCACTCGCGGATGCGCTCGCCGGCAGCGCGGATCATCTTGGGGTCGATGCCGAGTTCGCGCCCGTAGGTGATGGGCAGGCCGTTGGCGGCGGAATAGGTGTTGAGGACGGAGGGAATGTCGTTCTTGGCATGGCCGGCGGCAAACAGCATGCCGGGCAGCGCCATCACCTCGCGCGCGCCCTCGCCCTTCAGCTTGTCGAGCCCCTCGCGGATGATCGGCTTGGCGAATTCGAGATAACCGTATTCGACGCGCCAGTCCGGCAAGCGCGCGGCAATCTTGACCGAGAGCCCGCGGAACTCGTCCACCGCGCCCTGGTCGCGGCTGCCATGGCCGCAGAGCATCAAGGCCTTCATCGGATCGTCTCCTCAAGTTCGCCGGAGGAGGCGCCGCGCGAAAGACCCGCGGCGTCACGATCCGACAGTTCTCGCGTGCCACCCCCGGATTGGGTCGGCGCATCGCGAAATCCGTTTCGAGCCCCGCGAAGGGGCACCGTCGATGAGGCGCCTCCATGACGGGAAAGCGCGGCAAGGTCAAATCACGGGAGACGGGAAGGGAAGGTTCGGGCCGCTCCCCTCGGCGGTCCGACACGCTGGAGGCATCGGACGGGCAAGGCGAGCGACGTTCGGACCCCGCCGACGATTTCGGGCCGAGGGATCGCAGACCCGCGTCGCGGATCGGAGCGTTCGATCCGGCGGGAGGGACGCTAGAGCGTCTGGAACATCACGAACGCATCGACGGGCCCATGCGAGGGGTGCTCGAAGGCCCGAGGCAGCGTGCCGACGATCTCGAAGCCCATCGCCTGCCAGAGGGCGACGGCGCGATCGTTGGTGCTGACGACGAAGTTGAACTGCATCGCCCGGTAGCCGTGCGACCGCGCCTGATCGAGGGAATGCAGGCACATGGCACGGGCGATGCCCCGGCCGGCGGCCTCGCCCGCGGTGATATAGCCGCAATTGCAGACGTGGCGCCCACCGCCGGCCTGGTTGGGGCGGATGGTGTAGGTGCCGAGCACGACGCCGTCCTCTTCGGCAACGAAAACGGTCTTGTCCGGCCCGAACCAGTAGGCGAGCGCGTCGGCCTCGCTCATGTCGCGATCCAGCGGATAGGTCTCGCCGCGTCGGATCACGGGCGCGATGATCGAGAGGATGGCGGTGCGGTCGCGGTCGGCGGCAGGGCGGATCAGCATGCGCGAGGCGATAGCCGTTCGCGGCGCGTTTCGAAAGGCGTGGGGGCTCGCAACGGGCAAGGAAACGCCGCCCCGAGATGGAGGAGATCGGCCGGTCACAGCGGCTTGACGCTTTGCAACCGGGTTCCGGACGCTGCCGTTTTCCGTTTGCACAATGGACTGGCGAAGAGGTTCAAGATCATGAAGCTGACAGTGCGGGTGCGGATCCCGGCTCCGATCGAGGTCGTCTGGCGGGCGTTCAACGACCCGCACGACATCCTGCGCTGGGATGCCTCGCCGGCGTGGCGCACCGTTCGGGCATCGAACGACCTGCGGGTCGGCGGACAACTTCGGCTCCGCATCGAGCCTCGTGATGGTCAGCCACCGTTCGACTATGGCGTCACCTATACGCGGATCGAACCGATGACGTTGATCGAATGGCGCATGGACGAGGACGGGGACGAGAACCGTCACGTGCGCGTCGAATTCCGCGCCGAGCCGACCGGCATCGTGATGACGCAGACGTTCGATGGAGAGCCTACACCGTCGCCGGACGAGCAGCGACGCGACTGGCAGGGGGTTCTCGACACCTTCGCGCGCTACGTCGCCGCCGGTGAATCCGGACGATGAAGGTCGGCCGTCCGGGACGCCGTCTCATGCGCCGGCCGCTCCTCGTCCACCGGTTTCACGCCGGCCGATCCGGCCTCGATCGGCATCGCCGGGATCCAGCCGCCGCCATCGCGAATCCGCGCTCACGGGCCTCTTGATCACGACGGTGGAAAGTGCCAATTCCCATCTTGTCCCGTCGGCGTTTCGCCGCGCGGGCCATCCCACAACGGACCTTATCGGACCCATGCCCAGCGACAGTCACAGTCGATTGACGTTGCCGCGCGCGTGTCTCGCCGGACGCCCCCTTCCGCGCTTCGCCTGAGGCACCGAGGGCCTGTCTCCGTCGGACGCCGCACGCGGCGCGCGAACGGAGACGACCCATGCAAGACACCATCGATCGCGATCGGCTCTCCAGCCCTGTCCAGACCTTCGATCTCGGCACGCTTCACGTCGCCGACATCGCCGTCCATCTCAACGCGCTCGAGCTCTCCGAGGCGGTGGCGACGCTCGCCGACCTGCCGCTGGAGCAGGCTGCCGCGGTGCTCGACCACGCCTCGCTGGCCGAGCCCACCGCCATCCTCGCCGCGATCGATCCGGCCGCCGCCGCCGCAATCCTCGACGCCATGGCCGCCGACCGTCTCGCCGACCTCTTCCGCGACATGGAGGAGCCGCCGCGCGAGCGCCTTCTGGCGCTGCTGACCGCAGAGACGCGCGCGGTCGTCGCCGCGCTGCTCGCCCACCCGCCGCACAGCGCGGGATCGCTGATGACCACCGAGTTCGTCAGCGTTCCCGCCACCTGGACCGTGGCCGAGACGCTGCGCCATATCCGCGAGGTCGAAAGCGAGCGCGAGACGATCTACGCCATCTACGTGCTCGATCCCGTCAGCCACCGGCTCCAGCGCTCGGTCTCGCTGCGCCGGCTGATCTCGGGCGACCCGGAGGCGCCGGTCGGCTCGGTGGCGCGCTTCGAGCGGCCGATCACGGTGCTGCCGCAGGTCGACCGCGAGGAGGTGGCGCGCCTCATCTCGAAATACGATCTTCTCGCCATCCCCGTGGTGGACGAGAAGAACCACGTGCTCGGCATCGTCACGGTGGACGACATCATCGACGCGATGAGCGAGGAGACGACGGAGGACGTCCACAAGTTCGGCGGCATGGAGGCGCTGGACGAGCCCTACCCGCAGATCGGCTTCCTGGCGATGCTGAAGAAGCGGGCCGGCTGGCTGGCGGTGCTCTTCCTCTCGGAAATGCTGACGGCGAGCGCCATGCAGCACTTCCAGGACGAGCTGGAAAAGGCGGTCGTGCTGACGCTGTTCATTCCGCTGATCATGAGTTCGGGCGGCAATTCGGGGTCGCAGGCCACCTCCCTCATCATCCGCTCGCTGGCGCTCGGTGAGTTGCAGTTGAAGGACTGGTGGCGCGTGGCGCTGCGCGAGGCGCCGACCGGCATGGCGCTCGGCGGCTTTCTCGGCCTCATCGGCGTGGTGCGCATCGCGGTGTGGCAGCAGGCGGGGATCTTCGACTACGGCCCGCACTGGCCGCTGGTCGCCGCGACGGTGGGGCTGGCGCTGGTGGCCATCGTCACCTTCGGCTCGCTGGCGGGCTCGATGCTGCCCTTCGCACTGAAGCGCCTCGGCTTCGATCCGGCAAGCGCCTCGGCGCCTTTCGTGGCGACGCTCGTCGACGTGTCCGGCCTCGTCATCTACTTCTCGGTGGCGACGCTGGTGCTGAGCGGCACGCTGCTCTGAACCGGCATTCCCGGAAGGCCGAACGGCCGGCCTTCCGGGGATCGCGTCCCGCCTCAGGCGGGGATGCGGTCGATGCTCGCCGTGTTCTCGGCCGCAATGCCGTTCTCGGCGTGGCGGAAGTTCGACAGCGCCTCGTAAACCTGGAGGCGTGCCCGCATCACCGAGCCGAGCGGACGGTGCAGGGCCAGCGCGTGAGCGGGTCGGAAGGTCATCACGTCGTCGAAGTAGCGCCGGCGCGCCGCGCTGTCGGCCTCCTGCGCGGGCAGGCGGAGCGTCGCGACGGTGCGATAGGGGCTGTCCTCGGTCGGCCAGTCGACCGAGGCATCCTCGATCGGTTGCGTCGCCGCGTTCGTCCAAAGCTGCACGCGCAATTCGAACACGGCCTCCGATCCCCGGAAAAAGTCGACGGCGGCGTGGCGGAAGCCGTCCTCGTCGCGATGGGGATCGAGCGTCCAGTCCTTCAGCGCCAGTTGCGCCGGCGCCACCGGAAACAGGCCGAGCTTGGCGACATAGTCGCCGTAGCGCAGCGGCGCCTGGCTGAAATAGGGTTCGGCGAGCGGGTGCGAGAAGGGATGGCCGAAGAAGTCGGCCTTCGCGCTCTCGGTGCCGAAGGCATTCAGCACCGTGTTGACGCCGCGCATGGCGGCGGAGACGGCGCTCTTGAACCCTTCGGGCAGCGGCGTCGCCGTGCCGATCATCTTGCCGTCGCGCAGGAAGCCGCTGGCGGTGCCCGAGGGAAAGGTGGTGCCGGTGGCGAGCACGAAGTCCTGCGTCTGCGCCTCGTGACCCGGCAGCTTCTCGCCCGCGACGCCGAAGACCTTGACCGACACGCCGCGATGGGTGGAGACGCGGTCGCCGAGCGTCTCGCCCGGCCCTTGCGCGAAGCGCACCGCCACATCGAACTCGCCGCCCGACGCGAACAGGCCCTGCGCCAGTTCCGGCGGCAGGTTCGGCTCCACCGACAACCGGCCCACAGTGCAGGCGCTGCTCTTGGCATGGCTGGCGCGAACCGCGTGATGCTCGCGCTTCTCGACCGTCCGGCTCGACTGGGTCATGCCCTCAATGATGCCGCGGATCGTCGCCTGCTCGTCCGGCTCGGGCGTCTCGATCTCGGGCGTGTAGCGGAGCGGGGTCATGGCGTTCGCCTTCCGGGCAAAAAGCGCTCGCCTATCCGGCGTCGCATGTTGCATGTCGTTCATACCTGTCGAACCGCTCTCGCCATCCTTCGTTCCCCGGCGAATGTTTGGCGCGCCATCCATCTTGCCCATGACAAGCTCCGGTCTCGCACGCGCTCCCGAACTTGCGCGCGGCGGCGCTTGCGGCCTATGCCCGGCGATCACGCCGCCTGCCGGGATTTCTCATGTCGCCCGAAACGATCTTTCTCCTTCTCGTCGCCGCCGCGTTCCTCGCCGGCTTCGTCGACGCGATCGCCGGGGGCGGCGGCATGATCACCGTGCCCGCCCTCCTCATCGGCGGCTTCGATCCCCTCACCGCGCTCGGCACCAACAAGCTCCAGTCGCTCTTCGGCTCGGGCTCGGCGACGATCTCCTACGCCCGCAACGGGCACGTCGATCTGGCGAGCCTCCTGCCGGCCGCGGCGCTCGCCTTCGCGGGCGCGGCGGCCGGTGCGCTGCTGGCGGCCAATCTGCCGCTCGACCTCCTGCGCACGCTCCTGCCCTTCCTGCTCATCGCCATCGCCGTCTATTTCGCGGTGAAGCCCGGCCTCTCCGACATCGACCGCGAGCGCCGCATCTCGCCCCGAAGCTTCGCGCTCTTCGTGGTGCCGCTAGTGGGCGCCTATGACGGACTGTTCGGGCCGGGCACCGGCTCCTTCTTCATGCTGGCCTTCGTGGGTCTGGCCGGCTACGGCGTCCTGAAGGCGACCGCGCACACCAAGCTCCTGAACTTCGCCTCCAATGTCGGCGGCTTCGCGGTCTTCGCGGCCGTCGGTTCGATCCACTGGAAGCTCGGCCTCGCCATGGGGGTGGCGCAGTTCCTCGGCGCGCGGCTCGGCGCGGCCTCGGCCATGCGCTTCGGGGCGCGGCTGATCCGCCCGCTCCTCGTCACCGTCTGCATCGCGCTCGCGGTCAAGCTCCTGTGGTCGTGAGGCGCACGCCCGCCCTCATGTTGCAGGGCACGGGATCGGACGTGGGAAAAAGCGTCCTCGTCGCCGGGCTCTGCCGGCTCTTCGCCAACGAAGGCCTGCGGGTGCGCCCGTTCAAGCCGCAGAACATGTCGAACAACGCCGCCGTCGCCGCCATTCCCGGCGCCGATCCCGCCGAAGACGAATGGGGCGAGATCGGCCGTGCGCAGTGGCTGCAGGCGCTGGCCTGCCGCACGCCGCCGACCGTCCACATGAACCCGGTGCTTCTCAAGCCGCAGTCGGAAACGGGCTCGCAGATCGTCGTGCAAGGGCGGGTCGCCGGGGCCGCGCGGGGGCGCGACTACCAACGCCTGAAGCCGGCGCTGCTCGCCCGCGTGCTCGAAAGCTTCGCCATCGTCTCGGCCGAGGCCGATCTCGTGATCGTCGAGGGGGCGGGCTCGCCGGCCGAGATCAACCTGCGCGCCGGCGACATCGCCAACATGGGCTTCGCTGTTGCAGCCGACGTCCCCGTGGTTCTCGTCGGCGACATCGACCGGGGCGGCGTCATCGCCTCGCTCGTCGGCACCCATGCGATCCTGCCCGCCGAGGACCGCGCCGCCATCGCCGGCTTCCTCGTCAACAAGTTCCGCGGCGACGTCAGCCTCTTCGACGAGGGGCTGGCCGCCGTCACCCGCTTCACCGGCTGGCCCGCCTTCGGCGTGGTGCCCTGGCTCGCCGGCGCCTCGCGCCTGCCGGCCGAGGATTCCGTCGCTCTGGAGCGGATGGCGCGCCAGCCGGCCGGCGCGGCGGCGGGCGATCTCCTCGTCGCCGTGCCGCGGCTGGAGCGCATCGCCAATTTCGACGATCTCGACCCGCTGCTCCATCATCCCGGCGTCGCCGTCGCCTTCGTCGCGCCCGGCGAGCGTCTGCCCGAGCGCGCCGGGCTGGTGCTCATTCCCGGCTCGAAATCGACGATCGCCGATCTCGCCGCCTTCCGCCGCAACGGCTGGGACGCGGACCTCGCCGCCCATCATGCCCGCGGCGGGCGCACGCTCGGCCTTTGCGGTGGCTACCAGATGCTGGGACGGCGCATCCGCGACCCCGAGGGGATCGAGGGCGAGGAAACCGAGGCCGAGGGGCTGGGCCTTCTCGACGTCGAGACGGTGATGGCGCGCGAGAAGACCGTGCGCCCGGTCGCGGCCCGCTCGCCCGCTGGCCTGCCGATCGAGGCCTACGAGATCCACATGGGCACGACCGACGGCCCCGACCGCACCCGGCCGCTCGCCCTCGTCGAGGGCCGCCCGGAGGGCGCCACCAGTGCCGATGGGCGCGTCGCCGGCACCTATCTCCACGGGCTCTTTGCAGCCGACCGCTGGCGCACGCAGTTCCTCGCCGATCTCGGCGTCGCCGACGCGGGCAGTCGATACGGCGCCGGGGTGGAGGCCGCGCTCGACGCAATCGCGGCGGACCTCGCCCGCGCGCTCGACACGCGGGCGCTGCTGCGGATCGCACGCGGCCGCTGAGAGCCTTATCGTTCGGCGCGTCTGCACGCCCTCGACCCCGAGGCTTACGAAAGTTTCATTGGTCGCCATCCGTCCGGCCGCTAGACTTTCCGCCGAGCACACGGAGAGCCGCATGGACCAGACCCGCCCCCTCGCCGATACGCCCCGTGGCTACGGTCTCGTCAGCCGCGCGCTGCACTGGGGCATGGCGCTGCTCTTCGTCTGGCAGTTCACCAGCGCCATCCTCAGCGTCTTCGCCGAGGACACGGCGATCGAGGGCTTCTTCTGGGGCACGCATTATTCGGTCGGCTTCACGCTCTGGGTGCTCGTGCTGCTGCGCGGCGCCTGGGGTCTCGCCAATCTTCGCCGCCGCCCGGCGCATGAGGGGCCGCCGCTGCAGGCGCGCGCCGCGGCCGCCGGCCATCTCGCGCTCTACGCCCTGATGATCGTGGTGCCGACCCTCGCCATCCTACGCGCTGCCGGCAACGGGCGCGGCCTCACGGTCTACGGGCTCCAGCTCGTGGCGCCGGGCGGCGAGCCGAACCCGGCCCTCACCGCTCCCGCCAACCTCGCCCACGGCTTTCTCGGCTGGACCCTGCTCGTGCTGATCGCCGGGCATGTCGCGATGGCGCTCCATCACGGCCTCGTGCGCCGCGACGGGACGCTCACCCGCATGACACGCGGTTCCGACGCCCGGCCGCTGCCGGCGGCGTGACGCCTCAGCCGGCATCCGCCTCGTCCTCGCCCGCCGCATAGGCCGCGAAATGGTCGGCGAAATCCTTGTGCCAGCGCGACAGGGGCGGACGGTTCTCGATGATGTCGCCCGCCGCCCAACGCATGCGCTTCTCGTCCAGCCGGCGCGGCGTGTCGTTGTCGGGGCACAGAATGTAGAAGTCGCCTGCCTCCAGCCGCTCCATCATGAAGTCCACCGTCTCCTCCGCCGTCCAGGCCCCCGCCGGCTTCTCCGTGTGGCCCCCCTTGGTCAGCCCGGTCCAGACGAAGCCGGGAATGAGCAGCGCCGCCTCCACCTGTGACCCTTCGGTGTTGCGCAGCTCGTGCTGCAGCGCCTCGGTGAACACCTTCACGCCAGCCTTGGAGACGTTGTAGGCGGGGTCGCCCGGCGGCGTCGTGATCCCCTGCTTCGATCCCGTGTTGATGATCAGGCCGGGCTCGCCATGCGCCAGCATCGCGGACCCGAAGATCCGCGTCCCGTTGACGATGCCGCCGAGATTGATCGACAGGACCGCGTCCCAGTTCGCCTGATCCCCGAAGATCGACGAACCCGGCTGAATGCCGGCATTGTTCATCAGCACATGCACCTTGCCGAACTTGTCCGCGATGTGGTCCGCCGTCTTCTGCAGCCCCACCCGGTCGCTGACGTCGCACGCCGCCGCCAGCACCTCGTCCGGCCCGTTCGCCAGCGCCTCGAGCTCGGCCAGCGCACTTTCCAGATCCTCGATCCGACGATCCACGATCGCGACCTTCAGTCCCGCCCGCACGAATCGCTTGGCCGCCGCCAGACCGATGCCCGACGCGCCTCCCATCACGACGGCCGTGTGCAGCGGGGCAAGTGCGGGATGATGCATGACAAATCTCCTCCAATCGTCCGCCACCACATAGCAATCCACCACGCCATTTCGAGCGGCGGCCGGTGGGTGGAATGGCGGGGCTGCCGCCCCGGTCCCGCCCGGGGGGCTGACACCCCCGGACCCCCGCCTTCTTTTGTCGGTCACAGGGAAGGGCCAGCGGCCCTCCCCTGTGACCGAAACAACGGATGGGGATCCAAGGGCCTCAGGCCCTTGGCGGGGTCTGGGGCAGAGCCCCTGTCTTCCCGACCCGCCGCCCTCGGATTGACTTGACCCGGGCGGTGGCTATCCTGCGCGGTGGATGGTCCCGCGTCGCAAGTTGCGTGCGCGGGCTAAGAGGGAATGCGAAGGGCCGACTCAAATAGAGGGCCCGGATCGCAGCCGACCCCGCGACTGTAGAGCGGCGAGGTTCCTCCACCCGGCGGCGACGAGCCACCGGGAAACGCCACTGGGTTCGCCCGGGAAGGCAGGAGACGACCGACGACCCGCGAGCCAGGAGACCTGCCATCCCATGACAGGCGGCCAGCCCGGCCGCCGCCACGGAGGTTGAGCCCATGAATGCGACGCGCCGCACGGCCGTTTCGCCGGACGTCCGATCGTCCCCATCCGTCTCGTCCGAGACAACCCTGTCCACGCGCCTTCTCGGCGCGGCGTCGGCGCTGGCGCTTGGCGTGTTCTTCGTCTGGGGCGCCGGCTTTGCCGGGGCGCAGACGCTGCACGACACCGCGCACGATGCCCGCCACGCGATGGGCCTGCCCTGCCACTGAGGCCGCGCGCCCTGCGGTAGCGTCATGCGAGGGCCGCTCGGCGCTCGAGACCTGATACACCGCTGGCACGACGGCCCGTGCGACCCCGCCGCCATCGCGCGGGTGCGGGTCGACATGGACATGGCATCGATGAACCGAACCGGGGCCGCCCGGCGGAGCGATCTCGCGCGCGAGATACCCGTCGAGGCGATGCGCCGGCTTTTCGACAGGACAGGGATACGATGATCGTCAGAACGCTTTTGGCCGCCCTCGTGGCCGGCATGCTCGCCGGGCTCGCGGTGACGCCTTTTCAACATTGGAAAACGACGCCGCTGATCGTGGCGGCGGAGGTCTACGAGGACGGCGGCAGCGCCGAACACGACCATGCGGCGGGCCTGCCCGCGCTGGTCTCGCCGGCGGCGGCCCATTCGGCGGCGCCCCGTTCACAAACGCATGGCGCCAACGAGGAGGACGCCGGCACGACGCTGGTGGCGAGCCGACTTCTCGGCACCGCGATGGCCAATATCGTGCTCGGCGCCGGCTTCGCGCTGGTGCTGGCGGCGGCGAGCCTTGCCGTCGGCCGGCCGGTCACGGTTCGAAACGGCGCGGTGTGGGGTCTGGCGGGGTTCGCGGTGGTGTCGCTGGCGCCCGCGCTCGGCCTGCCGCCGGAGCTGCCGGCGATGCCCGCAGGGGATCTGGCGGCGCGCCAGCTCTGGTGGGTGCTGACGGTCGGCGCCACGGCGATCGGCCTCGGCCTCGCGGTCTTCGCCGCGCGCCCGGCGGCCAAGCTCGGCGGCGGCGTCCTGATGCTGCTGCCGCTTCTCTCCAGCGCGCCGCATCCGGCCGATCTCGCCAGCCCCATTCCGCCGACGCTGGCGGCCGAGTTCGCGGTGGCCTCGCTCGCCGTCTCCGCCCTTCTCTGGGTGGCGATCGGCGTGGCGCTCGGCTTCGCGCTCGACCGGACGCGCCGTCCCGCCGCGCTCGCGCGGGCGTGACGGCGGGCCGCCGGCATTTCGTCCTCGGCGGGGCGCGCTCGGGCAAGAG
>NZ_BBWH01000019.1 GCF_001463705.1 Aureimonas sp. AU12 | reverse complement strand
GCGCGCTCGGGCAAGAGCGCGCTCGCCGAAGGACTGGTGATCGCGAGCGGCCTCGCGCCGGTCTATCTCGCGACGGGCCAGGCCTTCGACGAGGAGATGCGGGCGCGCATCGACGAGCATCGCGAGCGCCGCCCGCCGCCCTGGCGCACGGTGGAGGCGCCGCTGGACCTTGGCGCCGCGATTGAGGCCCATGCGGGCGAAGGCTCGGCTCTCCTCATCGACTGCCTGACGCTATGGGTCACCAACCTCATGCTGGCGAAACGCGACGTGGCGGCGGAGAGCCAGCACCTCGCCGAGCGGCTGGCCGCCGGCGTGCCCGGCCTCGTCGTCCTCGTCTCCAACGAGGTCGGCCTTTCCATCGTGCCGGAAAACCGGATGGCGCGCGACTTTCGCGACCAGGCCGGCCGGCTCCATCAACGCATCGCCGCGGCCTGCGACGAGGTCACCTTCGTCGCGGCCGGGCTGCCCCTCAAGCTCAAGGGCTGACAAACCATGTCGAAGATTCCCGTCACCGTCGTCACCGGCTTTCTCGGCGCCGGCAAGACCACGCTCATCCGTCACCTCCTGCAGAATGCTAGAGGCCGGCGCATCGCGCTGGTGATCAACGAGTTCGGCGATCTCGGCGTCGACGGCGACATCCTGTCGGGCTGCGGCGTCGAGACCTGCCGCGAGGAGGACGTGGTGGAGCTGACGAACGGCTGCATCTGCTGCACCGTCGCCGACGACTTCGTGCCGACCATGCGCATGCTCCTGGAGCGCCGCGACCGGCTCGACCACATCGTCATCGAGACCTCGGGCCTCGCCCTGCCGCAGCCGCTGGTGGCCGCCTTCAACTGGCCGGAGGTGAAGACCGGCGCGACCGTCGATGGCGTCGTCACCGTGATCGACGCCGAGGCCGTGGCCGCCGGGCGCTTCGCGGCGGATGAAGAGAAGGTCCGGGCGCAGCGCGCCGCCGATCCCAGCCTCGACCACGACGACCCGCTGGAGGAACTGTTCGAGGACCAGATCCGCGCCGCAGACCTTCTCGTCCTGACGAAGACCGACCTCGTCGACGCCGCTTCGCTCGCGCGCGTGAAGGCCGAGATCGAGAGCGTCGCCGGCCGGCCGCTCGGCATCGTCACCGCCGACAAGGGTGCGCTGCCCGCCGACGTGCTGCTGGGTCTCGCCGCCGGCACCGAGGATCTCATCCACACCCGCCGCTCGCATCACGAGATCGAGCACGAGGGCGGCGAAATGCACGACCACGACGACTTCGAGAGCGTGGTCGCCGCTGCCAGCGAGATCGCCGACGTCGAGGCCTTTACGGTGGGGCTGCGCGCAATCATCGCGGCGCACGGCATCCTGCGGCTGAAGGGCTTTGCGGCGGTGCGGGGCAAGCCGGCGCGGCTGTTGGTGCAGGCCGTCGGCGGGCGGATCGAGACCTATTTCGACCGGCCGTTCCGGGCGGGCGAGGCGCGCGAGACCAGGCTCGTCGCCATCGGTCTGCACGATGCGATCGAGGCCGGGGAGATCGCCATCCTCGACGCCATCGCGGCGCTCGGGCTTACGGCCGACGCGCAGGCCGCGGAGTAGTCATGCATCTCCTCGCCGCCCAGCGCGGAACGATCGCGGACGGCGGCGAGGCCGTGGATCTCGGCCAGTCGCCGGGGGAAATCCTCTTGCTCTCGGCCGCCGACACGGAGCTCGCGGCGCTGGCGCTGGCGGCGGGGCGGCGGGGCCTCGGGCCCGGCGAGATCCGCCTCGCCAATCTCCTGCGGCTCGGCCACCCGATGTCGGTCGACACGTATCTGGCCCGCATGGGTGCGGCCGCCCGGCTCGTGGTGATCCGGCTGCTCGGGGGCGAGCGCTACTGGCCCTATGGCTGCGAGGCGATGCTGGCGGGCGCGCGGACGCACGGCTTCGCGCTGGCGATCCTGCCGGGCGACGACCGCTCCGACCCCGGTCTCGACCGGTTCTCGACGATCGCGATTTCGGACCGCGACCGGCTCTGGGGGTTTCTGCGCGAAGGCGGGGCGGAGAACGCCGAGGGCTTCCTCGAAGGCTGCCGCGCGCTCGTCTCGGGGCGTGCGGTGGCGGGCGAGGCGCGGCCGATCGCCAAGGCGGGGGCGCTGGCGTGGGATGGGGGGCGAAACGGGACGTTCGGGCAGGTTCAGGCGGAACGCAGCGATGCAGGCGGGGCTGCGGCGGGCGCGGCACCTTCCGACCCTGCCTCAACCTCTGAAACTCGTCATCCCGGCCTGGAGCCGGGATCCATGCCGCTGCCTAACCGGTCCGGCAACAACTCAAACACGCTCAACGCCGAGGCATGGATCCCGGCTCAAGCCCGGGATGATGAAACGCAGCAAGGAAGCGCTCGTCAGAAGGCCCCCCTCGAAGCATCGGCCCCGCTCGTCGCCATCGTCTTCTACCGGGCGCTGGTGCAGAGCGGGCAGACGGAGGCCGTGGAAGCGCTTGCCAAGGCGGTCGAGCGGGCGGGGTGCCGGGCGCGGGCCTTCTTCGTCTCCAGCCTGAAGGACGAAGCGAGCATCGCCGTGCTGCGCGCCGCCTTTGCCGCCGAGCCGCCGGCGGTCGTCGTCAACCTCACGGGTTTCGCCGTCTCCGCGCCCGGCGCGCCGCATCGGCCAACGGTGCTCGACGAGACCGGCGCGGTGGTGTTGCAGGCGGTGCTGGCCGGCGGCAGCGAGGAGGCCTGGGCGGCCTCGCCGCAGGGGCTTTCGGGACGAGACCTCGCGATGAACGTGGCGCTGCCCGAGGTGGACGGGCGCGTGCTCAGCCGCGCCATCGCCTTCAAGTCGGCGGGCGACTGGAACGCGCTCTGCGAACTCGACATCGTCTCGCACCGCCCGCAAGCCACCCGCGTGCGCTTCGTCGCGGAGCTGGCGCACGCCTGGGAGCGGCTGCGCGGCAAGGCGCCGGGCGAGCGCCGCGTCGCGATCCTCTTGGCCAACTATCCCAACCGCGACGGGCGGCTCGGCAACGGCGTCGGGCTCGACACCCCCGCCGGCACGGTGCGCGTGCTGGAGGCGATGCGGGACGCCGGCTATGCGGTGCCCGCCTTCCCCGAGACCGGCAATGCGCTGATCGAGCACCTGATGGCCGGGCCGACCAATGCCGGCACGCGCGCGAGGGAGATCCGCGAAACGCTCTCACTAGATGCCTATCGCGCCGCCTTCGAGGCGCTGCCGGACGCTGTTCGCGAGGCCGTCACCGCGCGCTGGGGTCCGCCGGAGAGCGATCCGTTCTTCGACCCCGCATATGGCTTCGCCCTGCCGCTGGCGCGCTTCGGCCATGTGATGGTCGGCATCCAGCCGGCGCGCGGCTACAATATCGACCCCAAGGCCACCTATCACGCGCCCGACCTCGTGCCGCCGCACAACTATCTGGCGCTCTACGCCTTCCTGCGGCGCGAGTTCGCGGCCGACGCGCTGATCCACATGGGCAAGCACGGCAATCTCGAGTGGTTGCCGGGCAAGGCGCTGGCGCTGTCGCAGACCTGTTTTCCCGAGGCGGTGATGGGGCCGATGCCGCATCTCTACCCGTTCATCGTCAACGACCCCGGCGAGGGCTCGCAGGCCAAGCGCCGCACCGCCGCCGTCATCGTCGACCACCTGACCCCACCGCTGACGCGCGCCGAGAGTTACGGCCCCTTGCGCGATCTCGAACGGCTGGTGGACGAGTATTACGAGGCGGCCGCCGCCGACCCGCGCCGCACCGCGCTGCTGAAGCGCCGGATTCTCGACCTCGTGGGCACCGCCGGGCTTGGGGCTGACGCCGGCATCGATGCCGCCACCGCCGACGAGGAGGCGGCGCTGGAACGGCTCGACGCCTGGCTCTGCGACCTCAAGGAGATGCAGATCCGCGACGGGCTGCATGTCTTCGGCCTCGCGCCCGAGGGCCGGCTCCTGACCGACCTGACGGTGGCGCTCGCCCGCCTGCCGCGCGGCCTCGAGCCCGAGGATGCCTCGATCCTGCGGGCGCTGGCGGCCGATCTCGGCTTGGCGGGCGGGGCGCGGCCAGCCGCCGCCTTCGACCCCCTCGCCTGCGACATGGCCGCCCCGTGGACGGGCGAGCGTCCCCAGCTCCTCCACAGCCTGTCCACCGATCCCTGGCGCAGCGCCGGCGACACGGTGGAGCGGTTGGAACTCCTGGCGGCCGGGCTCGTCGCGGGCGAGATCGCGGCCGATCCCGCCTGGATCTCCACAGGTGTCGTCCTCGCCGCCGTCGAGACGAAGCTGCGGCCCTCGATCACGGGCTCGGGCCCGGCCGAGATCGCCGGGCTGCTCATGGGTCTCGACGGACGCTTCGTGCCCCCCGGCCCCTCCGGTGCGCCGACGCGCGGGCGCCCCGACGTGCTGCCGACCGGGCGCAACTTCTTCTCCGTCGACACCCGCGCCGTGCCGACGGAGGCCGCGTGGACGCTGGGGCGCAAGTCCGCCGAGTTTCTCGTCACCCGCCACCTTCAGGACCACGGCGACTGGCCCCGCGCCATCGGCCTCACCTGCTGGGGCACGGCCAACATGCGCACGGGCGGCGACGATATTGCGCAGGCCTTCGCGCTGATCGGCGTCAAGCCGGCGTGGGACCGCGCCTCGGGCCGCGTCACCGGCTTCGAGATCCTGACGCCCGCCGCGCTCGGGCGCCCGCGCGTCGATGTCACCCTGCGCATTTCCGGCTTCTTCCGCGACGCCTTTCCCGACCAGATCGCGCTGTTCGACCGCGCCGCGCGCGCGGTGGGCGTGCTGGAGGAAGACGAGGCCGACAACCCGATCGCGGCGCGCATGCGGGCCGAGCGCGCCGGCCTCGAGGCCGAGGGCGCCGAGGCGGGGGTCGCGGCGCTCGCCGCCGGACACCGCGTCTTCGGCTCGAAACCAGGCGCCTACGGGGCAGGGCTGCAGGCGCTGATCGACGAGGGCGGCTGGGAGAGCCGCTCGGATCTGGCGGAAAGCTTCCTCGTCTGGGGCGCCTATGCCTATGGCGCGGAGGCGGAAGGGCTGCCCGAGCGCGCCGCCTTCGAGCGGCGGCTGACGCAGCTCGACGCCGTCGTGCAGAACCAGGACAATCGCGAGCACGATCTTCTGGATTCCGACGACTACTACCAGTTCGAGGGCGGCATGAGCGCGGCGGTGGAGCACCTCTCCGGCCACGCGCCCGCCGCCTATCACAACGACCACTCGCGCCCCGAGCGCCCGGTGATCCGGACGCTCAGTGAGGAGATCGCGCGCGTCGTGCGCGCCCGCGTCGTCAATCCCAAATGGATCGCGGGCGTCATGCGCCACGGCTACAAGGGCGCCTTCGAGATCGCGGCCACGGTGGATTATCTCTTCGCCTTCGCCGCAACGACCGACGCGGTGGCCTCGCACCATTTCGACCTCGTTCACGCCGCCTTCGTCGAGGACGAGGCGGTGGCCGGCTTCATGCGCGACAACAATCCGGCCGCCTTCGCCGAGATGCAGGCCAAGCTCGACGAAGCCGTGCGGCGCGGGCTCTGGCATCCCCGCTCGAATTCCGCTGTTATCGCGCCATCAGAAGGACGGATCGAACCATGAGCGAAAAATCGCCCCTCGTCGCCGCGATGAGCGAGGAGGAACTCGATGCCCGCCACGCCGAGAAGATGCGCAAGAAGAAGGCGGCGCGCGACAAGATCCTGGCGACGAAGACCGAGGTGAAAGGCCTCGTCATCGTCCACACCGGCAAGGGCAAGGGCAAGTCCACCGCCGCCTTCGGCCTCGTCTTCCGGGCGCTCGGCAACGGCATGAAGGTCGGCATCGTGCAGTTCGTGAAGGGCAAGTGGGAGACCGGCGAACGCCGGGCTCTCGACCGCTTCCCCGGCGAGGTGACGATCACGGCGATGGGCGACGGCTTCACCTGGGAGACGCAGGACCGCCAGCGCGACATCGAGGCCGCGCGCGCCGCCTGGGAGCGCGCCAAGGCGATGATCATCGACGAGGACCACCAGCTGGTGGTGCTGGACGAGCTCAACATCGTGCTGCGTTACGACTATCTGCCGGTGGCCGAGATCGTCGACTTCCTGCGCGACCACAAGCCGGAGATGAAGCACGTCGTCATCACCGGCCGCAACGCCAAGGAAGAGCTGATCGACTTCGCCGATCTCGTCACCGAGATGGAGATGATCAAGCACCCGTTCCGGTCCGGCATCAAGGCGCAGCTCGGGATCGAGTTCTAGGCGCGTCGCGCACCTTCCCCACCGCTCGGCACCGCTCGGAGCTTGATGACGAAGCCCTGCAGCGGCGCCCGGCCGTCTTCGTCAACCGCCGTGCAGCTTGAGGGCCGGACCCTTGGCGGGCGAGACCATGTCGGCAGCGATCGCCACGGTGCCGCGAAGAGCGCCGAGCACCCGCCACTGATGCTGGCGCTGCAGGGCATGGTAGGCGGCGGTGGCGAACTGGCCGTGAATGAGAAGGTCGTCCTTGGCGCCGACGCCGATGCGCCCGACCGTGCCGGCCGCGGCGAGCGAGACGATGCGGCCCTTGTCGTCGTAGCGGAACGGCTCCACCGGCTCGCCGCGCACCAGAAGCGGCAGCACGGCGGCGAGATAGGACGCCTGCTGGCTCGCGGCCTGCGCGGTCGGCGGCAACGGCTTGTCCGCCCCCTTCGGCACGAAGGCGGCGGCATCGCCCATCACGTAGACCCGCTCGTCGACCGATGAGCGCAGCGTCGCGTCGACGGGGATGCGGCCTTTCTCGTCGGTCTCGAGGCCGAGCGCGGTGAGGCGAGGCGCGCCGACGAGCCCGGCAGCCCAGACCACGAGATCGGCGGGCCAGCTTTTGCCGCGCTCGTCGCAGACCTCGCTCGGCGTCACCGAAGCCACCTTCACCGAAGTTTCCACCTCGATGCCGAGCGTGCCCAGACGCTCCACGAGCTTGTCCCGCAACCCGTCGTCGGCCCCCGGCATGATCTCGGGCGCCGCCTCAAGAATGGTGATGCCGAGGAGCTTGGTGCGTCGGTCGGCGTCGGTCTGGTCGAAAAAGGCGCGCTCGGAGCGGCGCAGATAGGCGGCGAGCTCCGTGCCGGTGGCGCCCGATCCGACGATCACCACCTCGGCCGGGCGACCCGTAGTGCGGGCCTCGATCATCTCGGCGACGAAACGCTCGCGGAAGCGGTCGGCATCCTCCTTGGCGTCGAGCCGGATGGCGTGTTCGGCGACGCCCTGCGTATCGAAGTCGGGCACCACGCCGCCGAGCGCCACGATGCACCAGTCATAGGCAATCTCCCGCTCGTGCGCGACGACGGTCCCGGCGCGGTCGCGGATCGGCTCCAGCCGCACGTGGCGGGCCTCTCGGTCGAGACCGGCGACGGTGCCCTGTTCGAAGCGGAAGCCGCGAAGCTGGCCGAGAAGGTAGAAGGAGAGTTCCGCGAGCGAGGACGAGATGGTGCCGGCCGCGAACTCGTGCAGCCGGGGCTTCCAGAGATGGCTCGGCTCGCGATCGACGAGCACGATCTCGAGATCCTTCGATCCGCCGAGCTGGGCGGCGAGTTCCAGCCCACCCGAACCGCCGCCGAGGATGACGACGCGGGGCTTTCCCGATGCGCGTCCGGGCGTCGCGGTTCTCGTCTCAATGGGCATCATCGGCAGCGGGGCTCCAGTCGGCGGCAGGCCGGGCGCGGCGGCCTAGCCATGGTCGATAGGTCGAAGGCGCTCAGGAGCCGAAGGTTCCCATCAGGCCGGTGAGGCCGACGACGATGAGGTAGATCGCGACGATATAGTTCAGGAGCCTCGGCATCACGAGGATGAGGACGCCCGCGATGAGCGCCACGAGCGGCTGGATGGTGATGATGTCCATGAGAGATTTCCCGAATGCGAAAAAGTGGGTGGATCAGCCCATGTGCCAGCCGTGGCTCGGCACGATCGACTGGCCGGTGAGGGCGTTGGAGCGGAAGCTCGCCAGAAACAGCGCGACGTCGGCAACGTCGGCGATCGTCGTGAACTCGCCGTCGACGGTGCGCCCGAGCATGACGGACTTCACCACTTCCTCCTCGCTGATGCCGAGGTCGCGCGCCTGTTCGGGGATCTGCTTCTCGACGAGGGGGGTGCGCACGAAGCCGGGGCAGATGATGTTGGAGCGCACGCCGTGCTTGCCGCCCTCCTTGGCCATGGTGCGGCAGAGGCCGAGAATGCCGTGCTTGGCCGCGACATAGGCGCTCTTGAGCGCCGAGGCTTCGTGGCTGTGGACCGAGCCCATGTAGATCAGCGCGCCCGAGCGCTGCGGATACATGTGGCGGACGCAAGCCTTCGTCAGCAGGAACGAGCCGCCGAGATGGATGTCGACGACCTTGCGGAACTCCTCGTAGGGGAAGTCCTCGACGGGGTGGACGATCTGGATGCCGGCATTGGCGACCATGACGTCGAGCCGCCCGAAGCGCTCGGCGATCGCATCGACGCCGGCCGACACCGCTCCTTCATCGGCGACGTCCATGCGCACCGCCATCGCCCGGCCGCCCGCCGCCTCGATCTCGGCGGCGGCGCTCGTCGCCGAGGCGAGGTCGAGATCGGCGATGCCGACGGCGCAGCCCTCCCTGGCATAGCGCAGCGCGATCGCCCGGCCGATGCCGGAGCCCGCGCCCGTGACCACGGCCACCCGATCCTGAAGCTCCATGCGCGTCGTCCTTCCACCCGAGCCGCGCGGTACGGCCCACCAAACGGGATCATAGGCATCGGGCCGCGCGGGGAAAGGGCCGCGCGCCGGAAAGGGCATGCCGGCGGACCGGGCGAGGGCGGCCCCGCATTTCCCTCTCGCGGGCACGCCCGGCTCGACTTATAAAGCCGGCGACGACGCGGCAGGAACGGGATGACAGGATGACGGCCACTTCGATCGACGGCAAGGCGGCGGCAGCCGGGGTTCTGGAGCGCGCGCGGCTCGCCGGCGAAGCGCTGATCGAGAAGACCGGCGTCAGGCCTGGCCTCGCGGTGGTGCTCGTCGGCGAGGACGCCGCGAGCCAGGTCTATGTTGGCTCGAAGGGGCGCACGGCGGAGGCCTGCGGCTTCCATTCGGTGACCCACCGTCTGCCCGCCGATACCAGCGAGGCCGATCTCCTGGCGCTGATCGACCGGCTGAACGCCGATCCCGCCATCCACGGCATCCTGCAGCAGCTGCCTTTGCCCCGTCCGCTCGACGCCAACCGCGTGGTCGGGCGCATCGATCCCGACAAGGACGTCGACGGGCTCACCCTCGTCAATGCCGGGCGCCTCGCCAGCGGCATGGCGGCGGAGGCCTTCGTGCCCTGCACTCCCGCCGGCTGCATGGTGCTGATCCGGCAGGTGCTCGGCGACGACCTTTCGGGCAAGTCCGCCGTCGTGGTCGGGCGCTCCAACCTCGTCGGCAAGCCGATGGCGCAGCTCCTGCTGCTCGCCGACGCCACCGTGACGATCGCCCATTCGCGCACGCGGGATCTGGAAGCCGTCTGCCGCAAGGCCGACATCCTCGTCGCCGCCGTCGGCCGGCCGCTGATGCTCGGCGCCGACGCCATCAAGCCCGGCGCGGTGGTGATCGACGTCGGCATCAACCGGATCGCGGCGCCCGAGCGCGGCGAGGGAAAGACGCGGCTCGTCGGAGACGTGGACTTTGCCGCCGCCGGCCCGATCGCGGCCGCCATCACCCCGGTGCCCGGCGGCGTCGGCCCGATGACGATCGCCATGCTCATGGCCAACACGGTCTCCGCCGCCTACCGCGCCGCCGGCGAGGCGCCGCCGCGGTTTTGAGGCGGGCGGGCTGGTTTGGGGCCGAAGGTCGTTCGGCTTCCATCAAACGGGATCGGTGCTGGATGGAGGACCGATCGAGGCCGATCGGCCGCTCTCTCGTAGTGGACGCACCGGGTCCGGTGCGACGAGCGGCGTTCCCTTTTTGCCTGACCGCTCTCGTTTCCACCTCGTCATCCCGGGCTAGACCCGGGATCCATGCCGCCTGCGGGCCGGCTGGGTGCGGACGCAACATTCGAGAGCGATGACCTTCTGTCAGCCGGATTGCCGGCGCAAACGCCCCGGCATGGATCCCGGATCAAGTCCGGGATGACGAAGCGGAAGGGTATGAGGTCTTCGACTCCTTCAGCACGGAGCACGGAGCACGGAGCACGGAGCACGGAGCACGGAGCACGGAGCACGGAGCACGGAGCACGGAGCCCTACGATCCCGCACGCAGGCGCTCAAGTCATCGATGATCGCTCACGATGCGAAATCTTCGACAGACATCGCGATCACCGCTCTCCCGCCAAGCCTGCGCCGCACAACTTCTCGGGTGAGCAGTCCCGAACTCGGCCCTCTTAAACCCTCGACGAAGAACGGCGGCCGAAGCCGCCGTCGCATCATATTCTGCCGAAGGCCTCAGGCGTCCTTGGAACTTTCGTCGGGGACGCCGGGCTTGACCGCCTCGAAGCCGGCAGCGGGGGCCGGGGTGGCCTTCGGGCCGCCCTTCGAGACGCCGACCATGGCGGGGCGCAGCACGCGCTCGCCGATGGCGTAACCGTCTTGCACAACCTGCACCACCGTGTTGTTGGGCATGTCGGGGTTGGGGATCTCGAACATCGCCTGATGGAAGTTCGGGTCGAAGCGCTGGCCCTGCGGCTCCAGCTTCTTGACGCCGTGACGCTCCATCGTGGCCAGCATCGAGCGGCCGGTGATCTCGACGCCCTCCACCAGCGCCTTGAAGCCAGCGTCGCCGCTATCGCGCGCGCCTTCGGGCAGCGCCTGGAGGGTGCGATCGAGATTGTCGGAGACGGCGAGCATGTCGCGCGCGAAGTTCGTCACCGCGAAGGTGCGCGCGTCCTTGATCTCCCGCTCGGTGCGCCGGCGCAGGTTCTCCATGTCGGCGGCGAGCCGCAGCATGCGATCCTTGACGTCGGCATTCTCGGCCTCGAGCTCGGCGATGCGCGCCCGATCCTCGGCGCCCGGATCCGGTGCGTTCCAGCCGAAGGTCGCGGCGTCCTCGGCAGCGAAGCGGTCGTCGCCGCGCCTGGGCGGGATCCGGTCGCCCGCCGTCACGCCGGCCGCGCCGCCGCCCTTGAAATAGGCCGCGCCTTCCGTGCCCGCGCCCGTCGTCGGCCCGCCATGGCCCGCTTCGCTCTCCGTGGCGTGGTCCGCGGCGTGCTTTTCGGTTTCGCTCGTCATGGAAGAGGGCTCCTTGTCTCGATGGTCTGTGGGACGAGGTACCGCGCCGCCGCGATGCGGCCGGCCGCAAGACCCCTCCGGATGATGTCGTCGGTGCGGCATATCGAATGAGGCGGGCCGGAAATCAAGGCCGGCGGGCTGCCGATCCGCCTGCCAGCAGCCGCGACACGAGCCGGGCGGTGTAGTCCACCATCGGCACGATGCGCCGGTAGTTCAGCCGCGTCGGCCCAATCACGCCGACCGCGCCGATGACGCGCTCGTCGGAGTCCGAATAGGGGGCGATCACCAGCGAGGAGCCCGAAAGCGAGAAGAGCTTGTTCTCCGAACCGATGAAGATCCGCACGCCGTTGCCGGATTCGGCGAGGTCGATGAGATCCATGATCGAGCTCTTCGTCTCCAGATCGTCGAAAAGGTGGCGCAGGCGATCGAGATCCTGCGCCGCCGTGACGCTTTCGAGGAGGTTGGCACGCCCGCGCACGATGAGGCGCGAGGGCTGGCCGACGCCCGAACCCGACCAGACGGCGAGCCCGGCGTCCACCATCTGCCGCGACAGGGCGTCGAGCGCGCGGGAGGTCTCCTCCTTCAGCGCTTCGACGCGCACGCGCGCCTCGCTGAGCGTGCGCCCCACGACATGGGCGTTGAGGAAGTTCGACGCTTCCACGAGTTGCGAGGCGGTGGTGCCCGGCGCCAGTTCCAGCACCCGGTTCTCGACCTCGCCGTTGGCGCCGACGAGCACGACGAGGGCGCGCTCGGGATCGAGGCGCACGAACTCGATATGCTTGAAGCGAATGTCGCTCTTCGTCGCCACGACGATGCCAGCGCCGCGCGACAGGCCCGAGAGAAGCTGCGAGGCTTCCGTCAGGAGAGCCTCGACCGGCCGCCGGTCGCCGAGATCGCGCACCTTTTCCTCGATCTCGGCCCGCTCGCGCTCGGCGATGTCGCCGACCTCGAGGAAGGCGTCGACGAAGAAGCGCAAGCCGATCTCGGTCGGCAGCCGCCCGGCGCTGACATGGGGCGCGTAGATCAGCCCGAGAGCTTCGAGATCGGCCATGACGTTGCGGATCGAGGCCGGCGAAAGCGCGGAGGTGAGGAGGCGCGAGAGGTTGCGCGAGCCCACCGGCTCGCCGGAATCCAGATAGGTGTCGACGATGAGCCGGAAGATCTCGCGCGAGCGCTCGTCGAGCGCGCCGGCGGGATCGAGCCGGGCCCCGCCGATCAGGTCCTTGACGTTGGGAACGAGGCTCAGCTTCATGGGCCAGACTATAGGATGACGGCGAGCGGTGGCCAATGGGCGCAGGTCATTTGTCGCAAGCGCGGGAAGGACTTGTCCACTGCGCCGGGGCCGGTCGAGTGCGGCTTCCGACAACGATCCAGCCCCGTTCGGAAACACCGCGACCACAAATCGATTCCGATTTGCGGGGAAGCCCTCGCCTTTCTCTCAGACGCCGAGACCGCAAATCGATTCCGATTTGCGGGGACATGCTGTAGAAGGCCGCTTCGGGCGCCCGAGGGCGCGATGCGATTTCCACACGTCCATTAGCAATGTCAGGACCTTCATGCGGCCTTCCAAACGCCAGAACGACGAACTGCGCCCCGTCTCGATGGAGCGCGGCGTCTCCCGCCACGCGGAGGGATCCTGCCTCGTCAAGTTCGGCGACACGCATGTGCTGTGCACCGCCAGCCTCGAGGAGCGCGTGCCCGGCTGGCTGAAGAATTCCGGCAAGGGCTGGGTCACCGCCGAATACGGCATGCTGCCGCGCGCCACCGGCGAGCGCATGCGCCGCGAGGCCGCCTCCGGCAAGCAGTCCGGCCGCACGCAGGAGATCCAGCGCCTGATCGGGCGCTCGCTTCGCGCCGTGGTCGATCTCGGCGCGCTCGGCGAGCGCCAGATCACCGTCGACTGCGACGTCATCCAGGCCGATGGCGGCACCCGCACCGCCGCCATCACCGGGGCCTTTGTGGCGCTGTCGGACTGCCTCGCCTGGATGGAATCGCGCGGCATGGTGGTGCGCTCGAAGGTCCTGAAGGACCACGTCGCCGCCATTTCCTGCGGCATCTCGGCCGGCACCGCCGTGCTCGACCTCGACTATATCGAGGATTCCGCCGCCGAGACGGACGCCAACTTCGTGATGACCGGCCGCGGCGGCATCGTCGAGATCCAGGGCACGGCCGAGGGCGAGCCCTTCACGGAAGGTCAACTCGCCGAGCTCCTTTCACTTGCCAAGTCCGGCATCGCCGATCTCGTGGAGCGCCAGCGCGCGCTCATCGCCGGCTGACGCCAAAGCCATCCGGCCCGTTTCGACAGGCCTTGCCGGGCGGCCCGCCCCTTCGGCAAGGCGCACTCCAGCCATCCGCCCCAGACTGACGGGCGGGCAGCCCCGGCGCTTCGGGGCGACGAGGATCGCGACATGACCGACGCCACCGAACGCCAAGCCCCGCTGCTCGACGCCCCACTGCTCGACGCAAAGTCTGGGCCGCTCCTCGTCGCCAGCCACAATGGCGGCAAGATCGCGGAGTTTCGCGAGCTTCTCGGGCCACTCGGCTTCACCGTCGTGTCGGCCGCCGACAAGGGCCTGCCCGAGCCCGACGAGACCGGCACCACCTTCGAGGCGAACGCCGCGCTGAAGGCGTTGGCCGCCGCGCAGGCCACCGGCCTCACCGCGCTCTCCGACGATTCCGGCCTCGTGGTCGACGCGCTCAGTGGCGATCCCGGCATCTATTCGGCGCGCTGGGCCGGGCCGGACAAGGACTTCGGCATGGCGATGCGCACGATCGAGGAACTGCTCCAGACGAAGGGCGCGGTGACCCCGGCGACGCGGACGGCGCGCTTCGTCGCCGTCCTCTGCCTCGCCCATCCCGACGGCTCGACGCAGCTCTTCCGCGGCGAGGTCGAGGGCACCATCGTCTGGCCGCCGCGCGGCACGCTCGGCTTCGGCTACGATCCCTGCTTCCTGCCAGAAGGCGAGACCCGCACCTTCGGCGAAATGCCCTCGCAGGAGAAGCACGGCTGGGTGCCCGGCCAGGACAGCGCCCTCTCGCACCGCGCCCGCGCCTTCCGGCTCTTCGCGCGCGAGGCCCTGGGCGTCTCGTGAACATCGCCGTGCGCCCGCTCTCCACCATCCGGCCGTTCACGCCACCCGTCGGCGATCCCGGCTTCGGCGTCTATGTCCACTGGCCGTTCTGCGCGGCCAAGTGCCCCTATTGCGACTTCAACAGCCATGTCCGCCACCAGCCGGTGGACCAGGCCCGCTACGTCGCCGCCTTCCGCCGCGAACTCGCCTCACAGGCGCAGCGCTCCAGCGGCCAGACCGTCACCTCGATCTTTCTGGGCGGCGGCACGCCCTCGCTGATGGAGCCGGCCACCGTCGCTGCCATCCTCGAGGCGATCGCCAGCCTCTGGACCGTCGCCGACGGCGCCGAGATCACGCTGGAAGCCAACCCATCCTCCGTCGAGGCCGAGCGCTTCCGCGGCTATCGCGCGGCGGGCGTCAACCGCGTCTCGCTCGGCGTTCAGGCGCTGAACGATCCCGATCTCAAGCGCCTCGGCCGTCTCCACGACACCACACAGGCGCTCGGTGCCATCCGCCTCGCCCGCGAGATCTTCCCGCGCCTCTCCTTCGACCTCATCTATGCCCGCCCCGGCCAGGACGTCGCGGCCTGGGAGCGTGAGATCGTCCAGGCCATCGAGCTGGCCGCCGACCACCTGTCGCTCTACCAGCTGACCATCGAGGAGGGCACGCCCTTCTACGCCCTCCACCGCGCCGGCAAGCTGATCGTGCCCGACGGCGAGCTCTCCGCCGACCTCTACGAGACGACGCAGCAGATCACCCGCGCCCATGGCCTCCCCGCCTACGAGATTTCCAACCACGCCGCCCCCGGCGCTGAATCGCGCCACAACCTCACCTACTGGCGCTACGGCCTCTATGCCGGCGTCGGTCCCGGCGCCCACGGTCGCCTACTCGGCCCCGATGGCGCTCGCCACGCCATCGCCAACGAGAAGCATCCCGAGACCTGGCTCAAGATGGTCGAGGACTGGGACGCCGGCTTTGTCGAGGACACTCCGCTCGAGCCGCACGAACAGGCCGACGAACTCATGCTCATGGGCCTTCGCCTCGTCGAGGGCATCGACCTCAAGCGCTGGCGCGCCCTCGCGGGCCGCGACATCGACCCCGAGGCCGAAGCCGATCTCACCGGCCACGGCATGATCGAACGCCTCGGTCCCGATCGCCTGCGCGCCACCCCGGCCGGCATGCTCGTTCTCGACGCCGTGGTGGCGGACCTCGCGTGAGCGCGGCCGGGTCGGGCACGGCATGGCGGGGCTTCCGCCCCGAGCCCCGCTCGGGAACGATCTCCCGAACCCTTCCTTTCCTTTGTCCATCGCAGAGGCGGGCCAGCGGCCCACCCCGACGATGGACACCGGAGATGGGGTTCCGAGGGCCTCAGGCCCTCGGCGGGGCCGGGGGCAGCACCCCCGTCTCGCTTGCCAAGCCGCAGCGCCCATGACCGCGATCGCGACGTTCGCGCTGGCGGCGCTCATGGAGATCGCGGCGTGCTTTGCCATCTGGGCCGTGGTGCGGTCGGGGGCGTCGGCCTGGTGGCTGGCACCGGCAGTGGTCGGGCTCGTGGGCTTCGCCTGGCTGCTGACTCAAGGGCAGGCGAACGAAGCCGGTCGTACGTTCGCCGCCTATGGCGCGATCTACATCGCGGCCTCGCTCGGCTGGCTCTGGGCGGTGGAGGGCGTGCGGCCCGATCGCTACGACGTGATCGGCGCAGCACTCTGCCTCACGGGCGCAGCGGTCATCCTCTGGGCACCGCGGGGCGCGGCATGAGCGACGAACAGGACGATTCGATCGAAGAGGACACGGGAACCGGCCCTCCCGAACCGGGCGTTCCGGCCTTCACGCTGCGCGGCACGGCGTTTTCGGCGCACAAGCCCGAGCCCGGCCTCTACCTCGTTGCGACGCCGATCGGCAACCTGTCCGACATCACGGTGCGGGCGCTCGACATCATCGCCTCGGCCGACCGGCTGGCCTGCGAGGACACGCGCGTCACCGCCAAGCTGCTGGCCCGCTACGGCATCCGGCGCCGGATGACGCCCTATCACGAGCACAATGCCAAAGAGGCGGGCGAAGCGCTGCTCGCCGATCTCGAGGCAGGGCTGTCGGTGGCGCTCGTGTCGGATGCGGGCACGCCGATGGTGTCGGATCCTGGCTTCCGGCTCGGCGAGGAGGCGATCGCCCGCGGCCTGCCGGTCTATCCGATCCCCGGCGCCTCAGCGCCGCTCGCCGCGCTGCTGGCCTCCGGCCTGCCGTCGGACGCTTTCTTCTTTGCCGGCTTTCCGCCCGCCAAGGAGACCGCGCGCCGGCAGCGGTTCGAGACGCTGGTGCGGGTGCCCGGCACGCTCCTCTTCTTCGAGGCGCCGCACCGGATCGCGGAGAGCCTGACCGACATGGCAGCGGTCTTCGGACCACGCCCGGCCGCGGTCTGCCGCGAACTCACGAAGGCCTACGAGACGATCTATCGCGGCCCCCTCCCCGATCTCGCGGCGCGGTTCGAGGCGATGGAGCGGGTGCGCGGCGAGATCGTGGTCTGCGTCGGCCCGCCCTCGGCGCCGGAAGACAGCGGGCCGGCGGATGTCGACGCGATCCTGCGCGGGCTGCTGGCCGAGATGAAGCCGGCGAAGGCCGCGCAGGAGGCGGTGAAGCTGACGGGACTGGCGCGCCGCGACCTCTATCAGCGCGCGCTCCAGTTGAAATCCGGCGACTGAGGCCGACACTCCCTTCCGCGAGCATGGGGCACGGGAGGGCGGCGAATGAGCGAGGCGCGAGGCGGCGAGCCGGACGGGAAGCGCCAACGGCTGGAAAGGCGCCGCGAGGGGTTCGCCAAGGGCCATCGCGGCGAATGGTGGGCGGCCTGGGCCCTGCGGCTGAAGGGCTACCGCATCCTGGCGGTGCGCCACCGCACGAAGCTCGGCGAGATCGATCTCGTCGCCCGGCGCGGCGACACGGTGGCGATCGTCGAGGTGAAGGCGCGTGCAACGCTGGCGCAGGCGATGGACGCCGTGACGCCCGCCGCCCAGCGCCGCATCGAAGCCGCCGCCGACTTGTGGCTTGCCCGCCAGCGCGACCACGCCCGCCTGTCGCTCCGCTTCGACATCGTCGCCGTCCTGCCCCGCCGCTGGCCGGTGCATGTGAAGGATGCGTGGCGAGCGCGGCGGTGAACCGCGCCCGCACTGGACGTCAGACGCCGGCGGCGCCGCGTGCGGGGGCCTTCGGGGCGAGAGGCTTCGGCGCGGGCCCGGCGGCCTTCGGCGCGGGTGCGACGGGAGCCGCGACCGCTGGAGCGGACTTGGCGGCGAGTTCGGGCGTCATCACCTTGCCGGTGGTCTTGCCGTAGATCTGCCCCTCGATCGAACTGGCGAGACCGCGGGCGAGCGCCCGGTCGACGCGCGCGCGGTCCTGCGCAACCGAGATCACCGCGCCCGCGATGCCGTTGATCGCGCCTTGGTCCATCGTGACGGCATTGAAGCGGGTGATCTCGCGCCCGTCCTCGCCGCGCAGTACGCCGAGTGCGGAAAGGCGGTTGTCATCGCCCACGAGGAGGGAAGCCAGCGGGTTCTTGTAGTGGACCTCGGTCAGCGTCACGTCGAGTGTCGCAGGCTTGCCTTCGTGGGCACCGACGAGCTGGGAGGGCAGGGTCTGGCGCGCGAGCGACAGGAGATCGGTGTCGGCCTTCAGCGTCGGCGCTGCCGTCACCTCCACGCGGCGGATCGCCAGCGGGCCGGTGGTGTCGACGAGCGGCTTGGCGCAGCCGGAGAGAAGCGCGACGAGGCCGAGCGTCGCCGCAATAGTTCTAAACACTTAATAATCCTTGAAAATTCTGTCTGGTGCCGGTCTGCGTAGCCGAGGGCCTTGGGCTGCGGAAGCGCCGGCCCCCACGACAAAGGGCGCGTCGGCTGACGATCCCGTGATCGGGCGCCACAACCCTCGATGGGTGCGGCGCTCCGGCCACAGTCGCCGCGCCCCGTGGACTTGCCCCCCGATCCCCGCTACCTCGCGAGGAGATTTCGAGGAATTCGTTCGCGAGGGACTGTCATGTCGCTGAAGGTCGCGGTCCAGATGGACCATGTGTCGGGCATCACCATCAAGGGCGACAGCACCTTCGCCCTCTCCTTCGAGGCGCAGCGGCGCGGGCATGCGCTGTTTCACTACACGCCCGACCGCCTGTCCCTGCGCGACGGTGTCGCCACCGCCCGCGTCGAGACGATGGTGCTGAGCGAGGATCAGGGCCGGCATTTCACGCTGGGCGAGCCGCACAAGGTCGATCTCGCCAGCATGGACGTGGTGCTGCTGCGCCAGGATCCGCCCTTCGACATGAACTACATCACCTCGACGCACATCCTCGAGCGCATTCACCCCAAGACGCTGGTGGTCAACGACCCCGCCTGGGTGCGCAACATGCCCGAGAAGATCTTCGTCACCGAGTTCGCCGACCTGATGCCGGAAACGATCATCACCAAGGACCCGGCGGAGGTCGCCGCCTTCCGCGCCGAGTTCGGCGAGATCGTGATGAAGCCGCTCTACGGCAATGGCGGCGCCGGCGTCTTCCATCTGACGAAGGAAGACCGCAACCTTTCCTCCTTCATGGAGACCTTCGCGCTGCTCTTCCGCGAGCCCTTCATCGTGCAGCGCTACCTGAAGGACGTGCGCAAAGGCGACAAGCGCGTCATCCTCATCGACGGCGAACCGGTGGGCGCGATCAACCGCGTGCCATCGGAGACCGACGCGCGTTCCAACATGCATGTCGGCGGGCGCGCCGAGGCGACGGAGTTGACCGCACGCGAGCGCGAGATCTGCGAGCGCATCGGTCCGACGCTGAAGGACCGCGGCCAGGTCTTCGTCGGCATCGACGTGATCGGCGACTACCTGACCGAGATCAACGTCACCTCGCCCACCGGCATCCGGGAGGTGAAGCGCTTCGGCGGCGCCGACATCGCGGCCTTGTTCTGGGACGCGGTCGAGGCCAAGCTGTAGAAGCGTCGGGGATCTCGCCTGGATCAGACTTCCGGGTCCCCGACCGCTCCAGGCGCAACCGGCGACCGGCTCGCGCCGTTTCTGAACGCGGCGTGAACGCGCCGTTCGGCAGCCGTTGAGGTCGACGGTGCTAGAACCCGTGTCAGTCGCAGCCTCGTCCCATTCGGATGGTGTCCCCCATGCTTTCCAAAGCCCGCCTCTTCGCCCTCGCGCTCGCCGGCGCCGCCCTCGTGCCCGGCCTGGCCAGCGCCGCCTCGGCCATCGCCACTACGAACGTCAACCTGCGCGCCGGCCCCTCCACCGCCTATCCGCCGGTGAACGTCGTTCGCGCCGGCGAGGACGTCGAGGTTTACGGGTGCCTCGCCAACCGCTCGTGGTGCGACGTCGACTTCTACGGGCAGCGCGGCTGGATGTCCTCGAACTACCTCGCCTACATCCGCGGCGGCCAGCGCTACACGGGGCCCCGCTCGGTCGGTTATATCGGCGCGCCCGTGGTCGGCTACTCCTTCGGCCGCTACTGGGACGATCACTATCGCGGCCGCGACTTCTACCGCGACCGTCGCCGCTGGGACGGCATCTACGGCCCGCGCATCTTCGACGGACCGCAGCCGCGCCGCGAGATCCGCGACCGCTACGAGCGCCCCCGTTTCGATGGCCCGCGCCGCGACGATCGGGCCGATCGCTTCGAGCGGGACCGCGATCGCTTCGAGGGCCGGCGCGACCGCGACCGGTTCGAGGACGGCCCGCCGCCGCGCTGGCGCGAGGAGGGGCGGCCGGGGCCGCGCGGCGAGATCGACGACTACGGCAGCGACGGCTACTGAGCCGACGACGGGCGAATGACGGACGGGAGCGGCCTCATGGGTCGCTCCCGTCTTCGGTTCCGAACGCGCTGTCATCCACGGTTTTGCCGAAATTTGTTCGTGGCCTGTTCTTGCCGGACGGGCGATCGCGCGATAGCTTCGCACCACCGGGGAGTGTGCCGGGCGTTCGGAGTTCGGTCATGGTCTCGCGTGTGAAGACGGTCGCCTTTCAGGGCGTCGACGCCATCCCGGTGGACGTGCAGGTCATGGTCGCCCCCGGCAAGATGGGGATGCAGATCGTCGGCCTCGCGGACAAGGCGGTGGCGGAAAGCCGCGAGCGCGTGCAGGCGGCGCTCCACGCCTCCGGCCTGTCGATGCCGCCCAAGCGCGTGACGGTGAACCTCGCGCCGGCCGATCTGCCGAAGGAGGGCTCGCACTACGACCTGCCGATCGCGCTCGGGCTGATGGCGGCGCTCGGCGCCATTCCCGCCGACGCCCTGGCGCGCTTCGTGGTGCTCGGCGAACTCTCGCTCGACGGGATGATCACCGCGGTCACCGGCGTCCTGCCGGCCGCGATGGGCGCCAATGCGCTCGGCCTCGGGCTGGTCTGCCCGGAACCCTGCGGCCCGGAGGCGGCCTGGGCCAGCGCCGAGATGGAGATCGTCGCGGCGCGCTCGCTCATCCAGATCTGCAACCATTTTCGCGGCACGCAGGTCCTGCGCCGTCCCGAACCCGCCGTGAAGGCGGCTCCCGACGACCTGCCGGATCTCGCCGACATCAAGGGACAGGTCGCCGCCAAGCGGGCGCTGGAAATCGCCGCGGCCGGCGGCCACAATCTCCTGAAGGTGTGCTACATAAACTCCATCGATTCGATGGAGTACGCCGGATGCCCAAAGCCTTCTCCTACATCCGTTTCAGCACCCCGGATCAGGCGCGGGGGGACTCGCTGCGTCGCCAGCTTACGGCCGCTCGTGCATGGTGCGAGGCGCGCGGCCTAGAACTCGACGACAGCCTTCGTGACCTTGGCATTTCCGCCTACAAAGGCGCGAACCGGGATGTCGGCGCGCTCCGGTCGTTCCTTGCCTTGGTCGAGGCAGGCAAGGTTCCGCGAGACTCCTTTCTCATCGTCGAATCCTTGGACCGCCTGTCCCGCGAGGCCGTCCTGGATGCCGCGGCGAGGCTCTTCGACCTGATCCGCGCAGGCGTGATCGTCGTCACCCTCTCCGATGGGCAGGTCTACTCCGAAGAGCGCCTGCGGACGGACTGGACGCCGCTGATAGTGTCCATCGCGGTCATGGCTCGCGCCCACGAAGAGTCCCGGATCAAAGGGGAACGCGTCGGGGCGGCATGGGCCGCCAAGAAGGCTGCCGCCCGTGAGGAGGGCCGTCCCCTCACCTCGCGTTGTCCCGAATGGATCGCGATCGAGGGCGGGCGGTTCGTCGTTCGAGAGGATCGCGCGGAGATCGTGCGGACGATCTTCCAATGGGCGATCGAGGGCTATGGGCGAAGGCAGATCGTCGCCAAGCTCAACGGGGCGGGCACGCCGACGTGGCGAGGCGGCGTCGGGTGGCAAATATCAACGGTCGGGAAGATTCTGACTGGCCGTCTTGTTCTCGGTGAGTACCAGCCTCACGTCGGCAGCAGCCGGGCCGGGACCCGTCAGCCTTCTGGAGACCCGATCATCGGTTACTACCCGCCGATCGTCGACGAAGACACCTACTGGCGCGCCCAACAGGCATCGCAGGGACGCCGCGTCGCCGCTGGTCGACGCGGAAGGGGCGTTGCCCACCTCCTCCTCGGCCTCGGCCGTTGCACGCGTTGCGGCGGGGCCATGCACCTCGTCAACAAAGGTGCCATGCCGAAAGGCGGGAGCTACTTCGTATGCTCGGTGGCAGCTCGGAAGGCTGGCTGTGAGAACGATGGCCGCTGGCGGGTTGACCATATCGAGTCCCGCCTCCTCCGGGGACTCGCTTACCTTGATGCCGGAGCCATCCTGAATGGCGCGCAGCCGACCACCGAGGCGGATCGCGTGTCGCTCCTTGCCGCCCGGCTTGCCGAAATCGAGGTAGGCCGTGGACGCCTCCTCGCGCTGGTGGAGGACGGCGAAGAGGGAGCAGTCGATCGTTACCGGGCGCTCGGTGGCGAAGCCAAGACGATCAGGCGCGAACTCGCAGAGGCCACGAAGGCAGCCGCGGCAGTCGCCGCCGACCCAGGACTCAAGGCTCGGCTCGGCGAGGCCGTCGATCTGTCGAGGGCGATGAACGAGGCCGACGGGGACGACCGTCACGCGATCCGGACGCGCCTCGCCGAGCAGCTCCGCCAAATTGTCGCCGAGGTGAGCTTCGATCCCGCGATCGGGGTTCTTGCGATCTTGACCCCGCGACCCGGTCTTCCTGCCGATCAGGTTCCGTCGATCGTCGGAGCGTCGAAGATGGCGGCATGGCGCCTGTGGCTCAACGACGACTCCGACCCGGCCGGCCTCGCCGGGGTCGAGGACATGCCTCGTCCCGACGAAGATGCGAAAGCCCTCCGTATCCTTGCAAAGTTGCGGGGACGGCGAGCGTCGGCGTAGCCGGCGCGAACCGTCCGATCCCGGCAACGCCCCTGCGGGGGCGTGAGACCCTCCTGGGAAGGTTGGAGCTGGTCCGAAGGACCGGGAGGGGATCAGGCAGCCGCCCGCTCGTCGGACCTCTCTTCGACCGCGTCCGCCACCATCACGGACCTCGTCCGACGCGGCGTCGGCGGGATCGCCCGCCATTCGGCATGCAGCCGCAGCGCAGCCCGCAGGTCCGACCGGACCCCCGTCGAGAGCTTCGCGAATCCTTCGACGGCCTCAAGCATCGCCAGTTCGGCAGCGAGGTCGGCAAGGATTCGACCTCCGAGCAGCCGACGCGCCCGACCGAGTTGGGTGCGTCGATTTCGAAGGGTCTGCCCGACCACCCCCTTCGCTCGAAGCCACGTCGAGAACCCCGGCTCCAGTGCCGGCACCGTCTCGCCCCTGTCGCGCGCCATGATCACGCGGCCGATCGCTTCGGCGAGGCCGGAAGGGACCGCGTTGGCGATCATCTGGTCAACGTTCCTCAGTCGGCCGCCAGCGGACCAGTCCCAGCCCGCCGGGAACCCTTGCAGACGCGATGCCTGTTCCCGCGTCAGGCATGGGACCGAACCGGCCGGCGCGATGTCGTCGCGGTGCGGGGCGGACAGGTAGCGTGGCCCCGGCGGTTCCGCCGAAGTCCGGACGATGGCAGGGCACGGCTCATCTACGCTGCGGACGCCGCGTCCGCCGCCGAACGGTCTGACGTAGAGGGCGCCAAGTGCGAGCAAGGCCCGGTCAGCGGCCGAGAGGTCGGCATTCGCAGGCAGCGGGCGTCGTGTCGATTCGCGGATGGTCGGCATCGGACCGTCCGAACTCCAGAGCCGCCGCTTACCCGCATGCCGCGGATGGGCATGGACGACTTCCCCGACCTCGCCGCCTAGAACGTCGCGGATCGTCGTCGGCCTGTCGCTCGCCGCGGCACGGATCGAGGAGGCGAGGAATCCGTCCGCCTCCCCCAGCCTCCCCACCACGATCAGACGTCGGCGACTCTGGCCGACCCCATAGCGGCTCGCGCAGACCACGGCCTCCGACAGACCATAGCCTGCCCGGACGAGCAGTTCCCGCGCTGTCGCCCATGCGGCGGACTTAGCGGCTTGCGGCACGTTCTCCATAAGCACCCATCGCGGTCGCGCGACAACGACGACCATGGCGAACGCCACCATCAGGGATGCCCGCTCGCCCTCGACGCGGCGCCCCGCGGCGGAGAAATCCTGGCAAGGCGGTCCACCGCAGATGAGCTCGGGACGTAGCGCAGCCACGGCCGGCGCGACCGCCAGGAGATCGCCGATGTCGGCCACTTCGGCATGATCGCCGAGGTTCGCGCGGTAGACCGCAACCGCCTCCGGCCAAACGTCGATCGCGCGGGCCACCTCGCAACCGGCGCGGCCCAGCCCGAGCGAGAGACCGCCCGCACCGCAGAAAAGCTCGACTGTCCGCAACGTCGCCCGCCTCACCATACCTAACAACTCAGGTACGGTCGTAGCCAACGGAATGGGAGCGGACCTTGCGTTCGACTGGACCCGTCCCGCCCCCGTTTACCACAGCCCCGGCGCGCCTTCGGCGCTACGTGACGGCGCGGCGCGCCGGGGCTGCTCCGCCTTCGGCTACGATCCCGGCTCGCGGGACTGGAAAACAGGGACGGCCCTACCCGCCGAGCAGCGCCCCGGTCCGTCCGTCTAGCGACGGCCGTGCCGCCGCTCCCCGGCCGCGTTCCCGCCGGCGACGTCGATCACGCTCGACGGGGAGTCCGCCGGCACCGACCATCGGAGTTCCGACCTCACGAGGAATGCCGATGCCCCGCGCAACCACCCCGACCGCCACCGCCCTCCTGGCCCTCGTCCTCGCCGCCGGGACGACCGTCCCGGCCCCGGCAGCGAACTACCTCTACCGCGCCCGCCCTGTCGCGATCGCGGCGCCCGCGCCGTCTCTGCCCGCCGGGGCCGTCCAGTCGGGACCCGACGTGCTGCTCCCGCCGCCGGTCACGGCGGACAGTTCCCGCCCCGCCGTCGCCGGCGCCACGTACCGCACGACCCGGCCCATGGCGGTGATCGGCGCAGAGATTATCGCGGACAGGCCGACGAACATCCTGTCGGTCAACGGGCGCACGTACTACGTCTGCTACATCCCGACGCGCAGCCTTCCGGCCTGCCTCCGCGATGTCGTCGTGAACGCCGACCCAGCCGTGACGGCCTACGAGCGGGACGGCTACCTGTACTACTCGTCGCCCGCCGGCTTCGCCTTCACCCCGGCGAGCGCGGAGGAGCGGGCGTTCCTCGTCCGCTTCGATTTCCGGCAAGTCGTTCCAGGCTGACCGCCGCCTTCCGGAAACCGCTTGCGCCTTGCCGACCCAGCGCAAGAGGATTGTGAAAGGCCGAACCCGTTGCGCCGTCGGTGCCCGCCCGAGCCTTCCCCAAACGGCCGTTTGCGAAAGGCCCCTCCCATGCTCCTCGGCTACGCCCGCGTCTCGACCAGTGACGATCAGTCCACTACCGCCCAGGCCTGCGCGCTGCGCGACGCCGGATGCGATCGCGTGTTTGAGGAGGTCGCGTCGGGCGGGCGCTGGGACCGCCCAGAGCTTCATCGGCTGCTCGACCACCTGCGCCCCGGCGATACCCTCGTCACCTGGAAGCTCGATCGCCTGTCGAGGTCCCTCCGCGACGCATTGACGATCATGGAGCGGGTCGAGTCCGCGGGGGCGGGATTCCGCAGCCTGACCGAGGCCATCGACACCACGACCCCAGCCGGACGGATGATGTCACACATGGTCGCGGCATTCGCAGAGTTCGAGAGGTCGCTTATCCGCGAGCGCACCGCGGCCGGTCTCCGACAAGCTCGGATCGAAGGCCGGGTCGGCGGGCGTCGGAGCAAGCTTTCCGCCCGCCAGCGCGAGGAGATCGCCGAGAGCGTGTTGTCAGGCCGGAAAACGGCGGCCGACATGGCGAGGCTCTACCAGGTGAGCCAGCCAACCGTTTCCCGAATCATCGCCAAGGCACGGCCGCACTGAACCGCCGCTATCGACCCCTCGGAGCCGTTTGGCGCCCTTTCAGCTTGCGCCGTTAGCGGACGTTCCGTCTGAACGCCGAACTGAACCTGCTCGTCTCTAATTTTCAGTCCTTTGGGAATAAGCGCCGTTCCTGAACGTCTTCCGTCGGCCAATCGCGGCCGAACCGAAGGACACCGAGCCATGAAGACCCTTTTCGCAGCCATCGCCATTCTTTCCGCCGGGGCTTCGACCGCGCTTGCGGGTCCCGCCGGCGACATGGCGAAGGCGCATATCGAAGCAATCGCCAAGGGCGATAGCGCCGCGGTCACCGCCGCCTATGCGCCGTCCGCAACGCTTCACTGGGTCGGCGGTCCGCTCGATGGCACCTACACGGGCCCCGAGATCGCCGCGACCTGGGCAAAGTTCGCCAAGGCGCAGACCGGCCTCAAGGCCACCGTCGTCGAGATGCGCGAGAGCATGAACCCGAAGGGCGCCACCGTCGTCGCCGATGTCGTCTTCGCCAACGACAACAAGATCCCGGTGCGCTACGTCATGCTGTTCCGGGACGGCAAGCTCACCGACGAGATCTGGCAGATCGACCCAACGCTGGCGAAGTAAGGCATGTCCACCGACGAGATCGCGGCGCGGATCGAACCGCTCATTCCGGGCCTGAGGCGCTATGCCTATGGGCTGGTGCGCGATGGCGACGCCGCCGACGATCTCGTCCAGGACTGCCTGGAGCGTGCCGTCGGGCGCTGGCACCTGCGCCGGCCCGACGGCGACCTGCGCGCCTGGCTGTTCGCCATCCTGCGCAACCTCCACCTCTCGGGCCTGCGCCAGCACAAGCGGCGTGGGCCTCACGTGGCGCTCGACGAGATGGCCTCGCCGCCGGCGGTGGACGGCGACCAGGACGGCCGCGCCGGGCTCCGCGACGTCCTAGCTGGGCTCGATGCGCTGAGTGAAGAGCACCGCACAGTCCTCCTTCTCGTCGGGGTCGAAGACATGAGCTACGACGAGGCGGCGCGGGTGATCGGGCTGCCGGTCGGCACGGTCATGTCGCGCCTATCGCGGGCGCGCGAGAAGCTGCGCGCCATCCTGGAGACCGGGATTCGCGCGCCCTTGAGGAGAGTCAAATGAGCCGCAGGGACACGCCCGTCGGCGAGGACGACCTGCAAGCCTATGTGGACGGACGGCTTGAGGCCGAGCGGCTGTCCGCAGTCGAGGCCTATCTCACGGAGCGACCGGAGATCGCCGCGGCCCTCGATCGCGACCGCGAGATCGCCCGGGCACTGCGCGAACGGCTTGCCTTCAAGGCCGGGGAGCCGATCCCGGCGCGGTTACGCATCGCCAACATCCGCGAGGCCCGGCGCGGTCGGTTTGCTGTCACGCGTCTGCGCATCGCGGCTGTCATGGGCTGGCTGATCCTCGGCAGCGCCGGCGGGTGGCTGGCGAACGACGTCCTGCGCGTGCCGCCGCAGATGCCTCGTGTGGCGGTCATGGCCGACGAGGCGATTGCGGCGCATCGCACCTTCGTGGTCGAGGTGGTCCATCCCGTCGAAGTGCGGGCCGACGAGGAGGCACATCTCCTGCAATGGCTATCGAAGCGGCTGGGAACGCGGCTGTCGGCTCCGGACCTGACAGGGCTCGGCTATCGGCTGATGGGCGGGCGCCTCCTGCCTGCGGGCGTGGGTCCCGCCGCGATGCTGATGTACGACGACGACCAGGGCACGCGGCTGACGCTGTTCATCAAGACCGACGAGAAGGACGAGACGTCGTTCCAGTTCGTCGAGGAGAACGGCGTCTCAGCCTTCTTCTGGCGCGACGCCGGCCTTGGCTACGTCGTGTCGGCCGAGGCGCCGCGCGAACGGTTGATGCAGGTGGCGACGGCCATCTACGACAGCCTGAACCGCCCCGCCCCGGGCATCTCCGGCGGTACGCTGTGACGCTCGATCAGCTTCGCATCTTCGTTGCCGTTGCCGAACGCGAGCACGTGACGGAGGCGGCGAAGTCGCTGAACCTCACGCAGTCGGCGACGAGCGCCGCCATCGCCGCGCTGGAGGAGCGCCACGACATCAGGCTGTTCGACCGCGTGGGGCGGAGGATCGAACTCACCGAGGCGGGGCGCCTGTTCCTGCCCGAGGCCCGCGCGGTGCTTGCGCGGGCCGAGGATGCCGGCCTCATGCTTTCCGAACTTGCCGGACTGAAGCGGGGTCGTCTCCGCATCGTCGCCAGCCAGACGGTGGCGAACCACTGGTTGCCGCCGGTGCTCGCGGGCTTCAAGGCTCGCCATCCCGGCATCGAACTTCGGCTGAGCATCGCCAACACGGCGCGCACGGCCGAGGCGGTGCTGGATGGCACGGCCGATCTCGGCTTCGTGGAGGACGAGCTCGGCGATGTCCGACTCGGCACGCAACGCGTCGCCGATGATCGACTGATGCTGGTCGCGGCATCAGGGCACAGAGGCTCCAGGTCTCCCGTCGCGGCCGGGGATCTTGCATCGGCGCGCTGGGTGCTTCGCGAACGGGGCTCGGGCACCCGCGCGATCCTCGAAGGTGCGCTCGAAGCCTTCGGTGTCGATCTCACCGCGCTGTCGGTCGAACTCGAACTGCCCTCGAACGAGGCCGTGCGCGCGGCGATTGAGGCGGGCGCCGGCG
>NZ_BBWH01000018.1 GCF_001463705.1 Aureimonas sp. AU12 | reverse complement strand
CGTCGGGATCCTCCCCGCCGTGGTCGCGGATGCAGGCCTTCGCACGGGGACACTGGTGGCGCTACCCTTCGACCTGCCGTCGCGCGGGTTCCATTCGGTGTTGGCGAGGGACCGTCACCCGAGCCGCGCCGTCGCCGCCTTTCTCGCCGAGCTGCCGACGATCGAGGTGCCGCCGGCGTGATCGATGGATCGACCACGTCCAGACGACATTCAGTCGACGCGATCGTCGAGCGTCTCGCGGCGCTGCCTGAAAAGGCCAACCTGTTCAACCCCTATGCCGGGTTCGACGCGGAGATTGAGGACGCTGACGCGCCAGCCATCCGCCGTCGCAATCTCGGGCGTTATCTCGCCGCGATGGCGGATCGCGGCGTCAATGACCTCTGGCTCGGCGAAGCACCCTCGCGCTTTGGAGCGCGTCGGACAGGTGTGCCGTTCACGGGCGACGGGCGGCTCGCCGACCTGTCGGAGCGGCTCGGCCTCGATCCGCCGCTGGCGCGGGCGACCCGCGGGACCCTGCCGACACTGGAGTCTGGAACCTCCCGGGAGATCTGGAACGCGGTGCCCGACCCGCTGCCGTTGTTCTGGAACGCGGTGCTCTTCCATCCCCATCGCGGCGTTCTGCCCTTGCGCAACCGGACGCCGACGCGGACCGAGATCGCCGAACATCGGAAGGTGCTGGAGATGATCGTCGCGATCTTCGCGCCGCGCCGAATCCTCTGCATCGGCCGGGTGGCACAGCGTGCGGCGGACGGGCTCGGTATCCCCGCCACCTACGTGCGCCACCCCGCCCAGGGCGGCGCCGTCCGGTTCCGGGCCGGCGTCACCGCCTTCCTCAACAAGCAACCGCCGGCGGCTGCTTTTCCTTCTCTCAATCGGCCTTGAGGCAGGGCGAGACGAAGAGATCGCCCCTCCAGGCACCGCGCACCGTCCTCGTGCCGACGATCACCCAAAGCACTGCCAGCACCGCGACGAGCACCGCACCGAAGACCTGGATGGCAGCGATCGGCAGGAGGGTGCCGAGCTTCAGCGTGGCCACGGCATAGACACCAAGGGGGAACGTGTAGCCCCACCAGCCGATGTTGAAGGGAAGGCCATCGCGCAGGTAGCGCAGCGTCACGAGCACGGCCATCGCCAGCCACCAGAGCCCATAGCCCCAGAGAAGCAGCCCGCCGAAGAGGCCGAGCCCTTCCGCAAAGGCGCCGAAGCGCTCCAGACCGTTGGCGGAAAGGATCGCGGGGGCCGCGCCGCCCAGCGTCATCAGCCCGAGCGAACCGGTGCCGATCGGCCCGAGCGCCAGCCAGCTCGACGCTGCCATGTTGGCGTGCGGCAGCTTGTGGACGGCCATGCGCAGTAGGAGCACGACGAGGATGCTGAGCGCGATCGGCACCGACAGCGCCCAGAGCGCATATGAGAGGGTCAACACCACGAGCTGGGAATGCGGATCGACGAGATGCGGCGCGAGCAGTCCCCCGGAGACGGCCGCGACTTCGGCCGCGACCACCGGCAGGAGCCAGACCGCCGTCATCTGGTCGATCGAGTGGCTCTGCCGGGTGAACATCATGAAGGGGATGGCAACCCCGCAGGCTGCTGCCATCGCGACGTCGATCCACCAGAGCGTCTCTGCGATCCTGAGCGCGACCTCACCATAGCGCGGCAGGCCGAAGATCAGGAAGCCGTTGACGATGGTGGCGAGGCCCATCGGGATGCAGCCGAAGAACATTGACACGACGGAATGGCCGAAGATGCGCTTAGCCCCGTCGAAGAAGAAGATCCAGCGGGCGGCATAGAGGCCGGCGAAGAGCGTGAACAGCGCGATGTTGAACATCCAGAGGCCCTCGGCCACCGGATGCAGCATCGGCACGTCTGCCTGGAACTGCGACAGCGCGATTGCCAGGATCCCGGTGCCCATCGTGGCGGCGAACCAGTTCGGGGTGAACTGGCGCACGACCTCCCGCGGGCTGTCGAGGCGTGACAGCGGTTGGAGGCCGAGGGTGACGGCACGCATCTGTTCGAAGGTCATCGGCGGGGTCCTTATCCTGCCGGGACCATGCACAACGGCGATCGTTCGATCCAACGCGTTGTTTTGGTCATTCCGATCGATGGAGGCGATGGATGCTTCAGGCGCCTCGCCCCGAATAAATGTTGCCGCCACGGGAATGAAAGGCGTCCGCACGCGTCTTCTTGCCGACCCCGTACTTCGAGGACCCTGTGAATCCATGCTGAAGACGCTTCTCCTGACCCTGGCCTTCGCCGGGGCGTCACTCTCCTCGGCAGAGGCGCAGGACGCGCCCGCTCATCAGCACTCGCCGATGGTGCCGGCCACGCCCGACGGTTCACACTATGCCGAAGCGACCGCCGAGGCGATGGAGAGGATGCACGCCGGCATGATGTCGGCTCAGGTGACCGGCGATCCCGAGCACGACTTCCTGTCCCAGATGATCCCGCATCACCAGGGCGCGATCGACATGGCCAAGGCCGTCCTCGGCTCGACCGGGGACCCGGCGATCCGCAACCTCGCGCAGTCCATCATCACCGAACAGACCTACGAGATCGCGCTGATGCGCTCGATGCTCGCCGCATCCGCCGACAAACCAAAGCCCGTTCCGGAGACAACCCCATGACCCGCACCGCCATCCTCGCCGCCGCGCTCCTCGTCTCGACGTCGGCCTTCGCGCTGCCTGCCGCGTCAGACCGCGTCTACACCGCCGACCAGAACTCCAACACGGTCTCGGTCATCGACCCCGTCGCGAACAAGCTGTTGGGCCAGATCCGGCTCGGCAATCCGCGCCCGGACGTTCTGAGCCCCCTCTACAAGGGCGAGGTCAACGTTCATGGCCTCGGCTTCTCGCCGGACCACAAGACGCTTGTCGTCGTCTCGACGGTGACAAACTCCGTCACCTTCATCAACACGGCGACCAATGTCGTGAAGGGCACGACCTATGTCGGGCGCAACCCGCACGAGGCCTTCTTCACGCCGGACGGGACGGAAGTCTGGGCGACGGTGCGCGGTGAGGACTATCTGTCGGTGATTGATGCCGCGACCTTCAAGGAGACGGGCAGCATCCCGACGACAAGCGGTCCGGGCATGACCAAGTTCTCACGCGACGGCAAGCTCGCCTTCGTCGCCAACTCGTTCAACCCGGTGCTCGAGGTCTTCGACGTCGCGAGCCATGCGCTGGTGAAGCGGATCCCGGTCGTCTCGCCATTCGTGCCCTTCGTACAGGTGAGCCCTGACGGCAGCGACGTCTGGCTGACGCACAAGGACGTCGGCAAGGTCACGCGCGTCGATGCCAAGACGCTCGAGGTGAAGGAGGTGATCGACAGCGGACCGATCTCCAACCATCTCGGCTTCGGCACGGTGGACGGCGCGACGCTGGTCTACGTCACGATCGGCGGCGAGAACGTCGTGAAGGTCTACAAGCCCGGCGAGAAGACGCAGCTCGTCGCAACCATCCCCGTCGGCGCATTGCCGCACGGCATCTGGGGATCGGAGGACGGCAGCCGGATCTTCGTCGGGCTCGAGAACGGCGACAAGGTCGACGTGATCGACACGGCCGAGCAGAAGGTCGTCGCGGAAATCCCGATCGGACAGGCCCCGCAGGCCCTCGTATTCGTGCCGGGCGCGGTTCCCGAGGGCGCGGGCACCGAAAACCTCGTGCCGTTGAAGGCGGGTCCAGAGAACCTGACGCTATCGCTGAAGGCACCCGAGGGCGCGGACGGTTCCGGCATGGTCGTCTCGCGCAATCTCGGGCTCGTCGATACGATCGACGTCAGCGTCGCCAAGCTGAAGCCGATGACCGAATACGGCGTGTTCTTCGAAGGGCAAACCGAGCCCGTCGTGGTGCTGAAGACCAACGACAAGGGAGCCGGCATGGCCTCCAGCATCGGCCCGGTGCGCACGATCGGCGCCCCGGGGGAGCCGACGGCGGGCAAGGAGCCGGGGCTGGTCGTGGTCGAGGGTCTGAAGGGCACGGCCAGCCCGGTCCTCGCCAGCCGCTAGAGACGCTTGGGTCCAAAATCGCCATGCTCGGCGCGAGCAACAGTCCGCGCCGAATTGGCTTGGTGGCATGTTCGCTGCGTGTGGCGCTGTCTTTGGGGCCGATCGATTGGACTCAAATTTGGACGTCGCCGAACCCGTCGGGAGCAACTGAATGTCAGCTACCTACGAGTAGCAGCAGTAAGCGGACGGGCGGAAAACCACCCGCTGCGGCGTTCACCGAATGCCTTGATCAGAAACCCAGCGTGGGCGCGCGCGAGCAGATCACCAGCTTGCGTGCACCGCGCGTCATGGCGACATACAGGTGTCGGGCATCCATCTTGTCCGCCGACAGGATCACCGCGACGTCGGCCTCCAGCCCCTTCAGGAGCAAGGTGCTCCCAACCGCTCGGTTCGGTAGTTCCCTGCCGAGTTGGCGATGCTCTTCGCGCATTCGGACGCAGGCAGCGCGAAACCCGTCGGCATCGGTGGATTGACGGAGTGCCTGCATGCACGCCCGATGAACGGCCGGACGGTAGACCCTGACGCCCGACTGAGCGTTGATCTCCGACAGGAGTGCGAGGACCCGGCTGTGGCACCGATCGTCCTCGAACGCCATCGCGGCAGACTCGGCACCGTTAGCCTCCTTCCGCGCACGTCCACCCCGAAGCACCTGAACCCGTCGGACGAAGTCCTTGCCCCCGACGTTGTTCATGACGCTCTCGGCGAAGTCCACGATCACCTCGAGCGCGTTCGGTGCCGACAGGTCGAGCCGCTGCGAGAACATGACGAGGTCCTGGAGGTCGACGGCTTCGACGGTCACCGCGCCGGGTGTCTGGCTGGCGAACGCTCGTTGCGAGGCCGGATTGGTGCTCTCGCCGATGATGAGCACGTTGCCGCCCGCGACGGGGGACTTGGTGAGGCAGGCGCGCAGTTGGGATGGGTGGTCGCTTCCCGACCCGTCGAGCCGCACCCAGGTGACGTTCGGCCCGTTCCTCACATCAACGCGGCCGCCAGTTTCCAGGGTCCCGCGAACCTCCAGGAGCCAAGCGCCGAGATCGTGCGCTCCCGCGTTGATCCAGCGCCATGGGGTGTCCAGGGTCTCCGCCACCGGAAACGTCGCGAGGACGTCGCCGACCCAGTCCGCCATGCAGTCGATCTTGCCGAAGTTGAAGATCGCCTGCATCGGGTCGCCCAGCACCGCAGTCGGAACGAGAGCCGCGATCCCTGCGACGGTGGCATGCTGGAGGCAGGAGCAGTCCTGGTACTCGTCGACGATCAGCCTGTCGTAGCTGGCCCGGATCACGTCGTCGACATGCCCGGCGGCAAGCAGCCCGGCCGCAGCTCTCCTCGCCTCCGGATAGTCGGGACGTGCCGCCTCGACGATCGCCGGGTCATGGCCCGAACGCGCGGGGAACGTCGATATGAGCCTCATCGCCCACCCGTCGATCGTCGACAGCCTGTAGGCCCGACGGGAGACCCCCGACCGCTCAAGCCTGCGGCGAAGTGCTGCGACGCCCGCGTGCGTGTGCGTGAGAACAAGGATCGGCAACGGCCGGGCATGGCGGAGCAACGCCGTGGCGATCAGTTCGGTCTTGCCGCACCCCGCGGGTGCGACGACCGAACCGCGCTCAATCGACAAAAGGTCCATGAGCCTTAGACTCCGTCGATCCATTTGAACGCATCGATTACGACCTTGGTCAACTGAGCGTCGGCCGTCCTGAGGTTCGGCCCCACTACGTCATGAGCCGCGTCTTCCATAGCGGTGATTTGCTTGAACCAGCCCCCCTTCTTCGCGGCGGATGCCAGCGCACCCCGCTCGTCGAGGCCCAGCCCGCCGAAGGCAATCAAGTTACGTAGATGCTCTAGTCCGTGTCTCCCTGCCGAAGTCGATTTGATGTGCTGATCGACGAGATCGGCCTCCTTCATCGCGACTGCGCTCTCCAGCAGAGCGCCAACCGCCGCGTCGCCGAGGCCGAGGAACAGTTCGTCCTCAACAGCATGGCCAGCCCGCCAAGCGAACACCTCGCCGCCCTGAGCGAGGAACGCGCCCTCCTCGGGTCCAGACGGCCTGTCGCTATCCCGAAGGACGGCGGTGCGATAGCCCATGGCGATGAACGCTGAGGCGCGCGCGAAGGTGTTGCTTCCGCCACCGTCCACCAAGCCGACACCATGGGCGGTCAAAGATGGATAGCCGTGATCCGTCCGGTAGCGATCGATGCCCCGGACGAACCCGACCTCCGTCGCTCCCTCGCAGACCAGCACCGACCGCGACAGGAGCGCGTCGGGCGCGAGCCGCACGGCACCCTGCACGTCGCCCGCGACCGAGACCCGAACGATCGAGACCTCTCCGGACGAGGTGCGTCGGACGACCTGGAGCTGATGCGTCGTGAGTTCCTTGACCGCGACCGGCGAGTGGGTCGTTAGGAAGGCTTGGAGCGGCGGAACCTGCTCCTTCGACCCCAGTTCCGAGAGTAGGCGGTGGATGCGGTGCGGCTCCAGTCCGTGCTCGAGTTCGTCCACCAGGATCATGGATGCTTGTTCGGCGACGAGCCTCTGCAAGCCGACGACCAGAAGACGGGACGAGCCAAGCCCAAGGCCCTGGAGGGGGACCCCGTCGGAATCGTGCAGCGACACGGTCCCGCTGCGGATGTCCATCGATCGCGGGTCGAGCATTGCCGTGACCCCAGTGCCCACCGGCACCCCCAGCCGATCTGACAGGCCCTGGACGGACTGGAGCGCCGAGGCGAGGTCCTTCGCGGCCTCCTCGCCGAACGTGGTCCGGGCGTCGCGTGCTGCCCGGCTCAGCACGGAAGACACATCGACCTTCTCGTCGGAAACCTTGCTGAGGACCGATCCGCGACGCCAGCCGAGATTATGGCCGCCGGCTCCCGCCAGCCGAGTCGGCGCGATGCGTGTCCTGTCGCCCCAGGACAGGTTCTTGGTCAGCCCTAGTCGGGACGCGCGGTCCGAGACCAGCGACCACTGAGGCTCGAGGTCCTCGCCGATCCGCATCTCGACGGTGATCACGGTCTCGAGGCCCTGCCCCGGCTCGTCCTCCAGCAGGCCGACCGTACGGTCGAAGCCGCGCAGGAACTGGCCGTAGGACTCCAGCGCCATGAGGTTTCCGTCCAATGCCCCCAACGTGGCGGAGATCACGATCTCGCGCCCGCAGTCGAGCAGGTGGAAGTCGGCATCCCCGATCTGTGGTGCCCTGCGCGCACCGAGGCATAGGTCGATCGCTTCTAGGACGGTCGACTTCCCGCTGTCGCCGGGACCGACGAGGCAGTTGATGCCTTCTTCCGGAAGCCATTCGAGCGAGCGAATCCCTCGGAAGTTCTGCACGCTCAGTTTTCTGATGCGGGTCATGTCGCGGGGCGCTCCATGCTGGCCGAATGGATGCCGACCACGTCATGGAGGAATCACTTACGCCAAGCGGGTCCGATTGTCAGTCGCCGCTAAGTTCACTCGTCCATGTACGTGCTCTCGAACGCCAACCTCGCGTTCCCCGACGAGGTGGTGACGCCGGTGATGGCGCACGAGGTCTTCGACCGGACGGGGGCGGCCCCGGACAGGCTGAACCCTTGGCCCCGGTACTCCCCCCGGACTTCGTATGGCGCAGGCGCGCAGCCCTTCTTGTAGACGAAGGCGGTCCCGCGGATCGGCACCGACCTCGGGTCCAGGCTCCACGGCCGGCCGCGGTAGAGCACCGTCCCCGGCTTCACGGTCCCGGCGATCGAGGCCTTTGGCTTCGCGTACACGATCACACCCTTCCCGGCGTCGACGATCATCTCGGACCCGTTGTGGTCGTATGGCAGGCCGTCGAGCGAGTTCAGGGAGACCACCTCGGCCTTTGTCGACGAGGACGGCGTCGGCTCCTCCTCCCCGCCGCCCAGCGCCGCCATGATCGCGCGATCGAAGGCGGCGCGCTCGGCCTTGGTCAGGCCCGCCACCTTCATTCCGGTGCCGACTCGACGTTCGAGCTGCGGCCCGGAGAAGAAGGGATACGCAGGACCCCCCAGGCTCGCGACCGCCTGCCCATCGACGTTGGCGGCGGTGATGTCGAGCGCGGCGCACTCCGCCAGCTTCTCCACGGTTGCCGTCCTGTTGAGGGACCCGTAGCACGTCTCGACCGCCTCGGCGGCGCCGCTGATCCCGCTCTCCCCGTAGATGCCGCGGAAGGCGGCTGCACCCCGCTCCGCCCCCGCCGAGACCGACCGCGACAGATCGGGACCGGCCATCGCGGCGGGCGACAGGGTGAGCATGGCGGCGATGGTCAGGACGCTGGCGGCTAGACGCATGAGGACTCCGTCGATCGTGGAGCCGTCACCCTGGCACGATCGAGGAAACCTTCGGTTGCCAAAGCTACTCGCATTCTCACGGATCCACGCCGAAACGCGGAGCTTCGAGAGTTCGGAACTCTCGAATAAGACGCTTCGAGTTTCGAAACGTTCTCGATCGATGCAGGATCGACGACCGAGCGGATAGTTCGAGAGTCCCGAACTATCGAACGACCACACGAAGCCGGATGGTTCGACGGTTCGGGACTCTCGAACTAAGGCGACCTTCGACGGTTCGGGAGTTTCGAACCGAATGTTTCGACTTTCGAAGCGTTTTGCGACTTCGGCGTCCGGCCATGTGACACGCCGTTTCCTGGAAATCGCCAGACCATACAGGCGCTTACCCGGCGCGAAAGCCGTCTTCGCCGAAATGCCTTTATTAGTTAGGGAGGGTCTTTGGGTAGGGCCGTTAGGAGCGGAGCGACGGTCGGCCCGTCTTCGGCCGACGCAGTCGGACGCTTGACGGAGGTCCGTCCGGACCTGACCCTTTAACGCATCGACCCGGCCACATGGGATTGCAGTCCCGGCCGGGTCATGGATGCGTTTCAATGGAGGTGACGATGCGCGATCGAGCCGCACCCGTCAAGACATGAGCATTGCGCCGGAGGCCTTCGAGTGGCTTCGCGCGCAGGCATACGAGCGCTGGGGCATGATGCCCCAAGCCGAGCGTCAGGCCGGGGAAATCGCCGCCTGGTGTCGGTCGGCCCTCCTCCGCTGGCGCGAGGGGCGGCCGGACGGAGTCGATCTCTCCGACGCTCAGATCCGGACGACGGCGGAGGGCGTCGCGCGCTTCATGGTCCAGCGGTTCGGCCAGAAGCGTGCCCGTCCGGCGCCGCGGACGACAGCCGAGGGACGCGCCGTGGAGAAGCTGATCATCAGCGCCGTCGTTCCCGACTACCTTGAGGAGATTGGACGACCGGTGACCGCCAAGGCCGTCGCGCAGCACCTCGACGTGAGCGAGCGCAAGGCATCGCGCGCGCTGGCGACGGGCCGGGGCGCTCCGAAGCGCGACGCCCGCGTGGCCGCGCTGGACGGGCACGGCCGTATCCTCCACGAGATCGCAGCGGCCCTCCTCCCCGTCGATGGCTTCTGCGTCCTTCGTGCGAGCGACATCGCGGCTCGTCTGTGGTCGGACCCGGCGGAGACGGATGCCGCCCGTCGCAAGCGGCGGGAGAGGCTCCTGAAGGCGTTCGCGCCGCTTGCGCTGCTGTCGTTCCACGTCGTTGCCAAGGGCGACCTCTTGGCCCTGCGGCGGGGCCGCAAGTGGACGCCCGAGGATGCGGCCGCTCGCTTGGCAGCCGCGGCCGAGAAGCCCGGCCGCGTCGCGCCTCTCCCCGTCCCGCGGGACAAGGGCCTCTTCTGGGAGTCCGTCGAGGTCAGGGGCCTGATAGCTACGCTCCGCGTCTCCCTCAGGGGCGGCGACCGTCCCGACGTGTTCGAGGACTTCCTCGCGATCCAGCGCCTCGTCCATGACGGACGCGCGATCATGGGCATCTACCACTTCGCCCATCGGATCAGCGGCAGCATCAACCACTGGTGCAATGACCTTCCGGACTTCTTCGCCCGGGCCGCCGTCGGGAATTGGGGCATCCGAACGGAGGCAACCGTCAGCCATGCACTCGGCGAGCTCGGGCGCCGGATTACGATGCTGGAGGAAGACGGACGCTGGGGACGTTCCGCGTTTGACACGGTGCAGACCCTGCTCTCGTTCGAGTCGCGGGGCGTGCCCTTCATCGAATGCTTCGATGACGATGCGCGCGCCCGGATCAAGGCATTCCAAGCGATCGTCGACGTATCGGACGGCGATTGCTGGATCGACGGCAGCACCGCGCTCGAACTGTGCGAGCGGCTCGCCCGCGAGGAGCGGGAGGGAACTTGGTCCGCGGACTCTTGGATCAAGTACGGCGCGCCGTTCTAGGGGCATCGTCTGCGCCTGATCGGCCCAAGCGCGAGGCATCCGCGACTGGGTCCCGCTGGCGACGGACGACGCGATCAGGTCCGCCCTTGCCGATGCCGCCTTGATGATCCTCGCCACGGACGCGCCCGGCGCCGCGCAGATCATGTCCGCCCTCGCCGCCGCCTTCCCCGGCCGAGGCGGGGTGCCAGGGACCGTTCGCGCCCGCTGCCGATCGGGGTCCCTGCTGCCGACCCTCATCAAGCCCAGGCGGACGACGGGCGAAACCTGATCGAAAAAAGTTCGCGAGGCCGGGAACATTCTCGATTTTGGCGACCTCATACCTTTGAGACCGTCCTGCCGTGTCGGTCGGGACACCGTGCGTCGCCGAGATCGGCGGTGCCGTCCGCCTTGACGAATCCTTGCCGCGGCCAGGACCGCCGCGGTTCGAATCCTTGCGAGTCCTTGCGCCGCCCGGATCGAGTCCTTGTATTCGCTCCGCCAAAAGATTCGATTGAAAGTATTCGAAACGTATTGAGTGCCTTCAGCCGCGCAATTGTAGGACACGTCCGCGACCCGATACACCAGAGTTCCTGCATGGACGGTCACTCTACCCAAGATAGAGCTTCACATAAACTTCGGATGAAGTAACTAGAACTTTACGTATGTTCAATTTTGCTGATAGAGGTGGTTGACGCCCCGTATTGCTCTGCGTCATGTTGTGTGTGTCATCACATGACGGAGAGCGCGACGACGATGATCGAGACGACGACCCAGACCCCACGCCGCTGCGGCGCATTGCCGATCGGCGACCGCGCGATGACCGACGCGGAGCGCTCCCGCCGCTACCGTCGCAGGCACTCCACGACCCGCCTCCTGCGGCTCCCGGCGGACCCGGCCGACTGGCTCACCGCCTTGGCCGACCGTCTTGGCGTCGATCCAGGCTCGGTGCTGACCGAGGCGCTTGAGGCTCGGGCATACGTCATCGACCATGCGCCGTGGGTGCTGGAAGACGCGCAGGCGGTGCGGGAGATCGTGGAACGGGGCGGAGCCTGATCCCCGTCCTCCACCCGACCGCTCGCGGCAGGAGCGGCCCAATGGGGGACGGCCAAGACGGCACCCTCGCGACAACCAACAACTGGAGACCAGCATGACCGAGCAGCAGGCCATCACCGAGGTCGAGGACCTCACGCAGGCCATCAGGGATGGCGTCGACTACGGTGCCGTGAACGTCCGCAACACCGCCGTGCAGCTCCGCGAGTTCTACGGCGTCGACGACGCGATCACGGACGAGGAGATCGAGGCGGCGCATGTCGAGGCGATGCGCGCGGACTTCGGTCCGGTGCTGGTCTTCACGCGAGGCGACTACCGCGTCATCGTCGCAGTGAAGATCGGCTACCTCGGCATGATCGAGGACGAGGAGGTCATCCTCCAGGCCGCGCGGGACCTAACGGAGGAAGGTGGCGAGGCCGTCAACCTGGAGCGCGTTTCAGGCCGCGAGGAGGGAGACGACATCCTGCGCGCCTTCCGGATGCCGGAAGGCGCCTACGTCGGCGACGAGACTGACGCGCGACTCGTCCAGCGCTTCGGCGACGATGTCGCACGCTATCGGATCGTGACGCAGTGTCGGACCGCCGAGGCTGCCTGACACCGACCCCGGCAGGCTAAGGCCCGCCGCCCTCCACCAAGCCGCCGGGGATCACCGGCGCCGCAGCGGGACGCGGAGTCCCGGAGAGACACCCCATGGACATCGAGAAAGATTTGACGCCCTCGCGCGAGGGCGATCGGCCGCCCTATGCCGACAGGTGGCACACCCTGTCCGACTGGATGCGTGTGAACATGCGCTCCAAGGACCCGCGCTACTGGACCGCCGAATTTCCCCACGAGGTCACCGGGACCGAGATCGAAGGCGCCGCAGGCGTGCCGAGGGGGTGGACGGTCCAGCTCTTCGTGATCGACAGCGACGATGAGGTCCGCGCCGAGGTGCGCGCTTTCTTCTTCGCGCCCGATCGCTCCGTCACGGTCTCGGTCATGCAGATGCCTGACGACGTCGCGGCACGGAAGGACCTCTACCGTCGATACGTCTGGGAGTCGCGGGACCTCGCTGCCGAGATGTGGGAGCGGCGCGAGGCAGCCTGACGACCCCCCGGCGGGCTACGGCCCGCCGCCCTCCACCAAGCCGCCGCCAACCCGCGCGGCGCCTTGGTGGGGAGCGGTATCCCCCGGAGAGACCCATGGACATCGATGAAATGACAACGCGCCCGCGCGATGACGAGGGCGTGCCTGGCGACGCTTTGGACCTCGCCACCGTAGGCCAGAAGTCCGGTACGGCCGCGGCCCCGATGCGACCCGCCATGCCCCCCTTCGACCACTCCCGATACGAGATTCGGGAGGCCACGCTGGGCGGCATGACCATCCAGGTCTACCAGCGCCCCGCCCGCTTTGGCGGGCGGCTACAATGGTGGTCCGAGGTGTACTGGAGAGGGCACCGTCTCTGGATCGACATCGACGGCCCGGAGATGACGAGGGAGGCTGTGGAGACCGCTGCTCGCGAGCGTGCCGACAGTCTCCGCGAGGTCGTTTACGCGGTCTCCGAGGTAGTGACGAAGGAGGTCTTTTCGGCCTACTTGGCGGCCAAGACGAGCCTCGAGATCGCTCGTTTTGACCGCAATGCCGATCCGACCTGGGTTGCGCTGCCCGACGAGATCGCGGAGCCGCGCGCATGAGACTCCCCGCCAGCCTCCGTGCAATCGAGGCAGGCAAACGCTTGCCCGTCATCTGGGATGTGAACCTCCCCGGGAAGACCGACCGCCACGCCGTCGTCGGTGCCGCCTGGGCCGAGATCGAGGTCGGCGGATTCGTCGTCGCGGCCGAGATCGAGCCGTCGCGCACCTCGTCAGGCTACGAGTGGACCATCGTCGGCGTGTCGGACGACATCCTGCTCCACGGCATCGCCGCGACCTTGGACGACGCCCAGGCATGCGCTGCGGTTGCCGCGGTTGCCGTCCTGGCCGACATCGCCGCCACTTCCTGACCTAGACGCCGTCGCCGACCGCCCGCACGCTGGTCTCCTGACTCACGGGAGACCCCTCATGTTGCCGACGACCGTCCTCCTCGCCCTCCGCCGCCGAACGGCGTTGCGCCGCCTCCTCAGCCTCGCCGGGTATCTCGGCGGGGTTGCCGCCATTGTCTACGGCGTCCTGCTCTTCAATGCCGGGGCTGCCTTGAGCGACGACACGCTCGCGTCTGGCTACTGGCTGACCGGCGCTATCATCGCAATGTTCGGGACCCATGAGGTCCGCCAAGCGATCCGAACCGCCCGCAAGCCCGATCCGATCGAATCTTGACCTTCCTGGACGCCGTTCCTCCACACCTCTACGGCATACCTGTCTGGGGGCGCTCATGCCCAAGCGCGTGGCGTCGCCTGCTGCGCAGGCGAGGCAGCTACCCTCGGCCAAGATGCCGCGTCGAGAGGTCGGAACGGCCGCAGGGGCGGCCAAGAGAACGACAGGAGATCAGGCGATGCGGTACGACTTCTCGATGGTGGCAGGCATCCGTAATCCGCTTCTCCGTGCGCTCGCCGCAATGCTGATCGTCGCCAGTCCGGTCCTTGTTGCCTTCGCCGCCCTCGGCGGCTTTGCACTCCTGTGGAGCCTGTCGGTCATCCACGGTATCTGACGAACAAGGGGACCCGATCGGGTCCCCTTCGCATTCGTTACGCCGCCGACGCGTCAGGCTTCTTGGCGTTGCCCGTGGCCCGCAGCGGGGTTCCGGCCTTTGCCCCTGCCTTGTCGTCGCCAGGCTTGTCTTTCCCCTTGCCCCCGGCCCCTCCCATTTTCGGGAGGTGGCGGTGCCCGCCGACCACCCCGCCGATGACGGTGGACCCGGCTTCGCCCTCGCCCCAAGACGGGACGGAGAACCCAAGGAACTGCCCGACGCGCTCGGGTGCCGTCAGGATCATGCGGTAGCTCCAGAGCACCAGGTGCCATTGGACGTAGACCATGACCCCGACCGACACGACCACGCCCGTCGCGCCGAGGGTGAACCCGACCTGACCCGCATTGAAAGCCAAGTTGTAGCTCGACAGGAACACGTTCAGGAGCGTGACCGTCATCATGTGCGCGGCGACGAAGCCCGCGACCGTCACGACGGGGCGGAGCATCACCGAGATCAGCAGAGAGGCGTAGCCCTGAAGCTGGGCCTTGCCGACGAAGTCCGGCTCGTCGATCCGAACATGCGCAAAGGCCCAGGCAACGACGGCGATGGCTGCGACGAGCACCTCGAGCGCCCATGCCGAGAACGCGAAGAACATGAACAAGAACGGCACCAGCGGCAGCACGTAGACCATGATGGCGCCGCCGAGCCACGCCAGCCCGATCAGGGTCCATCCGGGGACCATGACGAAGTCGAGCAGCCCTTGCCCGGCACCGAGCGCAAAGGCGCTGCCGCCGTAGGCCGCGAGCGCCGTCGCGAACGCAACCTGGCCTCCGACCATCAGCCGGTTGCCAAGCGTCATAAGATCGCCCACGGGATCGGGCCTGAACCCCTCGTACCCCGTGAGGAAGTCGGCAACCGGCGTCGTGACCGAGCCGAGCAGCGTCGCAAAGACGTTCCCGGCACCCGCCGCCTCGCCCGTCAATGCCTCGCCGGAAGCCAGCGTCGTCGCGACGGATTCACGACGGAGCTGGGAGTCGATCAGGGCGAGTGCCGTTCCCACGGGACCCGCCAAGCCCTCCCACGACGCGGGATCGGGAGCCGTCCGGACCGGACGTTCCGCCACGGCCTCCGACGCGGCGAGGGACGAGTGCGCGAGCACCCGGTAGTAGCTCCCCAGCGCGAGGAATCCGCGCTCGCTGACGTCGCGCACGACCTCCTCGCGCAGGCCCGTGTCGTCACCGGTCGACAGAGAGGCGGCGATCTCGGAGAGGCCCCGATCGTACCGATTCCCGGCTTCGCGCAGCGCGGACTCGACCTGCGCACGGAGCAGGCCGCGGGATTGGTAGACGGTCTCGATGTCCGGCCCTGTCAGATGCGCCCCGGCATCCGAAGCAGTCTTGACCGCATCCGCCAGCTTCTCGGCGAAGGGCATGGCCCGGACAGCGCCGATGACCGTGGCGACGGCCTGTCGCCTCGCTTCCCCGAACTCACCCTTCGCGAACCCCTCAGCCGTCGTCAGGGTCAAGCTGCCGCAGGCCGGACCCCATGACCAGGCATAGCCGGCCGTCCGCTCGGGTTGGTCCTCGCCCCATGGCCACCAGGACTCCTCCGCAGGCGAGACGATCGGCGAGCCGCCGGGATCGGGCAGGCGCGCCGCACCTTCTCCCTCGATCACGCGCCACTCTCGCGCCGTCGCGTAGGTTCGCGCGCAGACCTCCGACTCGGCAACGGCGAGGACGAGGTCCCGGCCGGACGCGGAGACCGGCGAAAGGGGATGCCCGTCCTTCAAGGTGAACCCGACCGCGGCCGAGGCGCCCGCGTTCGCGATCTGGATGCCGGGTGCCACGACGAAGTCCCGGAGGACGTAGTGGACGGCCGACAGGCTGCCGAGCGGGATCAGCATCCCGAACCCGAGAACCACCCGAAGCATCGCGAAGACGCTGGACGACTTCTCGGGCACGGGTTCGCCAGTCCGCGCCGCCTGCACGATCAGGGACAGGATGGCGTAGGCGAGGTACGCCGTCGCGATCAGCACAAGCGAAGACGACAGGGAGCGCATGACCACCGCGAACGCGGTGTCGTCCCCGTCGAGCGGCAGCAGCGTGGTTGCCACCTTCCATGCGACGTCCGTATCGCTCGGGGTGGCGAGGAGGTCGGCGAAGGTCACGACCGGCTCTCCTCGAGTTCGGGGAGCAGGGCCAGGTCGGCGAACAGCGCGGCGTCGCGAGGCATCATCCGACCGACCAGCGACGGCAGCACGTCGTCCGAGATCGCCCCGTCCCGGACGGCCGATAGGAGAGCCGCGCCGGCTACGACTTTGCGCCTCGTATCGTCCCGCCGCTCGGCATCCCGTAGCGTTGTCGTCGCCGCCGCGAGGCTCGCTTCCAGCCGCGCCCGCTTCTGTTTGAGCTTCGTCAGGTCCACCATCGTTCCGTCCCCTCATCACGCCGGTCGACCAACGCCGCCGGCGGAATCCCATCGCGCGGAGCGGCGAGTCCTTCCGCGTCGAATGAGCCGCCGACCAGTTTTTCAAGGTTTCGCGCGGCCCGGAGGTGCCCAACGTGGAGCGCCTGACAACGATGGTGAGTGCGGAGGTTGCGTCGAGCAAATCGGCGCCAGACCCTCGTGAGAGGGGAAACCGAAATCCTGGAAGGCGCGGTTATGCGATCTCGTTGAGATCGCCGCGGCCTGCGGCGCTGGCCTCCCCGTCGTCGCCGAGGAGAGACCGCATGCCGACCGTCCTTCGTCAGATCGCCGAGGCCTCGCGTGCAGCCTGGGACCACGCCTCGGCTATCCTCCTCGCCGCGCGGCTGGAGGGCGTGTCCCGTGCCGATCATGACGCGATCGCCGATTTCGCCGACGAGCAGCGCGACCGTTGGATACGCGCTGACGATCGCGCCCGACGCGAGGATGACCGGCTTCGCGCGCTCGAGAACGAGCCAAGCTACTTCGGTGCCACCGGCGGAAGCTGGTGGAGTGACGACGGCCGGGACCCGTTCGCCGAGCCGGACGACCTCGCGTGACTTCGCTCCCGGCTCACGAGGCGCTGTTCCACATGAGCGCGAAGATCGTTCAGCGAAGCCGCGGGAAGAGCGCCGTCGCCGCCGCCGCATACCGCGCCGGGGCGCGTCTGACCGATGCCCGGACGGGCAGCACCTGGGACTACTCGCGCAAGCGCCACGTACTGGATTCCTTCATGACGGGTCCGGCCGACGCGCCCGCCTGGGCGCTGGACCGCGAGACGCTTTGGAGCCGCGTGGAACTGGCCGAGGTCCGCAAGAACTCGCAGACCGCACGCGAGATCGAAATCTCGATCCCCCGGGACCTCCAGCCCGCCGCGTGGCGGGCCTTCTTGGCAGACGTAGCGCGCCCCTACGTCGAGGCCGGAGCCGTGGTCGATACGTGCATCCACGTCCCGCCCGCCGGCGACAACGGGATCAACGCGCATGCCCATCTCCTGATGACCTGCCGCCGGCTCGACCCTGCCAGCCCGACCGGATTCGCCAAGACTCGGAACGATGCCCTTGCCGCGATCTTCGAGAGCGGCGGGCGTCGCGGCGGCACTCGAGGCGATGCTCTCATGGCCGAGCGCGAGCGCGTCGCCGTCGTGGTGAACTCCTACCTCCGCGCCGCCGGCTCGCGACGCCGCGCCGATCATCGCTCCTACCAGGCGCGCGGCGACCCCCGTGCACCTGAGCCGAAGATGGGCGAGCAGCGCGTCGCGGCCGTCCGGAGACGACGGAAACACGATCGCCGATCAGCAGTCGTGACCGGCCTTCGCGAAACCCGAAAACTCGAAAACGAACTCATCGAAACGGAGAAACAAATGGCCTTGTCAGCACGCGGATTCGCCCGCGCCCCCGACCGCAAGAAGGCACTGCACCAGCAGGACTACAAGCTCGGACTCCTCAAGGATCGCTTCCCCGACGCAGTTCTCCCGCCCGGCACCGCCGACTCCCTGTACCTCGTCGATGCCAAGGACCCGCGGAAGGTCCGCGTCCTCCTTCGCGACGGCGGCTGGGTCGAGAGCGACGACGAGTCCGGCACCGTTTCCCTTTGGGGGCCGCGCAGCGCGCCCGCCACCGCCCTCGCGAACGCGATCGCCGAGTCCACCGGCTACGGCGTCGACCGCGTCGAGCGCACCGCCTCCGCCGGGAGGCCCGGCAAAACCCGCCGGAAATCAGCAGTTTCCGAGGACGAGTCGATCTCGATCGCGGACAAATGGCGCCGCCGCGGCTTCGCGGACGTGACGGAAAGTCCCGCCGGGGTCCGCGTCGGGGTTGGCGGCCGTTCCAACCTCCTCGATTCCGGTGATCACGTAGACCTCTTCGGCCCGGTTTCGGACGAGTCCTTGCGCGCCCTCGCGTCCAAAGCGGCCGAGGACTGGGGCGGCAGCCTGACGCTCGACGGCCCATGGCCTGAAGAAGCAACCGGCCGGCTCTGGCTGGAATGCCAGCGCCAGGGCATCGACCTCGTCGGCTACGAGCCGTCACCCGCCGTCGCGGCAGCATGGGCGGCAGAGAGCGGTTCCATTGCCGACACGGCAACGAAACTTCGCGCCGTGCGGTCGGAGACCCGGGAAGCCGACTTGCTCCTGTCGGCGGCATCGGGCGACGTCGCCGCGCTTCGCCGCCTCGATCCCGATCTCCGAGCGTTCGTACAGGGCCACATGGACGACGATCAGCGGTCGGAACTCGCTCGCGCCGACCGCGAGGAGGTCACGGCCTCCCTCCCGGCCTTCCGGAAGCTGGGCCGCGCCGAACTCGATCGCGATCCGAACGCGGCAACCGTCGTTGCGCAGCCCGAGCCGAAGGCCCCGTCCGACGAGTACGAGCGGCGCCCGACGTGACCGCCGTCGCCGCCATTCTCGAATCCCGCCGGGACGCGAACGCGCTCCGGCGGTACATCCGCGAGCGCGCCGCCGGCAGGGGCGCGACCGAGTGGGTCGTCTATGATGGCTCCTTGGGCGCGTGGCTTGCCGCCGACGAAGTGACGGCCACGACGTCCGGCCGCGCGTGGCGCCGCGTCCGCAGGCCGTCCGAGCCATGGTGCTCTGTCCTTGGTCGCGACCTCAGCATCGCGGCCGACGACGAACTTCAGGCGACATTCGCGACGATCGAGCCGGACGACCTCAGCGCGTGGCGATGCCTGCACATCGCCGCCGACCGCTCCCCGTCCGGATGCCTGGCCGAATGGCGGGCACGCGGCCGGCGCCTCCTCGCCGCCGTGTCGAGCGAACCCGTCGAGGCGGGCGGAACCTTGGCCGGGCGGTTCGCCGCGAGAGGGACGGGCAAGCGGAGCCTCGCGGCCGTCTGACGCGGCGGGCGTGCGTGCCACGTCGCAAGGATTCGTCGGGGTAGGAAAGTGCCACCCCGTCCGCTCGATGCGACGAGATGGCTCGCAGGAAGGCCGTTTTAAGCGCTTCGACCCCTTGGGTGGGCTTGGACACCACCCGAACCGTCTTCGCCGCTCCTGTCGAACGCCGACACGTAGGAGGAGGCCCGCAAGGACGGAATACCCCTGCCGGGGCCATGGAGTGCGGCGTCGGGGGTGGTCGGTCCCGCGACCGCCTTCGGCTGTCGCTCCTGCGGCTACCCCGGGGACCGCTCGCCGCACGCGAGACTCCCGCGCCGTCCGCCGAGGGGCGGTCGCCATGCTCGGCGCTCCGGTACTCTGACTCTCAGTTGGCATCCTTCAGCGTGACGGCATCCGCGATGCGGCGATCGTCAGCGAGGCCACGAGGACGACGCCGACGCATGCGAGGACTGCCAGGAGACCTAGGGTCGCCGACGGACCCGCGTAGGAGATCATGGCGGCGCCGGCCGTCGGCGCGATCGCCTGCGCCATCTGCGCCGGCCGTGCGAGCCGTCCCATCATCGTCGGGTACGCCTCCGGACCGAACAGCGCCAAAGGCACGGTACCGCGGGCGATCGAGAGGATGCCGTTCCCGGCGCCGTAGAGGACGACGGCCACCGCTACGGCCGATGTCTCGAATGCGAGGAGGCACAATCCGACGGCGATGAGGACGACAGCCGCACGCAGCGTCCAAAGTGGGTGGTGCCGCTCGCGACCGGCCATCTCCAAAAGACGCGCTCCGACCTGCGCCGGCCCGACCATCGCGCCGAGCGTGACGGCCGCCGCCAACGTCTCGCCGCGCGCTTGCAGGAGCGTCAGGAGATGGACCGAGACGAGGCCCATGATCGCGCCCGAGACGACGAGCAGCGCGGCCAGCACGAGGAACGTGCGATCCCCGGTCGGGACACCAAGTCCATCGCTGCCAGGTCCGCTCCTCGTGACCGTCGATGGCGGCACCCGCGGGATGAACCGCAATGCCAGCGGCAGGGACACGAGGAGATGGAGGGCGGCATAGACCAAGCATGTCGCCCGCCATCCGAGATGGTCGACGAGGAGCGCCGACAAGGGCCAGCAGACCGTGCTGGCGAACCCGCCCCAGAGAGTCAGGGTGGTGATGGCGGAACGGGCGTCGGAACCGTAGAGGCGGCCGAGCGTCGCGAAGGCCGGATCGTAGAGGCCCATGCCCATGCCAAGCCCCATCGCCAGCCAGCCCGCGAGGAACGTCGGCAGGTTCGCGGCCGACCCGAGGACGGCGAGGCCGGACGCGAGTAGCACCGCCCCGCTCGCGAGGACCGCCCGCCCGCCGGCCCGCCCGATCGTCGCGCCGATCCACGGCGAGGCTGCCGCGGATACGAGCAGGCCGACCGTCAGACCCCCGATGATCCACGGCAAGGGCCATCCGGTGTCCGTGGCGATCGGGAGGGCGAGGACGGCCGGCAGGTAGTACGAGGACCCCCACGCGAGGATCTCGAAGACGCCGAGTGCCGGGATGACCTGCCACCGCGGTCTCACGACACGACCGGAAGCCAGACCCATAGCGCCACGAGCGCCGCGAGCAGGACCGGCGGCGTCAACACGAGGCCGACCTTCATGTACTGGCCCCATGTGATCGTCTGCCCCTTGCCCGCGAGGACGTGGAGCCAGAGCAGCGTCGCGAGCGAGCCGATCGGCGTGAACTTCGGTCCGAGGTCGTTGCCAACGACGTTGGCGTAGACCATGAGCTCGCGGGTCAACGGGTCGAGGGTGGCGCGGTCGATGGCAAGCGCCCCGACGAGGGTGGCTGGCATGTTGTTCATGACGGAGGCGAGCGCCGCCACGACAAAGCCTGTGCCGATCGTGGCGACGAAGGTGCCCTGCTGGCCGAGCCAGACGAGGACCCCGGCGGCGATGTCGGTCAGCCCGGCGTTCCCGAGGCCATAGACCACGAGATACATGCCGATCGAGAAGAGCACGATCTGCCACGGTGCCTCGCGCAGCACCTTGGCGGGCGGCACGACGGCACCATGACCGCCCGCGAACCATCGCCCGGCGACCGCCATCAGGATGACGGCAGCCGCGCCGGTCACGAACGAGATCGGCACGCCGAGCGGTCCGGTGACGAAGTAGGCGACGAGCAGGAGGCCAAGCAGCGGGAAGGCGGCGCGGAACACCTGGCGGTCCTTGATGGCGTGTCCCGGGTCCTCCAGCGCTGACGTGTCGTAGCGCTCGGGAATGTCCCGTCGGAAGTAGGTCCAGAGGACGAGCAGGGTCGCCCCGAGCGACACGAGGTTCACCGGGACCATGACCGCGGCGTAGCGTCCGAAGGAAACGTCGAAGAAGTTCGCCGTCACGATGTTCACGAGGTTCGACACGACGAGGGGAAGCGACGTCGCGTCGGCAACGAAGCCGCAGGCGACGACGAAGGCGAGCGCCCCGGCCGGAGGGAAGTTCAGGCGCAGGAGGATCGCGAGGACGATCGGTGTTAGGAGCAACGCGGCGCCGTCGTTCGCGAAGACCGCAGCGATGGCCGCGCCAAGGACCACGACGAGGGGGAACAGCCGTCGCCCGTCGCCGCCGCCCCACCGTGCGACGTGAAGAGCGGCCCAGGCGAAGAACCCGGCCTCGTCGAGGATCAGCGAGATGACGATCAGCGCGACGAAGGTGAATGTCGCGTCCCAGACGATGTCCCAGACCGTGGCGATGTCCGCCCAGTCGACGACGCCGGTCGCGAGCGCGACGACGGCGCCGCCGAGCGCCGACCAGCCGATGCCAAGTCCGCGCGGCTGCCAGATGACGAGGACGAGGGTGGCGACGAAGATCGCGAGGGCGAGCATGGGATGTCCGGATGCGGGAGGGTCAGATGGCGCGCAGGTTGACGCGCTTCGAAAGCTCCTCGGCGCTCTCGACGCGTTCGGAGTAGCGGTCCGTCAGATAGGACGACCGGCCGCGTACGAGGTGGGTGAACTTCGCCAGTTCCTCGCAGACGTCGACGACCCGGCCGTAGAGGGCGGAGGGCTTCATGCGCCCGGCCTCGTCGAACTCGAGGAAGGCCTTCGGGACCGACGACTGGTTCGGGATCGTCACCATGCGCATCCAGCGTCCGAGGATTCGCATCTGGTTCACGGCGTTGAACGACTGCGAGCCTCCCGACACCTCCATGACGGCGAGCGTCTTGCCCTGCGTCGGCCGAACGCTTCCGACCGCCAGCGGAATCCAATCGATCTGCGCCTTCATGATCCCGGTCATCGCCCCGTGACGCTCTGGACTGACCCAGACCATGCCCTCCGACCATTCCGCCAGGTCGCGCAGCTCCTTGACCTTCGGATGGTCCGGCTTGGCCCCGTCGGGTAGCGGCAGTCCCCGCGGGTCGAAGGTGCGCACCTCGCAGCCGAACCAGCGAAGCAGGCGCCCGGCCTCCTCGGACAGGAGCCGGGAGAAGGACCGTTCCCGGATCGAGCCGTAGAGGACGAGGATGCGCGGCGGATGCGTCGGCCCGCCAGGCAGGCCGAGCGCCTCGACGTCGATCGGGAGAAGCGCGGACGGATCGACGCTCGGCAGGTCGGTGGAGACGGGATCGGTCATTCGGACGCGCCCGGCGCCGCGACCGTCTCGCCGTCCTCCTTGGTGAAGGTGTGGACTGGACGATCGAGGAGCGGGAGCACAGCCTCGGACGGGCGACAGAGCCTCACGCCCTTCTCCGTCACGACGATCGGCCGATTGATGAGGATCGGGTGCGCCATCATCGCGTCGAGCAGTTCCTCGTCCGAGAGGGCTGGATCGCCCAGCCCGAGTTCGGCATAGGGCGTGCCCTTCTCCCGCAGGAGTTCGCGGGGCCTCATGCCCATCGCGTCGAGAAGTTCGGCCAAGGTCTCCCGGCTCGGCGGGGTCTTCAGGTACTCGATGACCACAGGCTCCTCGCCGGACTGGCGGATCATCTCCAGCGTGTTGCGCGACGTCCCGCAGGCGGGGTTGTGGTAGATCGTGACGGGCATGGACACCTCAGGCGACATCGGGACGCGGGAAGGACGCGCCTTCGAGCTGGCCGATCTCGCGCACCTTGGCCGTCAGGCTCGACCTCTCCAGGGAGACGAGCGGCAGCGCGGTAAAGGCGGAGACCCGGTTTTTCATGAAGCGGAACGCCTGGGTGAAGGCGGCGCGCTTCCAGATGTCGCCGCGCGTCTCGTGGCTCGGGTCCTCGATGCCCCAGTGCCCGGTGACGGGTTGGCCCGGCCAGACCGGGCAGGATTCGCCCGCGGCTTGGTCGCAGACAGTGAAGACGAAGTCCATGACGGGAGCGCCGGGCACGGCGTACTCGTCCCACGACTTCGACCGCATGCCGTCGGTCGGGTAGCCGAGTTCCTGAAGAACCTCCAGCGCCATCGGGTTGACCTCGCCTTTCGGCTGGCTTCCTGCGGAAAAGGCGTTGAACATCCCGCCGCCATCCTTGCGCAGGATGCTCTCGGCGAGGATCGAGCGGGCGGAGTTGCCCGTGCAGAGGAAGAGGACGTTGAAGGGACGGGCGGCGCTCATGAGCAGGTCTCCGACGTGCAGGCGGGAAAGAGGTTGGCGAGGTCGCCGCAGATCTCGAGATTCCCCGAACAGCAGTCCTCGGTCAGGAAGGCGAGGAGTTGGCGCATGTCGTCGTAGCTCGCCGCGTAGAGGATGCGGCGCCCGTCGCGCCATGACCGCAGGAGCTTCGCGCGCTCCAGCGTCGCGAGGTGGAAGCTCATCCGCGTCGGCGGGATGGAAAGGGCATCGGCGATCTCGCCCGACGGCATGCCGTTCGGACCCGCGCGGACCAGCATCCGGAACGCCGCAAGACGGTCGGCATGGGCAAGGGCGGCGAGTGCAGAAACGGCTGAGTCATCGTTCATGCCTGCGACTATGCAAGCATCCTTGTAGTATTCAAGTGCGTTTCGGCAGACCTGGCAAAACTCCGCAGAAGCGCGCTTATTTTATGTATCATACAATGCTGATGTCCGGTCCGCCGGGTTCGGGGAAGTCGATGCTGGCGGCGCGCCTGGCCTCGATCCTGCCCGCGCTGTCGCCGCGCGAGCTTCTGGAGGTCTCGATGGTGGCCTCGATCGCAGGCGAACTGTCGGAGGGACGCCTGTCCGACCGGCGCCCGTTCCGCGCGCCGCATCATTCCGCCTCGATGGCGGCGATGGTCGGCGGGGGCGTCCGGGCACGGCCGGGCGAGGTGTCGCTCGCCCATCGCGGCGTTCTCTTCCTCGACGAGTTCCCCGAGTTCTCCCCGGCGGTGCTGGACTCGCTGCGTCAGCCCATCGAGAGCGGCGACAGCGTCATCGCGCGCGCCAACCACCGCGTCACCTATCCCGCGCGCTTCCAGCTGGTGGCGGCCATGAACCCGTGCCGCTGCGGCATGGCGGGCGAGCCCGGCCATGTCTGCGCGCGCGGCGCGCGCTGCGTCACCGACTATCAGGCGCGCATTTCCGGCCCGCTGATGGATCGCATCGACATCCGCATCGACGTGCCCGCCGTCACCGCCTTCGACCTGATCCAGCCTGCCCCGGCGGAGCGCTCGCAGGCCGTGCGCGCCCGGGTCGAGGCCGCGCGCGGGCGCCAGGCGCGGCGCTTCGAGGCGCTGGGCCTGCCGCCGGCCACGCTCAACGCGCAGATGCCGGCCGCCCTCGTCGAGACGGTGGCCGCGCCGGACGCCGCGGGCACCCGGCTCCTGCACGATGCCGCCGAGCAGATGAAGTTCTCGGCCCGCGCCTATCACCGCATCCTCAAGGTCGCCCGGACGCTGGCCGACCTCGCCGGCTCCGAGAGGGTCGGGCGCGCCCATCTCGCCGAAGCCATCTCCTACCGCGTCGTCAGCGAAAACCGGCAGGCTGCCGCCTGACAGCGGATCCTGGAACGCCGCGGCGGCGCGGCGCGGCCGCGGAGCGACCGAGGGTCTTCTTGTGCCGTCTCAGGGTCTCGGCAAGGGCCGCGACCGAGCCCGAGGCGGAAGGACCCGTCGAGATGGCGCCCCTTCATGCCCCCCCCCGCCGCCGCCGAACCGGACTGCGTCGCATTCGTCTCAGTTCACCGCGATCGTCACCCGAAGGAAGGTCGCGGGAATGGACGTCGCTTGAGGAGACGGGCTCGTGTTGCAAGCCTGGAAGAGAGCCTCGAGTTCGGCCTGCAGCGAGTCGGCACGACCGTCTTTGGCGGCGGCCTCGAAGGCGTTCATCGTCGGGCCGTAGGACCGCCGGAATTCGTCCACGAGGGCGGCGGGCGTGCAGGGAAACTCGAAGCGGTAGGTGTCCCTGGTAAAGCTTATGCTGTCGCTTACTATGCCGGCGCTCGCGAACCGCTCGGCGACATCGGCCTCGATGCCCCATCTCATCGGGCTGACGAAGCCTTCGGCTGGCGGCGGCGCATAGGCGGCGCTGATCTTCAGGATCTGCGCAACCAGTGTGGGATCGTTCGGGATCCAGTTTCCCATCACGATCCGCCCGCCAGGCCGAGTGACACGGACCATTCCACGAGCAACGTCGAGGGGCCGGGGCGCGAACATGGCGCCGAACATGCTGACGACGAGATCGAAACGGTCGTCTTCCAGACCCGCCAGATCGCTGGCATCGCCTTCCTGAAAGACGATGTTCGCGAGACGTTCGTCCTGAACGCGTTGGTTGCCCGCCTCGACCAGATTGCGGGCGATATCGACACCGAGCACCTCGGCGCCGAGCTTGGCGGCCGGTATCGCAGTCGTGCCGTCACCGCATCCCAGATCGAGGACCTTCAGTCCCGGCCGGATGCCGAGGCTGGCGACGAAGCCTTCGCCACCTTGGCGCATGCCGGTCGCGATCCGCGTAAAGTCCCCCTTCTCCCATAAGGCCTTGTTCGGGTTCATCAGATCCTCCCATCGTCGTGCGAGTTACGGATCTACCCTGTTACGCCAACCTGTTACGCCAATAAATATACCCGTTCGGATCATTCCGGGCGTCCGGACAGCCAACTCCGTCGCGGGCCTGCGTGCCCTCGATCAACCGGGCCGGGGGGCAGGAGCCGGGATGCACCGGCGACACAGGAGCCACGGACGGTCAGGCGGTGATGACGGGCCGGGCGAAGGGCTGAAGGCGTACGGCCCGTCTCGGCTCGTGCCGATCGGTTCTCGCATGCAGAACCTCGTGCGGTTCAGCGCAGGATCTCCCGCACGCCCGGCAGGTCGAGGAGCGAGACCTGGGGGCGGGGGCCGACCTGGGTGATGATGTGGCCGGCGGCGATGGCGCCGAGGCGCGCGCTCGCCTCGTGTGATCGGCCTGCCGTGTAACCGCGCAGGAAGCCGCTGGCGAAGAGGTCGCCGGCGCCCGTCGTGTCGACGACGTGCTCGACCGGCGTCGCCGGCACGGCCCGGCGCTCGGCGCCCTCGACGACGACGCAGCCCTCGGCCCCGCGCGTCACGACGGCAAAACGTTCGGCATCCTCGCCGATGCGGTGCAGCGCCTCCTCCAGCACCTCCGTCTCGTAGAGCGCCAGGGCTTCCGCCTCGTTGGCGAAGACGATGTCGACCGTGCCCGAGCGCATGAGATCGAGGAACTCGGCGCGGTAGCGGTGGACGCAGAAGCTGTCCGACAGCGTCATCGCCACCTCGCGTCCGTTGGCGTGGGCGATTCCCGCTGCCTTGAGGATCGCGTCCTTGGCGAGTGGGGGATCCCAGAGATAGCCCTCGAAATAGGTGACGCTCGCCGCCGCCACGACGCTTTCGTCGATATCGGCGGGCGAAAGCTCGACGCAGGCGCCGAGGAACGTGTTCATCGAGCGCTCGCCGTCCGGCGTCACGAGGATCATCGAACGGGCGGTCGGCGGGTCGCCCGCGAGCGGCGCGGTGGCGAAGTGGACGCCGAGCGCGGTGATGTCATGGGCGAAGATCCGACCGAGCACGTCCTCGGACACCTTGCCGATATAGGCCCCGCGCCCGCCGAGCGAGACGAGGCCCGCCACCGTGTTGCCGGCCGAACCGCCGGAGGTCTCGATCGCCGGGCCCATCTGTCCGTAGATCTCCAGCGCGCGGGCGGCATCCACCAGCGTCATCGCGCCCTTCTCGATCCCGGCCCTGGCCAGAAAGGCGTCGTCGGTGCGGGAGATGATGTCGACGATGGCGTTGCCGATCGTCAGGACGTCGTAGCGGGGCATGGGCAAGGCACTCTTGCAAGATCGATGGGAGGGTTGGACGGACCGTTTCATCGATTACAGACCCGGACCCCAAACGCCAAGGCCTTGCGGTGCCGTTGCATTGCGGTGTGAAAGCCCCACGATGTCGTCGCTTGCGTCACCGAAGCTTTACGGCGTCGTTGCCTTGGCGCAGCCGGGCTCCCATCTTGGCGGCGAACAGACCTCGTTCTCCGCTCTCGAAGAGACCCGCGCCATGATCCTCACCTCCGCCGCGCTCGGCTTGCGGGACCTTCTCTCGGCCCCGTTCCGCGCCGTCCTCTGGAAATCGCTGGGACTGACGGCGCTCGTGCTGGTGATCCTCTGGTTCGCCGTGCGCTGGCTCGTCCAGTCCGAGGTGATCCCCTTCTTCGCGCGCTTCGCGCCGGACATGCCGGCTTGGCTCGATCATGCGGAAGGCTTCGCCGCCTTTGCCGCCGGGCTGGTTCTGGCGCTGCTGCTCGCCTTCCTCATCGCGCCGGTCAGCGCCGTGATCGCCGGCCTGTTCCTCGACGATGCCGCGGCGGTGGTGGAGCGCGAGAGCTATCCGACGAGCCCGCAGGGGCGGGAACTGCCGCTGGCGCGCAGCCTCGTCCTGTCGTTGCGCTTCTTCGGCATCGTCATCCTCGGCAATCTCCTCGCCTTCGCGCTGCTCCTCGTGCCGGTGGTCAACATCGCCGCCTTCTTCCTCGTCAACGGCTACCTGCTGGGGCGCGAATATTTCGAGTTCGCGGCGTTGCGCTATCGCTCGGAAGCCGAGGCGAAGGCCCTGCGCTCGAAATACGGCGCGACGATCTTCCTCGCCGGCCTCGTCCTCGCCGCCTTTCTCGCCGTGCCCATCCTCAACCTCCTGACGCCGCTCTTTGCCGCCGCGACGATGGTGCATCTCCACCAGCGCATCGCCCGCAAGGAGGGCGGCCTGCCGCTGCGCGGCCCCCTCGGTGATCCCATGCTCAGCGCGACGGCGACGACGCCAGCCCCGGCGGCAGCGGCTGCGGGCCGGCCGGACGAACGGGAAGCGCGATGAGGGGTGCGGGCTGGTCGCACCATTTCTCGTCGGCGCGGCAGAGATCGGCGATGATGCAGGCCTCGCAGTCGGGTTTCCTCGCCTTGCAGACGTAGCGCCCGTGCAGGATCAGCCAGTGATGGGCATGGCGCAGGAAGCCGGCGGGAATGATCCGCAGGAACCCCTCCTCCACCGCCTCTGGCGTCTTGCCCGGCGCGATCTTCAGCCGGTTGCCGATCCGGAAGATATGCGTGTCGACCGCCAGCGTCTCCTCGCCGAAGGCGGTGTTGAGAACGACGTTGGCGGTCTTGCGACCGACGCCCGGCAGCGCTTCCAGCGCCTCGCGGGTGCGCGGCACCTCGCCGCCGGTCTCCTCCACCAGACGCTGCGCCAGCGCCGCGACGTTCTTCGCCTTGTTGCGATAGAGGCCGATCGACTTGATCGCCTCGCGGATCGCCTCTTCGCCGAGCGCCGCCATCGCTTGCGGCGTGTCGGCCCTGGCGAAGAGGCCGCGCGTCGCGCGGTTGACGCCGGCATCGGTCGCCTGCGCCGATAGAACCACGGCGACGAGCAGGGTGAAGGCGCTGGAATGCTCGAGTTCGGGCTGCGGCTCGGGGCGCTGCACGGCAAAGCGGCGGAAGATCTCGGCGATCTCGTCGGGACCGTAGGGGATCTTCGGGCGACGCCTGGCCGTCTTGCGCCGCGTGGCGGCGGCAACGCTCGATGCGGTGCCGGTGGCCGGCGCCTTTGCAGCCCTGGTGCGGGCCGGCGGCCCCTTCGCGGCAACGGCCGGTTTCGTCGCGGCATCAGCCGAACCCGTCTCGGCCGCGACGAGCGACGGCTGCGCTGTTTTGGCCCGGCGCACGGATTTGGCGGCGGGCGCCTTTTCTGCCATTTCTCGAACGCTCCCGATGAGGTTGCCCGTCCCGCGCCGGACCTTGGGTCCCTCGGTGCGGACGGATCGGTGGAAGGACGGGATTTCCATGACGGGGATCGGCGACATGCGCAACGAGGCTCCGCTGTTCGAGGCGATGCTCACCCCGCATCGCTCGCTCGGGCGGCGCGGCTTCAACGTAACGATGGGGCTCGTCGCTGTGGTGTCGTTGGGCTCGGGCATCATGTTCGTGGCGAACGGGGCCTGGCCGGTGGTCGGCTTCTTCGGCCTCGACGTGGCGCTGCTCTGGATCGCGCTCAGCGCCAGCAACCGCTCGGCGCGGGCGCGCGAAGAGGTGTCGGTGTCGCGCATGGAACTCGCGATCCGCAAGATCTCGGCCCGCGGCCAGGTCAGCGAAAGCCGCTACAATCCGAGCTGGACGCGCTTTCGCGTCGCCCGCCACGAAGAGATCGGCGTGACCCGCATGAGCGTCAGCGGCGAGGGCCGCACCACCGAGATCGGCGCCTTCCTCAACCCCGACGACCGCGAAAGCTTCGCCGCCGCCTTTTCGCGGGCGCTGGCCGATGCCAAGCGCGGGTGAGATGACTGGCGCCGTGTCGCCTCCTGATCTCGACAGGACGGAACATGACGGCGCCTGCCATTGCGGCGCGGTGCGCTTTCACGTGCGCTTGAGCGAGGGCCTACGCTCGGCGAGCCGCTGCACATGCTCCTACTGCCGGATGCGCGGCACGGCGGCCGTCACTACCCGGCACGGCGATCTCCAGATCCTCGCCGGCAAGGACAAGCTGACGCTCTACCGCTTCAACACGATGACCGCGCGCCACTATTTCTGCTCGGCCTGCGGGATCACCGTCTACCACCAGCGGCGCTCGAACCCCGAGGAACTCGGCGTCAACGCCGCCTGCCTTGCCGGCGTCAGCCCCTTCGACTTCCCGGCCCTTCCCGTCACCGACGGCGTCCGCCACCCGTCCGACCATCCCGATGCGCCCGAGATCGTCGGCACGCTGCGCTTCGATCCCGTGCGGTAGTCCGGGCGGCTTCTCGTCGGTCCGGGCAACCTTGGCACCCCGCGAACGATCTGCCACAAGCGCGGCATGGAAACCGCCGCGCTGCCGCTCCGCCACCTTCTGCTCGCGCTGGCCGTGGTGGCGGTCTGGGGCACGAATTTCGTGGTAATCCGCATCGGGCTGGATCACCTGCCGCCGCTCCTCTTCGCGGCGCTGCGCTTTCTCTTCGCCTGCCTGCCTGGAGTCTTCTTCGTCCGTAGGCCGCGCGTTCCCTTCGTCAGCATGGCCGCCTACGGTCTTCTCATCGGCGCCGGGCAGTTCGGCCTGCTTTTCATCGCCCTGCGCTCGCAGATCGCGCCGGGCCTCGCCTCGCTCGTCATTCAGGTGCAGGTCTTCTTCACCATCGGCCTCGCCGTCTGGCTCTCGGGCGAGCGGGTGCGCTCGTTCCAGTGGGGGGCGCTGGCGCTCGGCGCTACCGGGCTCCTCGTCATCGCCGCGCACACGGATGCCGCCACCACGCCGCTCGGGCTCGGGCTCGTCGTCCTCGCCGCACTCTCCTGGGCGGGCGGCAACATCGTCGCCAAGCGCAGCGGCGTCACCGACATGCTACCCTTCGTGATCTGGGCGAGCCTCTTCTCGGCGCCGCCGCTCTTCCTCGCCTCGTTCGCGCTGGAGGGCTGGGACGCGATCCGCGCCGGCATCCTTTACGCCGACGCCACGACCTGGGCCGCGGTCGCCTGGCAGACGGTGGGCAACACGCTGTTCGGCTACACGGCCTGGGGCTTCCTCCTGTCGCGCCATCCCGCCGCCTCGATCACGCCGACCGCGCTGCTCGTGCCCGTTTTCGGCATGGCCGCCTCCTTCATCTGGCTCGGCGAGCCCCTGCCCCTCTGGAAGCTCGGCGCCGCCGCGCTGGTGATGAGCGGGCTGGCGCTTGGCCTCCTCTATCCGCGCTGGCGCGTCCGGGCGGGCCGCATCTGAGGCCGCGCTCCGGCCCTGCGCCTCCTTGTGGGACGAAACCTCGACCGCCGCCCCGAAAACGGGTGGAAGCGCGCTCCGACAGGGCCCATTCTCCCGGTATCGCAGGGAGACCCGCCATGACCCTTCACACGCCATCGCCGCGTGACGCCGAGCCCGGCTTTGCCGCCGTCGTCCCGACCAGCGACTATCCGCTGGTGCGCCGCGCCATCGAGTTCATCTCGCTCGCCTATCGCGAGCAGCCCTCGCTCGACGCCATCGCCGGCGCGCTCGACGTCTCGCCCGATCATCTGGAAGCGGCGTTCCGGCGCTGGGCGGGCCTCAGCCCGAAAGCCTTCCTGCAGGCGGTGACGATCGACCATGCGAGGCGGCTCTTGAGCGAGGGCCTGCCGCTGCTCGAAGCCGCGCACGAGGTGGGTCTCTCCGGCCCCTCGCGCCTGCACGATCTCTTCGTCAAGCACGAAGCGATGAGCCCCGGCGTCCACAAGGCCAAGGGCGAAGGGCTGGCGCTCGCCTACGGCTTCACCGACGGCCCGTTCGGGCGCACGCTCGCGGTCTGGACCGACCGCGGGCTGGCGGGCCTCGCCTTCAGCGACGAGGACCGGGGCGGCGACGCCCATGCGCTGGCCGACATGCTCGGCCGCTGGCCGCGCGCGGCCGCCACGCGCGACGATGCGGGCGCGGCGACGATAGTGGCGCGGATCTTCCGGCCCGACGCCTGGCGCGCCGACGCGCCGCTGCGCGTCGTTCTCATCGGCACGGATTTCGAGGTGCGGGTGTGGGAGCGGCTTCTCGCCATTCCGCTCGGCGCCGCCACCACCTATTCGGCGGTGGCCACCGAGATCGGCGCGCCGAAGGCCTCGCGCGCGGTGGGCGCGGCGGTCGGGCGCAACCCGATCTCCTTCGTGGTGCCCTGCCACCGGGTGGTCGGCAAGTCCGGTGCGCTCACCGGCTATCACTGGGGTCTGACGCGCAAGCGCGCCATGCTCGGCTGGGAGTTCGGCCTCGCGGGCTGAGCGCGGCGCCGATCGCCGCAGGCGGGAACCGCCGGGCCCAGCTTCGGCTTCTGCCGTCGGTGCGAAGCGGCGCGGCGGAGGAACGATGACGGCAAGGCTTCGAACGGCCAAAACGACGGCGACCCCGCGCGAACCGGCTGTGCCGAAGAGGCGGGCGCCCCGCCCCCGCAAAGACCCTGCTGCAAGTACGGACACCCCGACGGGCGCGCTCGATGCCGCGGAGGTCGAGGAGGCGTTCCGCCGGCTGCGGGATCACATGCCCGGCCGCACCGCCACCGCCAAGGGACCGAAGGACCAGCCGGACCCGTTCCGCTCCGCCGTCTCGTGCCTCCTCTCGGCGCAGAGCCGGGACGTCAACACGGCGGCGGCGGTGGACAATCTCTTCGCGCTCGCCACCACGCCCGACGCGATGCTGATGCTCGGCGAAGACGAGATCGCCCGCGCCATCCGCCCCTGCGGCCTCTACAACATGAAGGCCAGAAGCATCCGTCGCCTCTGCACCGCGCTGATCGAGGAGCACGACCGGGTCGTGCCGCAGGATCGCGCCGGGCTGATGAGCCTGCCCGGCATCGGGCGAAAATGCGCCGACATCGTCATGAGCTTCACCTTCGACGAGGACGTCATCGCGGTGGACACGCATGTCGACCGCGTCTGCAACCGAACCGGTATCACCGCGGCCAAGACCGCCGACCGCACCGCCGAGCAGCTGGAACGCCGCGCCCCCGACTGGGCCCGGCGCGACGGGCACTTCTGGCTGATCCAGTTCGGCAAGGCCGTGTGCCACGCCCGCAAACCCGCCTGCGACAGCTGCTTCCTCAACGACCTCTGCCGCTGGTTCTCGGCGACGCGGGCCGGTGAGCCCGGCGCATCGTGATCGCCAGGCGCCCGATCCCGGTTCCGCACGCCGGGGATCTCCTGCAAAGACAGCGAGCCCATAGCGGGATCGGACGGGCGCGGCGAAGGGCTGAACCGAACCTGAACGGCGCCGTTCAGTCTGCCGAGGGCGGCGGGAGCCCATAAGGCGTCATCGAAACAGATCGGTGACAGCCATGAGCGACCACGACGACCACGCCTCCCAGAACCAGACGATCCCGGCGGCCGAGCCGACGGCGAGCCCGGCGGATGGGGCCCATACGATCCCGGCGAACGGGCCGAAGGCGACGCTCCGTCGTCCGCGCTCCCGCCAGGCGATGCTCGGCATCGGCGCGCTCGGCATTCTCGCGCTCGGCTTTGCCGGCGGCGCGGCGGCCTGGAGCGGCTCGCACTGGCGCGAGGTGTCCTTCGACACGGCGATGACCTCGATCCCGATTGCGCAGCTCACCGAGGCGTCTTCGATCGGCATCACGGGTCAGGTCGCGGAAATCTACGGCAACAAGTTCGTGGTCGCCGACGCCACCTCACGGGCCCTCGTCGAGACCGGGCGCGCCGGAGAGAGCGGCGAGCTCGTCGCCGCCGGCGAGACCGTCACGGTGCAGGGCCGCTTCGACGACGGCTTCCTTCATGCCGCCGCCATCCGGCACGCCGACGAGCGCATCGACGAGCTCGATCCGCCGCCGCCCCGTCATGGTCCCGGCCACGGCCCCGGCCCGGCCGGACCGGCCGGCGCCCCCCTCGAGGACCGCTGAGCTCGGCTCGTCTCCAGCTCGCTCCTCCCCTCCGGTTCGGCCGGTTCCGCCCCTTGAGGCCGGGACCGATCGAACGACCCAGCCCCTTTGTCGTCCGGCGAGATCGCTGGCGTCACGGCTTCCCGTCCGCTCCGAAAGGCCCCGGAGCCGACCCGTCCGCAAGGATATGACAGATGATGAAGCAAGCCCTTCTCGCCACGGCATTCGCCGTCGGCCTGACCTCGTTCGCATCGGCCCAGGACGCCCGGGCCCCCGCCCCGCCACCGGCTCCGATGGGTGCCACGGCGCCTGCGCCCGGCGGTGACATGCCGCCGGCTCCGGGCGACATGCCGCCGCCTCCCGGTGCCGGACCGCGCCCGGGCGACCACCGCGGCCCGCCGCCCCCGCCGCCGATGGGCAAGGGTGTGGAGATCCGCATGGGCCGCGACGCCGGGATCCGCATCAACTGCGGCGACGAGGCGATGGAAGCCTGTCTTGCGGCGGCAAGGCCCCTGACGGACAAGATCCCCAACCTGACGATGCAGCCGCCCCGGCCGGCGGGAGACGAGATGCCGGCCCCGACGGCCAACTGACGCAAGCGCCCCGGCGGCCGTTCCGGCTGCCGGGGTTTCCCGTCGTTCCCGGTGTCGGCGAGCATTCGGACCATGAGGGAAGACAGGAGACGACATCCGCAGACGAGGGCGGCCGGCTCCGGGCGCGCGCTCCGTGCTCCGGGATGCAGAGACGGTGATCGGGCGAACCGGAGACCTCGATGAGGGCGGACGCGCGCGTCCGCCGAGTCGTCCCCCTGCAGCCGTCGTCGATGCCATCGATGGAGACGCGGAGGATGCGCCGGCGCCGCCGGTCTGCGAGCGGACGTGGCCATCCGTCGCAAGGCATTGATCGGGCGCCGCAAAGGCTATCTCAATGAAGGAGCGAACCGCTCCCTTCGAGCAGGGATCGGGTGACGTCGACGCGTTCGGGAGTTGGGAATGACGCAGAGGCACCTGAGCAGGTTCGCGAGATCCCGCCGCGCATGAGGGACCCGCCGCAGAGCCTCAGCCTTCGAGGCCTGACCTGCCGATACGGCTCCAAGACCGCGCTCCACGAGGCCTCGTTCGACGTTCGGCCGGGCGAGTTCGTATCCATTCTCGGGCCGTCGGGCTGCGGCAAGTCGACGTTGCTGCGCGCCATCGCCGGGCTGGAGCCGGTCGCGGCCGGCGAAATCCTCGTCGGCGGACGATCGGTCGAGGGCTTGGCGCCCAAGGATCGCGAGGTCGCCTTCGTCTTCCAGTCCTACGCGCTCTATCCGCACATGTCCTGCCGGGACAATCTCGCCGCCCCGCTCGTGATGCGCGAGCTCTCCGCGTTCGAGCGACCGGCGCTCGCCCGCATTCTGTCGCCGGGCATCCGCGCCCGGCATCGCTCGATCCGCGACCGCGTGGAGGCGACGGCGGCGCAGCTCGGCATCACCGAACTCCTCGATCGCCGCCCCGCCGACCTCTCGGGCGGACAGCGGCAGCGCGTCGCGCTCGGCCGCGCCCTGATCCGAGAGCCCCAGCTGTTTCTTCTCGACGAGCCGCTCGCCAATCTCGACGCCGCCCTGCGCAACCGCACGCGCTCCGACCTTCGCGCCCTCCAGAAGCGGATCGGCGCGACGACGCTGTTCGTCACCCACGACCAGTCGGAGGCGATGGCGATCTCCGACCGCGTCGTCGTCATGTTCGACGGCCGGGTCCGGCAGATCGGGACCCCGGACGAGCTCTACCGGCACCCGGTTGATCTCGACGTCGCGCGCTTCCTGTCGCAGCCGCATCTCAACGTCATCGACGCGGAAGCCCTGCGGGCGGCGATCGGCGAACGCACCGCGAGCGGCGACATCATCCTCGCCGGACAGGCGCTCGGCGGCATCGAGGGGGTCGTCGCGTTCCGTCCCGAACATGCCGCCATTCGCCAGCGTCAGGGACCGGGCCTGCCCGGCCTGCCCGTCGTCGTCGATCATGCCGAGCATGCCGGCGTCGAAGCCCATCTCTTCGTGCGCACGGTCGAGGGTTCGGTGGGCTGCGTGATCCGCATTCCCTCCGAAGCCATCGGCCAATGGCCCCCCGGCAGCGAAGGGATCCTGCATTTCGCGCTCGATGCCGTCCATGTCTTTCCCGCAGCCGAGACCGGGCGGGGCGCCGTCGTCTCGCCGCAAAAGGCCGTGGCGTGAGCGCCGCCTTGCGCCATCGACACCGCGTCGGCGCGATGCTCGCCTTTCCGGCCGCCTTCTTCCTCGTCGCGCTCCTGATCGGTCCGTCGATCGCCGTGCTCGGCCTGTCCTTGACCGACTACCAGTTCGGCATGCCGGGCTTCGACTGGGTCGGCACCGCCCAGTACGCGGCGCTGGCCAGCGATCCCGGCCTTCGCAACAGCCTGGCGAACACGGCGGTCTACGTGCTGACGGTCGCCCCGGTGAGCGTTGCCGGCGCCTTCTGGCTCGCCCTCCTGCTTCAGGGGCAGGGACGGCTGCGCCCCCTGTTCCAGACCGTGTTCTTCCTGCCGGTCACCGCGACGCTCGTCGCCATGGCGACCGCCTGGGAGGTGGTGCTGCATCCCTCCTTCGGCATCGCGAACGCGGCGCTGACGCTGCTCGGCTTCGAGACGGTGCGCTTCCTGTCGGATCCCCGGACGGCGCTCGGCACGCTGGCGGTGATCGGCGTCTGGAAGATGCTCGGCTACAACGTGCTCCTGTTCCTCGCGGGCCTCGCCACGATCGACCGGCAGCTCTACGAGGCGGCGGCGCTCGACGGGGCGGATCGCGGCTGGGGCCGGTTCACGCTCGTCACCTTCCCGACGATGGCGCCCGTGACGCTGTTCGTCACCGTGATCACGCTGATCCGGAGCGTCTCGGAGTTCGAGACCGTCGCCGTCCTGACGCAAGGGGGCCCGAGCGGCGCGACCGACATGCTGCTTTATACGCTCTACCAGCAGGCCTTCCGCTATTTCGACGTCGGCGCGGCCGCCGCGCTCGCCGTCGTCTTCCTCGGCGTCGTCGGCCTCCTGTCGATCCTGCAGGTGCGCCTCTTCGACCGGACGGGCTCGCATGGCTGACGGCCGCCGCCCGGGAGCGCCGCGCCTGCGCCGCTGGCTGTCCACCGCCGCGCTCGGCCTTGCGGCGGCGCTGACCCTCATGCCCTTCGTGGTGATGGTCGCGGTGAGCCTCGCCGCGTCCGGCACGGTCTATGACGGATCGTTCCTGCCGAGCCCGAGCCTGGCCGGGGCGGCCGCCAACTACGCCCTAGCGCTGAGCAGCCAGCCGCTCCTGCGCTTCATGCTCAACGGCGCGGTGGTGTGCGGAACGATCCTCGTGCTGCAGATCCTCGTCGCGGCGCCCGCCGGATACGCGCTCGCCAAGCTGCCCTTCCGCGGCCGCTCGCTGCTGTTCGGTGCGGTGGTCGTGGCGTTGATGATCCCGATCCAGGTGCCGGCGATCCCGCTCTATCTGGCGATCGCGCAGGCCGGCCTCCTCAACAGCTACACCGCGCTGATCCTGCCCTTCACCGTCTCGGCCTTCGCGATCTTCCTGTTCCGGCAATTCTTCCTCGGCTACCCCGACGAGGTGCTCGATGCCGCCCGGCTCGACGGGTTTTCGGAGCTCGCCATCGTCTGGCGCCTGATGCTGCCGGCGGCCTGGCCGGCGGTGGCCGCCTTCTCGACGATCAGCGTGATCGCACACTGGAACGATCTCTACTGGCCGCTGGTGGTGGTGACGAGGACCGAGATGATGACCCCGCCGCTCGGGCTTCTCGCCTTCCGCGCCTCGGGCGAGACCACGGGCAATGTCGGCGCGCTGATGGCGGGCGGGGTGATCGTCACCGCACCGCTGGTGCTCGGCTTCCTGTTCTTCCAACGCCACCTCGTGCGCGGCCTGTCCGTGCGCGCGCAGACCTGAAGCCCGTCACTCGAAGGGAACGACCATGAAGACCCTCATCCTGTCCGCGATGCTCGGCCTCGCCATCGCCGCGCCCGCCGCCGCGCAACCCGTCGACCTCACGGTCCTCCACGCCTGGCCGCACCATGCGCAGTGGCAGGGCGAGATCGCGCGCCGCTACATGGAAACCCACCCCGAGGTGAAGATCACCTTCCAGGCGCCCTCCACCGACTACGGCGAGGGTCTGGTGTCGGTGATCCGCCAGAGCCTCGCGGGCGAGGCGCCGGACGTGTTCATGGTCGGGTCGCATCTCCTGCGCAATCTCGTGGCGCGCGGCATGGTCGAGCCGCTGGACGACGTGACGGCGGGCCAGGACATGGCCGCGCTCGGCTACACCGACGCCATCCTCAAGCTGACGCAGGTCGACGGCGTCCAGTACGGCCTGCCGTGGACGAGTTCGACGCCCGTCATGTTCTACAACCGCGACCTCGTGGCGAAGGCCGGCGGCGATCCCGATGCCATGCCGAAGACGTGGGACGCGACGATCGCGCTGGCCGCGAAGATCCAGGCGCTCGGCGGCGGCGTCACCGGCATGTACTATTCGCTCGGCGACGACGACTGGATGACGCAGAACCTCCTCGCCACGAACGGCCTCGCGCCGATTGAGCCCGGCGGCACGCAGATCGCCTTCGCGCAGGAGGGCGCGCGCGAGGCGCTGCGGACCTACCGGCGCTTCTTCGACGAGGGCGGCCAGCAGCCGATCGCCGACAAGGCGGCGCGCCAGGAAATGTTCGCCGGCAAGGTCGGCCTCTACTTCAACTCGACCGCTGCGGTGCGCTCCTTCTCGCGCGAGATCGGCGACCGCTTCGCCTGGGGCACCGCGGAGATGCCCGTGCTGAAGGACGGCGGCGGCGTGGCCTCGGGCGGCATGGCGGCGGTGATCCTCACCGACGACCCGGCCAAGCGGGCCGCCGCCTTCGACTACCTGCTCTTCGGCACCAGCCCGGACATCCAGGCCTTTGTCGTGGAGCAGACCGGCTACATGCCCTCCAATGCGAAAGCCGTGGCGACGCTGCGCGGCTTCTACGACGCCAATCCGAGCTTCGAGACCAGCGCCCGGCAGATCGGGCGCGCCTTTCCGTGGTTCGCCTGGCCGGGCCAGAACGGCGTGAAGATCAGCCAGACCGTGCTCGACGACATGACGGCGATCGGCAACGGCGCAATGACGCCGGACGCGGCCGCCGCCGCGATGACGGACCGGATCGCGCCGCTGCTGAAATGAGGCGGGAGGTCGGGACCTGGCGGGACGGTCCCGCCGGGTCCGGCGTTTCGACTTGGGTTCAAGCCTCGGTTTCCGAACCCGTGCGGGGCTGTGTCGGTGGCCGGACGGCGATCGCTCGACCCCGCCTTCTCCGAAGGCGCAGACCGAAGCTGGCGCGGGGTGCGGCTTCGAGACATGTCGGTGGCGCGGCGACCTGCAGTCCGGACCCGAACGCAGGATCTTCGTGATACGCCGGACCTGATGGGGCAAAGACCCCACTGATAACGAAGTTGCATCCGATCTTCCAAACGGCAGCCGGCCAGACGAAGACGGCTGTCGGGGCTGCCCTGCGCACCGCACCGGTTCTCTTTTTACCGCATGATGACGGATCCACCGCCCGATCCGGGACAGGGTTGCGCGCCGTTCGATGAACGCCGCGAACGGGCCAGCCCGGACGTGTCGCGGTCAGCCGACCAGCTTGGCAGCAGCCGCGCGACGAAGGCCCAGCGGTCCCGAAAACTCGTATGGATCCTTTATGCCGATCGGGTCCACTTGGTGAGCCGTCCCCAAAGGAGGGCTCATCCATGTTCGATCTTCTCTATCTGGCCACGGGGCTGGGTTTCTTCGCGCTGATGGGCGCCTACGCGCGCTGGGCCGGGCAGGCCTGACGCGTGTTCGATCTCGTCCTCGGCGGCGCCGTCGCGCTCGCACTCGCCGGCTACCTCGTGTTCGCCCTCGTGCGACCCGAGCGGTTCTGACCCCTTCCGATTCTTGAAAGGCAGGTGCCATGACGCTCATGGGCTGGCTGCAGATTCTCGTCATCCTCGCGGCGGTGCTCGCCGTCGCGATCCCGCTCGGCGCCTTCATGGCGCGTGTCTTCGCGAACGAGCGCACGTTCCTCACGCCGATCCTCGGCCCGCTCGAGCGCGGCTTCTACCGTCTGGCCGGCATCGATCCCGGCAAGGAGCAATCCTGGCTCGGCTATACGCTGGCCATGCTCGCCTTCAACGCGGGCGGCTTCCTTCTTCTCTACCTGCTCCTGAGATTCCAGGGCGCGCTGCCCCTGAACCCGCAGGGCTTTTCCGGCCTGACCCCGCATCTCGCCTTCAATACCGCCGTGTCCTTCGTGACCAATACGAACTGGCAGAGCTACGGCGGCGAGACGACGATGAGCCATCTCAGCCAGATGGCCGGCCTCACCGTGCAGAACTTCCTGTCGGCGGCGACCGGCATGGCGCTGGCGGTGGCCCTGGTGCGGTCCTTCGCGCGCTCGGGGGCCAAGACCGTCGGCAACTTCTTCGCCGACATGACGCGGGCGACCCTCTACATCCTCCTGCCGCTCGCGGTCGTCACCGGCCTCTGGCAGGTCTCGATGGGCACGCCGCAGACGCTCCGCGCCTCCGCCACCGTCCAGACGCTGGAAGGCGCCGAGCAGACGCTGGCGCTCGGGCCCGTCGCCTCGCAGCTCGCCATCAAGCAGCTCGGCACGAATGGCGGCGGCTTCTACAACGCCAACTCGGCGCACCCCTACGAGAACCCCTCGCCGCTCTCCAACGCGCTGACGATCTGGCAGATGCTCGTGGTCTCCACCGCGATGGTCTTCGCCTTCGGCCGCGTCATCGGCGACCGGCGGCAGGCCGTGGCGATCCTCTCGGTCATGGCGCTGCTCCTCGTCACGGGCGTCGGCGTCGCCTATTGGGCCGAAAGCGCGGGAACGCCGATCCTCGTCGGCGCCGGCCTCGACCCTTCGGGCGGCAACATGGAGGGCAAGGAGGTCCGCTTCGGGATCGCGGCGTCCGCGATGTTCGCCGCGGTGACGACGGGTCTCTCGGACGGCGCGGTCAATGCCATGCACGGCTCCTTCACGCCGATCGGCGGCATGGTGCCGATGGTCCTGATCATGCTCGGCGAGATCCTGCCGGGCGGCGTCGGCTCGGGCCTCTACGGCATTCTGGTCATCGCGATCGTCGCGGTCTTCGTCGCCGGCCTGATGGTCGGGCGCACGCCCGAATATCTCGGCAAGAAGATCGAGGCGAAGGAGATGAAGATGGCGATCCTCGCGATCCTGATCCTGCCCGTGGCGATCCTCGGCTTCTCGTCGGTCGCGGCGGTCCTGCCGGCCGCGCTGGCCGGCCTCGGCAATGCCGGGCCGCACGGGCTGTCGGAGATCTACTACGCCTACACGTCGGCGGCCGGCAACAACGGATCGGCCTTCGGCGGTCTCTCGGCGAACTCGCCCTGGTGGAACACGACGCTCGGCCTCGCCATGCTCCTCGGCCGCTTCGCCACCATCGTGCCGATGATGGCGATCGCCGGATCGCTGGTCGCCAAGCCCCGGCTTGCCCCCTCCTCGGGCACGTTCCCGACGCACACGCCGCTCTTCGTCGGACTTCTCGCCGGCATCATCCTGATCCTCGGCGGGCTCCAGTTCTTCCCGGCGCTCGCCCTCGGCCCCATCGCCGAGCAGGTGCAGATGCTCGCCGGCCAGACCTTCTGACGACCCCGGATCGTCCGACGATCACAAGGCCCCGCCGCCCCGGCGAGGCCCCATCCCCCCTTTTCCTCTCTTATCCCTCGGCCGCGTGCGGCCGCGTCCAAGGACCCACTCCCATGGCTGCCAAAGCCGCCACGTCCACCTTCCGGCCCGATCTCGTCGGCCGAGCCACCGTCGATGCCTTCAAGAAGCTCAATCCGGCCGCGCTCCTGCGCAATCCCGTGATCTTCGTCACCGAGGTCGTCGCCGCCGTCGTCACCGTCCTCTTCGTGCGCGACGTCGCCCTCGGCAACCCGCTCCTCTTCACCGGGCAGATCACCGCCTGGCTCTGGTTCACCGTGCTCTTCGCCAACTTCGCCGAGGCGATCGCCGAGGGGCGCGGCCGGGCGCAGGCCGACAGCCTTCGCAAGGCCCGCACCGACACGCTGGCCAGGAGGCTGGCGAACCCTCGAGATCGCGCGGAAGTCCAGTCCGTGTCGGCGCTGGATCTCAAGGTCGGCGACTTCGTCCTCGTCGAGACCGGCGACCTCGTGCCCGGCGACGGCGAGATCGTCGAGGGCATCGCCTCGGTCAACGAGGCCGCGATCACCGGCGAATCCGCGCCCGTGATCCGCGAGGCCGGCGGCGACCGCTCGGCCGTCACCGGGGGCACCACCGTCGTCTCCGACTGGCTGGTGGTGCGCATCACCGCAGCGCCCGGCTCCTCCTTCCTCGATCGCATGATCGCGCTCGTCGAAGGCGCCGAGCGCCAGAAGACGCCGAACGAGCTGGCGCTGACCATCCTCCTCGTCGGCATGACGCTGATCTTCCTCGTCGCCGTCGTGACGCTGACGGGCTTCTCGGCCTACGCGCAGGCCGCCATCTCCGTGCCGATCCTGATCGCGCTGCTGGTCACGCTCATTCCGACGACGATCGGCGGCCTTCTCTCGGCCATCGGCATCGCCGGCATGGACCGGCTCATCCGCCACAACGTTCTCGCCATGTCGGGACGGGCGGTGGAGGCGGCGGGCGACGTCGACACGCTGCTTCTCGACAAGACGGGCACGATCACCTTCGGCAACCGCATGGCGTCCGAGTTCGTCGCCGTCGAAGGGGTGAGCGAGACCGAAGCCGCCGAGATCGCCGTCGAGGCCTCGCTCACCGACGAGACGGCCGAAGGGCGCTCGATCCTCGTGCTCGCCCGGGAGACGTACGGCATCGTCGTGCCGGAGGCGCCCCCGGCCGACGCCACCTTCATCCCCTTCTCGGCCTCGACCCGACTGTCGGGCGTCGACAGGGGCGGCAAGACCATCCGCAAGGGTGCGGTCGACGCGATCCGCAGGTTCGTCCGAGAGAGCGCCGGACGCGAGGTTCCCGAGCCGCAGGCCTTCACGGCCGCGGTGGAGCGCATCGCCAAGTCCGGCGGCACGCCGCTGGGGCTGGCCGAGAACGGTAGGTTCATCGGCGTCATCCATCTCAAGGACGTGGTGAAGCCCGACATCAAGGAGCGCTTCGCCGAGCTTCGGCGCATGGGCATCCGCACGGTGATGGTGACGGGCGACAACCCGGTGACCGCCGCCGCGATCGCATCGGAAGCCGGCGTCGACGACTTCATCGCCGAGGCGACCCCGCAGGACAAGCTGAACTACATCCGCAACGAGCAGCGCCAGGGCCGGCTCGTCGCCATGTGCGGCGACGGCACCAACGATGCGCCCGCGCTGGCGCAGGCCGATGTCGGCGTCGCCATGCAGACGGGCACGCAGGCCGCGCGCGAAGCCGGCAACATGGTCGATCTCGACAGCGACCCGACCAAGCTTATCGAGATCGTCGGCATCGGCAAGCAGCTCCTGATGACGCGGGGCGCGCTGACGACCTTCTCCATCGCCAACGACGTCGCCAAGTATTTCGCGATCATTCCGGCGCTGTTCATCGCCGCGATCCCGCAGCTCGGCGTCCTCAACGTGATGGGCCTCGCCTCGCCGCAAAGCGCGATCCTTTCGGCCGTCATCTTCAACGCGCTCGTCATCGTGGCGCTGATCCCGCTGGCGCTGCGCGGCGTGCCCTACCGCCCGATGGATGCTGCGACGGTGCTTCGGCGCAATCTCCTGATCTACGGCCTCGGCGGCATCCTGGTGCCCTTCGCCGGCATCAAGCTCATCGATCTCGCCGTCTCCGCCATCGGCCTCGCCTGACCCCTCCCAAGGAGAACACACATGGTGTCCCAGATCCGCGCCGCGGCCACGCTCCTCGGCCTCCTCACCGTCCTGCTCGGCCTCCTCTATCCGCTCGCGATGACCGCCGTCGCCGGAGCCGTCTTTCCGGGCGAGGCGAGCGGCAGCCTCGTCTCGCGCGATGGGGTGGCCGTCGGCTCCTCGCTGATCGGCCAGTCGTTCGCGCAACCAGGCTACCTTCATCCCCGTCCGTCGGCGGCGGGCACCGGCTACGACGGATCGGCATCGTCGGGCACGAATCTCGCCCCGACCAGCGCCAAGCTGGCCGAGCGCCTCACCGCCGACGGCGAGGCGATGAGGCAGGCGACGGGTGCCGCCGTGCTCCCCGCCGATGCCATCACCACCTCCGGCAGCGGCCTCGATCCCGATATCTCGCCGGCCTTCGCAGCCATCCAGGTGGCTCGCATCGCCGCCGCCCGCGGCGTCGCCCCCGATACCGTGGAGCGGATCATCACGGAGAGCATCACCCGGCGGACCCTCGGCATCCTCGGCGAACCCCGCGTCAACGTCCTCGCCGTCAACATGGCCCTCGATGCGCTGGCGCCCGCTCCAATGCCGCAAGGCGAGACGCCCACGGCCTCGGCCGCGACGCCGGCCGGCTGATCGGCAGCCGGCTGATCGGCAGCCGGCTGATAGGCGGCCGGCTGATAGGCGGCCGGCCGGCGATGAGAAACGAAGGGCGCCGCGCGGGCGCCCTTTCGCGCGTCGGTGTGGACAGGACGAGCGAAGCCGCGCATGGAACGGACGGATCATGACCAGGGACGAGACACCCCGCGCCTCCGCCGATGCCCTTCTCGCCCATGCCGAGCGCGAGGGGCGCGGCAAGCTGCGTCTGTTTCTGGGCGCCGCGCCCGGCGTCGGCAAGACCTTCGCCATGCTTCAGGCCGCGCGGGCCGCGAAGCGGGCGGGGCGCGACGTCCTCTTGGGGCTCGTCGAGACGCACGGACGGGCCGAGACGGAGGCGATGATCGCCGACCTCGAGGTGCTGCCCCGCAAAGGCGTCCCGTATCGGGGCCGTCTGGTGCCCGAGTTCGACATCGACGTGGCACTGGGGAGAAAGCCCTCGCTTCTCCTCGTCGACGAATACGCCCACTCGAACGTGCCGGGATCGCGGCACCCCAAGCGCTGGCAGGACGTTGCCGAGCTTCTGGAGGCCGGGATCGACGTCTGGACCACGATGAACGTCCAGCACGTCGAGAGCCTCAACGACGTGGTCCAGCGTATCACGGGCGTCAGGGTCCGCGAGACGGTGCCCGACACGACGCTGCAGGTGGCCGACGAGATCGTGCTCGTCGACCTGCCGTCCGACGAGCTGATCCGCCGGCTCGCCGAGGGCAAGGTCTATGTCGAGGACACCGCGACGCGCGCGACGCAGAACTTCTTCAAGCCCTCCAACCTCACGGCGCTGCGCGAGCTGGCGCTGCGGCAGGTCGCCGCGCGCGTCGACAGCGACCTTCTGGAGCGCATGCAGGGCGGAGCGATCGAGGGACCGTGGGCGGCGGGCGAGCGCCTGCTCGTCTGCCTCGGGCCGAACGATGCCGCCGAACGGCTGGTGCGCGGCGCCAAGCGCCTCGCCGACCTGCTCGACGCCCCGTGGTTCGCGCTGACGATCGAGCGTCCGGGCGTCACGCTGAACGAGGCCGAGGCGACGCGCCTCGAGGCCGCCATGCAACTGGCCAAGACCCTCGGCGCCGAGACCCAGCATCTCGTCGGGTCCGACCTGCCGGCCGAACTCCTGCGCTTCGCACGGTTCGAGAACGTCACGCAGATCGTCGTCGGCAAGGCGCGGCGCAAGGGATCGTGGCGCCCGTGGCCGGGACCAAGCCTGGCGGACGCGCTGGTGCGGCGCGCGTCTGGGGTCTCGATTCACGTGCTGACGGAAGACGCGGAGGTCGCCGCGGCGGCGCGGCGGCTGCCGGGCGCGGGCTCGTTTGCCGGCTATGCGGCCGCGGCCGGCTGCGTGGCGGCGGCGACCCTTCTGGGCACGCAGATGCTGCGCTTCGTTCCGCTACCGAACCTCTCCATGCTCTACCTCCTCGCCGTGCTCGTGCCGGCGATCGCCTACGGGGTCTGGCCGGCGGTCTTTGCCTCCTTCCTGTCGTTTGCGGCCTACAACTTCTTCTTCATCGACCCGACCGGCAGCTTCAGCGTGGCGCGTCCGCACGAGGTGCTGGCGCTCGCCATCTTCCTCATCATCGCCGTCTCGATCTCGGCGGTGGCGGGCCAGGCCCGCGAGCAGATGCGGGCGTCGGCGGCGCGCACACGGGCCGCCCGCCGGCTCTACGCCTTCACCCGCGGGCTCTCCGCGCTGCCGGGGGCCGAGCGGGTGATGGAGGCGGCGACCACCGAGATCAACGCCGCGATCGGCCGGGCCTGCGT
>NZ_BBWH01000017.1 GCF_001463705.1 Aureimonas sp. AU12 | reverse complement strand
GGCCGGGCCTGCGTGCTGCTGCGTCCCGGGGGCGGCGATCTCGAGATCGCCGCCGCCTGGCCGCCGGACGACCGCCTCGACACCCCGGCCCGCGCGGCCGCCCGCTGGGCCTTCGAGCGCGGCGAGAACGCAGGCGCGGGCACGCAGACCCTGCCGAACAGCGGCTGGACCTTCCTGCCGCTCGCAGCGCCCGACGGGCAGGTGGGCGTCCTCGGCATCGAGCGCGCGAGCGACGGCGCGCCCCTGGGGCTCGAGGCGCGCACGCTGCTCGCCGCGCTGGCCGAGCAGACCGCCGCCGCCCTCCACCGCGCACTGCTCTCGACCGAGGTGCGCACCGCGCGCACCGCCGCCGAGACCGAACGGGTGCGCAATATCCTTCTCGCCTCCATCAGCCACGACTTCCGCACACCGCTCGCCTCGGTGCTGGGATCCGCGACGGCCCTCATCGATTACGAGGACCGGCTCGACCGCGACGCCCGCATCGACCTTCTCGGGCAGATCCGCGACGAGGCCCGCCATCTCGACCAGATGGTGCGCAATCTCCTGTCGATGACGCGGCTCGAGGCCGGAGCGCTCGAACTGAACCGCGACTGGATCGACGTCGGCGAAGCACTCTCGCGGATCGTCGACCTCGCCCGCAAGCGGGGGGCAACCCAACGCTTCGACGTGCCCGGCCCCGCCGCGCCCCTCCTCGCCTTCGTCGACGCCGGCCTCTTCGACCAGGCGATCGGCAACGTCGTCGGCAACGCCGTCCGCCATGCCGGGCCGAATGCCACCATTATGCTGACCGCGCGGAGCGAGGCGGACGGCAGCGTCGTCGTCGACATCGCCGACGACGGCCCCGGCGTGCCCGCTGACCTGCGGTCCCACGTGTTCGAGAAGTTCACCCGGGCGCGGCGCTCGGCGGCCGACGGCGGCGAGAGCGCGGGCCTCGGCCTCGCCATCACCAGGGGCATCGTCGAGGCACATGGCGGAACCGTCGAGCTCTTGCCGCCCGATCCCGCGCGCCCCGCGGGGGCCACCTTCCGCATCCGCCTGCCGGCGCGACAGGAAACACCGTCATGACCCGACAGACGATCCTCGTGGTGGACGACGAGCCGGCGATCCACCGCTTCCTCAAGCCCTCGCTGACCGCCGAGGGCTACCACGTCGTGCAGGCGATGAACGGGATGCAGGCCTTGTCGATGGCCACGGAATTGAAGCCGGACGCGCTCGTGCTCGATCTCGGCCTGCCGGACATCGACGGCATGGCCGTGATCCAGCGCCTGCGCCGCACCTCCGACGTGCCCATCGTCGTTCTCTCCGCCCGCGACCGGGAGTCGGAAAAAGTGCGGGCGCTCGACCTCGGCGCCGACGACTATGTCGAGAAACCCTTCGGCGTCGGCGAGCTGATGGCGCGCCTTCGCGCGGCGCTTCGCCATCGCAAGCCGGCCGTTGAGGGCGGCCCCTTCGTGTCGGGCGACATCGTTCTGGACATCGCCGCCCACGTGGTGCGGCGAGGCCCGGACGAAGTGAAGCTGACGCGGCGCGAGTTCGACGTCCTCGCCGTCCTCTTCCGCAGCATGGGCAAGGTCGTCACTCACGGCCAGCTCCTGCGCGAGGTCTGGGGACAGGCCAGCGAGGGCAACACGCAGTATCTGCGCGTCTATGTCGGCCAGCTCCGCCAGAAGCTCGAGGACGATCCGGCCGCGCCGCGCCTGATCCTGACGGAGCCCGGCATCGGATACCGGCTCGTCTGACGTCGGCCGACACTGGCACCATTCGAGAGCTTCAGGCGGCGACCCGGTTCCGTCCCGCCGCCTTGGCGCGGTAGAGCCTCTCGTCGGCGCGCGACAGGGCCTTGGCCAGGCCGATCTCGGCAGGCTCGGACCACGCCATGCCCAGGCTGATCGTGCAGCCCGGCTGCGGCGTCTCCAGCCGGCGCAATCGTTCGGCGATCTCGCGGGCCGTCTCGGTGTCGAGCGCGCCCGGCACCACCGCGGCGAACTCGTCGCCGCCGAGCCGCACCAGATGCGCGCCGGGCGGCAGGACGGCCTGCGCCCCCCTCACGAGCGCCGTCAGGACCGCGTCGCCCGCGGCATGGCCGTGTCCGTCGTTGATCGCCTTGAAATGATCGACGTCGAAGACGATCACCGCGACCGGTCCGCGCAGCGACGCCTCGAGCTTGGCCAGACCCGCCCGGTTCCAGGCGCCGGTCATCGGATCCCGCAAGGCCGCATCGTTCAACGCGGCTTCGGCGCGCTCGCCCGGCATCGCCAGGAGGGCGATGTTGAGGACGCCCAGCAATAGCTGGTCGCTGAGAAGCGGCACGAGCGCCAGCCAGTCGATGCCGACATCGATCGACAGGGACAGCATCACCGAGACGACATAGGCCGGCACGTAGGCGAGCTGGAAGATCGCGAGCAGGCGTCGGCTGCGCGGCGCGCGCGAACCGCGGGTCCGCCACAAGACCAGCCCCACGCCCAGCGTCGAGAGGCCGAGCACCACCGAATTGGCGGTCTGCCCGGCCGCCAACGTGCCGGACGACAGCGCGAAGACGCCGAATGCGGCGCCCGACAGGATCGGCAGCGCGGCAATCCACGCATCCATCACGCGCCGCCCCTCGAACGCGCGGACGGCGGCGAGGAGGTAGCTGTTGTAGGCGCCGAGCCCAATGAAGAGGAGCGTCGACAGGCCGGCTCCGCGATCCGGGACCATCAGCCCGGCGAGCGTCGCGGCGTAGGTCAGCGCCGCGGCGCCGCAGAGGAGATAGTAGGCTTCGCGCCCCCGGATCAGCCACAGCGCCACGAACATCGCACCGAACGCCGCACTCGAAAGGAGGGCGCAGAGGTGAATGGTCGCGTCATCTGGCAGGGGCAAGCGCTCGGTCCGGAAACTGTCTGGTGCTTCCTTTAGTCTGCGATCGAAACTTTAACGTTCCGGTGTCGGCGTGGCGGATGTCCGCCCGGTCATTCGGGCGGCGTTCGCGATCGGGTGTCGAAGGCCCGCTCGAGACACGACCGATGATCCCGATCCGATCGGCTGGCGGTCGGGTCTTGGCGAAGACGCCACCGGCGTGCCGGGCCCCCCCGACGACGAGCGGACATGCCCGATGATCTGGACGGGCCTCGTCCCGGTCCCGTAAGCTGGCGGCACCGGAATCGCTGGGACAGATGAGGTGTACGCAATGATCTTGGGTTCGATGATGTCGCGGTTGGCGGCCGGTGCGCTGATGGCGCTTGCGACGACGCAAGGTTTCGCCGCGGACGGGCCGTCGCGCCTCGATCAGGTCGTCGAGCGCAAGGTTCTCAACGTCTGCACGACCGGCGACTACCGGCCCTTCTCCTACCGGCCCGACGGTGCCAACGACTTCGTCGGCATCGACATCGATCTCGCCCGCTCGCTCGCCAAGTCGCTCGATGCCGAGGCCGTCTTCATCCAGACCAAGTGGTCGGACCTCCTGGCCGACTTCAAGTCCAAGTGCGACGTGGCGATGAGCGGCATTTCGGTGACGCTGCCGCGCCAGCGCGAGGCCTTCTTCTCGCAGATGTATCTGGTGAACGGGAAGGCGCCGATCGTGCGCTGCGACGACGTCTCGAAATACCAGACGGCGGAGGCGATCAACCAGCCGGCGACCCGCGTCGTGGTGAACCCCGGCGGCACGAACGAGAAGTTCGCCCGCGCCAACCTCGCCAACGCGCAGATCCAGCTCTTCCCCGACAACCGGGTCATCTGGCAGGAAATCGCGGAGGGCCGCGCCGACGTGATGGTCGCCGAGTCCGTCGAGGTGAAGCTGCAGGAGAAGCTGCATCCCGGCCTCTGCGCGGTGAACCCGGACCAGCCTCTGCAATACGGCGAGATGGGCATCCTGCTGCCGCGCGGCGACAGCGACTTCAAGGCCTATGTCGACCAGTGGCTGCACCTCGCCAAGGTGACGGGCGAATTCGACCGGATTTTCGACGCCAACATGAAGTGACGCGGCCTTCAGCGCGGTGCGGAAGGAACGGGGGGCCGGGCCGCCCGGCGCCCCGTTCCTCGTGAGAGATCAGGTGGCGGCAACGCCGTGAGCGGACGGCATCGAGCGTTCCGCTCCCCATCGCCGGCAGCCTCGCGATGGGAGGCCCCCGACGCCGACGTTCGCTCGACGCCCCGACGTCCGCCGGGGCCTCTTGGCTTCGTCAGGATCGATATCATGATTGAGTCAGGTAGCGAGGAATGGGAGGCCGATCGATGGCGATACGGCAGGCCGCGGGTTGATGACCGCCAGGTTCCAAGCGGCATCATCTTCATCGACCGCGACGGCTTGCGCTGGCGGGACGCGCCGAGGGATTACGGACCCGCAAAGACGCTTCACAATCGCTGGAAGCGTTGGGGCGAGATGGGCGTCTTCCTCCGAATGATGGAAGGGCTGGTCGCAGTCGGTGCCGATCCCGGGACCGTCATGATCGACGCGACCTATCTGAAGGCGCCCCGCACGGCATCGAGGCTGGCGGTCAGAAAAGGGAGCGTGGACGCCTGATCGGGCGTGCCGAAGGCGGCATGCCTTCGGCCTCTATCTCGGCCAGATCATCGTCATCTGCTCGGTCTCCAGCATGACCTCCGAGGCGACGGCGGCTTTCGGTCGATCCGTCCAGATCGGCGCGACCTTCCTCGTGACGATGGGTGGCACGCTTCTCCTCGCCGTGCCGATCGCGGTCTTCGATCGCTGGTGGGTGGCGTGGATCGGCCGCGCGTTTGCCAGAGGGCCGCTGCGTATCCTGGCGGATGCTCGCGTCCCCGCCGCGTGGGACGCGTCGCAGGAGAGCGCACGGTAAGGCACGGGGTTCCCGCCGGCCGCCGACGCGCAACCTGTCGCGGCGGCGGTGTCGACTCGACGCACGTCCCGGGCGTCGCATCGGAGCCTTCGATCTCGGGGCGATCCAAGGCGGTGGGCGCGACATGCTGAGCGTCTCTGGCGATCGTGCGCGGCGTGCGGTCGCTCCCGCCACGACCGCTGGCCCGCCCTCCCCCGGCAACCGCTTGCACCGCCCGCGCGGAACGGCCAAAACCGGTGCGGCGGCGGTCGCCCGGCAGCGGCGGCGTTGGCGGTGCGGCCATGTCGCATCGACGGCCGCCCGCCCCGCCCCATCGTCGCCTTTCGCCGACATTCGAGGAGACCGGTTCCCATGTCCGTCATCGATCTCAACAGCGATCTCGGCGAGGGCTACGGCGCCTGGGCGATGGGCGACGACACAGCGATGCTGGCGCTCGTCACCTCCGCCAACGTCGCCTGCGGCTTCCACGCCGGCGACCCCGCAGGCATCCTGCGCACCCTGAAGGCGGCGGCGACGCGCGGCGTCGCGGTCGGCGCCCACGTCTCCTATCCCGACCGCGTCGGCTTCGGGCGGCGCGACATGGATGTCGCCTCGGACGAGCTCGTTGCCGACGTCGTCTACCAGATCGGCGCGCTGCAGGCGCTGGCCCGCGCCGCCGGCACCCGCGTCGGCTACGTCAAGCCGCACGGCGCGCTCTACAACAGGATCGCCGCCGACATGCGGCAGGGGCGCGACGTCGTCGCCGGCATCCGCGCCGCCGACCCTTCGCTGACGCTGATGGCGCTCGCGGGCTCGCCGCTGGTCGATCTCGCGCGGGGCCAGGGCCTCGCGGTGGTCACGGAAGCCTTCGCCGACCGTGCCTATACGCGCGAGGGCGCACTCGTCTCGCGCCGCGAGGCCGGCGCGGTTCTGCACGACCCCCGCCTCGTCGCCGCGCGCATGTTGCGGCTCGCCCGTGAGGGGGTGATCGAAGCGATCGACGGCACGATGGTGCGCATCGAGGCGCAATCGATCTGCGTCCACGGCGACAGCCCCGGCGCGGTCGAGATCGCACGCGAGCTGCGCCGCACGCTCGAAGCCGAGGGCGTCGTCCTGCGCTCGTTCCTCGCCGGCGAGGGCGCGCCGGCCTGAGCGCGGCCGCCTGATACGCCACGACCCTGCCGAGGCTTGGCGGGACGGATGCGCATCCTGCCTGTCGCGTGCACCGCTTCGCAGGGAACGCGTCGGTCTCCACGAGGCGCCGGCAGCGTCATCATTTCCTCGGAAAGCCGATACCGGTCGCAACCCGCCGAGCGCCAACGCTCGCTTGGCGCGATCCCCACCCTATGTTCGAATCCATGGACATGGGGTCCGAACGGGACGCTGCATGACTGAGGGACCACGGACCGGATCGCGCACCCTGCCCGTCACGAGCGTGCTGGCGGCGCTCGTCGGCGCCCTTCTCGTCGTGGTCGCGACGATCGCTCTCTGGTCGAACCTCCAGGCGCGCGGCGGCGTCGAGGCGATGCGCGAGGCCGCGACCATCCAGGCGAGCGCGCTGACCTTCCTGAGCCGGCTTCAGGATGCCGAGGCCGGCCAGCGCGGCTATATCCTCACCGGCGACGTCAGCTTCCTCGAACCCTACGAGCGTGCCGTCGCGACCGTGGCGGGCGATCTCACCCGGCTCGGTACGGCCGTCGGCGACGACGAGGCGCAGGGCCGCCGCGTCGCCCGCATCGGCGAGCTGTTCGGACGCAAGCTCGACGAACTCGCGCGCACCGTCGCGCTCGTGCGCGAGGATCGCCGCGACGATGCGGTCGCCGTCGTGTCGGCGGCCGGCGGCAAGGCGGCGATGGACGACATCCGGCTGATGATCTCGCGCATCCTCCAGAGCGAGGACGACGCCATCATCGCCCGCGAGGCCGAGCTCGAGCGCTGGAACGGCCTGTCCACGGCGGCCATCGCCGCCGCCGCCATCGCCGCGCTGGTGCTCACCCTCTTCACGCTGCATCTCATCCGCCGCCAGCTCGCCGTGTCCGACACGCTGCGCGCGCGCCTCGCCGGGCTGAACCAGGATCTCGAGGCCGAGGTGGGACGCCGCACGCGCGAGGCGGAGGCCGCGCGCCAGGATGCGGTCGAGCAGACGCGGCGGGCCGAGAGCGAGCGGGCCCGCGTCGAGCTTCTGCTGCAGGACGTCAATCACCGCGTCGGCAACAACCTCGCCATGGTCTCCGGCATGCTCGGCCTGCAGATTTCCGGCACGCGGGACGAGGAGGTCCGCACCCAGTTGAAGGCGGCGCAGGCGCGCGTCTCCACCATCGCCAACGCGCAGCGCCGTCTGCGCCTCGGCGCCGACCTCTCGACGGTGCGCGCCGACGAGATCGTCGAGAGCGTCATCGCCGATCTTCGCGCCGCCGTCGGGACCGAGCATCCGATCGAGATCGAGACGGATCTCTCGCCCTTCCTCGTGGAAAGCCGCGACGCGGTGCATCTGGCGATCCTCGCCAACGAGATCGCCACGAACGCGGTGAAGCACGCCTTCAAGGATCGCGACAGCGGCCGCATTGTGGTGCGCCTCGACTTCGACGCCGCCCGCATGGCGGTGCTGGAAATCGAGGACGACGGCTGCGGCATGCCCGCCGACGGGGCGCCCGGCGGCGGCCTCGGCCGCAAGCTCGTCTCCAGCCTGTCGCGCCAGTTCGGCGGAACCCCGACGATCGAGGCCGGCACGGCAGGCGGCACGCGCGTCGTGATCCCGCTTCCCAGGCTCGAAGCGCGCCCGGCCTGAGGCCGGTGTTATCATCCTCGGGTGCCCGTGACCGGACGGAGACGAGTGCCGCGGCTCAATCGCGGGCGTAGATGTCCTCCAGCCGCACGATGTCGTCCTCGCCGGTGTAGGAGCCGACCTGGACCTCGATGAGCTTCAGGTCGATCTTGCCGGGATTGTGCAGGCGGTGGGTGCAGCCGATCGGCAGGTAGGCGGCCTCGTTCTCGTGGAAGAGCTTCACCGTGCCGTCGACCGTCACCTCGGCGGTGCCACGCACCACCACCCAGTGCTCGGCGCGGTGATAGTGGCGCTGCAGGCTGAGAATGCCGCCGGGCTTGACGCAGATGTGCTTGACCTGGAACCGGTCGCCGATGTCGATGCGTTGATACCAGCCCCAGGGGCGATGGATGCGGTGGTGCTGGCTGGCCTCGGGCCGGCCCTCGCGCTTCAGCTGCGCGACGAGGGTCTTCACGTCGGGCGCCTTCGACTTGGCGGCGACGAGCACGGCGTCGGGCGTCGTCACCACGACGACGTCGTCGAGGCCGATCACGGTGGTCAACACCTCGTCGGAGCGCACGAAACTGCCGGTGGTGCCGATGACCGAGACCGGGCCTTCGAGCACGTTGCCGTCTGCGTCCTGCGGCTTGGCGTCGTAGAGCGCGTCCCACGAGCCGATGTCGGACCAGCCGAAGCGGGCCTGCAGCACACCGGCGCGCGCCGTCTTCTCCATCACCGCATAGTCGATGGAGATGCGCGGCGCGCCGGCAAAGGCGACAGGATCGAGGCGCAGGAAGTCGAGATCGCGCTGCGCCCCGGCCACCGCGCCGCGCGCCGCCTTAACCACGGCCGGCGCGTTCGCCTCCAGCTCGGCCAGCATGAGATCGGCGGGGAAGAGGAAGTTGCCGCTGTTCCAGGCGTAGCCGTCCGCGATGTAGCGCTCGGCGGTGGCGGCATCGGGCTTCTCGGCGAAGCGCTCCACCGCGAACGCGCCCTCGATGTCGAGGCTCGCGCCCGCCGCGATGTAGCCGTAGCCGGTGGCGGGCCAGGTCGGGCGGATGCCGAGCATCATGATGCGCCCGGTGGCGGCGGCCTGCGCGGCGCGGCGGCAATCCCCAGTGAACAGCTCGGTCTCGGTGACAAGATGGTCGGCGGCGAGCACGAGGCAGAGGGCGCCGGGCTCGCGCGCGGCCGCCATCACCGCGCCGACGGCGACGGCCGGGGCGCTGTCGCGGCGTTCGGGCTCCAGCACGATGTCGGCCTCGATGCCGAGCCGGGCGATCTGCTCGGCCGCGACGAAGCGGAAGTCGGAATGGGTGACGACGATCGGCTTGGCGAAGCCGGGACCGGCAACCCGCAGCAGCGTTTCCTCGAAGGTCGAGCGGCCCGAGCCGAGCAACGGCACGAACTGCTTGGGCATCGAGTCGCGCGACACCGGCCACAGCCGCGTGCCGGACCCGCCGGCAATGACGATCGGATGGATGGAAGGCTCGCTCATCGATGACATCAGCTTCTCGGCACCGTCTCGGACTGGTCGGATCGCCGCGAAAGGGACGGCGCGCCCATCAAAGACGCAGGTCTCCTAACAAGCGCTCACGATTTCGCGTTCGGGCGATGTTTCTGGTGTCGGATCCGCCCGGGATGGTTGCCAATCCGCTGCGGCCCCCGCACAAGGCAGCCCGGTCCGGGGATCGCCGCTGACGGAGCGGGCGATCGGCCTAACGGCGAACTCGCCGCCGAAGCCGCTGATTCCGGTCGGTACCGGAAGCGCTTTCATTCCCCGTACCGCTGGCCAAACACGCCGAATTCAAGCCGCAATCCGTTGCCGCCCGGCGGTTCGGCGATATCTCGATCTGCGAGATACGATCGAGGACGATGGAGATCGAATGCCCGAACCCTGGACCGCGACGGTACCCTATTGCGGACAGGCTCCCCTGCCGGGCGAACTGCTGCGCGCCTGGAACCTCGATCCGATGGTGATCGGTGCCTTGGCCGTCGCTTCGATCGCAGGGTTCGTACTTCTGCGCAAACGGGACGACGCCCGGCTGCGCTGGCACGGGCTGGCGATGCTGGTGCTGGCGCTGGCCTTCATCTCCCCCCTCTGCGCCTTGTCCTCGGCGCTCTTCTCGGCGCGGGTCGCCCATCACCTGCTTCTGATCTCGGTCGCCGCCCCGCTTCTGGCGCTGGCCTTCCCCGGTCGTCGTCCTGCCCCGGCGGCGCGCCTTCCCCTCCTCGTGCTCGCCCATGTCGTCGCGGTCTGGGTCTGGCACGCCCCGGCGCCCTATGCCGCCGCCATGGCGAGCGATGCCGTCTACTGGGTCATGGAGGCGACGCTTCTGGGCACCGGCTGGCTCGTCTGGCGCGACCTCATGGCCGCCTCGACGCCGCCGCTGCGCGCCGGGCTCGCGCATCTGACCCTCATCGCGCTGATGGGTCTGCTCGGCGCGCTCATCACCTTCGCGCCGGTGCCGCTCTACGCCCTGCACTTCCTCTCGACCGATCCGTTCGGCGTCAGCGCGCTGGAGGACCAGCAGCTGGCCGGCCTCCTCATGTGGGTGCCGGCGATTGTGCCGAACCTCGTCGCCGCGCTGCTCTGCCTGCGCCGCCTCGTCGACGCCGCGCCGTCGGCCGGGGTCTCGCGCGCATGATCATCGTCTGGCTGAAGCTTCTGCACGTCGCCTCGCTGGCGATCTGGGCCGGCGGCATCCTTCTCATGCCGATCCTGCTCGGGCAGCGTCAGGCGGCGGGCGAGGGCTCTTCGCTCCACCGCCTTCATGCCTTCACGCGGTTCGCCTACATCACCGTGATCTCGCCTGCCGCCTTCCTGGCGATCGGGTCGGGCACGGCGCTGATCCTGGCGCGCGAGACCTTCACCAACTGGTTCGCGCTGAAGCTCGTCTTCGTCGGCCTTCTCGTCGCCCTCCATGTCTGGATCGGGCTTCTCGTTCTGTCGGTCTTCGACGAGGGCGGCCGGTTCGCGCATTGGCGGGTCGGCGCCAGTCTCGTCACGCTCTCGGTGGTGATGAGCGCGATCTTCTGGGTGGTGCTCGCCAAGCCCGACATCCCGCTCGACATCCTGCCGGAATTCGTGTTCCGGCCGGGCGGCCTGCGGGAGGTCGCGCTCGGCCTCATTGATCGTCTGACACCATGATGCCGACACCATGATGCAGGATCAGCTTGCCACCGTGCCAGCCCGCAAGGCCCGTGAACACTGCGCCGAGAACCGACAGGGCCAGCCCCAGCGGCAGCACCGCCTCGGGATCGGCGAGGCGCACGCCCCAGTTCAGTCCGATGATCGAAAGGAACATCATCGCGGCGATCGCGTGGGTCCAGCTCGCCGCGCGCGAGCGGATGCCCTCGACGATGAGAAGTTCGGCCGTGCCGACGAGCCCGGCGGCGACGCCGAAGGCGAAGGCGAAACCGGCCGACCAGAGACCGGCGCGCAGCCAGAACGGGTCGGCGCTCCACCAGTAGAAGACGTCCGCGCCGAGCGTGGCGATGGCGAGGGCGATCGGGAAATGCACGGCCATGGCGTGAATGGGATGCCCGGCGATCGCCACGGCGGAACTGATGTCCTTCTCCGCCACCTTCTGGATGACGGGACTGGGATCGGAGGTGGACTTGCTCATCGGCGGCGCCTCGGGTTGGGAAGCCGCGCACGGGCGGCGGCTGTGGTCGCGATGGCATCTGGCGTCGCCGGCTGCTCCGGCAACCTGTCGACGCTCGATCCCGCCGGACCCGCCGCCGGTTCGACGGCGCTGCTCTGGTGGGTGATGCTCGCCGGGGCCTGCGCGATCTTCCTGCTCGTCATGGCGCTCGTGGCGCTGGCCTTCCTGCGTCCGGGCCTCGGCGAGGGCATCGCGCCGCGCCGCTGGCTCGTCTGGGGCGGCCTTGCCTTTCCCGGCGTGACGCTGGGCGCGCTCCTCGTCTTCGCGCTGGCCACCGGCGAGCGCCTGCTTCCCCATCCCGGCAGCGGCGTCACCACGGTGGAGGCGATCCCCGAACAATGGCACTGGCGCTTCCGCTACGAGAACGGCACCGAGACGGTGAACGAGATGCACATTCCCGCCGGGCGCCCGATCGATATCCGCGTGATCGGAACCGACGTCATCCACTCCTTCTGGGTGCCGCGCCTCGGCGGCAAGATCGACGCCATTCCCGGCCATGTGAACACGATCCGGCTCGAGGCCGATCGTCCCGGATCGTTCGGCGGCGTCTGCTCGGAATTCTGCGGCACCGGCCACACCGACATGACCTTCACCGCCATCGCCCATGAGGGCGGCGCCTACGAGGCCGCCCTTGCGCGTGCCACCGCGCCCGCGCCTTTCGGCGCCCGGCTGGCCGAGGACGGCGCCCGATGAGCGACATCGCCCTTCCCCTCGTTCCCGGCCCCCTCCTGCCCGACGAAGTCCCGCGCGAGACGGCGGCGCTGCCCCCGGCGCTGACGGCGCAGCAGCGCGAACTCGAGCGCATCTGGGCGACGCCGTCCGGCTGGGGCCGCTTCTCGGCGGTCAACCACACGGTGCTCGGCCGGCGCTTCATCGTCGCCGCCTTCGTCTTCTTCGCGATCGGCGGCGTCCTCGCCATGCTGATCCGCGCGCAGCTGGCCTCCCCCGACAGCGCCTTCGTGGGCCCGGCGCTCTACAACCAGATCTTCACCATGCACGGCACGGTGATGATGTTCCTCTTCGCCATCCCGATGTTCGAGGGGCTGGCGATCTACTTCCTGCCCAAGATGCTGGGCGCGCGCGACTTCGCCTTCCCGCGCCTCACCGCGCTCGGCTTCTGGTGCTACGTCTTCGGCGGCTCGATCCTCGTCGGCGCGCTCATCGCCGGCTATGCGCCCGACAGCGGCTGGTTCATGTACACGCCGCTCTCCTCGGGGCGGCATTCGCCGGGGATCAATGCCGACGTCTGGCTGCTCGGCGTCACCTTCGTCGAGATCTCGGCCATCGCGGCCGCGGTGGAACTGATGGTGTCGATCCTCAAGTTCCGCGCGCCCGGCATGAGCCTGAACCGGATGCCGCTCTTCGGCTGGTACATTCTCGTCACCGCCGCGATGATGCTGCTCGGCTTCCCGCCGCTCATCCTCGGCTCGGTGCTGCTCGAGATGGAGCGGGCCTTCGACCTGCCCTTCTTCGATCCGACGCGCGGCGGCGACGCGCTGCTCTGGCAGCACCTGTTCTGGCTCTTCGGCCATCCCGAGGTCTACATCATCTTCCTGCCGGCAGCGGGCATGATCTCGACCATCCTGCCGGTGCTCGTGCGCCGCGAGATCCTCGGCTATCCCTGGATCGTCGTCTCGATCACGGCGATGGGCTTCCTCTCCTTCGGCCTCTGGGTCCACCACATGTTCACGGTGGGCATCCCGCATCTGGCGCAGGCCTTCTTCTCGGCCGCCAGCATCATGGTGGCGATCCCGACGGCGGTGCAGATCTTCCTCTGGATCGGCACGCTGATGGCCGGCCGGCCAAAGATGAGCGTGCCGATGCTCTATCTCCTCGGCTTCTTCTTCGTCTTCGTCTGCGGCGGCCTGACCGGGGTGATGCTCGCCATCGTGCCCTTCGACTGGCAGGTCCACGACACGCATTTCGTCGTCGCCCACATGCACTACGTCCTCGTCGGCGGCTTCATCTTCCCGATGCTGGCGGCGGCCTACTACTACCTGCCGCACGTCACCGGACGACAGCCGCTCTACGGCGTCGGGACGCTGGCCTTCTGGCTGATCTTCATCGGCTTCAACATGACCTTCCTCATCATGCACCTCACGGGCCTGATGGGCATGCCGCGCCGGTGGTCGACCTTCCCCACCGGCTACGGCTGGGACATTCCCAACCTCGTCTCCTCGATCGGCGGCTTCATCTCCACCGCGGGCTTCGCGCTCTTCGCCATCGACATGCTGTTCCAGGTCCGCTTCGGCAAGCCGTCGAAGCCCGACCCGTGGGGCGCCGAGACGCTGGAATGGGCCACCGCCATCCCGCCGCGCCCCTATGCCTTCGCCGCCATTCCGCGCGTGACGAGCCGCGCGCCGCTGCGCGACGACCCGAACCTTCGCGAGACGCTGGCACGGGGCGAGGGCTATCTGGCGATCCCCCGCCACGGCTGGCAGGAGACGATGGTGGTGGACATGGCGACGGGCGAGCCCGAGCACATCGCCGTCCTGCCGCAGCCGACCTTCCTGCCGCTGTGGACGGCGCTGGCGATCGGCGCCTTCGTGCTGACGCTCCTGTTAAAGCTCTACTGGCTCTCGCCCTTCGTGATCGTGGCGGTGGTCGGTTCTCTCCTCCTCTGGAGCCGCGAATCCGGCCAGCGCCGCGACCACGGGCCGCTCATGGCCGGCGGCGGGCTGTCGCTGCCCGTCCATGCCGAGGTGGCGCGCCCCGCGACGTGGTGGGGGACGCTGTTCCTCCTCGTCGCCGACGGCACGGTCTTCGCCTCGCTGATCTTCGGCGCGCTCTTCCTCTGGCTCGTGGCGCCCGGCTGGCCCGCGCCGGCCGCGGTCGACCTGCCCGTCGTCAAGACGGTGGGGCTGGCCGTCGCGCTCGCCGCCGCCGCGATGCTCGCCCGCGCCGCGCTCGGTGCGACGCGCGTCTCGCCGCAGGCTTCGGCCGCCTGCCTCGGCGCGTCGGCCTTGGCGCAGGTCACGGCCGCAGCGCTCGCGGTCTGGCTGGTGATCGCCGACGTGCCGACGCCGACGGCCCACGCCTATCTCGCGATCACCGCGGCCTTCCTCGCCTATGTCGTCCTGCATGCGGCGATCGGCGCGATCCTGGCCGGGCTCGGGGCGTGGCGGTGCTTGGCTGGCTACGTCTCGGAGCGTCGCTCGGGCGACCTGCGGATCGGCATCCTCTGGCACGACTACACGGCGATCACCGGCATCCTCGCGCTCGCCTTCCTCACCGCCCTGCCCTGGCTCGTGCCGCTTCGGGAGATCGCCCAGCCATGATCGGCCAGCGCTCCGCTCTCCAGCTTCTCGGCCTCTGCGCCGGGCTCGTCGTCTGGACCTCGGCCTTCGTCGCGCTCTACGCGGCGCTCTCGGTCGGCTGCGCCTTCGGCTGGGAGGACAGGTCGTTCGGCCCCGTCAGCCTGCAGCGCGGCGTGCTCCTCGCCATCTGGATCGCGCATCTGGCCGCCGTCGCCGCGATCCTTCTCTGGAGCCGGCGCCGCGTGGCAAACGCGGGCACCGGACTGGACGGCTTCTTCGCGCAGACGGTTCTCTGGGCGAGCGTCGTCGCGCTCGCCGTCACCGTGGTGAACTACGCCCCGATCCTCGGCCTCTCCGCATGCCTCTGACGAAGCCCTCGCGCCGGCGCGCTCAGGCGCTCGCCGGCCGCTCCTCCACCGCTGCCGGACGCTCCTCCACCGCGCCGCGCGGGGTCTGCTTGATCCGGAACCAGGCGACGTAGAGCGCCGGCAGGAACAGAAGCGTCAGCACCGTGCCGACGATGATGCCGCCCATCATCGCGTAGGCCATCGGGCCCCAGAAGACCTCGCGCGAGATCGGAATCAGCGCCAGCGAGGCGGCGGCGGCGGTCAGGAGGATCGGCCGCATCCGGTGCTCGGTGGCGTCGAGCACGGCGTCCCATTTCGTGTGACCTTCCGAGATCAGGTGCTCGATCTGCACCACGAGGATCACCGAATTGCGGATGAGGATGCCGATGAGGGCGAGGACGCCGAGGATCGCCACGAAGCCGAGCGGCGCGCCGGACGGCAGCAGCGCGGCCACGACGCCGATCAGCCCGAGCGGGGCCACCGCCACCACGAGGAACAGGCGCTGGAAGCTCTGCAGCTGCACCATCAGCAGCGTCGTCATGGCGATGAGCATGAGCGGCGCGATGGCGACGATCGGCCCCTGCCCCTTGCCGCTCTCCTCCACGGCGCCGCCGGTGGCGACCGCATAGGCCGGCGGTAGCTTGGCGATGAAGGCGTCGAGCTGGGGCTGGATCGCGGCCACCACCGTCGCCGGCTGCTCGGCCGAGAGGATGCCGGCCTTCACGGTGATGGTCGGGATGCGGTCGCGGCGCCAGACGATCGGCTGCTCCAGCTCGTAGCGGAAGGTGGCGATTGCCGCGAGCGGGAAGGAGCGCCCGTTCTGCGCGGGGATCTGCAGGTTCTCCAGCGTGTCGATCGAGGCGCGCTCGGCCGGACGGGCGCGGCTGACGACGTCGACGAGGTAGATGGAGTCGCGGATCTGCGTCGCCGTCGAGCCGCCGACGACGCCGTTCAGCACCGCCGCGACGTCCTCCGAGGTCACGCCGAGCTGGCGCGCCTTGTCCTGCAGGAGATCGACCTTCACCACCCGTGCCGGTTCGTTCCAGTCGTAGGTCACGCGGCCGGTGTTGGCGTTCGCCCCGATGATGGCGGCGACCTCCTGCGCGGTGGCGCGCACCGTCTGGATGTCGGGTCCGCTGACCCGGTACTGGATCGGACGCCCGACCGGCGGCCCGATGTCGAGCGAATGGACGAAGACGTCGGTGCCGATGAAGTCGCGCTCGCCGATCGCCTTCAGCCGGGCGATGACGCGGTCGCGCGCCTCCAGGCTCTTCGTCATGATGACGACCTGCCCGAAATTGGGGCTCGCCGGCTGCACGTCGTAGGAGAGCACGAAGCGCTGCGCGCCGGTGCCGACATAGGAGGACCAGTAGTCGATGTCCTCGTCGCCCTTGAGCCGGGCCTCGAAGAGATCCATCTCGGCCCGCGTCTGCGTGATCGAGGCGTTCTGGCGCGCGGTCCAGTCGACGATGACCTCCGGCCGGTCCGAGGTCGGGAAGAACTGCTGCTGCACGAAGCCCATGCCGTAAAGCGACGCCGCGAAGAGGCCGATCGTGACGAGGATCGTCAGCCACTTGAAGCGCACGCAGACGAAGAGCACCGCGCGAAAGCCGCGGGTGAACCAGCCCGGCTTGTCGTGGTGCTTCTTCATCGTCTTGGGCAGGAAGGTGACGCCGAGGAGCGGCGTGAAGACCACCGCGACCACCCAAGACACCACCAGCGACACCGCGATCACCACGAAGAGGGTGAAGGTGAACTCGCCGGCGCTCGAACTGTTGAGGCCGACCGGGATGAAGCTCGCCACCGTGACGAGCGTGCCCGTCAGCATCGGGAAGGCGGTGGAGGTATAGACGTGGGTCGCCGCCTTCTCCAGCGTGTCGCCGACCTCCAGCCGCGAGACCATCATCTCCACCGCGATCATCGCGTCGTCGACGAGGAGGCCGAGCGCGATGATGAGGGCGCCGAGCGAGATGCGCTGCAACGAAATGCCGAAATACTGCATCGCCACGAAGGTGATGGCGAGCACGAGCGGGATCGACAGCGCCACGATGAAGCCGGCGCGAAGCCCCAGGCTGATGAAGGAGACGGCGAGCACGATGGCGATGGCCTCGCCCAGCGCCTTGGTGAAGCCACCGACGGCCTCTTCCACGACATGCGGCTGGTCCGACACGAGATGGATGCCGACGCCGACCGGCAGCTCGCTCTCGATGACGCGCATCTCCTCGGTCAGCGCCTCGCCGAAGGTCAGGAGATTGGCCGAGGGCTTCATGCCGATGGCGAGGCCGATCGTCGGCTGGCCGTTGTAGCGGAACAGCGAGGTCGGCGGATCGATGTAGCCGCGGGTGATGGTGGCGACGTCGGAGAGGCGGAAGAAGCGGTTGTTGATCCAGAGATTGACCTCGTCGAGATCGCGCTCGGAGGCGAACTGGCCGTTCACCCGCACCGACACGCGCTCGCCGTCGGCCTCGATCGTGCCGGAGGGGGAGATGGCGTTCTGCTCGCGCAGCGCGTCGATCACCGTCTGCTGGGTGAGGCCCAGCGCCGCCGTCTGCTGGGTGGAGAACTCGAGATAGATCACCTCGTCCTGCGCCCCGACGAGATTGACCTTGCCGACATTGGGAACGGTGAGGATCTTGGCGCGCGCCGCCTCGACATAGTCGCGCAGCTGGCGCTGCGTCAGCCCGTCCGAGGTGAAGGCGTAGATATTGCCGAAGACGTCGCCGAAATCGTCGTTGAAGAACGGGCCCTGGACCCCGTCGGGCAGGTCGCCCTTGATGTCGGTCAGGATGTTGCGCACCCGCAGCCAGGTGTCGGAGACCGCGCGCCCCTGCGTCGTGTCGAGGAGGTTGAGGAAGATCGTGGTGCGGCCCGGCGAGGTCTGGCTCTTGGTGTAGTCGAGGGTGGTGATCTCCTCGAGCTTCTTCTCGATCCGGTCGGTGACCTGCTCGACCGTGTCCTCCACCGAGGCGCCCGGCCAGGTGGCGGTGATCAGCATCGTCTTGATCGTGAAGTTCGGGTCTTCCTCGCGCCCCAGATTGACGTAGGCGAGGACCCCCGCGATCGAAGCGACGAGCATGAAGTACCAGACGAGCGAGCGGTGATGCAGCGCCCAGTCGGAGAGGTTGAACGGCGTCACGGAAGGATCTCCCCATCGAGCTTGACGCTCTGGCCCTCGGTCAGGCTGTGCGCGCCGGCGGTGACGACGCGCGTGCCCACCTCCAGCCCGCTCTTGATACGGGCGGTCTCGCCGATCGCGCCGTCCAGCTCGACGGGCCGGCGCGACACGGTCTTGGCCGCCTCGTCGACCACCCAGACGTTGTGCCGGCCGTCGGCGTCGAAGAGCGCGCTGGCGGGCAGGTCGAGGCGCGAGGCGTCGCCGTCCTTCGCCCGCATCTCGACGGTGGTGCCGATGCGCAGCGTCGGCGGCGGATCGTCGAGCGTGATCTTGACGCGCCGGGTGCGGGTGGCGGCGTCCGCCTCCGGCGCGACTTCGCGCACCCGTCCCGACGCCCTGACGCTCGGGTCCACCTGCAGGATCGCGTCGAAGGCCTCGCCGATCGCCAGGCGCTGGGCGATCTCGTCGGGCATGTCGATCACCGCCTCGCGCACGTCCGACTGCGCGATCGTGGACACCGTCTGGCCGGCCGTCACCGTCTGGCCGACCTCGGCGCCGACGGCGGTGACGACGCCGGCGGTCTCCGACAGGAGCTGCGTATAGGACAATTGCTCGCGCGCCTTGTCGAGGCTGGCCTTGGCGCGCGTCAGCGCGGCGGCAGCCGTCGCCTGCGCCTCCTGCGCGGTGTCGAGCTCGGCCTGCGAGCCGACGCGCCGGGCAAGGAGCGCCTGGCTGCGCTGCGCGGTCGAGGCGGCATTCGTCAGCTGCGCCTCCGCGGTCGCGAGATCGGCCTCGAGCGAGCGCACCGTCAGCGACAGGGCGGTGGGGTCGAGCGAGGCGAGAAGCTGGCCCGCCGTCACGCTCTGACCGATATCGACATGGCGCGCCACGATGCGGCCGAGGACGCGAAAGCCGAGATCGCGCGAGTAGCGCGGCTGGATGGTGCCGGTGAACCCTTCGGCGGTCACCGGCCGGGGCTCCACGATCATCGACAGGACGGGCCGGATCACCGGCGCGGCCGGTTCCTCCTTCGAGCAGCCCCCGACGAGAACCAGCCCGGCCAGCCCGAGAAGGGTGAGCGCGCGGGTCACGAAGCGGCTCCCGGCTCAATGAGGGTCACGATCTGGCCCTCGCGCAGGAGCTGGCCGCCGGCGGTCACGACGAGATCGCCGTCCGAGAGGCCCTTGCCCACGAGGATCTCCCCGGTGCGGTAGCGGTCGATCTCGATCGGCCGCTGCGTCACCGCCTTCGTCGCGGGATCGACCACCCAGACCGTCGGGCCGCTCGTCCCCGCGCCAAGCGCCGTCCAGGGCAGCGAGACGAGGTTGCGGGGGGCGGACAGGCCCATGCCGGTGACGGCGGCACCCAGACTCATCGCCGCCGGCGGATCAATGAGGGTCATCTTCACGCGCACCGTTCCCGTCGTCGTGTCGAAGGTCGGCGACACCTCGCGCACGACCGCCTTGGCCTCGACGCTCGGGTCCGATCCCAGCCGCACGACGACGCCGTCGCTCGGCGGGGCGCTGGCCAGAAGCGCCTCGTAAATGTCGAAGATCGCGTCGCGCTGGCCGTCCTGCGCGAGACTGAACGCCGTCTGCGCGGCGGCCACGACCTGACCCGTCTCGATTGTGCGGGCAGTGATGATCCCGTCGACATCGGCCTTCAGCTCGGTGAAGGAGAGCTGGTCGCGCGCCGTCGCGAGATCGGCGCGGGCCGCGTCGGCGCTCCCCTGCGAGGTGCGAAGCTGCTCCTGCGCGTTGTCGAAGACCCCGCGGGTGATGAAGCCGCCCTCGAAGAGCCGGCGCTGGCGGGCGAAATTGGTCTCGGCCTGGGTCAGCGTCGCCTCGGCCGACCGCAGCGTCGCCTCGGCGGATTCGACGTCGGATTCCTGCTCCTGCGTCTCCAGCGTGGCGAGGACGTCGCCGGCCTTCACGTGGTCGCTGACGTCGACGTTGCGTCGGGCGACCCGGCCGGCGACGCGGAAGGAGAGATCGCTCTCGACGCGCGCGGCGACGGTGCCGGTCAGCGAGATGGCGCGCGACACCGGCTCGAAGCGGACGGCCAGGACCTTGACGAGTTCGGGCACCTGCGCCGGGGGCTGCTCGGCCGGTCCGCAGCCGGTGAGAAGCGCCGCCAGCACGAGCGCGAGCGCGCCGGAACCCGTCCGGCACACAGAAATCGACCGGCGCCCGAGGTCCGACCGGGGCATCGCGTCGGTTGCCCCGTCGATGAAGAAGAACGAGCGCATCCGTCTCTCGCCGCTGATGGAACTAAACCGTTCAGTTCACTCTTGACGCATGACGGCGAACTCGCGAGAAGTCAACCGCACACGGGCTCGCACCACACAACGCCTCGTCACGAAAGTCTCGCATGGATCCTCGGTCAACGAGAGCGCCGACAGGTTCGAGATCGCCGGATGCCGAGATCGGCGGGCTCGACGCCGGGACTGGCACAGCCGGACCGGACCGGACCAACCCGAAGGTGCGACAGGTGCTCGACGCCGCGCGGATCCTGTTTCTCGAGCAGCCCTACGATTCCGTCAGCACCGATGCGATCGCGCGGCAGGCCGGCATCTCGAAGGCGACGCTCTACGTGCATTTCCCCAGCAAGGAGATGCTCTTCGCCACGCTCGTCACCGACCAGTGCCGCGGGATCGAGGGCGACATCTGGTCGGCCGACCGCTCCGGCGACGGCGTCGAGACGGTGTTGCGCGCGATCGCGCGCAATTTCATGGCGATGCTGGCGGGCCCGGAGGCCATCGCCCTCTACCGGACGATCGTCGCGCAGGTGCCGCGCTTTCCCGAGCTCGGCCATGCCTTCCACGAGGCGGGCCCCAAGCAGCTGCAGGGCCGGATCGCGGCCTTCCTCGCGGGCGCATCGGATCGCGGCGAGATCGACGTTCCCGACCCCGCGCTCGCCGCGGTGCAGTTCCTGCAGGTCGTCGCCGCCGACATTCCGATGCGGGGCCTTCTCGGGCTGAAGGCGCCGACGCCGGATCAGGTCGACGAGACGATCGAGAGCGGCATCCGCCTCTTCATGAGGGCGCACCGGCCCCGTCCGACGGATTGAGGCCGGACCCCCGCCTCACTCGCCGAAGAGAGTGGAGAGCGGCAGTTCCGGCTTGTCGATGGGTGTGCGCAGGACGATGTAGCTGAAATACTTGTTGATGCCGATGTTGCGGTCGATCAGCGTCTCGATCACGTCCTGGTAGTGCGGCAGGCCGCGCGTCACGAACTTCACGAGATAGTCGTAGCCGCCGCTGACGAGGTGGCACTCCATCGCCTCCTCGACGCCGCGCAGCGCCTGCTCGAAGCGCTGGAAATAATCGCGCGTGTGGCCGTTGAGGGTGATCTCGGTAAACACCGTCACCGTCTCGCCGAGTTTGGGCAGCGCCACATGTGCGCCGTAGCCGGTGATGTAGCCCGCCTGCTCCAGCCGCTTGACGCGCATGAGGCAGGGGCTCGCCGACAGGCCCACGGCATCGGCGAGGGTGACGTTGGTCATCCTCGCGTTCTTCTGCAATTCCGCGAGGATCTTCATGTCGATCCGGTCGAGCTTGAGGGTCGGCTGGCTCACGGCGCTGATCTCACTGGTTCGCCGGCACGGGCGGTCCCCGATGCCGGACGGCACTCTCTCCCATACCCAAGTTCGCGCGCCGCCGCGAGGCGACGGCTCGGCTCCTAGCCCAGCGCCTGGTTGGTGAGGCCGAACACCTTGGCCGGGCCGCTCGCCGGGGCCGCGCCGCGGGTCATCTGCACGACGCGGTCGACCTGCTGCAGGCCGGTGCCCTCGATGAAGTCGATCATCGCGCCAGCCGTCTGCGGCGTGTCGATGCGCAGGAAGGCGCCGGCATGCTCGCGCACGAAGGGCGCGGCGAGCGCCGCGGCATCCTCGGCCGACGCGGCGATGATCGGCCCCACGACATGGCCGCGGCCGAAGGCGCGGCAGACGGCGAAGCCGGTCACGGTGCCGCCCTCCTCGATCACCACGACCTTGCCGACGCCGGCCAGCGCGGCCAGCATATGGCTGCGGTCGCCGCCCGTCGCCTCGCGGTCGAGCCGCTCGATGGCGGCGCGGTCCTGCGCGCCGGCGGGGCGCGCACGCGCGTCCTTGGGTAAGCCCTCCACCGACGCGGTGCCCTGATACTGGGTGATCGTGCCGGTGGCGCGAAACCCTTCGGATTCGTAGAGGCGCTGCCCGGCGGCGGTGGCGACAAGGCGGATGGTGCGCGAACCCGCCGCCGCGAAGATCTCGCGCATCAGGCGCCGGCCGGTGCCCTTGCCCTGCAGGCGCGGCGAGACGATCACCATGCCGATCGTCGCCAGCCCTTCGCCGAAGGGCCACCACATGGCCGAGCCCATGACGCGCCCGCCCTCGTCCGCCGCCACCAGCCCGTGGCCCACCGCATGAACGAGGCGCCAGTCGTCGGGCCGGTGCGGCCAGCGCACCTCCACCGACAGGCCGTGGACGGCGTCGATGTCGGCGGCCTCCATCGGGCGGATCGTGGTGAGGTCGATGCTGGTGCTCGTCATCGTCTGGGCTTCCATGGGGTGCGGCCGGACATCTGGTGGGGCAGGGTCTTCGAGAAGGGCTTCGGGGTCGGCGCTTTGCGGCTCAGAATTCGATGAGGACGCTCTTGTGGCGAAGGTTCGCGATCACCGCCTCGCGCCCGAGATCCTTGCCGATCCCCGAACGCTTGAAGCCCCCCGTCGGGATGACGAAGTCGGCGGTGCGCCCGTAGCGGTTGATCCAGACCGTGCCGGCCTGAACCGCCCGCATCGCCCGCATCGCGCGGCCGAGATCGGCGGTGTGGACGCCAGCGCAGAGCCCATAGTCGGGGTGGTCGGCGAGCGCGATCCCCTCCGCCTCGCCGTGGAAGCTCTGGACGGTGAGCACCGGCCCGAAGATCTCCTCGTGCGCGGCGGGCATGTCGGGCGTGACGCCGATGAGGATCGTCGGCTCGTAGAAGGCTCCGTCCCCCTGCCCCGCCATTGGCCGCCCGCCGGTCAGCGCGGTGGCGCCGGCCTTCAGCGTGCGCTGGACGATGTCGTCGATGCGCTCCATCTGCCGGCGCGAGACGATCGGGGCGAAGCCCGTCGCGGCATTCCAGGTGACGCCCGGCCGCACCGCCTCGAACCGCTTCACGAGGTTGGCGAGGAGCGCGTCGTGGACGCCCGCCTCGACGATGAGCCGCGAGCCGGCGACGCAGACCTGACCGGCATTATAGAGGATAGAGCCCGCGACGTGACCGGCGGTCCGGTCGATGTCGGGAATGTCGGCGAAGACGAGCTGCGGGCTCTTGCCGCCGAGTTCCAGCGTCAGCGGCTTGACGCCGGACGCCGCCGAGGCTGCCATGATCGCCGCGCCCGTCGCGGTCGATCCGGTGAAGGAGATCTTGCCGATGCGCGGATGGCGGCAGAGCGCATCGCCGGTGGTGCGCCCGTCGCCCTGCACGACGTTGAAGAGACCGGCGGGAAGGCCGGCCTCAACCGCGAGTTCGGCAAGGCGCACGGTGGAGAAGGGCGTCATTTCCGAGGGTTTGACGACGACGGCATTGCCGGCCGCCATCGCCGCCCCGGCCTTCCACGAGACCATGGAGAGCGGGAAGTTCCACGGGGTGATCGCCGCGACGACGCCGTAGGGCTCCGACACCACGAGCCCGAGATGCTCGTGGCGCGTCGCCGCGACCTCGCCGCCGAGCTTGTCGCAATATTCGGCGAAGAAGCGGAAGGCCTCGGCCGTCGAGGGCACGTCGTAGGCCATCGCGTCGGTGATCGGCCGTGTCGAGGACAGCGCCTCGAGCCGCCCGAGTTCGACGCCGTTCGCCTCGATATGGTCGGCGAAGCGGCGCATGAGGCGGGCGCGCTCGCGCGGTGCCATCGTGCCCCAGCCGCTGGCGCGCTGCGCCTCTGCGGCGTTTTCGACGGCGCGGTCCACCGTGGCGGCGTCGGCGATCGGCAGGTCGGCGATCCCCGACGCGTCGGAGGGACGCGCGACCGCGATCGTCTCGCCGGCGCCCATGACAAGCTCGCCGTCGATAAAGTGCCCGCTGGGAATGCGGACGGCGGCCGGGTCGAAGGAGAGCGCCGTGTCCATCAATGCCCCGCCGCCCAGTGTGCGAGCGCCTGTGGGCTCTCGCGGCCTTCGAACATGTCGGCGATGCGCTCGCCCAGAAGCGGGCCGAACTTGAACATCTGCCCGTCGCAGTCGGTGACGACGAGGCCCCGCCCGCCCGCCACCAGCCTGAACCGGCGCTCGGGCGCCAGGATGTAGTAGCCGAGCTGGATGCGGATCGGCCGATAGGCCTCGATCTCGCGGAAATAGGGGGCGAACGGCGCGAGGATGATCTTCGACTCCGTCTCGATATCGCTCTCGAAGCCCTCGACGTCGAGCCGGGCGCGGCGACGATGGGCGCTGTAGCCGATCTTCAGGCCGGCCCCGCGCCGGTCGGGCAGCGTGTAGCCGGTGGCGTCGCCCAGCGTCACGATGGCGGGCGCCTCGCGCCAGGACTGCACGTACTCCGCCGGCGGCTCGACATAGAGCAGCGCCTGCCGGTAAGCCGGCGCCTCGCCGTGATGCTCCGGCATCAGGCCGGGTAGCCAGGCTCCGGCGGCGACGAGGAGGTGGTCGCCCGAGATTTCCGAGCCGTCCTCGCGCCAGGCCAGGCCCCGTTCGGGATCGACGCGGGCGATGCGGGTGTTCTCCTCCAGCCGCGCGCCCCTGGCCCGCAGCCAGTCGGCGAGCCCGGCGACGATGCGGTCGGCAAAGAGCGGCCCGGCCGGCGCGGCGACGACACCCCAGGCGCCCTCGGGCAGCGTCAGGTGCGGCAGCGCCGCCTCGACGCCGTCGCGGTCGAGCACCTCGTGGTTTAGGCCGGCCTCGCGGAAGCTCGCCAGCGTCTTGGCGGCGTAGTCGCCCTCCTCGAGCGAGATCGCGATGGCGCCCGTGTCCTCGAAATGCGCCTCGCCGAGATCGTCCCACACCCGGTCCCAGGCCTCGAAGGCGGGCGCCACCATGCGGGCATAGCCGGTGGCCGCGCCGTAATGGGGTCGGATCATCCGGTGCCGGTCGACCGAGGCGCCGCGCGGATGCGGGATCGGCCCCTGGTCGATCACATGCACGTCGAAGCCTCGCTTGACGAAGGCGCGGGCCGTGGACAGGCCGACGATCCCGCCTCCGACGATGACGACACGGCTCATGGGAAACTCCTGACGAGGGATATGGGACGCGAACGCCCGAGACGCCGAGTGGGCGCCCAGGCGCCGCGGTTCAGGCCGGGCGGTGGATGGCGTAGACCTTGGCGACGGGTTCGCGGCTGTCCCAGGAACAGTGCGCCCCGGCCTCGACGAAGAAGACGTCGCCCTTGGCGAAGGTCTGAGACCGGCCGCTCTCGTCGACGAAGGTGACGGAGCCCTCCAGGAGATGCATCAGCTCGTGATGCCGGTAGAGCATCGACTTGCGAAAGTAGGGCGTCGAATCCCAGACGCCGCAGACGAACTCGCCGTCGCCCGAGAGATAGTCGGTGTGGCTGCGGCAGCTCGGCGTTTCGCCGACGAGAAGCTCGGCGAGCGGCGGCTTCGACGCCGTCAGCGCCGCCGCCCTGTCGATGGCGACGATCGCGGGCGCCTCGCCCCCACCCACGTCGGCACCGCCGCCGGGATAACTGACGACGACGAGCGTGGTATCGCGGGCCGCGCTCCAGGCGAAGCGCGCGCCCTTGGTCAGAACGAAGCTCGCATCCTCGCCGAACGGGTGCGGGATGCCGTCATCCGAGGTCAGCGCGATCTCGCCCTCGAGGACAATCGCGAACTCGTCGGCCGCAAGCGCCTCCACCGCGCCAGATCCAGCGGGCAGGCGAACCAAGAAGACGCCGACCGCACCATCGGCCATCGGCAGGCGGCGGCGGGCCGCGACGAACGCATCGCCGGCGGCGGGCGTCTCGGCGGCGGGCGTCTCGGCGGCGAAGCGGCGCAGGTCGTAAAAGGTGCGCAGCTCCGCGTGGGTCTCGGCGGTCGCGCTCACAGGCCGAGCAGCCCGGGGAGGCCGCGAAGATCGGCGATCTCGTCGGTCGAGTAGTGAGGGTTCGAGGGCTCGTGGCCGCGATTGACGAAGACGCGCCGTCCGAAGCGCATGTCGTGCGCCGTCATCAGGTCGTAGCGGAACGAGGAGGAGCAGTGCATCACCTCCTCCGGCCGGGCGCCGAGCGCATCGAGCATATATTCGAAGCCCTTCATCTGCGGCTTGTAGGCGCCGGTCTCCTCGGCGGTGATGACCTTGTGGAACGGCGCGCCGAGCTTCTCGATCGAGGGCGGGATGAGGTCGATCATCGAGTTGGTGAGGCCGACCACGGGGATCTCCCTGGCGATGCGCGCCAAGGCCTCCGGCACGTCCGGATGCGGGCCCCAGGTCGGCACGGTCGCGTAGACCGTGTCGATGTCGCTGTCGCGGTAGTCGACGCCGTTCAGCCGGCAGGTGCGGACCAGCGCGTTGGCGACGACCTCCTTGTAGGGCTTGAAGGCGCCGAGCACCTCGTCGAGCCGGAAGGCGGAGAAGTCGGCGATGAACCGGTCCATCGCGTCCGGCGCGACGCGGTCGGCGTAGAGGGCGCGGGCGACGGGAGCCATCTGGAAATAGACGAGCGTCCCGTAGCAGTCGAAGGTGATGAACTTGGGGCGGGCCATGGAGAACTCCGGGGAAGAACGGGCCGGGACGCCGCCGCCCCGATGCCTTGTCAGACTAACCGCCTGGGCCGACAGACGACGCTGGGTTTGCCGGCGTGCCCGGCGCGATCCTGCCGTTGGCATCGCCCGGTGCGGCAGGACATGCCGCGGCCGGCGGCACCGCCTGGCCGCGGACAACGCCGCCGTCGGCGCGCGCGGCAGGCTCTGCCGTTCCGGCCCGCCGCGACGCGGCCGATCGCGTGTTCCGGCCGCGCACGAACGGGCGATCTTGCCGGTGTCCCCAGTCTAGAATGAGTCTCGCAACCGCCGCTGAGGCGGGTCAGGCTTTGGCCAAGGAGAGCTCCCCCTCGTGACAACACCCCGCTTCAGGCGCGTCGCGGAGACACAGCGCCCCGCGATCACGATCGAGGTGGACGGCGTCGCCGTCCGGGCGCTGGCGGGCGACACGCTGATGGTCGCCGTGCTGACGAACGGCGGCACGCTGCGCCGGTCGGAGTTTGCCGACGGGCCGCGCGCCGGCTTCTGCCTGATGGGCGCCTGCCAGGACTGCTGGATGTGGACCCCGGACGGCGAGCGCCTGCGCGCCTGCACGACATCCGCGACGGATGGCCTTCGCGTCGTCACCACCCAGCCCCCGGAGGCGTCATGGCCGATCCCAGCGTAATCGTGGTGGGCGCCGGCCCCGCCGGCATGCGCGCCAGCGAGCGCCTCGTCCTCGCCGGCCTGCGCCCGATCGTCATCGACGAGGCGCGGGTTTCGGGCGGGCAGATCTACCGCCGCCCGCCCGAGGGGCACCGCCGTTCGCCCGAAGCGCTCTACGGATTCGATGCCGCCCGCGCCCGCGCGCTGCACGGCAGCTTCGACGCGCTGGCCGGCGCGATCGACTACCGGCCGGAGACGCTCGCCTGGGCCCTGCGCGACGACACGCTCCACACCGTCCGCGACGGGGTGGCCGAGGCGCTGCGCTTCGACGCGCTCATCCTCGCGACGGGCGCGACCGACCGGCTGCTGCCGCTGCCGGGCTGGACGCTGCCGGGCTGCTATTCGCTCGGCGGCGCGCAGATCGCGCTGAAGGCGCAAGGCTGCGCCGTCGGCTCGCGCGTCGTCTTCCTCGGCACCGGGCCGCTCCTTTATCTCGTCGCCCATCAATACGCCAAGGCCGGCGTCGCGGTCGCCGCCGTGCTCGACACCTCGCCCTTCGGTGCGCAGGTGAAAGCCTTGCCGCGCCTGGCCGCCCGGCCCGAGTTCCTCGCCCGCGGGCTCTGGTTCCGCGCCATGCTGGCGGCGCGGCGGGTGCCCGTCCACAACGGCGTGGTGCCACTGGCGGTGGAGGGCACGCAAGGCGTCTGCGCCCTTCGCTGGCGCGACGAAGCCGGGGCCGAGCATGTGACGGAAGGCGACGCGGTGGCGATGGGCTATCACCTTCGCTCCGAGACCCAGCTCGCCGACCTCGCCGGCTGCCCCTTCGTCTTCGACGCCCGCACGAAGAGCTGGCGCCCCGAGGCCGACCGCGACGGGCGCAGCCCGCGCGCCGGCGTCTATCTCGCCGGCGACGGCGTGCGCATCCTCGGCGCCGACGCCGCCGAGACCGCCGGCACGCTCGCCGCGCTGGCAGTGCTCGCCGATCATGGGCTGGAGGCGGCCGAGTTCGAGCGCGACGTTCTACGTGCGCGGATCGTCGCCATGGAGCGCTTCCGCGACGGGCTGGCGCAGGCTTTTCCCTGGCCGGCGCATCTGGCGCGGGGAGTGGCGGACGACACGATCCTCTGCCGCTGCGAGGCGATTACCGCCGGCGAGCTGCGCGAGGCCGCACGGGCCAAGGGCGCGCCGGAGCTGAACCGCGCCAAGGCGCTGTCGCGCATCGGCATGGGCCGCTGCCAGGGTCGCTTCTGCGGCTCGGCCGCCGCCGAGATCCTGGCGGACGCCGCCGGCTCGACGCTGGAGGATGCCGGGCGGCTGCGCGGGCAGGCGCCGGTCAAGCCGATCTCGATCGCGACGCTCACCATGGATGAGGGAGAGCCGGCATGAACCGCTCCGACGTCGTCATCGTCGGCGGCGGCATCATGGGATGCGCCTCCGCCTTCTTCCTGCGCCGACGCGGGCTGTCGGTGACGCTGATCGAGCGCGGCCTGACCGGCCAGCAGGCGAGCGGCACCAATTTCGGCAATGTCCGCCGGCAGGGGCGCTACCTGCACCAGCTGCCGCTCGCCAACCGGGCGCGCGAGATCTGGGGCCGGCTTCCCGAGCTGATCGGCGAGGATTGCGAGTTCGTCGCCTCGGGGCACCTGCGCGTCTGCTACACGCCGGACCAGGCGGCCAGGCTGGAAGCCTATGCGCGGGACGCCAGCGCCTACGGGCTCGACCTCGAGATGATCAGCGCCAACGCGCTGCGCCATCGCTTTCCCTATATCGGCCGCGAGGCGATCGCCGGCTGTTTCGCGCCCGTGGACGGCCATGCCAACCCGCGCCTCACCGCCCCCGCCTTCGGCCGCGCCGCGGTGCGCGCCGGGGCGCGGCTGGAGGAGGGCACGGAGGTTCTCGGCATCGAGCGCGACGGCGAGGACTTTCGTGTCGCGACCCGCGAGCGCGGCGAGTTCCGCGCGCCCGTCGTGCTGGTGACGGCGGGCGCCTGGGGCAACCGGCTGTCCTCGACCTTCGGCGAGCCGGTGCCGCTCTCGGTGCACGGACCGCAGATGGCGGTGACGGAGCCCCTGCCCTACCGGATCGAGCCGACCTTCGGCGTCTCGACGCCGCATGTCCACGAGACCGTCTACTTCCGGCAGGTGAAGCGCGGCAACATCGTCTATGGCGGCTCGACGCGCGGGCCCGCCTCGAACGAGACCAACCGCGCCGCCGTGCTGCCGGAGAACATCCTCGGCCAGTTTGCCCAGATGCGCCGGGTGATTCCGGCGCTCGCCCGCGTCGCCATCATCCGCACCTGGAGCGGGGTCGAGAGCTACCTGCCCGACGACGTGCCGGTCATGGGGCCGAGCGCCACGACGCCGGGCCTCTTCTACGCCTTCGGCTTCTGCGGCGCCGGCTTCCAGATCGGGCCGGGGGTCGGCGACGTGATGGCCGAACTCATCGCCACCGGCGCCACCACGACGCCGATCGAGCCCTATTCGATCGCCCGCTTCGCCGCTCCCGCCGAAAGCCCGACGCCATGACCCTTGTCGCCTACAAGTCTGACCCGGTGCGCGGCGCCGTCTGGCACGAGGTGTTCCGGAACGAAGCCCCCGAGCTGACGCTGGTCGACTGGGACGGGGACGCACGCGCGCGAGACTCGGCCTATCTCGTCGCCTGGCAGCCGCCGGCCGCCCTGCCGGAAGGGATGCCGCGCCTCGAGGCGCTGTTCTGCATCGGCGCGGGGATCGACCACCTGCCCTTCGCCGAGATCCCGGCGGCCGTTCATGTGGTTCGCATGGTGGATCCCGACCTGACGCGCTCCATGGTCGAGTACGTCGTCATGGCCATCCTCATGTTGCACCGGGACATGCCCGATTATCTCGCCGACCAGGCCGCCGGGCGCTGGCAGGCGCGGCCGGTGCGGCGCGCCGCGGACCGGCGCGTCGGCATCATGGGGCTCGGCGTGATGGGACAGGCCGCCGCCGTTGCGCTTCAAGCCATGGGCTTTGCCGTGCGCGGCTGGAGCGCATCGCGCAAGGTGCTGGATGGCATCGCCTGCTTTGCGGGAGACGGCGAGCGCGCGGCGTTCCTGGCGGACATCGACATCCTCGTCTGCCTCTTGCCGCTGACCCCCGCGACGCGCGGCATCCTCGATGCCGGGCTGTTCGCCGGTCTCGCTCCCGGCGCCGGCCTCGTCAATGCCGGGCGCGGCGCGCATCTCGTCGAGGCCGACCTCCTGGTGGCGCTGGACAGCGGCCGGATCCGTGCCGCGGTGCTCGACGTCCTCGCCGAGGAGCCGCCGATGCCGGACCACCCGCTGCTGCACCATCCCCGCATCATCGCCACGCCCCACATCGCCAGCGCCACGCACCCGGCGGGCGCGGCCCGTCAGGTCATCGCCGGCATCCGGGCCCATCGTGCGGGCCGGCCGATCGACAACCTCGTGGATCGCAGCCAGGGCTACTGATCAGGCGGCCTCGGCGCCGAACGTCTCCCTGCGGGAGGCGTTGGCCTTCTCGAGCGTGCGCACGGGATCGCCGAAATGGCGTTCGAGTTCGCGCATCGCGGCCGCCTTGTCGTCGCCGGCGATGAGATCGGCCAACAACTGGTGCTCCTCGACGAGCACCTCGTTCTGGCGGTAGCCGCCCATCAGCATCTGCAGGCAGAGCCGTGTCTCGGCCTGCAGCGTGGCGAAGGAGCGCGACAGACGCTCGCTGCCGGCCTCGTCGACGATGCGGCGATGAAAGCGCATGTCGAGATCGGCGATGAGCAGCCAGTCCTGGCGCTCGAGCGCCTGCGTCATCTCGTGGGCGATCGTGGTGAGGTCGGCGACCACGGAGCGTCGGTCGGCCCGGTCCATGATCCGGGCCATCGCCACGAGTTCGAGCGACTTGCGCACGAAGTAGATGTCGAGCAGATCGGCTGGCGAGAGCTCGGGCACAAAGACGCCGCGATGGGGCTCCGAGCGCAGCAGGCCCTCCTGGATCAGGCGCTGCATCGCCTCGCGCACCGGGCCGCGGCTGACGCCGAAGCTCGCGGCCAGCTCCATCTCGTTGAGCTGCGAGCCGAGCGCGAAAGTGCCGTCGAGGATCGAGGCGCGGATCTGGCCGGCGATCTGGCCGGACAGGGTGGTGCGCACGAGGCGCTTGGGGCCCTTCGCCTTCGGGTCGTCGGCAGGTTCAGCCATGGCGGGCGCCGTCTCCTCGTGATCTCGCTGGGATCGTCCCCATCGCCGCAGGAGAGCGGCGCCGCCTACGGGCACCGATGCCCTTCAGGCCAGGGGTCTTGCGCTGCGTCTTCTAATGCAGAACGTCCTGCAGCCGGTAGTAGGCGCCGACGAAAGGCAGGAACCAGGGCCGCCCGAAATGGCCGGGAATGGCCTTCCAGTCGAGGCCCGCGAAAGGATTGCGCTCGGCCCGCCCGTCGAGCACCTCGGCCATGACGGTGCCCATGTGGGTCGCCATCTGCGTGCCGTGGCCACTGTAGCCCATCGAATAGAACAGGCCGTCGCGCTCGCCCGCGCGCGGCAGGCGGTCGGCGGTCATGTCGACGACGCCGCCCCAGCAATAGTCGATGCGCGCGTCGCGCAGCTGCGGGAAGGTGGCATTGAGCGCGCGGCGCAGCACCTTGCCGCTCTTCTCGTCCGACAGCGGATTGGAGACCGCGAAGCGCGCGCGACCTCCGAAGAGCAGCCGGTCGTCGGGCGTTACGCGGAAATAGGTGCCGACATTCTTCGAATCGGTGGCCATGCGCCGCGTCGGCATCAGCCGGTCCAGCACGTCGCGCGGCAGCGGCTCGGTGACGATCACGAAGGAGCCGATGGGCACGATGCGGCGACGGAACCAGCCGAGCGGCCCGACCATCGAGGCGCCCGTCGCCATCAGCACCTGATCGGCGCGCAGCGTGCCGCGCACCGTCGAGATCTCATGCGCGGCGCCCTCCAGCCGGCGCATGCGGGTGACGGCGCTACGCTCGAAGATGCTGGCGCCGTGGCCTGCCGCGGCCGTGGCCAGCCCCCTCGCGAACTTGCCGACATGCATGCCGGCGCTCTTGCGATAGACGAGGCCGCCGAAGAACCGTTCGGAGCCGACCTCGGAGCCCAGATCCTCGCGGCGCACGAGCATCGTGTCGGGATCGGCATGGCGCGACACCGCCTCGAAGGTGCGCTGCAGCTTGTCGAAATGCTCGGGCTTGGCGGCGAGCTTCAGCTTGCCGGTGCGCCGGAAGTCGCAGGCGATGCCCTCCTCGCCGACGATCCGCTCCACCGTGTCCACCGCCGCGTCGTAGGCATGGTAGAGCGAGGCGGCGCGCTCCTCGCCGAGCAGGGCGGCGGTGGAGCGATAGTCGAGCGCGAAGCCGTTGTTGCACTGGCCGCCGTTGCGCCCCGATGCGGCGCCGCCGACCTCGCCGGCCTCCAGCACCGCGACGCTCGCCCCCTTCTTCGCCAAGGCCAGCGCCGCCGACAGGCCGGTGAAACCGGCGCCGACCACAGCCACGTCGAAGCGGCCGGAGACCGGCGCGTCTATGCCTCCTGTGAAAGGCGGCGCGGTGTCGAGCCAGTAGGATGCGAGCTTCATGGGATCGGGAACCTGTGATGGGCGGGTCGGACCGACAGCCCGACATTCGGCCATCTTCCTCTCAGTTGTAGGATTGTCAACAATAATCCTATGGTGCGCGAAGCGATGTCGCGGGCGTCCTACCGCACGAGCGTCGCGGCAAGGCGCGCCAGCATCGCATCGCAGGCTGCAAGATCACCCAATCCGATCGACTCGTCGGGGCGATGGGCCTGCGTGATGCTGCCGGGACCACAGACGATCGAGGGAATGCCGGCGGCCTGGAAGAGCCCGGCCTCCGTGCCGTAGCTGACGGCCCCGAGCGCCGGCTGTCCCGACAGGCCTTCCGCGAGATAGCGCAGCGGCGCCTCGTCCGGCAGGTCGAGCGCGGGATAGGCCGCCGTGATCTCGCACGCTGCCCGAAGGCTGCGACCGGCCGCCTCGTAGGGGCGCAGGAGCGCGGCGATGCCGGCCTCGACGGCGCGAAGGATCACCATCGGATCGAGGCCGGGCACGGCCCGCGCCTCCCATTCGAGGCGGCAGAGATCGGGCACGATGTTGACCCCGGTGCCCCCGGACACGATGCCGACCTGCAGCGTCGAGGCCGGCGGCTCGAAGAGCGGATGAAACGGCCCGTTCGCACCGTAGTCCCGCCCGAGGTCGCGGATGAGCGCGATGACGTCGGCGGCCAGATGCACGGCGTTGTCGGCGAGATCGGGCCGAGAGGAGTGTCCCGTGCGCCCCCGAACGGTGATGCGCCCGGCGACCTTGCCCTTGTGGCGCAGCACCGGATGGAGATCGGAGGGCTCGCCGACCAGGCAGGCCGTGGGCATGGCGCAGAGGTCCGGCAGGCGCTCGATCATGTGGGGCACGCCGACGCAGCCTATCTCCTCGTCGTAGGACAGCGCCACATGCAGCGGCCGGGCGAGATCCTGCGGCAGGTCGGCGACCCCCGCCAGCACGCAGGCGACGAAGCCCTTCATGTCGGCCGCGCCGCGTCCCACGAACCGATCGCCGGTCCGCCGCAGGCGGAACGGGTCGCCGCTCCAACCCTCGCCTGCCGGCACGACGTCGAGATGGGCCGAGAGGATGAAGCCGGGCACGCCGGGCGGCCCGAAGGTGGCGAAGAGATTGGCCCGGTCACCCTCCGGCCCCGGCAGCACCGTGACGGCGGCGCCGGCGGCCTGGAGGAGATCGTGACAGAAGGCGACGATCTCCCCGTTCGGTGTGCGGCACACGGAGGGAAAGGCGACGAGGCGCTCCAGGATGTCGGCGGTGCGGGACATGGGGCAACTCCGAAATTCTGGCGCGATGGCGACGCGACGGGCGAAACGACCGTACGGTTTGGCGGCGGGCTGACCATCCTCGTTCAGCGTGACCCGCGGACCACTCCTAGCTTGCGTTATGATTGTTGACAATCATACGAAGATGGTGATGATGAATTGTGCCGACGGAAAGCTGCGCAAAAATGCGGCGGTGCGGCAGACCCCCGTCCCGGCCCGCGCCGGCCCGTGCCATCCCGACCGGTGGGCACGGCGAACACGACCCTCGAAATCCGGGCTCCCGAAGGTGGATACGATGTCGAAGCAAGGCGCAGACGCATTCGAGGCCCTGAACCCGCGTGACCGGGTCCAACTGATGGACGCGGTGCGCCGCGGCGCCAATCGCCGCGACGTGCTGGCCATGCTGGGCTTTGCCGGCATGGGCCTGGCGATGGGCGGATCGGTCTTCGCCGGCGCCACCCGCGCGCTGGCCGCCGAGCCCAGGCGCGGCGGCTCGATCCGCGTCGCCAGCTACGCCGCCTCGACGGCCGACACGCTCGACCCCGCCAAGGCCTCCAACGCCTCCGACTACACGCGCTGCAACTTCTTCTACAACGGCCTCTCGCGCATCGACGAGACCGGCACCGCCCAGCCCGAGCTCGCCGAGAGCTTCGAGACCAAGGACGCCAAGGTCTGGGTCTTCAAGCTGCGCACCGGGGTCACCTTCCATGACGGCAAGTCGCTGACCTCGAAGGACGTCCTCTTCTCGCTGAAGCGCCATCTCGATCCCGCGCTCGGCTCGAAAGCGCAGAAGCTCGCCGCGCAGATGGCCGAGATCACCGCCAACGGCGACAGCGAGGTGCAGATCACGCTGAGCGGCCCGAACGCCGACTTCCCGGCGATCCTCGGCACCAGCCAGTTCCTCATCGTGCCCGACGGCACCACCGACTTCACCAGGGGCATCGGCACCGGGCCGTTCAAGGTCGCCGAGTTCCAGCCGGGCGTTCGCACGCTGGCCACCCGCAACGAGAACTACTGGCGCAATTCCGGCCCCCATCTCGACGGCATCGAGTTCTTCGGCCTCGCCGACGAGCAGGCCCGCGTCAACGCCCTGATGTCGGGCGACGTGCAGCTCGCCTCGACGATCAACCCGCGCTCGCTCGCCGCCATCGAGGGCACCGGCGCCTTCGACATCCTGCAGACGAGCGCCGGCAACTACACCAATCTCATCACCCGCCTCGACGAGGGCCCGGGCGCCAACCCCGACTTCGTCCTGGGCATGAAGTCCCTGATGAACCGCGAGCTGATCAAATCGGCGATCTATCGCGGCTATGCCGAGATCGCCAACGACCAGCCGATTCCGGCCTCCAACCGCTTCCATGCCGACCTGCCGCAGCGCGCCTTCGACCCGGAAAAGGCCAGGTTCCACTTCGGAAAGGCCGGCGTTCTCGGCTCCACCATCCCGGTGGTCGCCTCGCCGGCGGCCGACAATTCGGTGGAGATGGCGACGCTGATGCAGCAGGAGGCCGGCAAGATCGGCGTCACGCTCGACGTGCAGCGCGTGCCCTCGGACGGCTACTGGTCGAACTACTGGATGAAGTCGCCGGTAGGCTTCGGCAACATCAACCCGCGCCCGACCGCCGATCTCCTCCTCAGCCTCTTCTTCATGTCGAATGCCGACTGGAACGAGTCGCGCTGGAAGAACGAGCAGTTCGACCAGCTCGTGGTCGGCGCCCGCGCCGAGACCGACGAGGACAAGCGCCGCCAGATGTACCACGATGCGCAGGTGCTCATCCACGAGCAGTCCGGCGTCGTGATCCCAACCTTCATCTCCAACCTCGACGTCCACTCGAAGTCGCTGAAAGGTCTGAAGCCGATGCCGACGGGCGCGATGATGGGCTACGGCTTCGGCGAGTTCGTCTGGCTCGACGCCTGACGCCGAATTCCCCGTCCGATCCGCCGGCCGCCCGCGCCGGCGGATCGCCCCGCCCCTTCTCCCGCCCC
>NZ_BBWH01000016.1 GCF_001463705.1 Aureimonas sp. AU12 | reverse complement strand
TCCCGCCCCTCTCCCGCCCCTCTCCCGCACGCGCGAAGGAGTTGCCGATGAGCAGCCGCATGGCCAAACTGATCGCAGGGCGCCTCCTTGTCGCCCTCGCCACGCTTCTGTTCGTCTCCTTCGTGGTCTTCGGCGCCACGCAGCTCCTGCCCGGCGACGTGGCGCAGGCCATTCTCGGCCAGTCCGCGACGCCCGAGGCCGTCGCCGGCCTTCGCACCGCGCTCGGCCTCGACCAGCCGGCGCTGCAGCGCTTCGTCGCCTGGCTCGGCGGCCTCCTGACCGGCGATGCCGGCGTCTCGCTCGTCAGCCGCCAGCCGATCGGCGATCTCGTCTGGACCCGCCTGTCGAAGTCGCTGACGCTGGCCGGCATCGTCGCCGCCGTCTCGGTGCCGATCGCGCTGCTCCTCGGCATCACCACCGCGGTCTGGCGCAACTCGCCCTACGACCGGGTGGTCTCGCTTCTCACCATCTCGGTGGTCTCGGTGCCCGAATTCCTCGTGGCGACGCTCGCCGTCCTCGTCTTCGCCGTGCATCTCCACTGGCTGCCGGCCCTCTCCTTCCTGCCGCCCTCGGCCACCCCGCTGCAGTTCGTGCGAGCCGTCGCCATGCCGGTCATGGCGCTGTCCTTCGTGGTGGTGGCGCAGATGGCGCGCATGACGCGCGCCGCGATGATCGAGGCGCTGAAGAGCCCCTATGTCGAGATGGCAGTGCTGAAGGGCGCGAGCCCGGCGCGGATCGTCCTGCGCCATGCGCTGCCCAACACGATCGGCGCGGTGGCCAACGCGGTGGCGCTCAGCCTCTCCTATCTCCTCGGCGGTGTCATCATCGTCGAGACGATCTTCAACTATCCCGGCATCGCCAAGCTGATGGTGGACAGCGTCTCGATGCGCGACATGCCTGTGGTGCAGGCCTGCGCCATCGTCTTCTGCGCCGTCTACCTCCTCCTCGTGACGCTCGCCGACATCGTGGCGATCGTCTCCAACCCGAGGCTGCGCCATCCATGAGCGATCTCGCGAACGAAACGGGCGCAACCGCCATGACCGAACCCCGCCGCGCCCGCCGCCTCCACATCAACGCCGTCGGCACGATCGGCGCCGCGATCGTCGCGTTCGCCGTCCTCGCCGCCCTCCTCGCGCCCTGGCTGGCGCCGCACGATGCCGGCGAGGTCGTCGACTTCGAGATGTTCGGGAAGATGAGCGCCGCCTTCCCGCTCGGCACTGACTATCTCGGCCGCGACATGCTGAGCCGCGTCCTTCTCGGCGCGCGCTACACGGTCGGCATCGCCTTCCTCGCCACCGCCATCGCCTGCGCCGCCGGAGTCACGCTTGGCCTTTTCGCCGCCGTCATCGGCGGCTGGAGCGACAGCCTGCTGTCGCGCCTTCTCGACGCGCTCACCTCGATCCCTTCCAAGATGCTGGCCCTCGTGCTCGTGGCGGGCCTCGGCTCCTCGATCCCGATCCTCGTTGCCACGCTGGGCTTCATCTACCTGCCGGGCTGCTTCCGCATCACCCGCGCGCTCGCCGTCGGCATCGCGCAGGAAGATTTCGTGCTCGCCGCGCGGGCTCGGGGCGAGCGCCGGCTCTACATCATGATGCGCGAGGTCCTGCCGAACATGGTGGGGCCGCTGCTCGCCGATTTCGGCCTGCGCTTCGTCTTCGTGGTGCTGCTTCTCTCCAGCCTCTCCTTCCTCGGCCTCGGCGTGCAGCCGCCGCAAGCCGATTGGGGCTCGCTGGTGCGCGAGAACATTTCCGGCCTCTCCTACGGCGCGCCCGCGCTCGTCATGCCGGCCGTGGCGATCGCCCTCCTGACGATCGGCGTGAACCTCTTCATCGACAACCTGCCCGGCCGCCGCCGCGCCACCGAAGGGAGCCGCTGAGATGACGGGACCAGACGACGACCACGTCGACATCCGCGGCCTGCGCGTCACCGCACGCGGCGACGACGGGCGCGAGATCCCGATCGTCGAGAATGTCGATTTCCGGATCGCGCGCGGCGAGGTGCTGGCGCTGATCGGCGAATCGGGATCGGGCAAGACCACGATCGCGCTCGCCACGATGGGCTACGCCCGGCCGGGCTGCCGCATCCATTCGGGCTCGGTGCGGGTCTTCGGCCAGGAGATCCTTGCCGCCAATGCGGGCGAGCTGCGGGCGCTGCGCGGCAACCGCATCGCCTATATCGCCCAGAGCGCCGCCGCCTCCTTCAACCCCTCGCGCACGATCATGGCGCAGGTGATCGAGAGCGCCCTCATCCATGGCTCGATGAGCGCCGAGGCCGCGAGCATCAAGGCCCGCGCCCTCTTCCGCGAGCTCGCCCTGCCCCATCCCGACGTGATCGGTGACCGCTACCCGCACCAGGTGTCGGGCGGCCAGCTGCAACGGCTGCTCGCCGCGATGGCCCTGCTCAACGATCCCGACCTCGTGATCTTCGACGAGCCCACCACCGCTCTCGACGTCACCACGCAGATCGAGGTGCTGCGGGCCTTCAAGGCCGCGATCCGCGAGCGCGGCACCACCGGTATCTATGTCAGCCACGACCTCGCCGTGGTCGCCCAGATCGCCGACCGCATCGCGGTGCTGCGCGGCGGCCAGTTGCAGGAGGTCGGCGGCGTCGAGGAGATGGTGAGCGCGCCCCGCCATCCCTACACCCGCCAGCTTCTCGCCGCCGCCGCCCCGGCGCGACGGCGTACGCCGGCGGCGAGCTCGGACGCGACCGCCGAGCCCGTGGTGCTGGAAGCCAGCGGCATCGTCGCCGGCTATGGCGGGCAGGTCCGCGACGGCCTGCCGAAGGTGCGCATCCTCGAGGACATCGACTTCACGCTGCGCCGGGGCGCGACGCTCGGCGTCATCGGCGAATCCGGCTCGGGCAAGTCGACGCTCGCGCGTGTCGTCGCCGGCATCCTGCCGCCAGCGCGCGGCCAAGTGCGGCTGGAGGGGCAAGTGCTCGCCGGCAGCCTCGCCGCGCGTCCGCGCGAGGCGCTGCGCCGCGTTCAGATCGTCTTCCAGAACGCCGACACCGCGCTCAATCCGGCGCAGACGATCGGTGAGATCCTGCAGCGCCCGCTCGCTTTCTACGGCCGGGCGGATGCCGCGAGCCGCAGCGCGCGGCTGCGCCACCTCCTCGACATGGTGCGCCTGCCCGCCTCCGCCGCCGACCGGCTGCCGCGCGAGCTTTCGGGCGGCCAGAAGCAGCGCGCCAACCTCGCCCGCGCGCTCGCCGCCGATCCCGACGTGATCCTCTGCGACGAGGTCACCTCGGCGCTCGACACGGTGGTGGCCGAGGCGATCCTCGACCTCCTCGCCGAGCTGCAGCGCGAGCTGAAGCTCTCCTACATGTTCATCAGCCACGACCTCGGCGTCATCCGCGCCATCAGCGACGAGGTCATGGTGCTGCGCCACGGCCGCGTGGTGGAGCGCGGCGAGACCGAGGCGCTCCTTGCCGACCCGCAGGAGGCCTATACGAAGCTTCTCCTGCGCTCGGTGCCGGAGCTGCGCACCGGCTGGCTCGACGAGGTCGGCGCGCGCGAGGATGCGGCGGCCGCCTGATATCCCGCGAGGGCGCGGCAAACTCTGCCGGGACGCGGGTGCCAAACGCGCGGGATCGCGCGCCGGCCGGTCCTCAAGCGGTGACATCGTCCGCGCCCGCCGCGCCATGATCGAGGCTCCCGTCACCCGGAGCCAGACGATGCCCGCCAATTCCCTGATCGAGCTCGACCGCGACCACCTCATCCACCCCGTGGTCTCCTGGAGCGGGCACGAGGCACGCGGCGCGACGGTGCTCCAGTCGGCCTCCGGCGTGACGCTCACCGACATCGAGGGACGTCAGTTCCTCGACAGCTTTTCCGGCCTCTGGTGCGTCAATGTCGGCTACGGGCACGAGTCGATCGTCGAGGCGGCGGCCGAGCAGATGCGCCGCCTGCCCTATGCCACCGGCTATTTCCACTATTCGTCGGAGCCGGCGATCCGCCTCGCGGCGAGCCTGGCGGAGCTGGCACCGGGCGATCTCAACCACGTCTACTTCACGCTCGGCGGCTCGGACGCCGTCGATTCGGCCGTGCGCTTCATCCGCTACCTCTTCAACGTCACCGGGCGCCCCGCGAAGAAGCACATGATCGCGCTGGAGCGCGGCTATCACGGCTCCTCTACGGTCGGCGCCGGGCTGACAGCGATCCCCGTCTTCCACCAGCATTTCGACGCGCCGACGCCGATCCAGCACCACATCCCCTCGCCCTATCCCTACCGCAACCCGGCGGGATCGGACGACGCCAGCGTCATCGCCTCCTCCGTCGCGGCGCTGCGCGCCAAGGTCGAGGAACTCGGAACCGAGAACGTCGCGGCCTTCTTCGCCGAGCCGGTGCAGGGCTCCGGCGGCGTCATCGTGCCCCCCGACGGCTGGCTGAAGGCAATGGCCGACACCGCCCGCGAGCTCGGCATCCTCTTCGTCGCCGACGAGGTCATCACCGGCTTCGGGCGCACCGGGCCGCTCTTCGGCTGCGAGCACGACGGCGTGGTGCCCGACATCATGACGGTCGCCAAGGGCCTCACCGCCGGCTACGCGCCGATGGGCGCGGTGCTCCTCTCCGACACGATCTACCGCGCCATCGCCGACAACGCGCCGGTCGGCAAGCCGATCGGCCACGGCTTCACCTACTCGGCCCATCCGGTGAGCGCGGCGGTCGGCGTCGAGGTGCTGCGGCTCTACACCGAGGGTGGCATCCTGGAAAACGGCCAGCGCGCCGGCCGGCGCTTCGGCGAAAAGCTGCGGGCGCTGAGCGACCACCCGCTCGTCGGCGAGGTGCGCGTGCGCGGGATGCTGGCAGGCGTCGAGCTCGTCACCTCGAAGGCGAAGCGCACCAAGCCCTCGCCGGACCTGAAGCTCTCGGAGCATCTGGCGCGGCTCGGTCTCGCCAACGGCCTGATCTTCCGGGCGTTTGCCGACGACATCGTCGGCTTCGCGCCGCCCCTCATCTGCACCGACGACGATGTCGACACGCTGATCTCGCGGTTCGAAAAGACGCTGGACGACGTCCTGGCGATCGGCGACGTTCGCGCCGCGCTGGCATGAGCGGGGGGCTGGCATGAGCGGGAGGAACGAGACCATGACGGAACGGCATTACAGGATCGCGGTGATCCCCGGCGACGGCATCGGCGTCGAGGTCGTGCCCGAGGGCGTGCGCGTGCTGGAAGCGGCCGCCGCGCGGTTCGGCTTCACGCTCGACCTGCAAACCCACGCCTTCGCCTCCTGCGACTACTATCTCGAACACGGCAAGATGCTGCCGGACGACTGGCGCGACATCCTCAAGCCCATGGACGCCATCTTCTTCGGCGCCGTCGGCTGGCCCGACAAGGTGCCCGACCACATCTCGCTCTGGGGCTCGCTCCTGCAGTTCCGCCGCGAGTTCGACCAGTACGTGAACCTTCGACCGGTGCGCCTGATGCCGGGCGTTCCCTCGCCGCTGGTCGGTCGCCAGCCCGGCGACATCGACTTCTACGTCGTGCGCGAGAACACCGAGGGCGAATATTCCTCGGTCGGCGGCACGATGTATCCAGGCACGGCGCGCGAGATCGTGATCCAGGAGACGGTGATGAGCCGCCACGGCACCGACCGGATCCTGCGCTTCGCCTTCGAGCTGGCGCAGAGCCGGCCCAAGCGGCACCTGACCTCGGCGACGAAGTCGAACGGCATCGCCATCACCATGCCGTGGTGGGACAGCCGCGTCGAGGCGATGGGCGAGCAGTATCCGGATGTCCGCCGCGACAAGTATCATATCGACATCCTGACGGCGCATTTCGTCCTCAACCCCGACCGCTTCGACGTGGTGGTGGCGTCCAACCTCTTCGGCGACATTCTTTCCGATCTCGGCCCGGCCTGCACCGGCACGATCGGCATCGCGCCGTCGGCCAACATCAACCCGGACGGCGACTTCCCCTCGCTCTTCGAGCCCGTCCACGGCTCGGCGCCCGACATCGCGGGGCACGGCATCGCCAACCCGATCGGCCAGATCTGGACGGCGGCGATGATGCTGGAGCATCTCGGCGAGCGCGAGGCGGCCGACGCGGTGGTCAAGGCCATCGAGACGGCGCTCCAGACGCCGCAGGGGCGCACGCGCGATCTCAAGGGCGACGCCTCGACCCGCGAGGCGGGCGACGCCGTGATCGAGGCCTTCGCCGCCGCCTGAGGCGGGCGGCGCTTGGGGCCCCGCGCCCTTCGCGGGTTCGGGCGGGGCGCGCCCCCGCTTCAGCCGCCGAAGAAGGTGATCTCCTCGCGAAGGCGCGCCATGTCGGCGCCTTCGCCGAGGAGCACGCAGGCGAGGATGCGGGCCTTCACGCCCGCCAGATCGCCGGCGAAGATCGCCCCGGCGCGCTCGGCATCCTTGCCCGCGCCGTTGCCGTAGATCGGCCGTACCCGCCCCTCCGGGCAGCGCGAGCACATGATGACGGCGGTGCCGGAGGCGACGATCTCGCCGATCGCCGCGGTGATCGCCGGCGTCGGGTTGCCGCGCCCGAACCCCTCCACCACGATCGCCCTCGCGCCGCCGCTCGCGGCGGCACGGATCATCCGGTCGGAGGTGCCCATGGCGAGCTTGATGAGGTCCACCTCCGTCTCGAGGCGGGCGGGCGCATAGGTCCGCCGCAGCACTGGGCGGCGATGCAGGCTGACGACCCCGCCGTCGATCTCGCCGAGTTTGCCGTGCTCGCCGGAGCGGAACGTGTCGGTGCGCGAGGTGTGCGTCTTGGTGACGTCGCGCGCGGCGTGGAACTCGTCCTCGAAGGCGATCATCGCGCCCAGGCCCCGTGCCAGCGGCGAGGCCGCGAGGCGCACGGCATTGGCGATGTTGCGCGGCCCGTCGGTGTCGGGCGCGTCGGCCGAGCGCTGCGCGCCGGTGAAGACCACCGGCTTGTCGGAGTCGACGAGAAGGTCGGCGAGGAAGGCGCTCTCCTCCATCGTGTCGGTGCCGTGCGTCACCACCACGCCGTCGCAGTCGGGCCGAGCGAGATGCTCGGCGATGCGCCGCGCCAGCGCGAAGGCGAGCGGCAGTTCGATGGCCGAGGAGCCGACGCGGCAGAAATCGTCGACGTCGAGGCCGATACCCTCCAGCGGATCGTGGAGCCCGGCGCGCAGCTCGGCGCCGGTGATGTCGGCGACGACGTCGGACGAAGTCCCGCCCGGCCGCGAGGCGATCGTGCCGCCGGTGGTGATGAGCTGGATCTGGGCCATGGCGTCGGGCTCCTCGAAGGCATCGGGTCGGTGCGCGCCGCAGGCATGACGCGCCGGCGCGCCGGGATCAACCGCCCCGGCTTTTTCGCGGACAGGAAATTTTCACGCAGGTCGGAAGCAGGAAGCGAACAGGTGCGGCCCGCCGGCGCGATGCCGAGCATCGAATTTCTCTGTCGACAAAAAGAATGCAATCGGCGATATGTAGCACCACCGCAACCGTGGACGGCTCGACCGACTGCGCTCCGGTCCCCCGTTCAACGTCTCCCACGAGGTTTCGCGATGAAGGCTTCCATTTTCTCCGGCGTCATTCCCGCCCTGATGACCCCCTGCAAGAGCGACCGCACGCCGGACTTCGACGCGCTCGTCGCGAAGGCCCGGGAGCTGATCGACGCCGGCATGTCGGCGGTGGTCTATTGCGGCTCGATGGGCGACTGGCCGCTCCTCACCGACGCGCAGCGCATGGAAGGCGTCGAGCGCCTCGTCCAGGCCGGCATCCCCGTGATCGTGGGCACCGGCGCGGTGAACACGGCACTCGCCGTGGCGCATGCCGCGCATGCCGCCAAGGTCGGCGCCCACGGCCTGATGGTGATCCCGCGCGTCCTGTCGCGCGGCTCGGCCCCGGCCGCCCAGCGCGCCCATTTCAAGGCGATCCTCGCCGCCGCGCCCGACCTGCCGGCGGTGATCTACAACAGCCCCTATTACGGCTTCGCGACCCGCGCCGACCTGTTCTTCGCGCTGCGCGCCGAGCATGCCAATCTCGTCGGCTTCAAGGAATTCGGCGGCCCGGCCGACCTTCGCTACGCCGCCGAGACCATCACCAGCCGCGACGACGACGTGTCGCTGATGATCGGCGTCGACACCGCGGTGTTCCACGGCTTCGTCAATTGCGGTGCGACGGGCGCCATCACCGGCATCGGCAACGTCCTGCCGAAGGAGGTGATCCACATGTGCGATCTCGCCCGCGCCGCCGCGGCGGGAGACGCCACCGCGCGCCGCCGCGCGCTCGAACTGGAGGGCGCGCTCGCCGTCCTCTCCTCCTTCGACGAAGGCCCCGATCTCGTCCTCTACTTCAAGCACATGATGGTGCTGAAGGGGTATGGCGAGTACGCGCTGCACTTCAACGAGAGCGACGCACTGAGCGACTCGCAGCGCGGCTATGTCGAGGCGCAGCTGCGCCTGTTCGACACCTGGTACGCCGACTGGAACCGCACGGCGGCCTGATACGGGACGGGGCCTGAGACGGGACGGGGCCGGAGACCGGCCCCTCCACCGCAACCGCCCTCCCCCTTCGTTCCCCGCGGAACGGAGGGGGAGGGCATCCGTCGTTGGCGGTTCGACCGGTCAGCCCACCGCGTCCAGCCCCTCCGCCAGCAGCCGGTCGAGCAGCGCCGTCTCGGCCGCGCTGAGCGCGATGCCGGAGGTCTGCGAAACCTCGCGGGCCGCGAACCGACGCTGCGACGGCAGCCGGGCGCCCTGGCCGAGAATGGCGTCGAACAGGATCTCGGCACGCGCCAGCGGGTCGCCGCGCCGCGCCCCTGCGAAGCGTTCCGGCGAGAAGGCGACGACGAGTTCGCCGTGCATCGGCGAGAGGCTCGTCGAGCCCAGCTCCGCCAGCACTTCGGGGCTCGTGAGGTCGCCGATCATCACGCCCGCGAGAAGTTCGATCATCGTCGAGATCGCCGAGCCCTTGTGCCCGCCGAAGGGCAGCATGGCGCCGGCCAGCGCGGTTTGCGGGTCGGTGGTCGGCTGCCCGTCGCCGTCGATCGCCCAGCCCTCGGGCAGCGTCTCGCCGGCCCGGCGCCGCAGCTCGATCTCGCCGCGCGCCGCCACCGAGGTCGCGAAATCGAAGACGTAGGGCGGCGCCTGCGTGCGCGGCCAGCCGAAGGCCAGCGGATTGGTGCCGAGCAGCGCGGCGATGCCGCCCGCCGGCGCCACCGCCGAATAGCTGGGGCAGAGCGCCAGGCTCGCCAGGCCATGCCCCGCCAGCGCCTCGACATCGGGCCAGAGCGCCGAGAAATGCGTGCAGTCGTTGATCACCAGCGCCGCGAGGCCGAGCGCCCTCGTGCGCTCCACCAGCACCGGCAGCCCCGCCTCGAAAGCCGGCCCGGCAAAGCCGCGGCGCGCATCCACCCGCGTGATCGCCGACCCATCGCCGGGTAGCACCACGGGCACCGCGCCCGGATCGACCTTGCCCGCCTTCACCGTGCGCAGCACGCCCTCCAGCCGGTAGATCCCATGCGACTTGCAGGCGTCGCGCTCGCCCGCGACGATCACCCGCATCACCGCGCCGGCCTGGACCGGGTTCAGCCCGGCGCGGCGCAGGATCGCCTCGACCCGCGCCTCCAGCGCCTCGATCGTCATCGTCCGGGGCTCGCTCATCACTTGTCTCCTGTCTCACCACGCATCGGGGCAGCACGCATCGGGGCCGCACCGCGAGCGCACCGCATCATGCCGCCGGCGTGCATCGGACGAACGAGGCGCGTAGGCTCACGCGGACCCGCGACCCGCCGCCCGTGGCGGGATCTCCGATCGCACTGCACCATTCGCACTCAATCGACGAACTGCCACGCCGCTAGGCACATCGCCTCTTGCACACTTGTTGTATTTTCTGCTTCATGGCAACCGCTGACGCCGACGGGGGACCCTTCGGCCCGAACGATCACACAAGGGGAATCCGACTGATGAAGACGAAGGCCATCGCGTTCAGCCTGCTGGCTGCCACCATTCTCTGCGGCCCCGCCCGCGCCGACAAGCTCGACGACATCATCGGCGCCGGGGTCCTGCGCTGCGCCGTGGTGCTCGACTTCCCCCCGATGGGCTCGCGCGACGCCGCCAACACGCCGATCGGCTTCGACGTCGACTATTGCAACGACCTGGCCAAGGCGCTCGGCGTCACCGCCGAGATCGTCGAGACGCCCTTCCCCGAGCGCATTCCCGCCCTCATGTCGGGCCGCGTCGACGTCGGCGTCGCTTCGACCTCCGACACGCTCGAGCGCGCCAAGACAGTCGGCATGACCATCCCCTACTTCGCCTTCGAGATGGCGGTCACCGCCAACGAGAAGTCCGGCATCACCTCGTTCGAGACGATGAAGGGCAAGACCGTCGGCGCCACCGCGGGCACCTACGAGGCGATCGCGCTGGAAGCGCAGGTCAAGGAATGGGGCACCGGCGAGTTCCGTCCCTACCAGACGCAGGCCGACGTGTTCCTGGCGCTCAGCCAGGGCCAGCTCGACGCCACCGTCTCGACCTCGACCGTCGCGCAGGCCACGGTCAAGACTGGCAACTTCCCCGGCATCGCGGTCGTCGGCAAGGCGCCCTTCGACACCGACTACGTCGCGCTCTTCACCAATCGCGAAGAGTACGGGATGATCAATTACCTGAACCTCTTCATCAGCCAGCAGGTTCGCACCGGGCGCTACAAGGAGCTCTATGAAAAGTGGGTGGGCGGCGAGGCGCCGAACCTGACCGTGCCCGGCGTCTACCGCTGATCTGAAGGCTTCGCGAAGCCGGCACGCCGGGGTCTCCATACCCTCGGCGTGCCGGCTTCGGCGTCATCGAGAGCGCGAGCGACATGTTCAACTACACGTTCCGCTGGAACCAGGCGTTCCAGGCCCTGCCCCAGATGCTCGACGGCGCGCTCGTCACGCTCCAGATCGCCCTCCTGTCGATGGTGATCGGGGTCGCGCTGGCGCTCGTGCTCACGCTGTTCCGGCGCTCCGAAAGCCGTATTCTGCGGGGCTTCGCCACGACCTGGGTGGAGGTGGCGCGCAACACGCCGGCGCTCTTCCAGATCTACATGGCGCATTTCGGCCTCGGCAGTTTCGGCATCCATCTCAGCCCCTTCACCGCGCTTCTGGCCGGCATCGCCTTCAACAATGCGGGCTATCTCGCCGAGAACTTCCGCGGCGCGCTGAAGGCGATCCCCGAGACGCAGCCGCGCGCGGGTCGCTCGCTCGGCATGACCTCGCTGCAGGCCTTCCGCCTCGTGGTGCTGCCGCAGATGGCCCGCGTCGCCTTCCTGCCGGCCACCAACCAGATGGTCTGGGCGATCCTGATGACCTCGCTCGGCGTCACCGTCGGCATGAACACCGATCTCGCCGGGGTCACGCAGGCGCTGAACGCCCGCTCCTTCCGCACCTTCGAGTTCTTCGCGCTCGCCGCCGTGATCTACTACCTGATCGCCAAGCTCGTCACCCTGGCCGCGGGGCTCCTCGCCCGGCGCCTGTTCCGCTACTGACGAGACCCGCACCGATGTTCGACACGGCCCTCACCACCACCGACCTCCTGTTCCTCGCCAAGGGCGCCGGCATGACGCTCGCCGTCACCGCCGTCTCGGTGGCGGCCGGAACGCTGCTCGGCATCCTCTTCGGCATCGCGCGCTTCCAGCTCGGCCCCTACTGGTTCGCGCCGATGACGCTGGTTCTCGATATCTTCCGCTCGGTTCCGCTCCTCATCCAGCTCGTGCTCGGCAACGCCTTCCAGGCGATCGTGAAACTCGGCTGGAGCCCGTTCACCACCTCCTGCGTCGTGCTCTCGCTCTATACGGCGGCCTATTGCACCGAGATCGTGCGCGGCTCGATGGAATCGGTGCCCTCGACCACGCGCCGCGCGGGCCGCTCGCTCGGGCTGACCTGGGGGCAGGACCTGCGCTGGATCGTGGCGCCGCTCGCCACCCGCATCGCGCTGCCCTCCTGGATCGGCCTGACCCTCGGCGTGATGAAGGATTCGGCGCTCGTGCTCTGGCTCGGCCTTATCGAGCTGCTTCGCGCCTCGCAGATCCTCGTCACCCGGCTTCAGGAACCGCTCTTCATCCTGATGATCTGCGGCCTCATCTACTTCCTCCTGTCCTTCCCCATCGCCCGGCTCGGCGGCTATCTCGAGAAACGCTGGTCCCCCCATGATTGAGATCCAAGACCTCCGCAAATCCTTCGGCCCGCTCGAAGTGCTCAAGGGCATCGACCTCACCGTCGCCAAGGGCGAAGTGCTGACGATCGTCGGCGGCTCGGGCTCGGGCAAGTCGACCCTCCTCACCTGCATCAACGGTCTGGAGCCGATCAATGCCGGCAGGATCCTCGTCGACGGCACCGAGGTCCACGCCAAGTCGACCAATCTCGACAAGCTGCGCCGCAAGATCGGGATCGTGTTCCAGCAGTGGAACGCCTTTCCGCACCTCACCGTCCTCGAGAACGTCATGCTGGCGCCGCGCAAGGTGCTGGGCCAGCCCAAGGCGCAGGCCGAGGAGATGGCGGTGCGCCAGCTCACGCATGTCGGCCTCGCCGACAAGCTCGCGGTGTATCCGAGCCGCCTGTCGGGCGGCCAGCAGCAACGCATGGCCATCGCCCGCGCGCTTGCCATGTCGCCGGACTACATGCTCTTCGACGAGGTGACCTCGGCGCTCGACCCGATGCTGGTGGGCGAGGTGCTCGACACGCTGCGCATGCTGGCCTCCGAGGGCATGACGATGATCTGCGTGACGCACGAGATGAAGTTCGCGCGCGAGGTCTCCGACCGCGTCGCCTTCTTCCACCAGGGCGTCATGGCCGAGATCGCCGCGCCCGAGGCCTTCTTCGAGGCGCCGACCCGGCCCGAGACGCGCGCCTTCCTCGCCGCGACGCATTGATGGCCTGGGCACCCGCCGCATGGCGCAACGGGCTCGCCGCGTGAGCTCGGTCACCGGCGCCCGCAGCATCCTCCCCGGCACGGCGGAGGGCCCCGTCGTGGCGCTCGGTGAGCCGCTGAGCTTCTGGGGCGGGGTGGATCCGGCGACCGGCGCCATCATCGACGTTCACCATCCCCAGCACGGCGTCCCACTCGGCGGCGCGGTGCTGATGATGAGCTCGAGCCGGGGCTCCTGCACGGGATCGGGCGTCCTCCTCGATCTAGCCTTGTCCGGCCGCGCGCCGGCGGCGCTGCTCTTTCGCGAAAGCGAGGACGTGCTGACGCTCGGCGCGCTCGTCGCCGCCGAAATGTTCGATCGCACCATTCCCGTGCTGCGCCTGTCCCCAGACGCCTACGCTGCGATCGCCCAAAGGCCCTCGGCCCGCATCGGGCTGGACGCGATCGAGGCCGGCGACCTCGCGATTCCCGTCGAGCCGCCGACCGCCGTGGCGCTCTCGCTGACCGAGCACGACCACGCCATGCTGGAAGGCCACGACGGCCCGGCGGTGGCGCAGGCCATGCGCATCGTCTGCGCCATGGCTCGCCAGCAGGGCGCGAGCGACCTCGTCGACGTGACGCGCGGCCATGTCGACGGCTGCATCTATGCCAGCCCCGCCAACCTCGCCTTCGCCGAGGCGATGGAGCAGCTCGGGGCGCGCGTGCGCATCCCCACCACGATGAACGCGATCTCGGTGGATCTCGACAACTGGCAGCGCCAGGGCGTGCCACCCGCCTTCGGCACCCCGGCGGCGCGGCTCGCCGAGGCCTATGTGCGCATGGGTTGCCGGCCCAGCTTCACCTGCGCCCCCTACCTCCTCGCCGATGCCCCGCGCTTCGGCGAGACCATCGCCTGGTCGGAATCCAACGCGGTGATCTACGCCAACAGCGTAATCGGCGCGCGCACCGCCAAGCACCCCGATTTCCTCGATCTCTGCATCGCGCTCACCGGCCGCGCGCCGCTCGCCGGCGTCTATCTCGGCCGCAATCGCCGGGCCCGGCGGGTCATCGACGTCGCGCTGCCACCGGGCGCCGGCGAGGCGGTCTGGCCGCTCATCGGCTATCTCGCCGGCCACGCCGCGCCGGACGCCATCCCGCTCCTGCGGGGCCTCGCCACCGGCCATCCGACCCCAGACGATCTGAAAGCCCTCTGCGCCGCCTTCGGCACCACCTCCGCCGCGCCAATGCTGCATATCGAGGGCGTCACGCCGGAAGCCGAAGGCATTGCCGACGACGACGCTCCCCGCTCCGCGATCACCAAAGACGACCTCGCCGCCGGTTGGCGCCGCCTCAACGCCGGGCCGGAGGCGGTGGAACTCGTCGCCATCGGCAGCCCGCACGCCTCGCTTGGGGAATGCCGGGCGCTGGCCGACGCGCTCATCGGGCGCGCCCGCCATCCGAATGTCGCCGTGATCGTCACTGCGGGACGGGAGGTAATCGCGGGCGCAGAGACTGAGGGCACGCTCTCGCGCCTTCGCGCCGTCGGCGTCGAGATCCTCCCCGATCTATGCTGGTGCTCGATCTCACGGCCGGTCTTCCCGCCGGCGACCCGCACCGTCCTCACCAATTCCGGCAAATACGCCCATTACGGCCCGGGCCTCAGCGACTGCGCCGTGCGCCTCGGCACGCTGGAGGATTGCGCCGAGGCCGCGGTCACCGGCCGCGTTCCCGTGCGCCTGCCGCCCTGGCTGACCTGAAGGATAGCAGTGATGCGAAGCCGCAAGACCATTCACGTGATTTCCGCCCATGCGGAAGGCGAGGTCGGCGACGTCATCGTCGGCGGCGTCACACCGCCGCCCGGCGCCACGCTCTGGGAGCAGAGCCGCTGGATCGCCAACGAAGGCACCTTGCGAAACTTCGTCCTTAACGAGCCGCGCGGCGGCGTCTTCCGCCACGTCAACCTGCTGGTGCCGCCCAAGCGCACTGAGGCGGCCGCGGCCTTCATCATCATGGAGCCCGAGGACACGCCGCCCATGTCCGGCTCGAACTCGATCTGCGTGGCGACGGTGCTGCTCGACGGCGGCATCCTGCCGATGCACGAGCCCTTCACCGAGTTCATCCTCGAAGCGCCCGGCGGCCTCGTTAAGGTGCGCGCCGAGTGCCGGGACGGCAAGGCGCGCCGGATCTTCGTCGAGAACCTGCCAAGCTTCGTCGACCGGCTCGAGGCAAAGCTGGAGGTCGAGGGAATCGGCACCCTCACCGTCGACACCGCTTATGGCGGCGACAGTTTCGTCATCGTCGACGCCCAGGCGATGGGCTTCGATCTCGTCGCGGACGAAGCGCACGACATCGCCCGTCTCGGTGTGCGCATCGTCGCGGCGGCCAACGAACGGCTTGGCTTCCACCATCCCGAAAACCCGGACTGGCGCCATTTCTCCTTCTGCCTCTTCGCCGGTCCGATCGAGCGCACGCCCGAGGGCCTCAAGGCAGGCGCGGCCGTCGCGATCCAGCCAGGCAAGGTCGATCGGTCCCCCACCGGCACAGCCCTCTCGGCCCGCATGGCCGTACTCCATGCGCGCGGTCAGATGAACCTCGACGACCGGCTCACCGCCGTCTCGCTCATCGGCTCGACCTTCACCGGCCGCATCCTCGGCACGACCGACATCGGCACCCGCCCCGCCATCCGTCCCGAAATCTCGGGCCGGGCCTGGATCACCGGCACCCACCAGCACATGCTCGACCCTGAAGACCCCTGGCCGGAAGGCTACCGCCTCACCGACACCTGGGGCGCGCGCTGACGGGGACCCGCGCGATCTGGCACATCGTACGTGATTGGGGATGTCGGTGAGACCGACGGGACTTCGATTCGAGATCGAAGCGTTCAATTCCCTCGCATCGATGCTGCGGCCACCGGCAAGGGCTGAAGTCGTCGGACCGAAAGAACGCACCAGAATAGTCAGATATCGGGCAGGATGCTCCAGCACTGACAACAGTGCCAGCCTGATAGACTGCGGCGCCCGCGCCGTCCTCGTGTGGTTTCGTCTGGCATCGAGACCCAACGATCCAACCTCCGATGTCCTGCATCGATCTAGCCCCGCTCCTCCCCTTCGCAGCCGCCCTCTTCGTCTTCGCCACCAGTCTTGGCCCAGACGGCATGACCGCCTTCGCCCGCACTCCTTCGTACGGGGCTCTATGCCGGAGCTGCCGATCTCGTCTGGATGGGTGTCCGCTTTTGGACAGCTAAACCCGTGGTGCTCGATTATCGAGCCAACGCCAAACGCGGCGGTCTGACGAGGCTGGATGCCACCAGCACCGTTTTTATGCGGTTGAATAGTATATTGTATTAC
>NZ_BBWH01000015.1 GCF_001463705.1 Aureimonas sp. AU12 | reverse complement strand
CCCCAGCCCCGCCACCCCCAGCAAGGAGTCCGGCCCATCTCGTCGTCGATCCTCCCGGTGCTCCGCAAGGCAGCCGGCCGCTTCGTCCACTCGCTCTGCGGCACGGGGCTCTGGCTCGGCACGCTGTTCTTCGCGGGCTCGTTGACGCCGAGCCTCGTGCCGCGCGACGCCCTGCTGCAGGGTGTCCTGTCGGGCCTCGTCTTCTCCGTCGGCTACGGGCTCGGCGCGCTGCTGCGTGCGCTCTGGCGCTTTCTGCAGCTTCCGAATTTCGACGAGGGGCGGCGCGGGCGCTGGCTGAAGGGAGCGGCCGCGGCGACCTGCATCGGGATCGCCGCGCTGTTCCTCTGGCAGGCCTCGGAATGGCAGAACTCCGTTCGCCTGCCGATGGGTCTCGACCCCGTGGAAAGCGCTCGGCCGGCTCTGGTCGGCGTGGTCGCCGTGATGGTGGCGCTCGCCTGCCTCGGCCTGGCGCGCCTGTTCCGCGCCGTCGCGCGCCTTGCGGCCAACGTCGTCGACAACATCGCGCCGCGCCGCTTGTCGGTGCTGGCAGGCCTCGTCATCGCCGCCCTCCTGTTCTGGGGCCTCGCCAGCGGCGTCGTTCTGGAGGCGGGCATCCGCGCGTTGGATTCCAGCTATGCCAGCCTCGACGACCTCGTGGACGACGAACTCGAGCTGCCCTCGGACCCGATGAAGGCCGGAGCCACGGCCTCGCTCCTGCGCTGGGACGATCTTGGCCGCATGGGACGGCGCGCCGTGGCCGCCGGTCCGACGGCAGCCGAGATCGCGGGCTTCACCGGCGGGCCGGCGCTGGAGCCGCTGCGCGTCTATGTCGGACTGAACTCGGCGCCCTCGATCGAAGAGCGGGTGGAACTCGCGTTCCAGGAGATGCTGCGGGTGGGCGCCTTCGAGCGCGCCGTCCTCGTCGTCACGACGCCCACCGGCACGGGGTGGCTCGATCCGGCGAGCCAGATGCCGCTGGAATATCTCCATCGCGGCGACGTCGCGACCGTGGCCGTCCAATACTCCTATCTCGCCAGTTGGCTCGCGCTGATGGTGGAGCCGACCTATGGCGCGGATACGTCAGAGCTCCTGTTCCACCGGGTCTACGACCACTGGCACACGCTGCCGAAGGAGACGCGCCCCCGCCTCTATCTCCACGGGTTAAGCCTCGGGGCTCTCAATTCCGACCTGTCGGTCGACCTCTTCGACGTGATCGGCGATCCGTTCCAGGGGGCTCTGTGGAGTGGACCGCCCTTTCCGAGCCGCACCTGGCAGAAGGCGACCACCGAACGCCAGCCGGGCACGCCCGCTTGGCTGCCGCGCTTTCGCGACGGCTCGGTCATTCGCTTCACGGGAACCGAGGGTGCTGCCGAGGACGCCGCGGCCCCCTGGGGTCCGCTGCGCATCGTCTTCCTGCAATATGCGAGCGACCCGATCACCTTCTTCGAGAGCGGTTCGGCGTGGCGCGCGCCCGACTGGCTGGCGACGCCGCGCGGACCCGACGTGTCATCCGAGCTTCGCTGGTACCCGATTATCACGTTCTTCCAACTCGGCCTCGACATGGCGCTCGCCACCACGACGCCGATGGGGCACGGCCATGTCTATGCACCCGAGCATTATGTGGATGCCTGGATCGCCGTGACCGAGCCGACGGACTGGCCGGCCGATCGCATCGAAGCCCTCAAGAGGCATCTTGCGGCGTTGGTCGAAGCCTGACGCCCACGGCCTCCCGCCGTCGTGCGATGGCAGGAGGCGGCAAGGCCCGTTCAGGATGGCGCGGCGCGAACCCGCGTCGTGTCAGCCCGGTCGTGCGTTCTAGTTGACGGCGCGTGCTTCCAGCTGATCGACGAAGGATCGGTCCCAGCGGTTTTCGCGGATCGCCTGCATCGTCGCCTCTTCCTTGGCGTGCTGCGCGAGGGCGCCGGCGATCGCGGCCTCGGCGTCTTCGGGAGCAAAGGCCAGGAGCCCGTCCTGGTCGCCGACCACGATGTCGCCGGGACGCACCACGAGGCCGCCGACGCTGACGGGCACGTTGATCGCGCCGGGACCGTCCTTGTAGGGGCCGCGATGCGTGTGGCCGCGCGCATAGACCGGGAAGGTCCGCTCGCCCAGCTCGGCGATGTCGCGCACGGCGCCGTCGAGCACCATGCCGGCCATGCCGATCGAGGCGGCGAAGAAGGTCATGATGCCGCCCACCAGCGCGTTGGCGGTCTCGCCATCGGCATCCACCACGAGGACGTCGCCCTCGCGGCACTGGTCGAAGGCGCGCAGGATCGCCAGGTTGTCGCCGCCGCGGGTGCGCACCGTCACTGCCGTTCCCGCCATCGCGGACGGCTTGTGGTAGGGCCGCAGCTGCGAGGTGCCGCGGTCGCGGTGAAGCTGGTCGCTGAGGAGCGCCACCGGGATCTCGCGCAGGCGCCGCAGGAGATCGGCATCGACGGCCGACGCGTTCGGGTTCTTTTCGATCGAGGGCATCAAGCGTCTCCGTCGGGTCAGGCGAGGTCGCCGACGGCCTTGGCGATGCGCGCCAGACCGTCCGCGAGAATGTCGAGCGAGGTCGCGATCGACAGGCGGAAATAGGGGGACAGGCCGTAGGCGGTGCCTGCCACGACCGCGACGCCGACACTCTCCAGAAGATACAGGACGACGTCGCCGTCCGTCTCCAGCACCTTGCCCTCGGGCGTGCGCTGGCCGATGAGGCCGGCGCAGTTGACGAAGAGGTAGAAGGCCCCCTCCGGCAGGCGGCAGGACAGGCCGGGAATGGCGTTGATACCGGACGCCATCGCGTCGCGTCGCTCGCGGTAAACGGCGAGGCTCTGCGCGACGAAGTCCTGGCTTCCGTTCAGGGCTTCCACCGCGGCGGCCTGGCTGACTGAGCAGCTGTTGCCCGCCGACTGCGAGGTCAACGTGTCCAGCGCGCGGATCAGCTCGCGCGGGCCGGCGGCCCAGCCGATGCGGAAACCCGTCATCGCATAGGTCTTCGAGACGCCGTTGATCGCCAGCGTGCGCTCGCGCAGTTCGGGCGCGGCGGAGAGGAGATGCGGCGCGGTTCCGCCCTCGAAGCGGATGTGCTCGTAGATGTCGTCGGTCATCACCAGCACGTCGGGGTGGCGGGCAAGGACGTCGGCGAGCGCGCGGTATTCGCCGGCCGAGTAGGTGGCGCCGGTCGGGTTGGACGGCGAGTTGAGGATGAGCCACCGGGTGCGCGGCGTGATCGCCGCCTCCAGCTGCGCAGGCGTCAGCTTGAAGCCCTGCTCCTCCGAGCAGGCGACCGCGACCGGCTTGCCGTCGCAGGCCAGCGCCATGTCGGGATAGGACACCCAGTAGGGGGCGGGCACGATCACCTCGTCGCCCGGCTCCAGCGTCGCGGCGAAGGCGGTGTAGATCGCGCTCTTGGCGCCGTTGGTGACGATGATCTCGTTGAGGGCGTAGGTGAGGCCGTTCTCGCGCTTGAGCTTGTCGGCAATCGCCTGGCGCAGTTCCACCGTGCCGGGGAGGGCGGTGTAGCGCGTGGCGCCGGCATTCATGGCGCGGGCGGCGGCCTCGCGGACGTGGGCCGGCGTGTCGAAGTCCGGCTCGCCGACGACGAGGCTGACGATCGAGCGTCCCTCGCGCTTCAGCTGGTTGGCCCGGTCGGCGGCCGTGGAACTCGGCGAGGGCTTGATGCGCTGGACGCGCTCGGCGACATGGATCGAGGTCACGGTGTGGTCATCCCGGCTGGCAACTGTCGCAGGGACGCTATGCTCAGCCGATGCGCGAGGCTAAGACGAGTTGGCTCTGCCTTGATAGCGAACGCTTATGGCTGGGCGAGCCGGACGCCATGCGGGGGAACACGGATGAACCTCAGACGGCTGCAGTATTTCGTGAAGATCGTCGATGTCGGCAGCCTGACGCAGGCCGCCGACATCCTGCATGTCGCGCAGCCCGCGCTCAGCCAGCAGCTCGCGACGCTGGAGGGCGAGGTGCGCCAGCAGCTTCTGCTGCGCACCAAGCGCGGCGTGACGCCGACGCAGGCCGGCGACGTGCTCTACCGCCATGCCCAGGTGATCCTGCGCCAGTGCGAGCAGGCGATGACGGAGATGCGCGCGGCCGGCCGCGAGCTGTCGGGCTCGGTGTCGGTGGGGCTGGCGCCCGGCACGGCCGCCGCAGGGTTGGCCCTGCCACTGATCCGGGCAGTGCGGGCGCGCCATCCCGGCATTCTCCTCTATCTTAACGAGACCTACGGCACGACCCTGTCGGAACTCGTCATGAGCGGGCGCATGGACCTCGCGGTGCTGTATGGCGGGCGGGTCGCAGTGCATGGCCTCGCCTTCCGCCCGCTCCTCTCCGAGCGCCTGTTTCTCGTCGGGCCGGAGACGATGGCGGCGCCCTCGGCCGGTTCGGTGCGGCTCTGCGAGATCCTCGCGCACGAACTCTACATGCCGCGCCCCTACAACGTGGTGCGCAAGATGGTGGACGATGCCTGCGCCGGGATCGGCGTGGCGCCGCGCATCGTCGCCGAGATCGAGTCGGACGGGACCTTGACGGCGGTGCTGGCCGAAGGGCTGGGCGCGACGATCCTGCCCGAGGCCATGGCACGCCAGCTCGTCGCCTCCTGCGACGCCTGGGCCCGGCCGATCTGCGAGCCGGCCATCGAGGCGCCGCTGGCCCTGTGCGAGAGCGACCATCTGCCCTTGTCGGAACCGGCGCAGGCGGTGAGGGACATCCTCCTCGAGCTCGCCGCCGAACTGCCGGGCTTCGCCGCGGCGGGCGTCGGTGCGCCGACACCATAAGATGCCCTTATCCACCAAGAGACAAACCGTCTTGGAAGCGTCTTCCCCCGCTCGATAACCTCGCCCGACCAAGGACGCCCTGTGCGGCGGGACGAGTGGGCAGACGATGGACATCGACGAGATCAAGGCCCTGATGCAGGCCATGGCCGCCTCCGACCTCACGAGCCTTGAGGTGACCCGGAACGGCTGGACGCTCCGTCTGACCCGCGGCAACGAGGCCGAAGGGGCGGCGGTGGGGTCGATCGCCGGCCCGCACGGGGCCATGGTGCCTGCCGCGCCGGCACTTGCGCAGAAGTTCACCGCCAGGCCCGCCGCCGACGCGAACGTGCGCTCGCCGCTCTCGGGCGTCGTCCATTTCCGCCCGGCGCCGGACGCAGCCCCCTTCGTGGAGGCCGGGGGAACGGTCTCGGTCGGCGATGTCCTGTGCCTCGTCGAGGCGATGAAGATGTTCAACGAGGTGCGGGCCGAGCGGGCCGGCACGGTCGAGGCGCTGCTTGCCGCGCCCGGCGCGGAGGTCGAGGCCGGCCAGCCGCTCCTGCGGATCGCGTGAGCGCCATGGTCCGCTCCCTCCTCATCGCCAATCGCGGCGAGATCGCCCTGCGCATCCAGCGCGCAGCCCGCTCGCTCGGCCTCGCCACGATCGCCGTCCATTCGGAGGCCGACCGCGACGCACGGCACGTGGCGCTCGCCGACAAGGCGGTCTGCATCGGGCCGGCCCCGGCGGCGCGCTCCTATCTCGATCCCGCCGCGATCCTTCTGGCGGCCGAGGCGACGGGGGCCGATGCCGTGCATCCCGGCTATGGGTTCCTGTCGGAGAACGCCGATTTCGCCGAGAGCTGCGCGGCGGCCGGCCTCGTCTTCGTCGGCCCCGATGCGCAGGCGATCCGCATCATGGGCGACAAGGTTGCGGCCAAGCGCGCCATGCGCCGCGCCGGCGTCCCCTGCGTCCCCGGTCCCGACACCGGACTTCCCGACGATCCGGACGCGGTGCGCCGCGTCGCCGCCGAGATCGGCTATCCCGTGATCCTCAAGGCGGCCGGGGGCGGGGGCGGGCGCGGCATGCGTGTCGTCGACGGCGAGGCGGGGTTGCTCGACGCCCTCGCCCTGACGCGCGAGGAGGCGCGGCGGGCCTTCGGCAATCCCGAAATCTATGTCGAGAAGTTCCTGACCCGGCCGCGCCACGTCGAGATCCAGGTTCTGGCCGATCGGCACGGCAACGCCCTCTGGCTCGGAAGCCGCGATTGCTCGCTGCAGCGCCGGCACCAGAAGGTGCTGGAGGAGGCACCGGCGCCGGGGCTCGATCCCGCTCTCGTCGCCGAGGTCGGGGAGCGCTGCACGCAGGCCTGCCGGCAGATCGGCTATGTCGGGGCCGGCACGTTCGAATTCCTCTACGAGGACGGCGTCTTCTCCTTCATCGAGATGAACACGCGGGTGCAGGTCGAACATCCGATCACCGAGGAGACCAGCGGCATCGACATCGTGCGCGAGGGCATCCGGGTGGCGCTCGGGCATCCCCTGACGATCCGACAGGACGAGATCGTGGCGCGCGGCCACGCCTTCGAATGCCGCATCAATGCCGAGGACCCGGAGACCTTCCGGCCGTCTCCGGGCTGGGTGACGCGCTTCGACATGCCGGGCGGCCCCGGCATTCGCGTCGACACCCACATGGTTCCGGGCGCGCGCGTGCCGCCGTACTACGATTCCCTCATCGCCAAGATCATCGCCCACGGCCCGACGCGCGAGGAGGCGCTCATGCGCCTGCGCATCGCCCTGTCGGAGGCGCGAGTGGAGGGCGTCGCGACCAACCTGCCGCTGCACCGGCGGATCGTCGACGATCCCGGCTTCTGCGCCGGGGGCGTCGACATCCACCATTTGGAAAAGCTCCTGAAGGGCGGAGATCACGCATGAGCGCCGGCCAGCCCGTCATCAGCCTACTCGGCACCACCGCGCTCCTGTTCGAGGCGCCGGGCGAGACCTCGCTCGATCACCAGCAGCGCATCTGGTCGTTGGCGAGGGAGGCCGAAACCTGGCCGGAGGTGCGCGAGGCCGTGCCCGGCGTCAACAATCTCCTCGTCAGCTTCCGGGGCGTGCCGCGCCGCGTCGAGCCGCTGGAGATGCGGCTCTGCGAGGCCTGGGCGACGGCGGACCTCCTTGCGCTCGGCGGCCGCGTCATCGAACTGCCGGTCACCTATGGCGGTGAGGGCGGGCCGCACATGGCCGACGTCGTCGCTCATACGGGGCTGGATCTGGACGAGATCGTCGCGATCCATTCGGCGCCGGTCTATCCCGTCTTCGCGCTCGGCAGCCATCCCGGCTATTGCTATCTCGGAGGCATGGACCCGCGGATCGCGACGCCCCGGCGCCGGGTTCCGGTGGTGAAGATCCCTGGCGGCGCCGTGTCGATCGGCGGCGCGCAGACCGGCGTCTCCGCCTCCGACGGGCCGAGCGGCTGGAACACGATCGGCTCCACGCAGATGCGCTTCTTCGATCCCTCGCGCGATCCCCCGGTGCTGCTACAGCCCGGCGACAGCATCGCTTTCACGGTTCGGGAGATCCGGCTTTGATCGAGATCCTCTCGCGCACCGCGCTCGCCAGCGTCCAGGATCTCGGCCGGCTCGACGCGTTTCGCTGGGGTGTCGGCCTGTCCGGCGCCATGGACCCGCTGGCGCTTGCCTGCGGCAACATCCTCGTCGGCAACGAGGACGGGGCGGCCGGGGTGGAGATGCAGGTCTTTCCCTTCGCGCTGCGCTTCACCGCCGATACGCTCTTCGCCCTCACCGGGGCCGATTGTGCCGCCAAGCTGAACGACGCGCCGCTTCTGCCCTGGAGCCGCTGCACGGCCAAGGCCGGGGATGTCGTGACCCTTGGATACCCCCAAGCCGGGCGCTGGCGCGGGGCGCGGGCCTATCTCTGCGTCGCCGGCGGCATCGATGTCCCTGAGGTGCTCGGCTCCCGGTCGACGCAGTTGCGCGGCACCATCGGCGGGCATGAGGGGCGCATGCTGCGAGAGGGCGATCAGCTGCCCGTCGGCGTCAAACCCGGCAGCGAGGGAAGGGCGCTGGCGACCGTTGTCGAACTCGGCCTCGTGCCGCCCGGGCTTGCCCTGCCGCTCGACATCGACGGATGTCCGGCCGTGCGCGTCCTCCCCGCCGCCGAATACGAGCGGTTCACCTCGTCCTCGCTCGAGGCGTTCTGGCGCGAGCCCTTCCGCATCACGCCGCAAAGCGACCGCTACGGCTTCCGGCTCGCCGGCCCGAACCTCGACCCGATCGCGCCGATGGAGCTTCGCTCGCACGGCATCGTTCCCGGCGTCATCCAGGTGCCCCATAGCGGCCAGCCGATCGTCCAGATGTGCGAGGGCCAGCCCTCCGGCGGCTATCCCAAGATCGGCACCGTGATCGAGGCCGACCTCTGGCGCCTCGGCCAGATGCCGATCGGCACGCACTTCCGCTTTCTGCGGACCGACTGGGACGGCGCGCTCGAAGCGCTCGACGAGCGGCAGCGCTGGCTCACGGAAACGCGGCGCATCGTCGGCTTGGCGACGTCCTGGAGCGCGGGGCGATGATCCCCGCGGCTTCGAACCCGACGGTATCCGTCCTCGAACCCAAGGCGTTGCCCCCGATGACCACGCCTCTCGACCACATTCCCCTGCTGGCCGCCTGGCTCGCCGAGACCGGGCTGGACTCGCTCGATCTGTCGGGCCCGGAGGGGAGCGTCAGCCTGCGCCGAGGCTCCAGCTCAGCGCCGGGGCTCACGCCCGCTCCGACGCCAGGGGATAAAATCGACGGCGCGGCCGAAACGTTCGTCCGATCGCCCGGCATCGGCGCCTTCCTGCGCGCCCATCCTCTGCGGGACGAACCCTTGGTGGAAGACGGCGCGACGGTCGAGGCCGGACAGATCCTGGCGCTCCTGCGGGTCGGCGCGGCGCTGTTTCCGGTTCGGGCGACCGCGAGCGGTGTCCTCGCCGCCGTCCTGCGGGAGGAGGGCGCGCTGACCGGCTACGGCGATCCGCTCTTCGACATCCGACCGTCCCTCTAGAGGAGCTTCCATGCGGATCGATCTGAACGCCGATCTCGGCGAGGGTTTCGGCCCCTGGCGCATGGGCGAGGACGAGGCCCTGCTGGGCGTCCTGTCCTCGGCCAATGTCGCCTGTGGCTTCCATGCCGGCGACCCGCTCATCATGGAGCACACCGTGAAGGCGGCGCTGGCGCGCGGCGTCGATATCGGCGCCCATGTCGGCTTTCCCGATCTTCAGGGCTTCGGGCGCCGCCGCATGGACCTGCCCGCCGAGGAACTGGCCGCCATCGTCACCTACCAGCTTGCGGCGCTCGCCGGCATCGCCAGGACCTCTGGGCACCGCATGACCCACATGAGCTTTCACGGCGCGATGGGAAATCTCGCGGCTGCCGAGGCGACGGTGGCCGATCCGCTCGTCGAGGCCGTTGCCCGCTTCGACCCCGACCTCACGATCGTCACCTCGTCCAGCCGGGCGATCGAGGGCGCGGCGGCCCGCTGCGGACTGCGGACCGCGATCGCCTTCCTCGCCGACCGCGCCTATCACGCCGACGGCCTCCTCGTGCCGCGCCGGCTGGCGGGGGCGGTGATCCACGACGAGGACGCCGTGCTCGATCGCGTTCGTCGGCTGGTGGGGGAGGGCGTCGTCATCACCCATGAGGGCGAGCGCCTGGCGATGAAGGCCGACAGCATCCTCGTCCACGGCGACACCGCCGGCGCCCTCGATCTCGCCCGCGCCATCCGCACGACGATCGAGGCGGCGGGCGGCAAAGTGGTGCCGGTATCGCGCCTCGGCCGCTGAGATCTCGCGCATCTGCACAAATCGTTAGCGCGGTGCAGCAATAGGCATAAGCCGGTCTTATCGCTCCACAGCCAATCCGTCTTGGCCCCGGCCCTCCACTCTTCGGTAAGCTCCGGGCAACAGTTTGGAACCCAAGTCCCATGCCATTCTCTGACTATCAGACCGCTCTCGTCACCGGCGCTTCGTCCGGCATCGGCGCCGCCGTGGTGGAGCGTCTGGCCCGTGAGGGATTGACCGTCCACGCTCTGGCGCGCAGCGCCGAGCCGTTGCAGGCGCTGGCCGCGAAGACCGGCTGCATCCCGCATGCGATCGACGTCACCGACCGGGCCGCGCTGCGCGCTCTGACCGACGAGGTCGCCTTCGACATCCTCGTCAACAATGCCGGCGTCGACCGTCCGAAGAAGTTTCTCGAGGCCGACGAGAGCGACATCGATCTCCTCGTCGACGTCAATCTTCGCGCGGTCCTCCACCTCTGCCGCATGGTCGTGCCGGGCATGGCGGCGCGCGATCGCGGCCATGTGGTCAACATCTCCTCGATCGCCGGCAACTACAATTTCGGCGGAAACTCGACCTACCACGCCACGAAGGCGGGCGTCGCGATGCTCTCCAACCAGCTGCGCATCGACACGTTTGGCCGCCGCGTGCGCGTCACCGAGATCTGCCCGGGCCGGGTGGCCACCGACATCTTCGCCCATGTCCACGGCGACAGCCCCGAGATCCGCGAGCGCTTCCTCGACGGGTTCGAACTGCCGAACGCGGGCGACATCGCCGACGCCATCGCTTTCGCCATCGCCGCGCCCGTCTCGATGAACATCGGCCACATGGAGATCACGCCGACGCTGCAGGTCATGGGTGGGCTGCAGACCGCCCGGCCCGCGACCGCCGGCGGCGACCCGGAGGCGCAATGAGCGGTTTCGACATCGCGGCGGTTCTTTCCAATCCCGAATTCTTCTGGATGCTGGTCTATGGCCTCCAGCTGACCTTCGTGATCGCGGCCGGCTCTTGGACGCTCGCCATGAGTCTGGGCTTCCTGCTCCTGGTGATCCGGCAGATCCCGGGGCCCATCGCCGACCGCGCGGTTGCCGCCTACGTCTCCTACCACCGCAACGTGCCGACCCTCGTGCAGCTCATCCTCTGGTATTTCGGCATTTCCAGCCTGCTGCCCGAGGCGATGCAATACTGGCTGAGCGACCACAATGCGGAAGCGATCTTCGCGGTGATCGCGCTCGGCCTCTGCCAGGCCGCCTATTTCACCGAGGATCTGCGCTCAGGGCTACGCGCCGTGCCGAAGGGACAGATGGAAGCCGCCCGCGCGCTCGGCCACGGGCATGTCTCCTCCATGCGCTCCATCCTGTTGCCGCAGGCCGTGCGCAACGCGCTGCCCGCGCTCGTCAATCACTCGGTCTCGCTGTTCAAGAATTCCAGCCTCGCCATGGCCATCGGCGTGTCGGAACTGACGCATGCCGTGCGCGAGGTCGAGAACCTCTCCTTCCGCACCTTCGAGGTCTACGCCATCGCGACCATCGCCTATCTCGTCTGCTCGCTGGTCATCATGGCGATCGGGGCGGGGCTGATGAAGCGCGCGGCGATCGTGGGAGCGCGCTGAGCCATGATCGCCAACGTCGTCGCCATCGTCCAGGAGAACTGGCTTCTCCTCCTCGTCGGGCAGTATCCGAACGGGCCGCTGGGCGGGCTCGCCTCGACCTTCATCCTGTCGGTCTTGAGCATCGTCCTCGCCTTTCCCGTCGGCATCCTCCTGGCGCTCGCCCGGCTGTCGCCCTGGCGCCTCGTCTTCTGGCCCGCGACGGGTTTCGTCTACGTGGCGCGCGGCGTGCCGCTCCTGATGCTGATCCTCTGGGTCTACTTCATGGTGCCGCTCCTCATCGGGCGCAACGTTCCGGGCTTCGTCACCATGCTGGTGACGCTCGTCCTCTACGAGGCGGCGTTCCTCAGCGAGATCATCCGCGCCGGCATCCTGTCGCTCGGCCGCGGGCAGATGGAGGCGGCCCGCTCCCTCGGCCACAGCCACTTCAGTGCCATGGCCTACGTTATCCTGCCGCAGGCCCTCTACAACATGCTGCCCAGCATCCTCAGCCAGTTCGTCTCGACCATCAAGGAAACGACGCTCGGCTACGTCATCAACGTGCCGGAGCTGACCTTTGCGGCCAACCAGATCAACAACCGCCTGCTGACGCAGCCCTTCGAGGTCTTCTTCATCCTGGCGGCCGTCTATTACGTGATCTGCTGGAGCCTGACGAAGGTCGCCACCACGCTGGAGCGGCGGATCGCCGACAAGCGCGCGGGACCGCGCCGCGCCGCGCCCGAATTGCGCCCCCAGGCGCTCACCGCCGAGCTTTGAGAAGGACCGTCGCCATGACCGATCCGAAGGGGAGCGACGCCTCCGCCATGATCCGCTTCTCCCGCGTCAACAAGCACTATGGCGAGTATCACGCCCTCGTCGACATCGACGCCTCCGTCGCAAAGGGCGAGGTTCTGGTGGTCTGCGGTCCCTCGGGCTCGGGCAAGTCGACGCTGATCCGCACGGTGAACCGGCTGGAGGAGATCGACTCGGGCTCGATCAGCTTCGACGGGCAGGAGGTGACGGGGCGCCTGCGCCGGGCCGATCTCAACCGGCTGCGCTCGCGCGTCGGCTTCGTGTTCCAGAGCTTCAACCTCTTCCCGCATCTCTCGACGCTGGAGAACGTCACGCTCTCGCCGATCCGCATCAACGGCCTGGCCAGGGACGTCGCGAAGGACAAGGCGATGGCGCTGCTGGACCGCGTCGGGCTCGCCGACAAGGCTGGCGCCTATCCCGCGCAGCTCTCCGGCGGCCAGCAGCAGCGGGTCGCCATCGCCCGCGCCCTCGCGATGGAGCCGCCGGCCATGCTCTTCGACGAGCCGACCTCGGCGCTCGATCCCGAAATGGTCGGCGAGGTCCTGGCCGTGATGAAGAGCCTGGCGGCCGACGGGATGACGATGATCTGCGTCACGCACGAGATGGGCTTTGCCCGCGAGGTCGCCGACCGGATCTGGTTCATGGATGCGGGCCGCATCCTCGAAAGCGCCGATCCCGAGACCTTCTTCACCGATCCGCAGCACCCGCGCGCCCGGCGCTTCCTGTCGGACCTTCGCCACTGACGTTTCAACCCCGCTAGGAGACCTGCATGCTCATCGAACGATATGCCCTCAGCGCCTCGCTGATCGTCCTCGGTCTCGCCGCCGGCGTTTCGGCCGCCAAGGCCGACAAGCTCGCCGACATCCAGGCCGCGGGGACGCTCAAATGCGGCACCTTCGCCGACGTGCCGCCGTTCGCCGCGCCCGATGCGCAGACGCGCGAGATGGTCGGCTTCGACGTCGACCTGTGCACCCTGATCGCCAAGCATCTCGGCGTGAAGGCCGAGATCACGCCGCTCTCCGTCGAGGCCCGCGTGCCCGAGGTCAAGCTCGGCCGCGTCGACCTGACGATCGCCAACCTCGCCTACACGCTCGGCCGCGCCGAGCAGATCCAGTTCAGCGATCCCTACTATCTCGCCAAGGAGATGCTGGCGGTGAAGGCCAGCGATCCCGGCGTCACCAAGGACGACTTCAAGGACAAGCGCATCGCCTCCACCAAGGGCTCGACCTCGGAAGCGGCGATCAAGATGAACGGCTCCGATCCCCTGACCTTCCAGGACACGGGCTCGGCCTTCATGGCGGTGCAGCAGAACAAGGCGCGCGGCATGGTGGCCAACACCATGACGATCACCAAGCTCGTCAACCAGTCGCAGACCGCAGGCGTGCCGCTGAAGATGATCGAGACGCCGATGCTCTACCAGCCGGTGGCGATCGGCATGATGAAGGGCGAGGACGCGCTTCTGGCCAAGGTCAACGAAACCCTGCGCACCATGGACGAGGCCGGCGAGATCAACGCCGCCTGGAACAAGTGGCTGGGACCGACGACCGAGTACAAGATGACGCGCACCGACAAGGTCGTGCCGCTCGGCGAACTGAAGTTCCAGCCCATCCCGTAAGCCGCCCCGGCCCGCCCGCCCCGATCGGCTGCCGCGAATTCTCGGCAGCCGATCGCATTCGTCGTGGTATCGGCCGTGACGAGCATCGACGGCACGATGAACTGGTCGATTGCAAGCACGCCCGAATGGAAGTTGTGGCGGCTTGTAGCAACCAGGGGGTGAGGATCGGTCCTTGCCGAGCATGTCGGATGAAACGAGAATTCGTATTCACCTGCCGATTCTGATGTCCATACTTAGACATGCGGATCAGCAAGTCTGCCTGCTTATTGTCGTGCTCGGGAGCGGCAGCTTAGCTTGAGACGTTCTTCATTGTTTGCGGATAGACTTGAAACGATCAAGCTATTCCCGAACGGAGTCCGTCGCGTGCGTATCGGAATCAAGGCCAAGCTCGTCGGGTCGTCGACCCTTCTGCTGCTCATGCTGGCGGGATCGGGCGTCCTAGGGGTGTCGAGCCTTCGCGAGAGCAAGAACGCAATGGACCGGTTCGCCGAGCGCCAGTTCGTTCAGGTGCAGGCCGCTCAGGCGCTGCAGACCGGGCTCATGGACGTCCGCCGCGCGATCCTTCGCGGCATGACGGTTCCCGACAGTGCCTCGCTCGTCGGGCTCCTGCAGGAATACGAAGGCGCTTGGACGACGATCTCGCAGGAAATCGACCGCTTCAGCGCCAGCCTTCCGCCCGAGCGTCAGGGTGACGTGCGGGAGTTGACGCCGAAGTTCGAAGCCCTTCGAACCATGTCGGACCAGACGCTCCAGACCATCGCCAGCGTCGACATCGCCTTCCAGGATTCGGCTCTGTCGGTGTTATCGCCGGTCATGACGAGCGTCACCGCCGAGCTCGATGGGATCGAGCACCTGCTGGAGGGCAACGAGGCGGCGGCGGCCGAGATCGCAGTCATGCGCGGTGCGCTCTCGAGTGCGATGGCGGCAACGCTGTCGACGCTCGGTTGGAGCGAGACCGGACGAATCCAGGCGGAGACCGAAGCGCTGAACGAGGCGATCAAGCGGTTCTCGACCGCCTTGGACGCCATCCGCGCTTTCGCCTCCTCCGCCGCGTTGGCACAGATCGACATCCAGTGGTCGGTCGCGTCGGATCGCATGCGACGCTACGCGGATGTCGGAACCAAGAACTGGTCGGACGTCGCATTCGCCGATCTCAATCAGAAGGTGGTTCCGGCCGCGGGCGACCTGTCGATCAGTCTCGGCAACCTCGTCCTGCAGGCGCAGTCGGGCGCAGCGGACACGCTGACCCAGTCGCTTGCGACCTACGAATGGACGCGCAACGTCCTCATCGGCTCGATCCTCGCCGGCATCGCCGCGGGTCTGGCCGTCGCGGGCTGGCTGGCCTTTTCGATCTCGCGTCGGCTTCGCCGCGCCGTGGATCACGTCAACGCCATCGCTTCTGGCGACGTGACGCAGGACATCACACCCCAGGGCCGCGACGAGATCGGCGATCTGCTGGTGTCCATGGGCACTATGCGCCTTCGTCTGCGCGAGATCATCGGCAGCGTCCGGCAGTCGGCCGGACAGGTCTCGTCGGGATCGACCCTGTCGGCGCAGACCGCCGAACAGCTGTCGTCCGGCTCCACCGAGCAGGCCGCAGCGTCCGAGCAGGCCTCCGCCGCGATCGAGGAGATGGCGGCGAACGTGCGCCAGAACGCCGACAACGCCTCGACGACCGAGCGCATCGCGGCACAGGCCAGCCAGCGCGCGCAGGCGACGGGCCAGGCGGTGCTGACGTCGGTGGAAGCGATGCGCTCCATCGCCGAACGCATCCATGTCATTCAGGAGATCGCCCGCCAGACCGATCTCCTGGCGTTGAACGCCGCGATCGAGGCGGCGCGGGCCGGCCAGCACGGCAAGGGCTTCGCGGTGGTCGCATCGGAAGTGCGCAAGCTCGCCGAGCGCTCGGCCCTCGCGGCGAGCGAGATCAGTGCGCTTTCCCTGTCGACGTTGAACAGTTCCGAGGATGCCGGACGCCAGCTGGAAGAACTGGTTCCCGACATCCAGCGCACCGCCGAACTCGTCACCGAAATCTCGGCCGCCTGCCGCGAACAGTCGGTCGGCATCGATCAGATCAACCAGGCCATTCAGCAGCTGGACCAGGTCACGCAGGCCAATGCCGGCGCGGCGAACGAGATGTCGGCGACCGCCGAACAGCTGTCGGGAGAAGCGCGGACGCTCGAGGATCGCGCGGCCTTCTTCCGTCTCGAGACGGAAGAAGGCCTGGCGCTTGGCGAAGCCCAGACGGCCCTGTCCCTGCAGATGCCGGGCGGCCCTCCGCTGGGTGAGGGGGCGACGCAGGCATTCGAGCACCGGGGCGCTGGCGAGCGTCCGGCAAGGACGAGACGCGCGAACCTGACGCCGGTGTCGATCCCGCGCCAGCGCCGACACGCCTGACCCCGCCCTTCTCCGCCGATTTCAAGCGAGCTTCTCATGATGGCCAATCTGCACCGCCGCGGCTTCCTTCTCGGATCCGCCTCCCTCCTCGCGGCCCCTTTCGTGCTGCGCCCGACCGGCGCCCGCGCGGCGACGTCGCTGCGCCTCGGTCACGGATCGTCCGAGACCCACAGCAAGCATTTCGCCATGCTGGCGATCGCCGACGCGGTGCGGCGCGGCACGCAGGGCCGGGTCTCGATCGAGGTCGGACCCAACGCCGCCTTCGGCAATGACGGCGAGATGATGAAGCGCCTCGTGTCGGGCGAACTCGACCTGACGCTGAATGCCCAGGGCGCAGCCTCGGCCGTCGTGCCGGAGCTTGCTATCTTCGGCCTGCCGTTCCTGTTCCGCGATGCGGCGGCGGCGCTGGCCATCGCGGACGGTCCTGTCGGGCAGCACGTGAACGGTCGTTTCGAGGCCGCCAAGCTCTTCTGCCTCGGCTACTTCGACAATGGCGTGCGCCACATGACCAATTCCAGGCGCCCGATCCGCGAGCCGAAGGACGTGGCGGGGCTTCGCATGCGCACACCCAGCGATCCGATGACCACCGACATCTTCCAGACGCTCGGCGCGGCGACAAAGACGATTTCCTATCGCGAGGTGCGCGCAGCGCTCGAAAAGGGCGTCGTCGACGGACAGGAAAATCCGCCGACGAACATTTGCGAACTCGGCTTCCAGGAGGTCAATCCCTTCATCAGCCTCACGGCTCACAAGTGGGAATGCTCGCCGCTGCTGATGACGCAGGCGACGCGCGAGCGGCTGGGCGCCGATCTCGACGTGGTTCTGGCAGCGGCGCACGAGGCGGCAACGGCGCAGCGCACCGCCATGCAGCTTGCGCAGGACAAGGCCCTCGCGACCTGCCGGGCGACGCCGGGCGTCCAGGTCATCGAGGTCGATCCCGTGCCCTTCATCGCGGCGACGGCACCGGTGGCGCGTCTGTGGAAGAACCTCGGCTACGGCCAGTTCGTCGCCGAGATCGAGACGGCCGCGCGGGCCTGAACCCGCGCGCTTGCGCGTCACAGCGGGCCGATCGGATCGCGCCGGTGGCCAGGACGACGGCGCGAGGGGGGGCTCGTCAGCCGGCCGGCCGCGGCGATCGGCCGGTCCCGCCGGAGGTGGGGAAGGCGACGCGGATCGTCAGGCCGGGATCGCCGTCCCTCGCCTCGATGGTGCCGCCGTGCAGTTCGACGATGGCCGCGGCGAGGGCGAGGCCGAGGCCGTTGCCCGGCGTCGTCCGGCTGCGGTCGAGCCGATAGAGCCGCCGGAAGATCCGCTCGCGCTCTTCGGCCGGCACGCCCGGCCCGTCGTCGGACACCTCGACGACGACGCCGCTCGGTTCCGCGGCGTGGGCCGCGAGCCGGATCGCGGCGGGGGCGGGGACATGGGTGATGGCGTTCTCGACGAGGTTGGCGAAGAGTTGCTGTAGGAGATCGCGGTCGCCCTCGATGACCTGGCCGGGCGACACGGCGAGTTCGAGCCGGTGGCCGCTTTCCTCCGCTACGGTCTCGAAGACGTCGTGGATCTCCGACAGGAGCTGCGAGAGATCGATCCGGCGAAACTTGGCCTTTCGGGCGCCGGCTTCGATCTGGGCGATGCGCAGGAGCGCGTTGAAGGTCTCGATGATCAAGTCCGTCTCGACCACCGCGCTGTCGATCGCCTCGCGCAGATCAATCGGGTTGGCGGCATCGCGCTGGGCGCCTTCCAGCCGCTGGCGCATGCGGGCGAGCGGGGTGCGCAGGTCGTGGGCGATGTCGGTGGAGACCTGCTTGAGACTGCTCATCAGCACCTCGATGCGCGACAGCATGCCGTTGATGTCGCTCGACAGACGGTCGAGCTCGTCACGCCGCCCGCTGACCGGCAGCCGCTTGTCGAAGCGTCCGTCCGAGACGATGCGCATGGCGGCGGCGATCGCGTCCACCCGGCGCGTCGGGCCGATGCTGACGACGTAGCCGCCGCCGAGTGCCAAGAGGCTCGTTACCAAACTGCCCCAGAGGAGGCCCGCGAGGATGATCTCCTGCGTCTCGTCGAGGACATGGGAGTTGCGGGCCGCCAGCACGTGGAAGGGCCCGAGGGTCTCGCCGAGGGCGAAGAGCCGGACCTCGCGGTCGGAGTTCTTCGCCGCGGCATCGGCGAGCGCGGGGCTCGCCGCGACCGTCGCGCCGTCCACCTTCCACTCGCTCCAGCCGCTGCGCCAGACGCCCGGCGGCACGTTGCCGGCAATCTCGGCGCCCGAGCCATCGGTGAGGAGATAGAAGTGCTCGTCGCTCGCGCCCTTCACCCGATCCTCGACGAGCGCGTGCAAGCCATCGCCGCCGCCCGTCTGGAACGCCTCGCGGAACGTGTCCATGTCCTCCACCACGGAGAGCCGCACGATGCCGGCGACCTCGGCGGTTGCGGCGAGATAGATCGTGCCGAGGATCGCCATCACCGAAAGAAGGAAGAGCCCCGCATAGAAGGTGCCCAGCCGGAAGGACGTCGAGCGGAACTGGTCAGGCAGGCGCATGGAGCGCGTATCCGGCGCCGCGCACGGTGCGGATCATCTCCGCCGCGAAGGGCTTGTCGACCTTGGCGCGAAGCCGGCTGATATGGGTCTCGACGACGTTGGTCTTGGGATCGAAGTGGAAGTCCCAGACCCGCTCGAGCAACATGGTGCGCGTCAGCACGCGGCCGCGATTGCGCATTAGGTATTCGAGGAGGCGGAACTCGCGCGGCTGCAGGTCGATCGGCTGGCCGTCGCGCAGCACCGTGCGGGCGATGAGGTTCATCTCCAGGCCGCCGACCTTGAGCACGGTTTCCTCGCGCTTCGAGGGCGCCCGGCGGCCGAGCGCGTTCAGCCGCGCCAGCAGCTCCGAGAAGGCGAAGGGCTTGAGAAGGTAGTCGTCGCCGCCGGCCTCCAGGCCCTCGACCCGGTCGTCGACGCCGCCGATCGAGGTCAGGAACAGGACCGGCGTGTCGCGCCGCGCGGCGCGAAGGGCCCGCACGATCGAAAGCCCGTCGAGGCCCGGCAGCATGCGGTCGATCACGAGGACGTCGTAGTCGCGCGAGACGGCGAGTTCGAGGCCGTTGGGGCCGCTGGCGCAGTGATCGACGTCGTGGCCTTCCTGGCGAAGGCCGGTCTGCACATAGGCCGCCGTCTGTTCGTCGTCCTCGATCACCAGGATCTTCATCGATGGCGGTTCCGTCAATCCTCGAACGCGACGAGTTCGCGCCGCTCCTCCTTCCAATAGGCCGCAAACCGGGAAAAGGCACGGTCCATGGCGACGGTGCGCGAGCCCAGCCAGGGAAAATGACCGTAGGCGATCGAGAGCTGACCGGCCGCCTGTGCCTCGTCCGAGCGCTCGACCACGAGTTCGTGGATGGCGGCGACGAGGCCGGAGCGATCCGAACCGCCCTGGCAGTGGACGAGGATCGGGCGCGGGGCCTCGTTGAGGATCCGGGCGATCTCGATCATCGTCGCCATCTCCGGCACAGATCGCGCCGAGATCGCGAGCGAGCGATGGTCGATGCCGCTTTCGCGCGCGACCGCCACTTCCTGCCGATACCAGTCCGCTTCCGGATGCGCGCCGCGAAGGTTGAGGATCGTGCGGATGCCCTTGTCGGCGACGAGTCGGCGCAGGGCCGGCCCGTCGAGCTGCCCCGAGCGGTAGAGGACGCCGGCCTCCACCTCGTGCACGTTGCCGCTGGCATAGCGCAGGCCCACCAGGGCGAAGGGGGCCATGAGGAGAAGAAGGCCGCACAGGAGCGCGACCCGGATGCGGGGCCTGTCGATGATCATGGAACCTCGCGGGTGGGTGCGTTGGCTCCGACGAATTACCCGCTGCGCCCGTCAGGGCCATGACGCCCGCTATACGGATCGTCCATCACGGCCGGTGGCGAAACGGCTCGCAAGCCTTGGCGCGCAGGCGCTTGGCCACGATCGGGTCCGCCCGATTGCCAATCGGTATTGTTTCGGACATCTCCCCATGCCTGAAACGAGCTAGGGACCTCCCGTATCGGTCTCGCGCTTCGCGGGGGACCTGACGCTGGAAGAGGCTGCTGCCGCCATGAAAGACGCGACGCCGGGTGGCGTGATGGAAACCGCATCCGGCACGCGCGCTGCGACGGAAGCGCACGGCATGGTCTGGCGCCTCGCGCCCTATCTGGCGCTGGCGCTTCTCTGCGCGGCCTCGCTCGCCTCGCGCCCGCTCCTGCCGCCGGACGAGACGCGCTATCTCACCGTCGCCTTCGAGATGCTGCAGTCGAAGGGCTGGTTCGTCCCGACGCTGAACTTCGCGCCCTACCACCACAAGCCGCCGCTCCTTTTCTGGCTGATCGATCTGTCTTGGTCGGTCTTCGGGGTCGGCAGGGCGCAGGCCATGCTCGTGGTCTTCGCGGTCTCCTCGCTCGTCCTCCGGCTGACGCAGCAGGCGGGCCGGGCGCTCTGGCCAGAGCGCGAGGACGTCGCGCGTCGTATCCCGTGGCTGATGCTCGGCAGCGTTCCCTTCGTCGTCTATTCGAGCCTCGTCCTGTTCGATCTCCTGCTGACGGCCTGCATCCTCTCGGCGTTTCTGGCGCTCCTCGCCTTCGCGCGCGGGAGGGGCCGGCGCTGGGCGGTGCTGGCGGGTTTCGCGATCGGGTTCGGGGTCCTCGCCAAGGGGCCCGTGGTCCTCGTCCACGTCGTCTGGCCCTTCGCGCTCTATCCGCTCTGGCGCACGAAACGAGAGATCGTGTCGGGCGCCGCCTTCGCGCGCGGCGCCGGGCTGGCCTTCCTCGCCGCGCTGCTGCCGGTGGCGCTCTGGCTCGTGCCGGCGCTGCTCAAGACCGACGGGCAGTTCGCCAGGGATCTCGTCTGGGAGCAGTCGGCGGGGCGGATATCCGGCAATATGGAAGCCTCCCACCCGCGCCCGGTCTTCTTCTACCTGCTCATGCTGCCGCTCCTGGCGATGCCGTGGATGCTGTCGCCCGATCTGTGGCGCACCCGGCCGCTGCAGCGCCTGTCACGCGCGCTGCGGGGGCAGGGCGACGAGGGGCGCACGTCGCGCCTTCTCCTCCTCTGGGGGCTCGGCATCCTCGTGGTGTTCAGCGCCATCTCGGGCAAGCAGCCGCACTATCTCGTGCCGATGCTGGCGCTGACGGTGCTGGCGCTGGCGCGCGCCATGGCGCCGGTTTCGCTCGAGCGCATCCGCATCGCCTCGCTCGCCACCGTGGCGGTGCTGGCGCTGGCGCAAGGCATCGCGTCGCCGCTCTACTTCGCGCAGTTCGATCTCGCGCCCGTCTCGGCGCTCATCGAGGCGAAGGGGGATGCGCCGGTCGGCTTCGTCGGGCGCTACCAGGGAGAACTGGGGTTCCTGGCGCGGCTCCGCCGGCCGGTGGATCTCGTCGCCGCCCCGGATGCGGCCTCATGGCTGGCCGCCCATCCCGGCGGCACGCTCGTCGTCGCCGACCGGCGCGACGTTGCGGATATGCCGCCCGAGGCGCTGGAGATCGCCTATCGCGGCCGTCGCCTCGCGCTGTTCGGCCCGAGCGCTTTGCCGGATCAGGCGCGCTGATCGGCGGCCGGTGCGAGCGCTGCGCCCGGCAGCATCAGGTTGCGGGCGTAGATGAAGAGGCCCGTCGCCTGGCCGATAGCGAAGACGGGATCGCGGCGATGCAGCGCATAGCCGAAGAGGACGAGGCCGCCGAGCAGGCTGAAATACCAGAAGGCACGCGGCAGGACGCTCTCGCCGCGGCGCTCCGAGGCGATCCACTGGACGAAGAAGCGCATGAAGAACAGGCCCTGGCCGAGGAGGCCGATGCCGAGCCAGAGCGTGTCGAGGCCGATCATGGACGGGCGCTCCGCAGCTCGGTCGCCGCATGGTCGGACGGCAGGCGGCGGCGGGCGAGCCATGCGACGCCGATGAGATCGACCAGACCGACGAAGGCCCGGTTCCAGAACCCGTACTTGGACCGGCCGGCGACGCGGGGACGGTGCGAGACCGGCACATGGACCAGCCGGACGCCGCCGCGCAGCAGCAGCGCGGGCAGGAACCGGTGCATGTGGTCGAAATAGGGAAGCGCCAGGAAGTCCTCGCGCCGCATCAGCTTAAGGCTGCAACCGGTGTCGCGCGTTTCGTCGCCGAGGATCGTCTTGCGCACGGCATTGGCGAGGCGCGACGAGGCCCGGCGCAGGGGCGAATCGAACCGGTCGCGGCGCTCTCCGAGCACGGCGACGGACCCGTTGCGCAGCGCCTCCTGCCAGAACGAGGCGTAGAGTTCTGCGATGTCGGCGGGGCTGTTCTGTCCGTCGCCGTCGATGAAGACGAGGAGGTCCTGCGTCGCCGCCCGCGCGCCGCTCAGCATGGCCGCGGACTGGCCGAGGCGCCGGGGATGCTGGATCACTCTCAGAAGCGGCGTCGTCGCCCGGCGCGCCGTGAGGACCGCCACCGTGGCATCGTCGCTGCCGTCGTCGACATAGAGGATCTCGCGGATGGGCACGGATTTTGAGGCATCCACGATCTCGGCGACCAGACGGGCGATATTCTCTGCCTCGTTGAGGACGGGGACGACGACTGAGATCATGGGACGGTACTCGAAGAGGCGGCGGAGATCGGGGATCCGTTAGCGCGCCGAGTGCGGTCAGGTGCTGGCCGAAAGTTTACGGTTTCGTATAGTTCGCCGGTGTGCTCGCGGCCGTCGCGAGCGCATGTCCGGTGGAAACCTTGTGCGCGGACGGGAGTTGGAGGCCTATGACGTCCCAAACCCCTTCCGGCGCCGTGCCGATGCGAGCGAGCGAATGGCCGATCCCGGCCGCCGTGGCGCTGGGCTCGGCGGTGCGCGCCAAGGGGATCGAGCGCGAGATCCGGCGACGCCTGCCCATCGAGCTTCGCCCCGGCCTGACGGTGACGGGCGCGCGCGCGGTCCTGAGCCTGCCGGAGGCGGTGGGGCCGGCCTTCGAGGCGGCGGCTTCGAGCGTCTCGGAAATCCTGGCGGGGCTCGACGCGCTGCCGGTGTTTCCGAGGGAAGCCGACGACATCCTGACGATCCTGCCGCGCGAGCGGCTGAAATGGACGAAGGATGGCCGGCTGCAGAGCGCGGGAACGCGGACGGTGAAGCTGCGCGGCCGCGCCAAGGCCGTCACCTTCCACGTCTTCGACCCCCGGCATATCGAGGATGTCCTCGACCGCGACCTGCCGGCGCTCTGGCGTCAGGACGACAAGCAGGCCGCGAGCGAGGCCCGCCGCCGCGCAGCCGGAAAGGCCGCCGTGACGCGGGGCGCAGGCACGGACGGCGCCCAAGCGAAGATCCGCAAAGTGCGGGCCGCCAAGACGAGCGCGAGAGACGAGCGGAAGCCAGCGCTCGACGCTTGGGAGGCGTTCGCCGCCGACGGGTTCCTGCGCTGACGTCCAGCTCCGGTCGGCCTATCGCGGGGTGGCGGACGATGCGGACACGTTCGGTTGAAGCGACCGGCAGACGCCCGACTGCTATACCCTTTCCCGATCCAGCTTCCTAAATGCTTCTGCAGTCATATCGGAACGTCATGAATGCAGCGCGAAGATCTCGTCGACCTCAATGCCTTCCTGACCATCGCCGAGGAGCGCAGCTTCACCCGCGCGGCGGCCAAGCTCGGTACTTCGCAGTCGGCGCTCAGTCATACGCTGCGCCGGCTGGAGGCGCGGCTCGGCGTGCGCCTGCTCACGCGCACCACGCGCAGCCTGTCGCCGACGCTGGCGGGCGAGCGGCTGCTGCGAACGCTTGGTCCCGCGCTCGACACGATCGACGTCGAGCTCGCCTCGCTCAGCGCGTTGCGCGACAAGCCGGCGGGGACGATCCGCATCACCGCGGCCGAACACGCCGTCGACACGATCCTCTGGCCGGCCCTGGAGCGCCTGCTGCCCGAGCATCCCGACATCGTCGTCGAGACCACGATCGATTACGGCCTGACCGACATCGTCGCCGAGCGCTACGATGCCGGCATCCGCTTCGGCGAGCAGGTGGCCAAGGACATGATCGCCGTGCGCATCGGCCCGGACACGCGCATGGCGGCGGTTGCGACGCCCGCCTATTTCGCCGAGCGCCCCAAGCCGCTCGTGCCGCAGGATCTCGTCGAGCATCGCTGCATCAACCTGCGCCTGCCGACGCTCGGCGGACTCTATGCCTGGGAGTTCGAGCGGGACGGGCGGGAATTGCGGGTGCGTGTCGACGGGCAGCTCGTCTTCAACAATTCCACGCAGGTTCTCAAGGCCGCGCTCAAGGGCTTCGGCCTCGCCTTCCTTCCCGAGGACCACATGCAGCCGGGACTGGAGAGCGGCGCGCTCGTGCGGGTGCTGGAGGACTGGTGCCCGCCCTTTCCGGGCTATCACCTCTATTATCCCAGCCGCCGCCAGTTGACGCCGGCCTTCGCGCTTCTCGTCGAGCAACTGCGCTATCGCCCCCGCGCGGCGAGTTGAGGACGCGGCATCGGGCAAAGACGAAAAAGGCCCGGACGCGATGTCCGGGCCTTCTCGTCGTCCGTCTTGTGAGCCGTCAGGCGACGTCGGGCAGGCGGTCGATCAGCTTCTCGAGGGTGATCGGATACTGGCGCACGCGAAGACCGGTGGCGTTGTGGATCGCGTTGGCGACCGCCGCGCCGACCCCGCAGATGCCGAGTTCGCCGACGCCCTTGGCCTTCATCGGCGAGGACATCGGATCGGTCTCGTCGAGGAAGATCACCTCCTGATGCGGGATGTCGGCGTGAACCGGCACCTCGTAGCCCGCGAGATCGTGGTTGACGAAGAAGCCGCGGCGCTTGTCCACGACGAGGTGCTCCATCAGCGTCGAGCCCGCGCCCATCACCATGCCGCCGATGACCTGGCTGCGCGCCGACTTGGGGTTGATGATGCGCCCGGCCGCGCAGACCGCGAGCATGCGCCGGATGCGGACTTCGCCGGTGGCGGCATCGACGCCGACCTCGACGAAATGGCCGCCGAAGGTCGACTGCTGATGGGTCTTGTCGAGATCGCCGAACTCGATCGTGTCCTCGGCGACGATCTCGCCGTCACGGGCGGCGTCGCCCAGCGCCACACTGGTATTGCCGACCCGCACCATGCCGTCCTCGAAGACGGCCGCGGCGGCATCGAGATCGAGCTTGCGGGCCACCGCCTCGCGCAGCTTGACGCAGGCCGCATAGACGCCGGCGGTGGCGGAGTTGGCGCCCCACTGGCCGCCCGAGCCCGCCGAGACCGGGAAGCTGGAATCGCCCAGACTCACCGCGATCCTGTCGATCGGCAGGCCCATCATTTCGGCCGCCGTCTGGGCGATGATCGTGTAGGAGCCGGTGCCGATGTCGGTCATGTCGGTCTCGACCGTCACGACGCCTTCGGCATCGAGCCGCACGCGGGCGCCCGAGCTCATCACCTGGTTGTTGCGGAAGGCGCTGGCGACGCCCATGCCGACGAGCCACCGGCCGTCGCGAACCGTTCCCGGCGTCTTCGCCCGGTTCGCCCAGCCGAAGCGTTCGGCGCCCGTCTCGAGGCACTGGACGAGCTGGCGCTGCGAGAAGGGACGCGAGGGATCTTCCGGGTCGACCTGCGTGTCGTTGAGGACGCGGAAGGCCACGGGATCGAGGCCGAGCTTCTCGGCCATCTCGTCCATCGCGACTTCGAGCGCCATCAGCCCCGGCGCCTCGCCGGGCGCGCGCATGGCGTTGCCCTCGGGCAGGTCGAGCACCGCGAGCTTCAGCGAGGTCATCCGGTTGGCACCGGCATAGAGCAGGCGCGTCTGCTGGGTCGCGACCTCGGGGCTGCCGCCCGGCAGGTCGCCCGACCAGCTCTCGTGGCCGATCGCGGTGATGTGGCCGTCGCTGGTGGCACCGATGCGCACGCGCTGGATCGTGGCGGGACGATGGGTCGTGTTGTTGAACATCAGCGGGCGCGGCAGTGCCACCTTGACCGGACGGCCGGCGGCGCGGGCGCCGAGCGCGGCGAGGATCGCATCGGCGCGCACGAAGAGCTTGCCGCCGAAACCGCCGCCGACATAGGGCGAGATCAGGCGGACCTTCTCCTTGGGAATGCCGAGCGTCTTGGCGACGTCGCCGGTGCTCCAGTCGATCATCTGGTTCGAGGTCCAGAGGGTCAGCTCGTCGCCTTCCCACAGGGCCATCGAAGCGTGCGGCTCGATCATCGCATGGGCGTGGTCGGGCGTCTCGTACATGGCATCGAGCTGCACCGGGGCAGCCGCGAAGGCGCCGGCGAAGTCGCCGACCGAGGTCTGCATCGGGCTTTCGGGCTTCGACGGCGCATCGGGGGCGCCGTCCTTCTCTTCGGCGAGATCGAAGGCGCCTTCGGCTTCGTCATAGGTCACGTGGATCAGCGAGCCGGCGGCGCGCGCCTGTTCGAAGGTCTCGGCGACCACGAGCGCGATCGCCTGATGGTAGTGCTGGATCTCGGGCCCGCCGAGGAGTTTGGCGGTGTTGTAGTCGCCCTTGGCGAGCGAGCCGGCGGTCTCGGCGGTGACCACCGCGAGGACGCCGGGCGCGCGGCGGGCCTCGGCGGTGTCCATCCTGGTGATCCGGCCCTTGGCGATGCCGGCGCCGACGACATGGCCATAGGCTTGGTTCGGCACGGCCTCGTGGTGCTCGTAGGCGTAGGGCGCGGTGCCCGTGGTCTTGAAGCGGCCGTCGATGCGGTCGAGCGGGTGACCGACGACGCGCAGGCGGTCGATCGGATTGGTGCCGGCGGGGGTGTCGAACTTCATCGTCTCAGCTCCTCGCCTCTGCCAGCACGGCTTTGAGCGTGCGCTCCACCAGCGGCAGCTTGAATGCGTTCTCTTCGGTGGTCCGGGCGCCGTCGAGCAGCACGGCGGCGCTCGCCTTGGCGCCGCGCGGCAATTCGGCTTCGGCCGCCTCGACGCGCCAGGGCTTGTGCGCGACGCCGCCCACCGCGACGCGGCCCGTGCCGTCGGGCTGCACCACGGCCGCGACCGAGATCAGCGCGAAGGCGTAGGACGCGCGGTCGCGGACCTTGCGGTAGATCTGCGTGCCGCCGAGCGGCGCGGGCAGGGTGACCGCGGTGATCAGCTCACCGGGCTCCAGCGCGGTCTCGACATGAGGCGTGTCGCCGGGCAGGCGGTGGAAGTCGGCCATTGGGATGGCGCGGGTCTCGCCGTCCGGCTTCACCGTCTCCACCACGGCGTCGAGCGCACGCAGCGCGACGTTCATGTCGGACGGGTTGGTCGCAATGCAACTCTCGCTCGTGCCGACCACCGCCAGAAGGCGCGTGAAGCCGCCGATCGCGGCGCAACCCGAGCCGGGGACGCGTTTGTTGCAGGGCTGATTCGTGTCGTAGAAGTAGGAGCAGCGGGTGCGCTGCAGGAGGTTGCCAGCGGTCGTCGCGCGGTTGCGCAGCTGGCCGGAGGCGCCGGCGAGAAGGGCGCGCGACAGGAGCCCGTAGTCGCGGCGAACGCGCGCATCGGCGGCGAGATCGGTGTTGCGCACGAGCGCGCCGATGCGAAGGCCGCCCTCGGGCGTCGCCTCGATCGTGTCGAGGGCGAGCCCGTTGACGTCGATGAGATGGGCCGGCGTCTCGATCTGCAGTTTCATGAGATCGAGGAGATTGGTGCCGCCGGCGATGAAGCGCGCGCCTGGCTTGGCGGAGGCCGCCGCCGCAGCGGCCGCGGGCGAGGTCGCCTTCTCGTAGGTGAAGGATTTCATGCGGGCCTCCCGGCGACTTCGGTCATCGCCTCGACGATGTTGGAATAGGCGCCGCAGCGGCAGATGTTGCCGCTCATGCGCTCGCGCAGCTCCTCGCCCGTCGCCTCTGGCGCGGCGTTGAGATCGGCGCTGACATGGCTGGGAATGCCGGCCTTCACCTCTTCGAGCACCGAGACGGCCGAGCAGATCTGTCCGGGCGTGCAGTAGCCGCACTGGTAGCCGTCGTGCTTGACGAAGGCGGCCTGCATGGCATGCAGGTCGTCGGGCGTGCCGAGACCCTCGATCGTGGTGATGGCGTCGCCCTCGTGCATGACGGCGAGCGACAGGCAGGAATTCATCCGCCGTCCCTCGACGATCACCGTGCAGGCGCCGCACTGGCCGTGGTCGCAGCCCTTCTTGGTGCCGGTGAGTTGCAGGTGCTCGCGCAGCGCGTCGAGAAGCGTGGTGCGCAGGTCGAGGTCGAGCTCGCGGCGCTCGCCGTTCACCTCGAAGGAGACCTTCGACAGGACGGGCGCCTCGCTGTCACCGGACACCGCGGCAGGCGCGCCCTGCGCCATCGCCATGGCCGGCATGGCGGTCACGGCGGCGGAAGCCGAGGCGCCGACGAGGAGATCCCGCCTGCTGAGTTCGAAGTCGGAAGGACTTGGCATGGGATGACCGATCCTGGGTTTGCGGCCGCGCGGGAGATGCTGCGGCGTGTCTCGAAACTGCGCGGGATGCACGGGCTCCTACCCGCGCGAGGTTCGGGCCGTGCTCCTGCCGGACGTCGCTCCACCCGGTCGGGCAGTTTGGAGCGTTTCCAATCTGATGGGGAGCTAGGCCGTTCGCGAGCCGCGATTACCCGTTGCGGATGGCATGATGTGATGCGCGGGATTCATGAATGACGCGAACCCCGTCAGCGGGCGGGTCGCTGGTGCCGGAAGCGGGTCGCGCGAAAGCCAATGCCGCGAACGTGAAGTTCGTTCGAGGGGTCAGGCGAGTTCCGTGAGACCGGCGCGCAACCGGTCGGGATCGACCGTCGACAGTGCGGCCTCGACCTCGACATGGGTGCGGTCCCAGATCGGGACGGCTTGGCGGAGGAGGGCGCGTCCCGCCTCCGTCAGTCGCAGCCGGCGGGCGCGCTTGTCGGTCTCGTCGGGCGCGACGACGAGAAGACCACGCCGCTCCAGCGGCTTGAGGTTGGCAGTCAGGGTGGTCCGGTCCATCGCCAGGAGCCGGGCGACCGAGCCGAGGGTCGGCGGCTCCGGGCGGTTGAGCGAGATGAGGAGCGAGAACTGCCCGCTCGTCAGCCCGATCGGGCGCATCGCCTCGTCGAAGCGCCGCGCCAGCGCCCGCGCCGCCCGCTGCGTGTGGAGGCACAGGCAATGGTCGCGCACCAGCAGCGTCGTCGCATAGGGAATATCGGGTTCGGCAGGGCGCTTTACAGTCATGGCCACTTATGTTGATATCAACTCAAATGATCAAGGGAGGTTGGTCATGCTGAAGTATCAGACGTCGTCGGCGATCGTCGCCGTGTCGGATCTCGATCGCGCCCGCCGCTTCTACCGCGACATGCTCGGGCTGGAGGTGGTGGAGGACGACGGGGAGATGGTGATCGTGCTGCGCACCGGCGCCACGCATCTCGTTATCTATGTCTCTGCGGAGGCCGGCACGAACCGCGCCAACGCCGCGGTCTGGACGGTCGGCGAGGGGATCGAGGCCATCGTCGCCGACCTGAAGGCCAAGGGCGTCGCCTTCGAGCATTATCATGACATGGAGGGCCTGATGCTGGATGGCGATATCCACCGTGCCGGCGACCTCAAGCTCGTCTGGCTGAAAGATCCCGACGGCAACATCCCGCATCTCAACACGATGCCGGCCGCAGCGTGAGGGCGGGCGGGTCCATGCGAACCATCCGCGTCACCGCCTTCGACTGGGTGCCCGCCTTCGCGCAGGGTCAGGTCCGCGACCTCCGGGTGCGCTGGGCGCTGGAGGAGGCCGGCCTGCCCTACGAGGCGATCCTCCTCGACCAGGGCACGCAAGGCGACCCCGAGAACCTCGCCCGCCAACCGTTCGGCCAGGTGCCGGCGCTGGAGATCGACGGGCGCACGCTGTTCGAATCCGGCGCGATCGTCTGGCGCATTGCAGAGGAAAGCGAGGCGCTCCTGCCGGCCGATCCGGCAGCCCGCGAGCGGGTTCTCTGCTGGCTTCTCGCCAGCCTCAACTCGGTCGAGCCGCCGGTCGGCGCGCTCGCCGATCTCGATTTCTTCGTCGCGGACGAGGGCGTGAAGGCCGCGCAGCGCCCCGGCGCGCTGGCTGCCGTTCAGGCCCGTCTCGGCCAGCTTCAGGCGGCGCTCGGCAAGGCGGATGCGCTCGTCGATCGCTTCAGCGCCGCCGACCTGATGATGACGAGCGTGCTGCGCATCCTCGACCACACCGACATCCTCGCCGGGTTCCCCGCACTCGCCCGATATGTCGAGCGGCACACGGCGCGTCCGGCCTTCCGCAAGGCGCTGGCCGACCAGATGCGGCCCTTCCGCGAGAACGCCGCTCGTTACGAGGCGGCCTGAACGGCGCGACGACGACCGTTCCACCCCCCGAGAGAAGGAGACTGGCATGACCTATGTCGATGGCTTCGTCGCCGCCGTGCCGACGGCGAACAAGGACCGGTATCGCGAGCATGCGGCCAGCGCCCTAACGCTGTTTCTCAAACACGGCGCGATCCGCTGCGTCGAATGCTGGGGCGACGACGTGCCGAAGGGAACGGTCACGGACTTCCATCGCGCGGTGCAGGCCAGCGAGGACGAGACGGTGATCTTCTCCTGGATCGAATGGCCGGACAAGGCGGCGCGCGATGCCGGCATGGCGAAGGTCTTCGAGGAAATGCCGCAGGCGATGAAGGACAATCCGATGCCCTTCGACGGCAAGCGCATGATCTTCGGCGGATTCCAGTCGCTGCTCGACGAGCGCGACGGCTGAAGCCCTCGCATCCGCTGGCGGATCGGCCTTTGGCGGATCCGTCCTAGACGTCGGCGGCTTCCGTCCGGGCCGGGTTCGCCGGCCGGGGCGCGGCGGCGGGACCCGGGGCGACGTCCGGCTCGAAGCGGCGCAGCGCACTTGGCAGGATGCCGCCGGCGGCCAGCACCGTCGCCAGCACCAGCGCGATGCGCGCCCCATCGGTCGGAACCAGCCCGAAGATCACCGCGAGGAAGGCGACGCCGAGCGACTGGCCGACGAGGCGCGCGGTGGACTGTATGCCGCTCGCTCCGCCCGAACGCTCGCGCGGGGCGCTGGCGATCAGCACCTTGTTGTTGGGCGACTGGAACGTGCCGAAGCCGAGGCCTGCCAGAACGAGACGCCAGACGAGGTCCGCGTCGCTCGGCGCATCGGGCATCAGCACGAGCGCCACAAGGCCGGCGGCGAAAACGGCGAGGCCGACCGCGGCGAGCCGTCCCGGCGCCATGCGGTCGGCCAGGCGCCCCGAGACGAAGGCGGCGGCCGCCGTCGCGATCGGCCAGGGGGTCATCAGCAGGCCCGTCTCGGCGGCCGAACGCCCGAGCGTGTCGTGCAGGAGAAAGGGCAGCGAGACGAAGGCGATCGACTGTGCCGCAAAGGAGCAGATCGAGGTCACGGCCGACAGCGCGAAGACCGGCCGTGCCAGGAGATCCACCGGCAGCATGGGCGCGGGCAGGCGCAGCTGCGAGCGCACGAAGACGACGCCGATCGCCAGACCCAGCACGATCTGGCCGAGCGCGAGGCCGAGGCCCTCGGAATGGCCGAGCCCGTTGATGCCGGAGATCACGAGGCCGAAGGTCGCCGCGCTGAGAAGCGCGCTGCGCCAGTCGAACGGATGAACCGAGAGCGGCGTCGCGGGCAGGGTCCGCCATCCCACGAAGAGCGCGAGAAGCCCGACCGGCACGTTGACCAGAAACAGCGCCTGCCACGGCGCGATCGACAGGATCAGGCCCGCGATCGACGGGCCGGCGGCGGCGGAGACGCCGACGATCACCGCGACGTTGCCGACGGCGCGCCCTAACATGGCGCGCGGGAAGATGAAGCGCACGAGCGCGATGTTGATGCTCATGACGCCCGCCGCGCCGAGCCCTTGCAACGTGCGCGCGGCGACGAGCGTCGGCAGGCTGGAGGAGAGGGCGCAGAGGAGCGAGGCCAGCGTGAAGAGGGCGAGGCCGCCGAGATAGACGCGGCGATAGCCGATCCGCTCGCCGAGCGAGGCCAGCGGCAGCAGCACCATCGTGACGGCGAGCTGGTAGGCGTTGACCACCCAGATCGCATCCACGGGACGGATGCCGAGTTCGCGGGTGATCGGCGGCAGGGCGATGTTGGCGATGGCGCCGTCGAGAACCGCGACGAAGAGCGCGAGCGCGATCGTCGCAAAGGCGAGCGAGCGCTGGGGTTGGGGCAGACCGTCCTGTGGGGGCATGGACTCGGGGCCTTCGTCCGGGCAGCCCGCTCGGGCTTCTGCGGCACTGCATCGAAGAAGCCGGCGGCATAGCGCGCGCGGCGTCGATTGCCTAGCCCACTGCCGTCGCTTCGTAAGCAAGACATATCGTCGCCGCTGGCGTGACCTGCAGGTGGCCGGAAGGGGATGATGCGCTGGTCGTCTTGCGGCAGGACATCGATCAGGCGCGATGTCGATGACCGGAAAGTTTGCCCCTGTCGCTTCCCGCGCCTTGGCGGACGCGATGCGGGTTCGGTGGCGCGGCTTACGCCTGCAATGGTCCCTGGTTCGGCAGGCTCGGCAACGGCCCGTCGAAGTTCGCTCCACCCATCCAGTTCAGGCGTCGTGAACAGTCCGCTGCGGCTGGATCTCGTGCGTTGGAGATAGACCGTCAGGCGTGAGGCGTATCGAGACAGCCGAGCTCGACGGCCTTTCCGCTCCCGTGGTGATGCAAGACTGCAGTGACGGTGCGATCAGCAGGGTCGGATGGCGCCGCGACCGACAGCGCAGAAGAAGGCGTCGCCTTGCAGCGCGTCATCTTGGGAACCGCAGCAGACACTACAGGCTCGGATAGAACGTTCCGAGCTTCGCCGTTGCCGGATCGTCCGAGGTCACGAGCTTGAAGCGCCCGTCGGGATCGTCCTCCCAGCGCGCGATGTCGGCTTCGCCGATCGCGAGCGAGTATTGGCGAAAGGTCACCGAGCCCGGCGCCTTCGCACGTGCAATATCATTCCATCCGATCGTCAACATTGCTTTGCCCCGAAATGTCGTCCCAGGCAGACTGTACAACGTTGTTCTGACTCGAAGATGTCGAGAACAGGGAAAATCTTCGCCTGTGTTCGCAAGGTCACGGTCATCTTTGACGCGGCGTCCCGGCGAGGCGTGCGCGCAGCGGCCGAACGTGTCCGAAGGCCATCGGCGTTGCCGATGGTCAGAGTTCGGCCGGAAGGGCGCCCATCGTCCGTTGCACCGTGTCGAGCACGAGCTGCGGCGTGAAGGGTTTGTTGATGAACTCGGCCTGGTCGGGCAGGTCGCCGGGGCCGGGACGGACCGCACCGGAGGCAACGATCACCGAGACATGCGGCCAGCGCTCGGCCACCAGCCGGGCGAGCTGGAACCCGTCGAGATCGCCGGGCATCTGCACGTCGGTGAAGACGAGGCGCAGGCTCGGGTGCCGTTCGAGGAAGGCGAAGGCCTCGTCAGCCGTTCGCGCTTCCACGACATGAAAACCGGCGTCGCAGAGGATGTCACCCGTGTCCATGCGGATCAACGGTTCGTCGTCGACCACGAGGGCGATGGGCTGTTCGATGTCGTCGGTGCGGGGGCGATCCATAGGCGGACAAGTGGATGGGTCGGCTTCGGTTCCCGCATTGCGACAGTTTCCCCGGATTGTTCGCAAGGGATCAACGAGTTGCAATCGGTTCCTATCGTCGAAGCGTCACTCGCTCCCTTCGGCGCATGGCACCTATGCAAAAATGCCTCTCGTCATGTGCGTTGCAGCATGGCTATATCGCACTGCATCGTTTCCTCCCAGATACATGCATTGACTAGCCCGCTCGGTCCTCCCCCGAGCGGGTTTTTTCTGTCTGCATGTCCGGATCGTGCCTCAGGCCACCGTTGCCGACAAACGCGCTGCGGGTTCGTCGGCGCTTGGGGGCGCATGCTCGTGCCCATCGGCGCGCTGGTCGCCGGGACCCTTGGCGCGCGACAGGTTGAGCGCGGTGACGACGAGGCCGACATGGCTGAAGGCCTGTGGGAAGTTGCCGAGCATCTCGCCGGCCTTCGGGTCGTACTCTTCCGCCAGCAGGCCGACGTCGTTCTGGAGCATCCGCAACCGTTCGAAGAGGCGCGCGGCGTCCTCGATGCGCCCGAGCAGCACATAGGCGTCGGCGAGCCAAAAGGAGCAGGCGAGAAACGCCCCTTCCTCGCCGGCCAGCCCGTCGTCGGTCTCGCTCGTGTCGTAGCGCAGCACGAAACCGTGGTGCAGCAGGCGCCGCTCGATCGCCGCCACGGTGCCGACGACGCGAGGGTCCTCCGGCGGCAGGAAGCCGGTCAGCAGGATGTGGAGGAGGCTGGCATCGAGCGACTTCGAGCCGTAGGCCTGCACGAAGCTGCCGAGCTCAGCGTCGAAGCCGCGCGCGCAGACATCGGCGTGGATCTCCTGCGCCACGGCGCGCCAGGCCACGGCCTCGTCGGCGCCGCCCTCGCGGGTCTCGGCCATCTTGGCGGCCCGGTCGAAGGCGACCCAGGCCATCACCTTCGAATGCACGAAATGCTGGCGCTCGCCGCGGACCTCCCAGATCCCCTCGTCGGGCTCGCGCCAGTTCGCTTCGAGGAAGGGCATGATGGCGCCCGCAATGGCGGGGGTGCGGGGATGAGGCTCGAGGCCGCCGGTCTGGGCCTGCGCCAGCATGTCGGCCAGCTCGCCGTAGACGTCGATCTGGAACTGGCCGGCGGCGGCGTTGCCGACCCGCACGGGCTTGGAGGCACGGAAGCCGTCGAGCCACGGCACCTCCCATTCGAGGAGGTGGCGCTCGCCGGCGACGCCGTACATGATCTGCATCTGCGCGGGATTGCCGGCCACCGCGCGCATCAGCCAGTCGCGCCAGGCATGGGCTTCCTCGTAATAGCCCAGATGCATGAAGGCCATCAGCGTCAGCGTGGCATCGCGCAGCCAGCAGTAGCGATAGTCCCAGTTGCGCGCGCCGCCGGCCAGTTCCGGCAGCGACGTGGTGGCCGCCGCGACGATGCCCCCGGTCGGGCGGTAGGTCAGCGCCTTCAGCGTGATGAGCGAGCGCTTGACGTCCTCGGTGTAGCCGTCGACCTCGGGGCAGCGGTCGGAGAATTCGCGCCAGAAGGCTTGCGTGTCCGCCAGCGAATGTTCGGGGTCGATGGGGGCGAGCGGGGCGAGATGCGAGGGCTGGTGGCTCATGGTGAAGGCGACACGTTGGCCGGCAGTGACGCGGAAGCTACCGCGCGTGTGCATGTCCTCGCCGTGGAGGTCCACCGGGGCCGAGAGCACCAGCATGTCGGGGCCGGCGATCGCCGTCAGCGTGCCGTCATCGAGCGTGCTGACCCAGGGGACCGAGCGGCCGTAGTCGAAGCGCATGACGAGATCGAAGTCGAACTCGACCGCGCCCTCCAGCCCGACGACGATCCGCACGAGATCCGGGCGCCCGTCGCGGGGCGGCATGAAGTCGATCAGCATCGCCGCGCCGGTGGGCGTGCGGAAGGTCGTTTCGAGGATCAGCGTGCCCGCGCGGTAGCGGCGCTCGCAGGTGGCGCCCTCATCGGTCGGCGCGATGCGCCAGCGCCCGTTCTCGGGCGAGCCGAGGAGGGCGGCGAAGACGGCGGGCGAATCGAAGCGCGGAAAGCAGAGCCAGTCGATCGAGCCGTCGCGCCCGACGAGCGCCGCCGTCTCGCAATCGCCGATGAGGGCGTAGTCTTCGATCCGGGGATGCATCGCAGGGTCTCCTGACGGGTCTCGGGCTTCGGCTGGCGTGCGGGGCCGAATGGAAGGGCGCGACTGCAAAGAGGCCGCGTGCCGCCGACGTCAAGCCGGTGACCGCCGTGTTCCGCGGGTAGGGCGGTCCCGTCAGGCGAGTTCGCCGGCGGAGACGACATGCGTCCCCGGCCGTGCTCTGATCGCGGCCTCGACCAGCGTGGCTGCGATGGTGTCGGCGGGGTTGATGCGCCAGCGGCGCGGCAGGACCGGCGCGAGCGCGCCGAGAACGAGGCCGGCGACGTGCTCGCCGGTCCGGCGTTCGGCGCGTTCGCCGCCGATGAGGCCCGGTCGAATGAGCGCGAGGGAGGAAAAGCCGAGGTGCGCCAGATCCTCTTCCAGTTCGCCCTTCACCCGAAGGTAGAAGATCCGCGATGCCGCATCGGCGCCGGCCGCCGAGTTCAGCGCCAAAATGCGGGCGCCGTGCTCGTAGGCCAGCCGGGCGACGGCCAGCGGCACGCCGTGGTCCACCCTGCGGAAGGCGTCTTGCGAGCCCGCCGCGCGGATCGTGGTGCCGAAGGCCGAGATCATCGCGTCCACCGGTCCGATGTCGTCGATCTCGCCGGGACGCTCGAAATCGACGAGGGGCGCGGAGAGCTTGGGCTGCGGCGCGATCGCGCGTCGCACCGGCGCGACCACAGCGGTGACGCGTTCGTCGCGCAGCAGGCGAGTGAGGACATGGCCGCCGACGAGGCCGGTGGCGCCGAGGAGAAGGATGCGCATGGGCGGGTTCGTCTCCGTTCGGCGGATGGCCTCGTGCGGCCGCCTATGCCGTCAGCTGGCGCCGGCGTCGGGCGCGGGTTCCTCGGTGGAGATGGCGTCGGTGGTGCGTCCCGGCAACTCGGACGAGCCGTCGGCGTGCTCGATCGTGATCTTCACCGGGCCGGGCTCCATGTCGCCGAAGGGCGAGGCGAAGGCGATCTCCGCGGCGTCGCGCCCGACGCCGATGCGCACCAGCCCGTCGAGATTGGCCTGCCGCGTGCCGTCGAAGAGCCACCAGCGCCCGCCGAGATAGGCCTCGAACACGGCGTGGAAGTCACGCGGCTCCAGCCCGTAGGCGTAGCAGGAGACGAAGCGGGCGGGGATGTTCAGCGCCCGGCAGAAGGCGATGCCGAGATGGGCGAAGTCGCGGCAGACGCCGGCGCGCAGGATCAGGCTCTCGTCGGCGGTGGTCTGTTCGTCCGACGAGCCGCGGCGATAGTCGAGATTGTCGTAGAGCCAGTTGCAGATGGCGTTGACGCGCCCGTGGCCCGTCGGCATGTGGCCGAATTCCTTCTGCGCGAAGGCGGCGAGCCGATCCGACGACACGAAGCGCGAGGGCAGGAGGAAGGGCATGATGTCGAGCGGGATCTCGGCGAGCGGCGTCTCGTCGATCCCGGCCGGCTCGGCGCGGAAGACGTCGAGCGTCACCTCCGCCTCGTAATGCACGTTGAGCGGACCGGGCTGGGCCTCGATCGCGAAGTAGCGGTTCTGGACGGACGGCACCGTATAGACCCGGCGCGCCGTGTCCGGCGTGATCGTCAGGCGCTCGACCAGGTCGTGATGACGCTGGAGCTTCGCCACTTCGAGGTTGAAGATGAAGACGGTGGTCGACTTGATCTCGTAGGAAAGATCGCAGCCCAGTTTGTAGCGAACCGTCATCGTCCGTCCCTCTCGCATGGTCGCGACCCTCCGAGGCCGCTGGCAGAGGGGAAAATGGACTTCGCATGTGCGAAACGAAGATGCCGTTCGAAGATTTTCGTGAGGTCGGCGCAGCCGTGGTTCGTTTGGGAGACCGTGCGTCGCGCTTGAGCCCGCGTGGCGGGCATGCCAAGCCGTCGCATCCGCTTCCTTGATGAAGGACATGAGACCCGATGAAACTCTTCTACAAGCCCGGCGCCTGCTCGCTCGCACCCCACATCGTCGCCTGCGAGGCCGGCGTCGCGATCGATCTCGTGCCCGTCGATCTCGCGGCCAAGTCGCTTCCCGATGGCGGCGACTATTTCGCCGTCAACCCGAACGGCTACGTTCCCGCGCTCGACATCGGCGACGGTCCGGTTCTGACCGAGGCCTCGGTGGTCGTCCAGTATCTCGCCGACCAGAACCCGTCCTCCGGCCTGATGCCGCCGGCCGGCGATCCCGCGCGCTACCGGGTGCAGCAGTGGCTCGCCTTCGTCGCCACCGAGTTGCACAAGTCCTTCAGCCCGCTGTTCAAGCCCGGCACGCCCGAGGAGACGAAGGCGGCATCGCGCACGCTTCTCGCCAAGCGCCTCGGCTTCGTCGACGAAGCGCTGAAGGACCGGACCTTCCTCACCGGCGAGACCTTCACGGCGGCCGATGCCTACGCGTTCACGGTGCTGCGCTGGGCCGCGCCGATGAAGATCGACCTGTCGGGCTTCCCGGCCGTCGAGCGGTTCATGGCGGCGGCGGGCGCGCGTCCGGGCGTCCGGCAGGCGCTCGCGGCGGAAGGCATCGCCTGATCCGAAAAGAGGGGGCCGGCTCGCCGGCCCCACTTACAGCGCCAGCGCGAACTGCACGGGCGCGGCCTCGCCCGGCTCGGCGAAGGACGACACGGTGACGCCCAGAAGCCGGATGCCCTTCGGCGCCGGCAGCAGTGCCTGCAGAAGCTCAAGCACGGGGCGCTCCAGCGCGGCGCGCGAGGCCACGGGCGCAGCGTTCGAGCGGGCGCGGGTGATCTGCTGGAAGTCGGCGAACTTGACCTTCAGCGTCACGGTTCGCCCGGCGAGGCCATGCGTCTCGCAATGGCGCCAGACCTTGTCGATGAGCGGCGCGAGTGCGGCCTCCAGGTCCTCGCGCTCGCGAAGATCGTTCGAGAACGTGGTCTCCGACCCCACCGACTTGCGCTCCCGATTGGCCCGCACCGGGCGATGGTCGATGCCCCGCGCGATGCCGTGATAATAGGGGCCGGCCTTGCCGAAATGGGCGGTGAGGAACTCCATCGTCTGGGCCCGCAGGTCCGCCCCGGTGTGGAGGCCGAGTCGGTGCATGCGCTCGGCGGTGGCGGGGCCGACGCCGTGGAACTTCTTCACCGGCAGGGTTTCCACGAAGCCCGGCCCCATGGCGGGGGTGATGACGAAGAGCCCGTCCGGTTTCATCTGGTCCGACGCGATCTTGGCGAGGAACTTGTTGTAGGAGACCCCGGCCGAGGCGGTGAGACCGGTGCGCCGGCGGATCTCGGCCCGGATCGCCTCGGCGATGGCGGTGGCCGAGGCGATGCCCCGGATGTTCTCGGTCACGTCGAGATAGGCCTCGTCGAGCGACAGCGGCTCGATGATCGCGGTGTGCTCGGCGAAGACGGCGCGGATCTCGGCGGAGATCGCCTTGTAGACCTCGAAGCGCGGCTTGACGAAGACGAGGTCGGGGCAGCGCCGGCGCGCGGTGACGGAGGGCATGGCGGAATGGACGCCGAAGCGGCGCGCCTCGTAGCTCGCCGCCGCGACCACGCCGCGTTCGCGCGAGCCGCCGACCGCCACCGGCAGGCCGCGCAGCGAAGGGTCGTCGCGCTGTTCGACCGAGGCGTAGAAGGCGTCCATGTCGACATGGATGATCTTGCGCCGGGGTGGCCCCGCTGCCGCCGAATCATCCGATGATCTCGTTTCGTTCTGCACGGGTCGTTCATACCAAACGGGGGCGCCTCCTTTCCAGAGGCGCCCCCGCGGCAGGTCGTCGATCAGGCCGGCCCTTCTAGCGCGCGTCGGCCTCGGCGGGCCGCAGCCGGCCCAGAGCGGCGGAGACGAGCGGCCAGACGAGGAGGAGAATGGCGAGGCCCATCAGCGAGCCCACCAGCGGGTTCGACCAGAAGATCGAGAGCGAGCCGCCGGAATAGAGCATCGACTGGCGGAAGGCGTCCTCGGCCTTGTCGCCGAGCACCATGGCCAGCACCAGCGGCGCGATCGGATAGTCCAGCCGCTTGAAGACGTAGCCGACGATGCCGAAGGCCACGGCCAGCCAGACGTCGAAGGCCGCGTTCGCCACCGTGTAGGCGCCGATGAGGCAGACCACGATGATGATCGGGCCGATGATGCCGAAGGGAATGCGCAGGATCGAGGCGAAGAGCGGCACGGTGGCGAGCACCAGCACCACGGCGATGACGTTGGAAAGATACATCGAGGCGATGAGGCCCCAGACGAAGTCGGGCTGCTCGACGAAGAGGAGCGGGCCGGGCTGCAGCCCCCAGATCATCAGGCCGCCCATCATCACCGCGGCGGTCGCCGAGCCGGGGACGCCGAGCGCCAGCATGGGCAGCAGGGCCGAGGTGCCGGCGGAATGGTCGGCGACTTCCGGTGCGACGACGCCTTCCGGCTCGCCCTTGCCGAAGTTCTTGCCGTAGCGGCCGAAGCGCCGGCCGATGCCGTAGCTCATGAAGGAGGCCGCGGTCGGCCCGCCCGGGGTGATGCCCATCCAGACGCCGATCGCCGCCGAGCGCATGAAGGTCGCCCAGTAGTGCGGCAGGCGAGCGAGCGCCTTGAAGATCTCGCGGATCTCGATCTTCGAGGAGACGCCCTTGAACTTCAGCTCCTCCTGCACCGTCAGGAGCAGTTCGCCGATGCCGAAGAGGCCGATCACGGCGACGAGGAAGGAGACGCCGCGCAGGAGATCGGTGAAGCCGAAGGTGAGGCGCAACTCGCCCGAGACCGTGTCCATGCCGACGGTGGCGAAGGCGAGGCCCGCCAGCAGCGAGACGCCGGCCTTCATCGGATCACCGCCGCCGAGCCCGATGAAGGAGCAGAAGGCGAGGAGGTAGATCGCGAAGAATTCTGGGCTGGAGAAGCGCAGCGCGAACTCGGCGATCCAGCCGGCCAGCAGCGTGATGACGATGACGCCGGTGAGCGCGCCGATGCCGGCCGAGAAGAAGGCGGTGGCCAGCGCTTCCGTGGCGCGGCCCTGCTTGGCCATCGGATAGCCGTCGAAGGTCGTGGCGACGGAGGAGGGCTCGCCGGGAATGTTGAAGAGGATCGAGGTGGTGGAGCCGCCGAACAGCGCGCCCCAGTACATCGAGGAGAGGAGGATGATCGCCGAGACCGGATCCATCGTGAAGGTCAGCGGCAGGAGCAGCGTCACGCCGTTGGGCGCGCCGAGGCCCGGCAGCACGCCGACGAGGATGCCGAGCAGCACGCCGGCGATGATCAGCGCCACATGGTAGAAGGACAGCGCGACCGAGAAGCCGTGCATGAGGTTTGCGAAATCGGCCATGTCAGCGGATCCTCAATAGATGCCGAGGAGCGGCATCAGCACGCCCTTGGCGAGCGGCACCTGGAACCAGAATTCGAAGAGCACGAAGAAGGCGCCCATCGTGCAGAGCGCGATCAGGAGGGCCTTGGCCACCCCGACCTTGCCGAGAGTCATCATCGAGAAGACGAGGAAGAGCGCGCCGGACAGATAGAGCCCGAGCCAGGGGATCAGCGCCGCCGAGACGGCGGTGGGAATGAAGACCGAGGCGATGCGCCCGAGGGAGCCGGGCTCGAAGAAGCGCTCGTCGAAGCTCGTCGGCGCATGCAATGCGGCCGGGCCGGCAATCTCCGTGTCGGTGACGACGGCGGTGCTCAAAGCCGCCGCGCGGCGCCCGGTCAGGCCGTACTTGACGGCGATGGCGAGCCCCAGAGCCACGAGGAGGAGGCCGATGCGCAAGGGGAAGTAGCCGGCGGCGGGACCGAAATCGGTCCATCCCGTGCCGTTCTCCAGGCTGCCATAGGCGGTGATGCCGCCGAGCGCGGCGAGCGCCAGGCCGGTGGCGACTTCGACATGACGACGCGTCAGCATCGGCGGGCTCCCTCGATGTGTCGGGACGGGAAGGCGCGGGGCGGCGACTGCGGGCCGCACCGTCGGCGTCCCGTCCGCCTCATCGGGCGAACGGGACGCCGGGGCGCGAGGCTTACTTCGCGAGCCAGCCGTCGGCGGCGAACTGCGCCTTGGACTTGTCCAGATCGGCGGCGATGAAGCTCTTGAACTCGTCGCCGGTCATGAAGCGCGAGGTCTGCGACGTCGTCTTCAGATAGTTCTGGAATTCCGGCGTCTCCGACGCCTTCTTCAGAAGCTCGGTGTAGTAGGCGAGCGCCTGCGGATCGGCATCCTTCGGGGCAAAGACGGTGCGCGGCATCTGGAAGCCCTCGAGCGCCAGACCCTGCTCCTTGCAGGTCGGGATGTCGTTCCACGACATCGTCTCCGTTACCTTCTCCTTGTAGGCCATGCGCTGGGGCGCGACCACGCAGAGCGGCTTGGCCTGTCCGGCGCGCCACTGGCCGACATTCTCGGCCGGATTGTTCGTGTTGCCGTCGATGTGGTTGCCGGCGAGTTGCACCGCCGCTTCCGAGCCCGACTTGAAGGGGATGTAGACGAACTTGGCGCCTGTGGCGTTCTCGATCTGGCGCAGCAGGGTCTGGTCGACATCCTTCGACTGCGAGCCGCCGAACTTCAGCTTGCCGGGGTTCTCCTTGCCGGCCGCGGCGAGATCCATGATCGTCTTGTAGGGCGCATCGGCCTGGACCCAGACGATGAACTCGTCGAGGGCGAGCGCGGCGACCGGCGTCAGGTCCTCGGCCTGGAAGCCGAGCTTGGTGACGAGCGGCAGGGTCCACTCGTTCGAGGTGCCGAAGATCAGCTTGTGATCGTCGCCGGCCGCACCCTTGCCGTAGATGAAGGCTTCCGCGCCGGAGCCGCCGCCCTTGTTGGCGACGACGACGTTCTCGTCCGTGAGGTTTGCCTTGGCGATCGCCGCCTGGATCTGGCGGGCGAACTGGTCGGTGCCGCCGCCTGCGCCGCCGGCGGCGATGAACTCGATGGGCTTGGACGGCGCCCATTGCGCCTGCGCCGACGTCGCGAGCGTGGCGGCGGCAATGGCGATGAGGCTGGCTGCGATACGGGTGTTCATGGTGTCATCCTCCCAGATGGATCGAAGGGTTGAAGGGGGCCGGTCGGCACCCTCGTAGAGGGCATGCGTCAGGCGGGCTGTGCCTGGGTCTGCGGGGTCTGTCCGCCGGTGTCGTCGTCCGTCAGCAGCGCGGCGACGGTGCGGGCGCAGAGCGCCAGCGACACCGCGCCGGCATCGGGATGGCCGAGGCTGCGGGTGGCCAGCGGCCGGGCGCGGCCGAGTTTCGGGGTGAGCTCGGCGGTGGCGTCGGCCGCTTGCGTCGCAACCGCGGCGGCGGCGGCCCAGCTCTCGGGAAGGGAGCGGCCGGCCTCGATCTTAGCCGCCAGCGTCTGCGTGAAGGGCAGGAGCGCATCGACGAGCGTCTTGTCGCCGAGCCTGGCGCGGCCGAGCGTGGTCACCGCGTCGGCGCCGGCCCTTGCACCGGCCGCGACGCGTGCGGCGTCCGCCGTGCCGGTGTCACCGAGCGCGCCGCCCCAGGCCCGCAGGAGCAGGCCCCAGATGGCGCCGGACGTGCCGCCGGCCGTGTCGGCCCAGGCATCGCCCGCCGCCGCCAGCAGCGAGCCTGCGCCGGCGCCCGCCGAAAGGGCGGAGCGCGCCGCGACGGCTGCGGCCTGCGAGCCGCGATGCATGCCCTGTCCGTGGTCGCCGTCGCCGGCGATCGCGTCGATCCGGCCGAGTTCCGCTTCGGCATCCGCGAGCGCCCCGGCGATCGCCTCGATCGCGGCCAGCACCTTGGCGGCCGATGCCTTCGAGGCTTCGTCGGCCGGCGCGAAGCTCTGCGTCTCGTCGGCGAGGACGATCGGGGGCGCGGCCTCGCGTTCAGTCACCGCGCCGCGCCGGAAGGCGGCGGTGTCGGTGGGCGCGCACCAGAGCGGCTCCAGCTCCTCGTCGAGCCAAGTCAGCGTCAGGGAGCAGCCGGCCATGTCGAGGCTGGTGACGAACTCGCCGACTTCCGGCTGCACCAGCGTCAGGTCCTCGTCCGCCAAGCGCGCGGCGATGTGGGTCCAGAGGACGAAGAGTTCCTCATACTTCGTGGCGCCGAGCCCGTTGAGGATCGCAGCGACGCGGCCGCTGGCGCCCGACGGGCGTTCCGCGAGGAGCGGCGCCACGAGAAGGTCTGCGAGCTTGGCGGCCGGCATCGCCGCCTCGTCGCGAATGCCGGGCTCGCCGTGAATGCCGAGACCCACCGCCACCGTGCCGGGCTCCACCGTGAAGAGCGGGCCCTCGGCGCCGGGCAGGCGGCAGCCGGAAAAGGCGATGCCGAAGGAGCCGGTGCGGGCGTTGGCGAGGCGCGCGAGGCGCTCCACCGTGTCGAGGTCGTGCCCGGCCTCGGCGGCCGCGCCGGCGATCTTGAAGACCGCGACGTCGCCGGCGACGCCCCGGCGAAGCGCCGGGGTCTCGGCCGGTGCGCTCGCGACGTCGTCGGTCACGGCGAGAATGCGAACGTCGATGCCCTCGGCGCGAAGGCGCGTCGCCGCCGCACCGAAGTTGAGCACGTCGCCGGCATAGTTGCCGAAGCCGAGCACGATGCCGCCGCCCCGGTTCGCCAGCCGGCAGATGCGCGCGACGCCTTGCGTCGAGGGCGAGGCGAAGACGTCGCCGGCCACCGCGGCATCGGCGAAACCGGGGCCGACATAGCCGAGGAAGGCGGGATAATGGCCCGAGCCACCGCCGATCACGAGCGCGACCTTGCCAGCGTCTGTGACGCTGGCGCGCAGCGCGCCCGACGGCACGGGGCGCACGAGGCGGGCATGGACGTCGCAGAAGCCCTTGAGCGCGCTGGCGGCGAAGCGTTCGGGTTCGTCGGATATCGAGGTCATACGTCCGCCTCCGGGCGCGGCAGGATGCGACGCAGGTAGTCGCGGTTGGTGGCGCTGACGCTCAGGCCGTCGCCGCCGTAATGCTCGACGAGAAGGGCGGAGCGGAAGCCGTGGGCGAGCGCCATGCGCAGGGCGGTGCGGTAGTTGATGAGACCGAATTCGAGCGGGGCGGGCGCGGTCATCACAGCGCCGGTGGTCTCGTCCTCGATGCGGATGTAGTTCTTTACGTGCCAGTAGCCGGCGAAGGGCGCGACCTTCTCCATCATCGCCTGCCAGTGCTCGACGGGGCGATGCAGGCGGATGAGATTGCCGAGATCGGCGTTGATCTTCACGTTCGGCAGGTCGACGTCGGTGACGAAGCGCACGGCGCTGTCGGCGGTGCCGAGATAGGTGTCCTCGTACATTTCGAGCGCAATCTCGAGGCCGAGATCGGCGGCGTGGCGGCCGAGGTCGCGCACCCGCCGGGTGCCGAGCGCCCAGGTGGCTGCATCGTCCGGATTGCGCTCGCCCTGCACGGTCCAGAACCACAGGGCCTTTTTCTGTGCCTCGTTCAGCGGTCCGAAGAAGCCGAAGGAGACGGCCTTTGCGCCGATCGCCGCGGCGGTGTCGAGAAGCCGGTGGCCATAGGCGACATGGGCCTCGCCGTGCACGGGATCGACGAGGTTCTTGCGCGCGGTGGAGACGGCGGGGATCGTCAGGCCGCGGTCGCGCACCACGCCCATGAACTCGTCCAGCCGCGAGGCGTCGAGGTCGGCGATGCGCAGCCAGCCGTCGGTCGGATCGAGTTCGGTGAAGCCGGCGTCGGAGACGTCGGCGAGCGTCGCCGACCATTCGTCCGCGGACTGATCCTGCGTCGATCGGCCGTCCGGCAGGGTGCCGGGATACTGGATCATCGCCGCGGCGATGGGCCAGTTCGTCCGGTCGAGCTTGGTTTGAGATGTCATGCGCTTGGGCTCCCCCGCTGGACTGACGACTGTTCGGCTGGGGGCCTCCACCCCCGGCCGAAGGCGGGTCGAACTACTCGGCGGCGACGCGGAGCTGGTGCTGCTGGTTGGCCATGCGCACGGCGAGGCGGAAGGCCTCGCGGGTGGCGCCGATATCGGCCTTGCCGGTGCCGGCAATGTCGTAGGCGGTGCCGTGGGCGGGGGTGCAGAGCGGGAAGGGCAGGCCACCCATCATCGTCACGCCCTTGTCGAAGCCCATCATCTTCATCGCGATCTGACCCTGGTCGTGATACATGGTCAGCACCGCGTGATAGCCCTCGTTGAGCGCCCGCAGGAACACCGTGTCGGCCGGGAACGGCCCCTCGACGTCGAAGCCTTGAGCCTTCGCCGCGGCCACGGCCGGCTCGATGATGTCGATCTCCTCCATGCCGAAGGATCCGCCGTCGCCGGCATGCGGGTTGAGCCCGGCGACCGCGATGCGCGGGCGCTCGATGCCCGACTGCAGGAGGCAGCGATGGGTGAGGTCGACCTCGGCGAGGATCGCCTCGACGCTGAGATGATCCGACACCGCCTTCAGCGGGATGTGCGAGGTGACGCGGGCGTTCCAGACCTTTTCCAGAACGTTGAACTCGCGAACCTTGCCGCGAAAGCCGGTGACGTCGACCACGAAGCGGATCTCGTCGTCGTAGCCCTCATAGGCGTAGCGCATCGCCTTCTTGTTGAAGGGCGTGAAGCAGACGGCGTCGGCCTCGCCGCGATGGGCCATTTCGAGCGCGGCGCGAAAGTTCTGGGTGGCGAAGGTGCCGCCGGCGAGCGTCGCCTCGCCGCGCGAGACCGTCTCGGGCGCGCAGTTGGCGAGATCGACGAAGACGGCGCGCGGGCCGGTCGGGGCACGGGTGGCATCCGCCGGGACGACTTCGAGGTCGAGGGTGACGCCGGCCTCGCGGGCGCCCTTCTCGAGGATGCGCAGGTCGCCGAACACGGTGAGAGCCGCCGTCTTCGAGGTCTCGGGCAGCGCCAGCAGCATCGCCGTCAGTTCGGGGCTGATGCCGGCGGGGTCGCCCATGGCGAGCGCCACGACGGGACGGTGGCTTGAGGATGATGCCGGCGCTTCGTTCGTCATCGCGAACCTCCCAATTCGAAATCGTCAGGCAAGGCTAACGTTCCTGAATGCCCGCATCAAGCATTTTGTATGCTGCATACAGAATTTAATCGTTTGACGCGTGATGGCGCTCATGGTGATTGGCGGGACGATCGGGATCGGCGCGGGTGACGTGCGGCCGGTTCCGCGGGGATCTGAGGACTGCGACCGATGAGCGACACGCTGGTTTCCCGCCAAGACGGCGCGCCCGCCGCGATCGAGCCGATCGAGCCGGGGCGCATCTCCCGTCATTCGCTGCACGACACGATCGTCACGCGGCTGCGCGACATGATCATCGAGGGCGCGCTGGCGCCCGGCACGCGCCTGCACGAGGGCCAGCTCGGCGAGCAGCTCGGCATTTCCCGCACGCCGCTGCGCGAAGCCATCAAGTATCTGGCGAGCGAAGGGCTGGTCGAACTCGTTCCCAGCCGGGGCGCGGTGGTCCGTCGCTTCGACCGCAAGGACGTGCGGGACATGATGACCGTCATCCGCGCGCTGGAGGAGCTGGCGGGGCGCCTTGCCGCCGCGGCCGCCAGCGACGAGGGCATCGCCGCCGTGCGCCGCCTCCACGACGAGATGCTCGCCCGTTACGACGCGCGCGACCGGCTCGCCTACTACAAGCTCAACCAGTCGATCCACACGGCGATCGTGGCGCTCGCCGACAATCCGGCGCTCGCCCACGTGCACGGGACGCTGCAGATGCGCCTGAAGCGCATCCGCTTCATCGGCCACGAGGAGCCGGACATGTGGGCGGCGGCGGTCACCGAGCACGAGGAGATGATCGCCGCGCTCGAAGCGCGCGACGGCGAGCGCCTCGCCGAAATCCTCGGCCGCCATCTTGCCAATGCCTGGACGCGGGTCGAGACCGGGCTCTGATCCTCGCGGTCAGCCCGCGCCCTTGACCTTCCCATCGTGGCAGACCCCAGATGGGATCCGACGCCACGCTCCTGGGAGGTCCCCGATGAAGTTCGCCATTCCCGACATGCATTGCGGCGGCTGCCTACGCTCCGTGACGAAGGCCGTGCAGTCGTCCGATCCGGACGCCGCGGTGGTCGGCCATCTGGGCACGCGCGAGATCGAGGTCGCGACGACCCGGCCAACGGGCGACCTCCTCGCGGCGCTGGCCCGCGCCGGCTTTCCCGCGACCCCTGCCGACTGATCCTTCGGGACCGAGGCGGCTCGCCGCCTCGGCTCCGGCATGACGTCAGCTCCGATAATTGTTCATGCGCCGCTGATCTGGGCCCTGACCGGGCAGCGCGTCGGAATGGACATTTTGCTGCCGCGCTGACGGCCGCGGCGCATCGCGCCGAACCACCACCGCCCAAAAATCGCATCTGAACTCTTGTCGTCGTTCTTGAACAAATGTATCAAGAGCCATGGGAGGAAACACGATGACGCTTCTACAGGTGGGTCTTGCGGCCGAGCTGAACGCTTACGCCGAACAGCACGGTCCGGTGACGGTGGGTCTGGCGGGTTCGGGCCAGATGGGCACGGACATGGTGGTCCAGCTCGGCCTCATGCCGGGCGTTCGTCTCGGTGCGCTGTCGGAGCTGAACATCGCGGGTGCCGAGGCGGCACTGCGCATGGCCGGTTCCGAATTCACGCGCGCCTCCAGCGCCAGCGAGATCGACCGCGCCATCGAGGGCGGTCGCGTCGCGCTGACCGAGGACTACAAGGCGCTCTGCTCGTCGGGCCGGGTCGACGTGGTCATCGACGCCACCGGCAATCCCAATGTCGGCACGCTCATCGCGCTCGAGGCCTTCAAGAACGGCAAGCATGTCGTCATGCTGAACGTCGAGGCCGACATCACGATCGGCCGCTTCCTGCGCGAAGAGGCCGCCAAGGCCGGCGTCGTCTACACGGGCGCCGCCGGCGACGAGCCTGCGGCGACGATCGAGATCGTCGGCTTCTCGCAGTCGCTCGGCTTCGACATCGTCTGCGCCGGCAAGGGCAAGAACAACCCGCTGAAGTTCGATGCGACGCCCGACGCCTACGAGGAGGAGGCGCGCCGCCGCAACATGAACGCGCGCATGCTCGTCGAATTCGTCGACGGTTCCAAGACGATGATCGAGATGGTGGCCGTCGCCAACGCCACCGGCCTCGTGCCGGACGTGCCGGGCATGCACGGCCCCAATGCAACGCGTGACGAACTCGCCTCGGTGCTCTGCACCAAGGAGGACGGCGGCGTGCTCTCGGCGCCCGGCCGGGTCGACTACTCGATCGGCAAGGGCGTCGCGCCCGGCGTCTTCTGCGTCGTCAAGCCCCGGCACGAGCGGGTGCTCGAGCGCATGAGCGATCTCAAGATGGGCCCCGGCCCCTGCTACACGATCTTCCGCCCCTACCACCTGACCAGCCTCGAAGTGCCGCTCTCGGCAGTGCGCGCGGTGATCAAGAAGGCGCCGGACATGCAGCCGGCCGAGCGCCCGGTGGCCGAGTGCGTGACGCTGGCCAAGCGCGACCTGCAGCCCGGCGACACGCTCGGCAAGATCGGCGAATACGACTATCGCGGCTTCGCGATGACCTGGGAAGGCGCGCGCGACGAGGGCGCACTGCCGCTGGGTCTGGCCGAAAACGCCCGCGTCACCCGCGCGGTGAAGGCCGGCGAGAAGCTGACCTATGCCAATTGCGAGCCGGACGACAGCCTGGTGATCTCCCAGATCCGCAAGCGTCTGGACCAGGCCGACAGCCGCTTCGCGGCCAGCACGCCCGCTTGACGCGAGAAGGAGACGGCCCGATGTCCACGATCTCCGAAGCCGCTCCGAGCGCGGCTCCCAAGCCCGCCGATGTGGCCGCCGCCACGGATGCCGCGGCCCCGCGCGAGGGCGACAACCGGCCCTTCGCCTTCCGCCACTTCTCCGTCGAGGTGCTGAAGGACGCGCTGCGCCAGATGCATCTCATCCGTCGCTTCGAGGAGGGCGCGGAGGAGAGCTACACCCGCGGCCTCATCCACGGCACGATGCATCTTTCGATCGGGCAGGAAGCCTCGGCGGTCGGCACCTGCCTGGCGCTGACCGACACCGATCAGATCACCTCGACGCATCGCGGCCACGGCCACTGCATCGCCAAGGGCGCCGAGGTCGGCAAGATGTTCGCCGAGTTCTTCGGCAAGGAGACCGGCTACTGCCGGGGCCGCGGCGGCTCCATGCACATCGCCGACGTCTCGAAGGGCAATCTGGGCGCCAACGGCATCGTCGGCGGTGGTCTTCCGATCGCGGTGGGCGCGGCCCTGTCGATGAAGATGCAGAAGCGCCGCGACGTCGTCATCTCCTTCTTCGGCGACGGCGCCAACAACGAGGGCGCCTTCCACGAGGCGCTCAACATGGCCTCGATCTGGAAGCTGCCCGTCGTCTTCGTCTGCGAGAACAACAAATACGGCATGTCGGTCTCGACCGAGCGCTCGACGGCGGTGAAGAACGTCGCCGATCGCGCCGTCGCCTATTCGATGCCGGGCGTCATCGTCGACGGCAACTCGCTGTCGGACGTCGCGGAAGCCTCCGTCGCCGCCATCGAGCGGGCGCGCGCCGGCGAGGGGCCGACCCTCATCGAGTGCAAGACCTACCGCCATCGCGGCCATTCCAAGAGCGACCGCAACCGCTACCGCACGAAGGAAGAGATCGACGACTGGATTGCCAAGGATCCGATCGGACGGTTCGAGGCCGAGATGCTGGAATACGGTCTCGTCGATGCCGAGGGCATCGAGGCGATCCGCGCCGACGTGGAACGCGAGATCGCGGACGGTGTCGAGTTCGCCAGAAACTCGCCGTCGCCCGATGTGAGCGATGCGACGCGCTTCGTCTACACGGCCTGACCGCCACGCCAGATTTGACAGGAACGGCAGTCTTCGATGGTGAAGCGTTCGCGCTTCGCCAGGAGATGCCCGGGGGGAACACGACGATGAGCGAGACCATCGCTGCGGCGTCCGGCCGCGAACTTTCCTATGCGCAGGCGATCCAGGAGGCGATCGGCATCGCCATGGAGGAGGACGAGCGCGTCTTCATCATGGGCGAGGATATCGGCGTCTACGGCGGTGCCTTCCAGGTCACCGGCGACCTCGTCCACCGCTTCGGCGCCGACCGGGTGATCGATACGCCGATCTCCGAGCTCGGCGGCGCAGGCGTCGCGGTGGGCGCCGCGCTGACGGGCATGCGCCCGATCTACGAGTTCCAGTTCTCCGACTTCGCGACGCTGGCGATGGAGCAGATCGTCAACCAGGCCGCCAAGCTGCGCTTCATGCTGGGCGGCGCGGTCTCGGTGCCGCTCGTCATGCGCTTTCCATCGGGCTCCGGTACGGGCGCGGCCGCGCAGCACAGCCAGAGCCTCGAAGCCTGGCTCGGCCATGTGCCCGGCCTCAAGGTCATCCAGCCGGCAACCCCCTACGACGCCAAGGGCATGCTGCTCGCGGCGATCGACGACCCCGATCCCGTGATGATCTTCGAGCACAAGATCCTCTACAAGATGAAGGGCGAGGTGCCGGAAGGGCGCTACACCGTGCCGATCGGCAAGGCGCTGGTGCGCCGCGCGGGACGGGACGTGACGATCGTCGCCACAGCCATCATGGTCCACAAGGCGCTGAGCGCCGCCGAGGACCTGGCCAAGGACGGCATCGACGCCGAGGTCGTGGATCTCAGAACGATCCGGCCGATGGACCGCGAGACGATCATCGCCAGCGTGATGAAGACCGGGCGTCTCATCTGCGTCTATGAGGGCGTCAAGACGCTCGGCGTCGGCGCCGAGATTTCCGCGATGATCGCCGAGAGCGAGGCCTTCGACTATCTCGACGCGCCGATCGTGCGGCTCGGCGGCGCCGAATCGCCGATCCCCTACAATCCCGAACTCGAGAAGGCCGTGGTGCCGCAGGTGCCCGACATCATTCAGGCCGCGCGGGCGCTCGCCCGCCGGGAGCGCTGAGCCATGCCGACCGAGGTCATCTTCCCCAAGGTCGACATGGACATGGCGACCGGACAGATCTCCCGCTGGTTCTACAAGGAAGGCGACGTGATCAAGAAGGGCGAGCCGCTCTTCGAGATGGAGACAGACAAGGCGGCGATGGAGATCGACGCGCCGGCCTCCGGCACGCTGCGCAACGTCACCGGCGTCGAGGGCACCGACATCGCCGTCGGCGCGCCCGTCGCCTGGATCTACGCCGAAGGCGAGGCGGTGGATGACGCCATTGCCTCGCCCGACACGGCCAAGCCCCAGGTCGTCGGTCCCGATCCCGACGTCGAACTGGACGCGCGCCCGGCCGATGCCGGCGCGGTGCAGGCGCTGACGGAAACGCCGCCGGCGACGACGGATGCTGCGAGTTGCAAGCCGTGCGCCGACCCCGAGGGCGAACGCAACGGCGTTCGCGCGACGCCGCTCGCCCGGCGCATCGCACGCGAGCGGGGCATCGACCTGTCGAGCCTTCGGGGGCGCGGACCGCACGGGCGCATCCAGCGCGAGGACGTCGAAGAGGCCAAGAGGGCTGCGCCGGTTTCTCCCAAGGCGCCTGAAGCCTTCATGCAAAGCGAGGCCGCGCCGGCTTCCGTGCCGTCCTCCTCGGCCGCTCCCACACCGGCCCGCAGCACGTCGACGCCGAACGCCTCGCCGCTCCATCTCGTTCGCCTGCGCGAAGGGGAGGGCACGCCGATCGTCCTCGTCCATGGCTTCGGCTCGGAAAGCGCCAGCTGGCGACCGCTGCTTGCGGAGCTCGGCGAGGGCGGCGGGCCGATCCTCGGCGTCGATCTCGCCGGCCACGGCGGATCGCTCGATGCGCCCGCACAAGGGTTCGACGACCTCGTCGCCGGAGTGGAAGAGGCGCTGGTGGCAGAGGGGATCTCCGGCTGCCATCTCGTCGGCCATTCGCTCGGCGGCGCGGTGGCCGTCGCGGTCGCGTCCGGGATCGCCGTCGACGTGCGCTCGCTGCTGCTCGTCTCGCCCGCCGGCTTCGGGCCCGACATCGACACGGGCTTCGTCGAGGGCTTCGCGGCGGCTCGGCAGGAGGCGCCGGTGCGGAGCTGGCTCCGCCATCTCGTCGCGGACCCCGCGAGCCTGTCGGACGGGTTCGTGCGCGCCACCGCCCGCGCCCGTGCGGACGGACGCCATGCGGAGGCGCAGACAAAGCTGGCCGGCGCGCTCTTTTCGAACGGCACGCAGCATTTCGAGGTGCGCAGCCTGCTGCCCCATCTCGCCATGCCAGTGGCGCTCATTGCGGGCGCCGACGACAGGGTGGTGCCCATCCGGCACTTTGCGGGCCTGCCGGGCACGATCGCCCTGCATGTCTTCGCGCGGACCGGGCACCTGCCGCAGATCGAGCGGCGTACCGAGGTCGCGCGCCTGTTGCGCCGGCACGTGCGATAGGGCAACGAAGCAGGCATGGCCGATTTCGATCTCATCATCTTCGACTGCGACGGGGTTCTCGTGGACAGCGAGATCCTCGCCCGGCGGGCCGTGCAGTCGGTGTTCCGCAAGGCCGGGATCGAGGTCACCGCGAGCATGGTGGACGAGGTCGTCGGCAAGAAGTTCGCCGATCTCCTGAGCGGGCTGGAAGAGCGCACGGGCAAGCCCCTGCCGGCCGAATACCATCCGATGTTCTGGAGCGAGACGAAGGCGCTGTTCACCGCGCATCTGGCGCCGGTGCTCGGCGTCATCGACTTTCTCGAAGAGTCCGATGCGCCGCGATGCGTCGCCTCGTCCTCCGATCACCAGCGCATCCGGCACAGTCTGTCGGTCTGCGACCTCGAGCGCTTCTTTCCTGAGGGCTCGATCTTCTCGTCGCACGACGTGGCGCACGGCAAGCCGGCGCCCGATCTCGTGCTGCATGCCGCCCGGCAGATGGGCGCGGCGCCCGAGCGCTGCCTGGTGATCGAGGACTCGCGCTTCGGCATTCTCGGTGCCAAGGCGGCTGGAATGACCGCCTACGGCTTCCTCGGCGGCGCCCATCTCCTGGCCAATACCGGCGAGGCTCTGCGGACGGCCGGCGCCGACTTCGTCGCCCGGTCCTGGGACGAGATCGCCATCCAGCTCGCACGCTGAGTTTTTCTCAATGATCCGGTCTCAAGAGCCGCGAGCGCCCATCGGTGCTCGCAGCTTTTTCGTCAGATCTCGGTGACGCACTTCTTGGCGCGGGGGATCGAGGCCGGGCTCATCGACAGCTCGGTCACGCCGTTCTCGACGAAGAAGGGAATGAGGTCCGGCCGCGCCGCGGCCTCGCCGCAGACGCCGATCCAGATGCCGGCCTCGCGCGCTGCTCGCGCCGCCTGCCGGATCGCGGCGAGCACGGCCGGGTGCTCCGTCCGGTTGAGCTTGGCGACCTTCGGGTTCAGCCGGTCGGCGGCCATGACATATTGCGTCAGATCGTTCGTGCCGACCGAGAAGAAATCGACCTCGCGCGCGATCTCGGCGGCGAGGAAGACGGCCGCCGGGGTCTCGATCATGACGCCGAGCTCGGCCGCGCCATGCACCACACCGGCGGCGTCGAGCTCGGAGCGGCACTCCGCGAGCAGCGCCTGCACGGCGCGAACCTCGTCGACATCGGCGATCATCGGCAGGAGGATCTTGACGTTGCCGGCGACGGCGGCGCGCAGGAGCGCCCGCAGCTGCGGCTTGAAGACGTCCGGCCGCTCCAGGCACATGCGCACGCCGCGCCAGCCGAGGAACGGGTTGTCCTCGTGCTCGAAGTCGATCCCCGCCACCGGCTTGTCGCCGCCGATGTCGAGGGTGCGGATCACCACGGGATGGGGCGCGAATGCCTTCGCCAGCGCGGCATAGGTCTCGGCCTGCTCCTCCTCGTCCGGCAGGGTGCGCCGCTCCATGAACAGGAACTCGGTGCGGAAGAGGCCGACGCCCATCGCGCCCGACGCCAGCGCCCCCTCGATCTCGCCGAGCGAGCCGAGATTGGCGGCAACCTCGATACGCCGGCCGTCGCGGGTGCGGGGCTCCAGCGTGCGGTAGGCGTCGAGGCTGCGCCGCTCGCCGGCCTCGCGCTCGATCGCCGCTTCGAACCGGGCGCGATCGGTCTCGCCGGGGTCGAGCACGATCTCGCCGGTCGTGCCGTCCATGCCGACGCTCGACGCCGCGCGCAGCGTCGCCTCGTCGATGGCCGCGCCGAGCACCGCCGGAATGGCATGGGCGCGAGCCATGATCGCGACGTGGCTCGTGGCCGCGCCCTTGCGGCAGACGATGCCGCCGATGTCGGCGAGCGTCGCCTTGGCGAGGTCGAGCGCGGCGATCTCGTCGGCGACGATGATCGAGCCCTTCGGCATCTCGGCGAGCGAGGCGTCCCGCCGCCCGAGAAGGGCGAGGACGAGGTTGCGCGTCACCGAGCGAATGTCCTCGGCACGGGCGCGAAGATAGGGATCGGCCATGGCTTCGAAGCTCGCGGCGATCTCCTGGCCGGCGCTCGTCACGGCGCTTTCCGCGTCCCGCCCGGCACCGATCGCGGCCTCGCTCGCCGCGATGAAGTCGGCATCCTCGGCGACGCCGATGAGGGCGTCGATGATGGCGCCGTCGTCGCGTTTCAGGCCCGGCCGGCTCTTGGCCTCACCGAGCGATGCGACCGTCGCGGCGAGCGCCGTCCGGTAGCGCGCGACTTCGCCGGGGATCTCGGCAGGTGAGACGGTGCGGGGTTCGAGAACGAGCGGCTGGGGAAAGAAGGCGAAGGCGGGACCGATCGAGGTGCCCTCGCTGGCGGCAACGCCCCGGCAGCCGGGACGAACCGGCGCTGGTGACGACGACGCGGGCGGGGCGGTCTCGGCCGCAGCGGCGGCCGGGGCGCGCGCTGGCGTCAGCGCGATGTCGCCGGCACCGGGGGTCTGGAGGAAGGTCGCAAGCGCCGACACGGCGTCGGCGGCATCTTCGCCCTCGGCGCGCAGCACCGCCTCGTCGTTTTCCTTCACGCCGAGCAGCATCAGCTTGACCGCGCTCTTGGCGCTGGCCCCCCGCCCGTTGCACCGGATCTCGATGTCGCAGGCGAAGCCCTTGGCGAGCTTGACGAACTGCGTGGCGGGGCGGGCATGCAGCCCCTCGTGCACGCGCACGACGACGGATCGCTCGATCATGGGTCCGATGTCCGATTCTCAAAAACGGAGGAAGGGCAGGCGCCCCGGCCTAGCTGCCGATGACGATCTCGGCACCGGCCGTGAGCGCGGCCGCAAGCGCGGCACCATCGACCTCGCTGGCGGCGATCTCTCCGGGACGCTCCGGCGCGCTCGCGCCGTTGAAGTTGATCACGACATGGCCGATGTCGCGCACCTTCGCCCAGGCGAGGTCGCCGAGCCCCGTCAACGTCGTCGCCACCGACCCGATGCGGATCGCCGCGCCGACCGCAGGCGCTGCGATGCTCGGTCCGTCCGTCACGCGGTGGAGAACGGAGACCTCTGCAAGTTCCGGCGGGGCGCCGTCGGCGAAGAGGATGAGGACGCCGCCTTCCAGAAGATCGGGCACGTCGGGGCCGACCGCGGTGACGACGGTTCGAAGATGGACGGGCATGGGGAGTGTCCGGGGCTGGGCCGGGCGCCGAGGCGCGATGCCGGCCGATGGTCGGGAAGGGCCGGCGCGTCGCGCGCGCCGACCGGTCTTGGGGGTGCCGGCTCAGAGGAAGAAGCTGGCGCCCCAGGCGATGAGCACGGAGACCGGGCCCATGATCTGCCGGCTGATGAGAACGGCGGGGACGCCGATCTCGATCGTCTTGGGCTTGGCCTCGCCGAGCGCCAGACCCACCGGCACGAAGTCGCAGCCGACCTGCGTGTTGTAGGCAAACAGCGCCGGCAGGGCCATCGCCGGGGCGATGGTGCCGTTGGCGATCTGCGGACCGATGATGGCGACGCCGATCACCTGCGCGATGACGGCGCCGGGGCCGAGGATCGGCGACAGGAAAGGCAGGCCGCAGATCGCCGAGAGGATGATGAGGCCGACGATGTTGTTGGCGAGCGGGCCCATCGGCGCGGCGAGGAGATCACCGACACCCGTGTAGAGGATGATGCCGATCAGCATGGTCACGAAGGCCATGAAGGGCAGGACGTTGCGGATCACCATGTCGATGGTGCGCCGCCCGGCATTGAAGAAGATGCCGACCGCCCGGCCCATGACGCGGCCGACCGAGGTGATGGCGCCGATGAAGCCGCCCTGCGACGAGATGGGAATCGCGGAGCCGAGCGCGGCGGTGGCTTCCGCCGGCGAGGAGAAGGAGCGCGGGGCCGCCGCCGGCTGGCCCATCCCGGCCGGCGAAGCCGCGCCCTGGCCGCTGGCGCCATCCACCGGCGTCATGTCGCCGACGGTCACGCCGGAGACGTAGATGTCTTCGGTGATGAACTGGGCGAGCGGACCGGACTGGCCCACCTGCATGATGTTGATGGTGGGGATGCGCTTGCGGGCATAGACGCCGCAGCGCGCGGTGCCGCCGCAGTCGATCACCACGGCCGCCATCTCGCTTTCGAGCGGCGGGTTGCGGAAGCCGTCCACGACGGTGGCGCCCGTCAGTTCGGCGAGGCGCAGGGCGACGGCGGGAATGCCGCCGCCGGTCACGGCGACGATCTTGTCGCGCTCGGGGGTCGGCTGGATCACCAGCGGGCCGCCCCAGCCGCCCTTGCCCTGCGAGACGCGAATGGCGTTGTAGGTCTTGATCATGAAACTGTCCCTCCCGTTCGCGCGCCTAGAGCGTCACGCCTTCGCGCTGTGCGAGAAATCGCGTGATGCGCTCGGTGACGATGCCCTTGAGGAGGATCACCACGATGCCGACGATGAAGTAGTAGATCGCGAGGTTGATGTGGTAGCCGGGCGGCACGACGCCCCGATTCTCCAGTTCCAGAAGCGCCACGAGCACCCCGCCCCAGACGAAGTACTCGCCGGCATTGGCATGCGGAAAGAGGCCGAGGATCGGGTGGCAGAAGGACACCGCCGAATCGTAGAAGGCGGGCTTGTGCTTCTCTTCGAGGAACGTGCCGAACGTGTAGGCCATCGGGTTGGTGAGGAAGAACATCGCCAGCACCGGCAGGACGGTGTAGCGCGTCAGCGCGATGCGGCCGGCCTTGCGGGCGAGGCCGTGGACGCGCTCTTCGCCGATCATGCCGGTGAGCGCGTAGAAGGCGGTCATCAGCACGACGAGGGTGGGTATGATGCCGGTGACGAAGCCGAGGAAGACCTCGCCGCCCTTCTGGAAGACGCCGATGAAATGGCGCCCGATCGTGGCGAGCCAGCCGAGCTGCTCCTCCTGATTGCCGGGGGAGAGCTGCTGGACCCGGCGGGCGTATTCCTCCGCCGAGATCGGCCCGCCGGCGGTGGCGGGAACCGTCGCCTGCGCAGTGCCGGCGTCGGTGGCCTGAGCCAGAAGCGTCGCGCCGTGGCCGGCCTGGTCGGCCAGAGCGTTGTGGCCGGCGAGATCGGCCAGCGGCGCCGCCGCGGCGGGGTCTCCCAAAACGTGCGCATAGGCGGCGCCGTGCGCGGCGAACTCCGCCGCTCCCTGCGCCAGCATCATCGTCAATGTCATCGGACCCTCCCAGGCCTGCCCGCTGCGGGCGTGGCGACGTTCGTCGAAACTTGGATACTGAAACCGAAGGGATCGTCCGCGCTCCCACGGCGCGACCCCTCGAGACGATGTTGCCGATCAGGCGGGGACGGGCATCCCGGCCGGGCGGGCCTCGCGCGCCGTCCGGTTGGCGCGCACGGTCTCGATCTGGTCGAGCGCGGCGACGATGGCCTGTCGGGTCGAGGATTTCGGCGAGCCGGCGGTCTCGCGGCGCAGCGCCTGGACCGGCAGGCCCTCATAGGCGGCCAGCCGCTCGGCTTTGGCGAAGACGGTGCGCCCGGCGATCACCACGACGCGCCGGACGGTGTCGTCGGGGGCGACGACGATCATGGCGATGGCACCCGCGCGGGGAAACCGCCCGCCCTTGCCGGCGCCCATCCAGCCGTCCGCCCAGCCCGACGAGAGCTCACGGAAGGCGGAGCGGTAGCGCTGGATCTGAACCCATGTTCCCACGCACTGGAGCAGCCAAGCCGCCGCCAGAAGCATCAGCACCCCTTGCCAACCCCACATGTGGAACCTCCCCCGACGGGCTCTTTTCGGCCCGCTATCGGCGATCATGAACATTTGACTTCGACCGTGTCAAGATGTTCGATTTCGTCTATCGCAGGAGATCAGATGTCGGCAGTCTGGTCGAGGAGGGATGTCGCGGTGAGTTCGTCGGTGATGAGGACGCTCGGCCGCACGAAGGCGAGCGAAGCGCGCAGGATGTCGATCTTGTCGGGGCCCCCGGATGCGACGACGCGCCGGGCTGCGCCCCGGATCGAGGCCATGTCGGCCGACATGATGAGGGAATTGATGGGATGATCGACGAGCGTGCCGTCGCGGTCGATGAAGTGGAACAGAAGGTCGCCGACCGCGCCGGCCTCTTGCAGCGACAGGCGGTCTTCCTCGGCGATGTAGCCGGTGCGGTAGGTCGTGGCATTGGCGGCGATGCCGCCGACGCTGAGCACCACGAGGTCGAGATGGGCGGCCATGTCGAGCGTCGAGCGCAGGCCGCAATGCTCGATGAGAGCGGTCTTGGTGGCCAAGCTGTCGACGATCGCGGGGGCGGTGAGAAGGAACGCGTCGCCGTTGAAGATCTGGGCGAAGCGCCAGGCAAATTCCGCGGGGTTGAAGCGATGCGCCTGAGAGATGCCGCCGAGAAGCGAGACGACGCGCAGGTCGTCGAGCGGCTGGGCATCGGTGAAGGGCAGCGAATCCAGAAGCGTGCGCCCCCATCCGAGGCCGACCGTCATGCCGCTCGCCACGGTCTTCGACAGGTAGGCGCCGATGGCGGCGCTGATCACCGGGGAGGGGTCCCGGCCGGCACCCGGCGCGGGCACGACGATCGCGGTTTCCAGCGTGAACCGGGCTTCGAGCGCGCGCTCGATCTGCGTGAGTTCGGCAAGTTCCCCGGCCACGGAGATGCGCACCTCCGAGCGGTTGCGCGCCTCCGCCAGCAGACGCACGACGCTGACCCGGCCGATGCCGAGCGCGGTCGCGATATCGTTCTGCGTCATCTGCTCGACGTAATACATCCAGGCCGCGCGCACCCGCATGCGGTCGGCCCGCGAGCCGATCTCGGCGGCGCGCTCGGATGAGGCCGAGCCGTTCGGGCCGGCCATCAGAATGGGCCCATCGCGCGGGCTTTCGGCCTCTTGCACGATACCGGGCCTAGCGGCCGGGAGAGCCCGGTCGTCGACGGTCTGGTTCGGGGTCGATCCATATAAGCCCTCTGGATTTCCATGCCCATATGCTAGAAATCCGCTACAGGTTGGAGAGTTCGATGTTGCCTCATCCCGATAGCTTATCGCTTCCCTTCAAGGAAGGAATACGAGACCTGCGCTGCTCGATCCGCCTCGAAGCGCGCTCGGGCGCGGTGTCGAGCCGGCTGTTCGGAACGCCGCGGCCGACGCGGGGTCTGGCGAGCTTCGCCGACGGCGTGCTGTCGCGGGCCGAGGAAGTCGCCGCGCGGGTGCTGCCGCGCGAGGGCGCCGATCTCGGCCAGCGGCTCGACCGGCTCGCCGTCGGCCTTCGCGGCGGACGGGGGACCGAGCGGCCCGGCGATCTCTATGCCGTGTGCCGCGAGATCCTGCGCGGTGCCGAGCCTGCGGGCTCCCTCGTCTCGGAACTGAAGCTCGCGGCGCGGCCCGCCGCCGACCTGCCCGTGGGAACCGACCCGATCCTCGCCGCCGTGACGCGGGCCCATCGCATGGCGGCGGGCGGCATCCTGCGCAATTGCCTGTCGCGCACCCTCCTGCCCGGCGCGCCGGTGGCCCATGGCGAGGGGGGCGACGACGCGCGCCTCGCCCTGACCTCCTGGCTGGCGGTGCTCGTGCGGCTGGAAACCGGCGAAGACGGCCGGCGCGTCGTCGAGGGCGCGTGCCTCGCCGTCGAGGCCGAAGGCGAGACCTGGGCCCGGCTTCTGCGCGAGAAGCGGTTGGCCGAATTGGCCGACGACTGGCGCCGGACCGTGCCCTACCTGCCCTGACACACTGGGGGTGTGGCGCGCCATCGAATGATAGGCCGACCCCGCGCCCCGCGACCTGACACGAAGGACGATGCGATGAGCGACAGCGCGGTCAAGCTGAACCTGAGCCTGCCGCTCGCGGGGGGCGGGGCGCCGCAGATGAAGCGCTCGATCCGTCGTCTCAGCGACTTCTCGCGCACCGTCGAGTTCGCGCTGCGCCAGTTCAACGAGCGCTACGGGCTCGAACTCGAACTGGTCTCGCGCAACCTGACGCGGGCCTTCCTCGAATGGGCGCGCTCCTTCGATGCCCAGCGCGAGTTCGCCGACCGCGACCGGCGCGACTTCAGCCATTTCGCCGCCGGGCTGATGCTCGGCAGCCTGATCCGGAACCGTCCGGTGCGCCTTGGCGCGAACCATCGCCCGCGCGTCGGCCACCGGCGACCGGAGGATGCGCTCGTCGATTTCTGGCCCGAGGGCGTCTTCTACTTCGAATTCTGCATCACCGTGCTCGACCGCGTGCTGCAGGAGCAGTCGCTCGAAGGGATCGCGCTGACGCCCGAAGCCGTCAGCCTGCGAAGCTGGCAGTCGTTCCGCGAGAACGTCGCGGAGAACCCCAACGTCGCCATTCCCTTCCTCGACTTGTTTCTAGGCGGCGATCCCGTCTGGGACTTCCCGACCGCCGCGCGCTTCCGCACGGCCCTGCGCGAACACCTCCTCGCCGAGGACCGCCGGCTGCCACCGGCCGCGCGGCCCATCCGCGCCTCCTGACGGGAGGCTCGTTCCGCGCTCGCGCTTGGGTGGGCGAGGAACGAGCCGCTGCCGGGCGTGTCGTCAGGCCGAGGCGGTGATGACGTCACCGAGGATCGAAGCGATCACGTCGATCTCGGCGGGCTCGACGATGAGCGGCGGCGAGAGGGCGACGATATCGCCGGTGACGCGGATGAGCAGCCCGCGCTTCAGGCACTCGGTGAAGACCTCGTAGGCCCGCGCCCCGACCGCCCCCTCGCGCGAGGTGAGCTCGATGCCGGCGACGAGGCCGATCGTGCGGATGTCGGTGACGTGGGGCGCGGCGCGCAAGCCGTGCATCGCCGCGGTCCAGTGGCCCTCGAGCGTGGCGGCGCGCGTCAGCAGTCCCTCGCTCTCGTAGATGTCGAGCGTCGCAAGACCGGCCGCGCAGGCCACCGGGTGGCCGGAATAGGTGTAGCCGTGGAACAGCTCGATCTGCGCGTCCGGTCCGTGCATCAGCGCGTCGTGGACGGCGCGGCGGGCGAACACCGCGCCCATCGGCACGACGCCGTTGGTCAGGCCCTTCGCGGTGCAGGCGAGATCGGGCACGACGCCGAAATGATCGGTGGCGAAGGAGGAGCCGAGGCGCCCGAACCCCGAGATGACCTCGTCGAAGATGAGGAGGATGCCGTGGCGCGTGGCGATCGCGCGCAGGCGCTCGAGATAGCCCTTTGGCGGCAGGAGGACGCCGGTCGAGCCGGCCACGGGCTCGACGATGACCGCCGCGATCGTCTCGGCGCCGTGGAGGGCGACGAGCCGTTCGAGATCGTCGGCGAGCTCCGCGCCGTGCTCGGGCAGGCCGCCGCTGGTGAAGGCATTACGCACGGGGTCGTGCGTGTGTCGGATGTGATCGACGCCCGGCAGCAGCGGGAAGACGCGGCGGTTGTTGACGAGTCCGCCGACCGAGATGCCGCCGAAGCCGACGCCGTGATAGCCGCGCTCGCGCCCGATGAGGCGGGTTCGGGTGCCCTGTCCGATGGCGCGCTGGTAGGCGATTGCGATCTTCAGCGCGGTGTCCACCGATTCCGAGCCCGAGCCGGTGAAGAACACGCGGTCGAGGCGCGTGTCGCCCGAACCCGGCGCGATGGCGGCGAGGCGCTCGGCGAACTCGAAGGCGATGGGATGGCCCATCTGGAAGGAGGGGGCGTAGTCGAGCGTCATCAGCTGGCGCTCGACGGCCTCGGCGATGCGCCGGCGCCCGTGGCCGGCATTGACGCACCAGAGCCCCGCCGTCCCGTCGATCACGGTGTGGCCGTCGATGTCGGTGTAGGTCATGCCCTCGGCCGAAACGAGCATGCGCGGCGCCGCCTTGAACTGCCGGTTCGCGGTGAACGGCATCCAGTAGCTGTCGAGGCTCGGGCGGTTGGGCTTGGCATGGATCGTCATCGCGCATCTCCGAAGGGGGCCATCGACCCCTGAGAGACGCCGATCTCTTGGAACCGACAAGTCCTTTTCTTCGCCGGCCCAGGTCATTGACTTGGCTTGTTCGTCCAGCCCTATGTTGCGAATCGAGAACAGGGAAAACGGCCTACGCATGAGCCTCGATATCGGCGAGCGCCTTCGATACCTGCGCAGCGCGCACAAGCTCTCGCAGCGCCAGCTCGCCAAGCGGGCGGGCGTCACCAACTCGGCGATCTCGCTGATCGAGTCGAATGCGCTCAACCCTTCGGTCGGCGTCCTCAAGCGCATCCTCGACGGCATCCCGATCGGCCTCGCCGAGTTCTTCTCCTTCGAGCCGGCCAAGCCGAAGAAGGCCTTCTACCGGGCCGACGAACTCGTCGAGATCGGCAAGGGGGCCATCTCCTACCGGCAGGTCGGCGAGAGCCTGTTCGGGCGCAGCCTGCAGATCCTCAAGGAGTGCTACCAGCCGGGTGCCGACACCGGAAAGGTGCCGCTCGTCCACGAGGGCGAGGAGGGCGGCCTCGTGCTGTCGGGGCGGCTGGAGGTGACGATCGACGACGAGCGCCGCATCCTCGGCCCGGGCGACGCCTATTACTTCGAGAGCCACCGCCCGCACCGCTTCCGCTGCGTCGGACCGGTGCCCTGCGAGGTCGTCAGCGCCTGCACCCCGCCGACTTTCTGAGCCGCAGGGTCAGGCCCCGCGCCCCTCGCTGTGGATCGCGTCGGCGATGCGCTCGGCGATCATGATCGTCGGGATGTTGGTGTTGGCGCAGGGGATCGAGGGCATGAGGGAGGCGTCACAGACGCGAAGCCCCTCGACGCCGTGGACGCGCCCCTGCGGGTCCGTGACCGCCAGCCGGTCGTCCGTCCGGCCCATGCGGCAGGTGCCCGACGGGTGCCAGGTGCCGCCGACCGAGGAGGTCACGAATTGGGTGAGCGCCTCGTCGTCGGCGAGAAGCCCGTCGAGCGTCAGGCCCCGCGTCACGAGGCCATGGAGGAGCGTCGGGCGCAGCGGGCCGGCCATGTCGAGAAGGGCGCTGAGCGCGCCGCGCTGTGCGGCGTTGGCAAGGCCGGGCACGGCGACCTTGGCGACGCGCGGCGAGTAACTGGTCGGAAAGGCGGCGTCGCAGACCGTCGCCATCGCGGGGTCGCGCAGCACGCCGGCCCCGAGGCGCAGGGCGAGCTTCAGCCGGTCGAGGTCGCGCCGGTCCGACAGCATGCGGAAGTCAACGTCCGGCTCGGCGCGTGGATCGGGCGAGGCGAGGGTCAGCTCGCCACGCGAATAGGACTTGTTGACCCAGAAGAAGATCGTGCCGAGCCGGTAGCCCACCGAATGCCAGCCCGAGCGCGACAGGATCGCGCCGTGCATGTCGCCCTGCGGGGTGCCGGGCAGCTTCGAGGAAAATCGCCAGACCGCCTGCTCGTGATGCTCGTCGGGATGCGGCGTGCGCCCCTTGCGGGTGAGGAAGGCCGAGACCGCGATCGAGGGATGCTCCATCAGGTTGCGCCCGACGCCCGGCCGGTCCGCGACCACTGCGATGCCGTGGGTCTGGAGCGCGGCGCCCGTGCCGATGCCGGAGCGCAGGAGCAGCGCGGGCGTGTGGATGGCGCCGGAGGAAACGACGATCTCGCGGGCCCGGATCGTCTCCGCCGGCCCGCCCGCCAGCGGCGACAGGCGCGCTCCGGTGGCGCGGGGGCCGTCGAAGAGGATCGCTTCGGCCAGAAGCCCGGTGCGCACGGTGAGGTTCGGGCGGGCGCGCACCTGCGGCGTCAGGTAGGCGATCGAGGTCGGGATGCGCTCGCCCGCATCGCTGGCGCCGATCGCGCCGGGAAAGGTGCCGTCCTCCCACTCGCCGTTCTGGTCGGTGCGCCTGGGCTGGCCGGCGGTCTCGATCGCCAGCCGCGCCGCGCGCACGAAGGGCGAGAGCCGCGCCTCGGGCGCGCGGCGCACGAGGATCGGCCCGTCGGTTCCGTGCAGCGGGCCGGCGAAGTCGCGATCGCTTTCGAGCTTGCGGAAGAAGGGCAGGCAGTCCGTCCAGCCCCAGCCGGCGGCGCCGAGCGCTTCCCATTCGTCGTAGTCGGCGGGCGCGCCGCGATTGGCCATGAGGGCGTTGATCGCCGAGCCGCCGCCGAGGATGCGGGCCTGCTCGTAGCGCCGCGGCTGGCGCTCGTCGCGGTTGCCGGCGGGTGCGCCCATGCGCGCCGTCAGGCGGCTCCAGATGTTGGCGGTGTCGAGATAGGCGCGGCCGGGATAGCGCGAGCGGATCGCCGGCGGCATCGAGGCTTGCGTCAGGTCGCGCCCGGCCTCGACGAGGACGACGCGGAGCGTGGGGTCTTCCGACAGGCGCGCGGCGAGCACGCAGCCCGCCGAGCCGCCGCCGAGGATGAGATAGTCGACCGGCTCGCCGCTCACCGGGGCGCCCGCTTCTGGAGAGCACCGACCGCGAGAATGAGCGCGAAGGAGGTGAGCGTCAGGAGGGTCGAGATCGCCGCGATCGTCGGGTCGATCTCGTCGCGCAGCGCCGTGAACATGCGCTTCGTCAGCGTCTGCGTCTCGCCGCCGGAGATGAAGAGCGCCACCACCGTCTCGTCGATCGAGGAGATGAACACGAAGATCGCGCCCGACACGACGCTCGGCCGGATCTGCGGCAGGGTCACGCTCATGAAGGCGCGGAACCGGTTCATGCCGAGCGAGCGGGCGACCATCTCCTGCGAGTGGTCGAAGCTCTGCAGGCCGGCGGTGACGGCGAGGACGACGAAGGGAATGCCGAGCATCGTGTCGGCGAGGACGAGGCCGGGAATGGAGGAGAGAAGCCCGGTCTGCGCATAGATGAGGAAGACGCCGATGGCGACGATGATGATCGGGATCATCAGGGGCAGCATCAGCATGAGTCGCAGCACCCGCATGATGCGCAGCGGCGAATGGGTGATCGCATAGGCCGCCGCGACGCCGATCGGCGTGGCGAGAAGGGTGGCGAGGAGCCCCACGGTGAAGCTGACGCGGGCCGCGCTCATCCAGGCGGCGCTGGCGAAGAAACTCTCGTACCAGCGAAACGACAGGGCTTTGGGCGGAAACGACAGGAAGCGCGCGTCCGAGAAGGACATCGGGATGATGATGAGGACGGGGATGATGAGGAAGAGCAGCGCGAAGGCGACGACGGCACCGAGCGCGAGACGGGAGGCAATCGAGGAGGTCATGACGAGGACAGAACCCGATCGAGGGGAAGGACGCGGCTGACGGCGAAGAAGATCGCGGCGACGATGGCCAGCAGCACGACGCTGACGGCGCTCGCCGCGCCCCAGGCCTGGTAGAGCTCGATGTTGCGCGAGACCACCATGGACACCATGATCGTCTTGCCGCCGCCCATCAGCTCGGGCGTGATGTAGAAGCCCAGGCACAGGACGAAGACGAGCGTCGAGCCCGCCAGCAGGCCCGGCAGCGACAACGGCAGGAACACCCGGCGGAAGACGTGGAACGGCGTGCCGCCGAGGCTCGCCCCGGCGGTGATGAGGTCGCGCGGGATCTTGGCCATCGTCGCCTGCAGCGGCAGGATCATGAAGGGCAGGAGGATGTGGATCGTGGCGATGATCGTGCCGAGCTCGTTGTGGACGAGCGCCAGCGGCCGGTCGATCAGCCCGAGATCGCGCAGCGTCGAGTTCACCAGCCCCGAGCGCTGCAGCAGGATCAGCCAGGCATAGGCGCGTACCAGGACGCTCGTCCAGAACGGCACGATCACCAGCGCCAGGATGAGCGCACGGGTGCGCCCGCTCGTCATCGTCGCGGCATAGGCGACGGGGTAGCCGATGAGGATGGTGGCCAGCGTCACGATGCCGGCGATGCGGAAGGTCAGCCAGAACGTGTTGAAGTAGACGGGGTCGGTGAAGATCCGACGGTAGTGGACGAGCGAAAGGCCGGTCTCGTCGAGGAAGGACTGGGCGAAGAGCCAGCCGAGCGGCAGCACGAGCAGCACGAAGACCACGAGGAAGGCCGGCGAGGCGAGAAGCGCCATCGTCAGGTGCTCGCGTCGCTCGAAGCGCCGGGCGAGGGTGGCGTCGGCGGCCGGCATGGGCGGTCTCCTCGGGCACGAAAAAGGCGGGGGATCGGCGAGAGGGCGCCCGCGCGGATCGCACGGGCGCCCCGGTTTCTCGTCTACTGCATGAAGGTCAGCCAGCGCGCCTCGGCGGCGACGCCCTCGGGCGAAGCCCACCATTCGTCCGACAGCAGCGCCTGCTTGGCGGCATTGGCGGGCGCGCTCGGCAGTTCGGCGGCGCGCTCGGCCGGGATCGTGCCGACATCGAAGGCGGCGGGGTTGCCCGGGCCGTAGTCGATCTCCATCGGCAGGTTGGCCTGCAGCGGTGGCGAGATGGCGGCGTTGAGGAAGGTGGTGGCGGTGGCGAGGTTCGGCGCGTTCTTCAGGATGCAGAGATGGGTGCTCTGCAGCAGGCCTTCGTTGAAGGTGAAGCCGATGTCGTCGCTGTCCTTCATCACGGCGCTGACGCGCCCGTTCCAGGCCATGATCATGTCGGCCTCGCCATCGTGGAGAAGCTGCGCGGACTGGCCGCCCGAGGTCCACCAGACCGTGACGAACGGCTTGATCTCGGCAAGCTTCCTGAAGGCGCGCTCGACGTCGAGCGGGTAGAGGTCGGCGGGCTTCACGCCGTCGGCGATGAGCGCGGCCTCGAGCGTCGCATGGGGATGGTTGCGCAGCGCGCGGGTGCCCGGAAACGCCTCGACGTTCCAGAAGTCGGCCCAGCTTTGCGGGACCTTGTCACCCAGAGTGGCCTTGTTGTAGGCCAGAACGCTCGAATAGAACTCGTAGGCGACGGAGTAGGGCGTCTTGTAGGCCGCCGGCATCGAGGCCGCGTTCGGGATCTTCGAGAAGTCGAGCGTCTCGATCAGACCCTCCTTGCCGCCGCGCACGCAATTGGCCGGCGGCGTGTCGACGACGTCCCAGATCGGCTGCTTCGTCTCGCCCTGCGTCTTGATCATCGGCCAGGCGTCGGGGGCGCTGTCCTGGTTGATGGTGATGCCGAGTTCCTTGGCGGCGGGATCGAGGATCGCCTTCGTCTGGGCCTCCTGATAGGCGCCGCCCTGCGAGACGAAGGTGATCTGCCCGGCGGCCGAGGCCGGAAGCGCCCCGCCGAGGCCAAGGCCCAGCATGGAGCCGAGGGCGAGCATGCGATGGATTCGATGCATTTCTTTGGTCTCCGGGATGCGCGCGGGGACGGGCCCCGGCGAGGGTTGATGGTCGGCCGTCTCGCCTCAGCGCCCGGCGGCGTCGAGGAACTGGTACCAGCCCGCGACCACCCGCACGGCGGGCTCGCGGACGGCGTAGAAGGGCACGGTGCGCAGCGTCGGCGCGTTCATCAGCGCGAGATCGGGCGCCTCGCCGAGCGCGACGTCGGCGACGTGGCGGCCCATCAGCGTCGCCATGGCGATGCCGGTGCCGTTGTAGCCCAGCGCATAGGAAACGCGCTCGTCGAGCCGCCCGACATGGGGCACGCTCGCCAGCGTCATCGCCACGAGGCCGGACCAGCGATGGGTGATCGCGGCGCCCTCGAGCTGGGGAAAGAGCTGGCGCAGCGCCCGCTCCAGCGCGGCGAAGGCCGCGCCGCTGTCGGACTTGCCGAAGGCGCCGCGCCCGCCGAAGATCATCCGGTCGCCGTGCGGGCGAAACCAGCGCATCATCCGCCGCGTCTCGCTGTAGGAGCGGCGTTCGCGCATCAGCGTGGCGCGGACCGCGGGGAGCAGGGGTTCGCTCGCCACCATGGCGCTGCGGAAGGGGATGAGCGTGCGGCGAACGCCCTGCGTCGCCAGCGTCAGGTCGGAATAGCCGTTCGTCGCCAGGACGACGCGCGGCGCGCGGATGCGCCCGGTCGGGGTCTCCACCACGACGCCCGCACCCTCGGGGCGCAGCCGCAGCGCCGGGGTCTGCCCGTGGACGGCGACGCCGCGCGCGAGAAGCGCCCGCGCCATGCCGCGGGCGTAGTTCAGCGGATGGATCAGCCCGGAATGGGGCGTCAGCACGCCGCCGACGAAATCGCGCGATCCCGTTTCGGCGGCGGTGTCAGTGGCATCCAGGATGCGGATCGCGGTGTCGCCGAAGCTGTCGCGCATGACGGCGGCCTCGGCGGTCAGCGCAGCGAGCGCCACGCCATTATGGGCGCAGCGAAGGTTGCCGCAGATCTGAAGGTCGGCGCCCTCGATGGCGAGGGTCTCCACCGTCTCCTCCACCGCGTCCACCGCCTCGTGGCCGATGCGGTACATGCGCCGCGCCGTCTCCAGCCCGTGCGAGCGCGCCACCGCCGGCATCGACACGCGGTACTTGGTGGAGACGACGCCGCCATTGCGCCCGCTCGCCCCCCAGCCGACCGTGCTGGCATCGATCACGATCGGTCGCAAGCCCCGCTCCGCGAAGCGCCGGGCTGCAGAGAGACCGGTATAGCCGGCGCCGACGATCACCACGTCCGCCTCTGCGTCGCCGATCAGCGGTCCGGCGCCGTCCAGCGGCAGCGCCGTCTCGGCCCAAAGCGAGGCCGCGCCGGGCATCGGGAAGGTGGGAGCGGCGGCGCGGCCCATCGTCAGGCCGCCCGGCGGGCGAAGGCGCCGACGGCATCGGCCTCGACGGCGTCGGCGAGCTGCGCCAGCGTCGCGAAGTGGAAGTCCGGCTTCGTCACGGTCTTGGGATCGGGCGAGCCGCCGAAGCCGACCTGTCCCTGCCGGCGCTCGATCCAGCAGACGGTGTAGCCGAGCTCGCGGGCGACGCCGATGTCGTGGTGCTGGCTCTGCGCGACGTGGAGGATCTCCTCCTTCTTGTAGCCGAAGGCCGATTGGCGCCCCTCGTTGAACGAGAAGAAGCGGGCGTTGGGCTTGGCCACTCCGGTCTCGTCGGCCGTCACGCTGTCGTGGAACGGGTTGTCGAGCGTGTGGGCGTAGCTCGTATAGGTCATGCGGTCGGCATTGGTCATCGCCACCAGCCGGAAGCGGGTGCGCAGGCGCTTCAGCGCCTCGATCGCGTCGGGAAAGGCCGGATGCTGGAGGATGCGGGCCTGAAAGGCGGCGGCCACCTCGTCGCGCGCGTCGAGGCCGAGCTTGCCCGCCAGATGCCGGTAGACATCCGCCATCGCCTGGCTGGAGCGGCCGGGGAAGAGGTCGCGCCCTTCGACGTAGGGCTTGAAGATGTCGTCGTCGGAAAGGGCCGTGCCGGCGTCCGGGTTGAGTTGTCGCACGCTGTCGAGGACGCCCTTCTCGAAATCGATGAGGGTGCCGACGACGTCGAAGGTGAGAACCTTGAACCGTTCGAATGCCATGGGGATCGAGCCTTTCTGCACGTGAGGATGACGGCGCCGTCAGGCGCGGGCCTCGGGGACGACGATCGCGTCCTCGGGATGAAGGGTGAGGGCGATGGGGCGGCCGGGTTCGGGGATCGCGGCGCGGCCGTGATGGTGGCTGGGCTGGCGCAGGCTCACGACATGGCCGCCGCCGAGATCGACGAGGACGCGCAGGCTCTCGCCCTGGTAGACGACGCTTCTCACCGTGCCGTGGAGCCGGTTGGCATCCGCCCGCGACCCGTCGTCGACGAGCAGCTTCTCGGTGTGGACGGCGAGAAGGATGGTGCCCGTCTGGGGGATAGCCCGCGCGGTGCGGATCACGGCGCCGGCGACTTCGACGCTCGATGCGTCGATGCGGGTGGCGGGGATCAGCGTCGCCTCGCCGATGAAGCCGGCGACGAAGGCGTCGGCCGGGTGATCGTGCAGGCGCTGCGGCGCGTCGATCTGCACGAGGCGTCCGTCTTTCAGGATCGCAACGCGGTCGCTCATCGTCAGCGCCTCGCGCTGGTCGTGCGTCACGTAAATCGTGGTGGAGCCGAGCTTCTCGTGGAGTTCGCGCAGCTCGATCTGCATCGTCTCGCGCAGCTGCTTGTCGAGCGCCGAGAGCGGCTCGTCCATGAGAATGAGGCGGGGCTCGAAGACGATGGCGCGGGCCAGAGCCACGCGCTGGCGCTGGCCGCCGGACATGGCGGAGATGCGCCGGTCCTCGTAGCCGGAGAGTTCCACCATCGCCAGCGCGTCGCGCACCTTCGCCGGCCAGTCGGCCTTCGGCTGGCGCCGGGCGCGCAGTGGAAAGGCGACGTTCTCGCCCACCGTCAGATGCGGGAAGAGCGCGTAGTTCTGAAAGACGACGCCGATGTCGCGCTTGTGCGGCGGCGCGAAGGTGACGTCCTGTCCGCCGATATGCACCGAGCCGGCGGTCGGCGCGACGAACCCGCCGAGAATGCCGAGAAGCGTCGACTTGCCGGAACCCGACGGGCCGAGCAGCGAGACGAACTCGCCGGGCGCGACGGAAAGCGAGACATCGGAGAGGACGTCGTACTTCCCGTAGCGCTTCGTCGCCCCGGCGATCTCGACCCCGACCTTCTCGCGCATCTGCATTCCCAGCCATTCCCCCGGATCGCGCATGACGGCAGGTTTTCGCTCTGCCGCATGGGTTTTGCTGCAAGGCACCATGACGAGGCGGTCGGAGCGCAGCATCGTTTGGGAAAGATCAGCAAAATGAATTGCTTGCGATCCCTTGAGAGAAGTTGACCAAATCAACGGCAGTTCCGCAATTGCAAAATTGTGCCGCATGGCATTACATCGTGTAATGACGCTGCGACGCCTCGTTCCCTCGATGAATGCCCTCTTCGCCTTCGAGACGGCCGCGCGCCTCGGCAATTTCGCGCAGGCCGCAAAGGAGCTGAGCGTGACGCCGCCCGCCGTCAGCCGCATGATCGCGCGGCTGGAGGAGCATCTCGGCGTCCGGCTGATCCACCGCCTGCCCACCGGCAACCGGCTGACCGACGACGGGGCCATCCTCTTCGAGGGCATCGCCAAGAGCTTCGCCGGGATCGAGCAGGCGCTCCTGGCGATCGAGGCGCGGCGCTCGGGCTCCGAAAGCGTGACGCTCTCGGTCTCCACCGCCTTCACGACGCATTGGCTGATGCCGCGCCTTCAGCGGTTCCAGGCCGACCTGCCGACGGTGGACCTGCGCTTCCAGCTCCTGCCGGGGCCGCTCGGTGGGCCGGTGGACGACGTCGATCTCGGCATGCGCTTCGGCGGCTTCACCGAGGGCCACGACGTGACCGACCTCGCGCCCGAGATCCTGCTGCCGATCTGCAGTCCCGGCTATCGCCGCTCGCCCTCCTCGGAAGGGTTCCAGCCCGATGTCGAGACGATCATCAACCTCAGCAAGGCGCAGCCGGACTGGTCGGGCCTCTTCTCGTTTCCCTCCGAGCGCCCGCCCTCGCACTCGCTGGCCTTCTCGGACTACGCGATCGTGGTGCAGGCGGCGCTGCTCGGGCAGGGGGTGGCGCTCGGCTGGCTCAGCGTCGTCGCCCACTGGCTCTGCGTCGACGCGCTCGTGCCCGCCACCTCGCGCATCATGGTGACCGGCCGGCCCTGCCAGCTCGTGCGCTCGCGTGCCCGGCCGCTGCGCCCCGCGGTCGCGGCGGTGCGCGACTGGATCGCTTCGGAAGTCGCGACGGAGCTGCGTCAGATCGACGCGAAATTTCCCGAGCTGGAGCTTCGCCGAACGCTGGACCATCGCATCCACTGACGCGCCCGGCGGAAACCCGAGGGTTCATGTCGCCCGTCCCCTCGCGTCGCGATGGAAAACCTGCAAGCCTGCCGCGTGACGACCCTTCCAAAATGAGTGGTCGCGCATTTGACGCGCCGTGATGATACCGATACCATCTCACAATCAGCAGGTGTCGGGAGGCTTCTGTGACAGATCTGATCTTCACCAACCTGCAGAAGCGGTTCGGCGGCACGCAAGCGCTGAAGGGCGTCGGCTTCAGCGTGCACTCCGGCGAGGTCGTCGCGCTCTTGGGCGAGAACGGAGCCGGCAAGTCGACGCTCATTAAGATCCTCGGGGGCATTCACAAGCCCGACGAGGGCGGCATCTCGATAGACGGCGAGCCTTACGTTCACGAGCCCAACCGCTCGGCCGGCGCGCGCACCAAGGTCGCCTTCGTCCACCAGGACCTCGGCCTCGTGGACTGGATGACGATCGCCGAGAACGTCGCGCTCGCCAACGGTTATCCCCGGCGTGGTGGCGGTAAGCGCGGGCTGGTCGACTGGGGGGCCTGCGAGCGCGTGGCGGCCGAGGCGCTGGCCCGGCTCGGCTGCGACTTCGAGCCCGATCGCCGCGTCTCGTCGCTGTCGCGCACCGAGAAGTCGCTCGTCGCCATCGCCCGCTCGCTGGCGACCCGCTGCGAATTCCTCGTGCTCGACGAGCCGACCGCCAGCCTTCCCGCCGACGAGGTGGAGAAGCTCCTCGCCGCGGTCCGTCGTCTGCGCGACGAGGGCGTCGGCATCATCTACGTCTCGCACCGGCTCGACGAGATCTTTCGCATCGCCGACCGGGTCGTGGTCCTGCGCGACGGGGCGCTCGTCGGCGTGCGCCCGGTGGCGGAGACGAATGCGGGAGATCTCGTCGAGATGATCGTCGGTACCGGCGCGCTCCGGGCCTTCGAGAAGACGCCGGCCGCCGCGCATCCCGTGCCGCGCGTCACCGTGCGGGGGCTCATCGCCGGCGGCGCCGGGCCGGTGGATTTCGACATCTGCACCGGCGAGATCCTCGGCCTCGTTGGGCTGCGCGGCGCCGGGCAGGAGGCGGTGGGGCGCTCGCTGTTCGGCGCGCTTCCTCACGCCGGGCGCGTCGAGATCGACGGCGCCGTGCCCGACCTGTCGTCGCCGCGCGCCGCGCTCGGTGCCGGGGTCGGCCTGGTGGCGCGCGAGCGCACCGAAGAGTCGATCGCGCCCTCGCTCTCGATCCGCGAGAACGCTTTCCTCAACCCGGCGGCGCGGGCCATCCCGCTCTTCTCGCTGCGCTCGCGGTCTCGCGAACGCGAGATGGCGCGCGAACTCGGCGCCCGGGTCGGGCTGCGGCCAAACGATCCGGATCTGGCGATCGAGGGCCTGTCGGGCGGCAACCAGCAGAAGGTCGTGGTCGGGCGATGGCTCGACACCGGCCGCCGGCTGCTCATCCTCGAGGATCCCACCGCCGGCGTCGATGTCGGCGCCAAGGCCGAAATCTACCGGCTGGTGGAGGCGGCGGTGGCCGCCGGGCTCGCCGTTCTCGTCATCTCCACGGATTTCGAGGAGGTCGCGACGCTCTGTCACCGGGCGTTGGTGTTCAACCGCGGGGCCATCATCGCGGAGCTGTCGGGCGACGAGGTGACCACCGAACGGGTGATCGCGGCCGCGAGCGCGGCCGAGGCGGCCTGACGGGACGTTAGACAGGTTTGAAGGCCCGAGATGGGCAACGGTCTGGGAGGGCCTTCATGAACTCGATCAAGTCGACCGCGCTGGAGCCGACGCGCTCGGACCTGCGCGGCCTGTCCCGAGGCCAGGCGGCGCTGCGGCTGCTGCCGGTCTACGGCCTGCCGATCCTGACGCTGGCGCTGATCTGCCTCTTTGCCATCCTGCTTCCGCGCACCTTCCCGACGATGCTGAACCTGCGCTCGATCGTCTCCGACAAGTCGATCATCGCGCTGCTGGCGCTCGCCGCCATGCTGCCGATGACGGCCGGCAAAATCGACCTGACGGTGGGCTACGGCATCGTGCTCTGGCACATCCTGGCGATCTCGCTGCAGACGGCCTTCGGCATTCCCTGGCCGGTGGCGGTGCTGATCGTGCTCCTGCTCGGTGCGTTCGTCGGCTTCCTCAACGGCCTCCTCGTCGAGGTGGCGCAGATCGACAGCTTCATCGCCACGCTCGGCACCGGCACGATCCTCTATGCCCTCGCGCTCTGGTACACGGGCGGCCGGCAGGTCGTGGCACCGCTGCCGCCGGGGTTCCTCGCCCTCAACGGCACCACGATCCTCGGGCTTCCGATCGGCGGCTTCTACGTTCTGGCGCTGGCCTTCGTCTTGTGGATCGTCCTCGAATACACCCCGGTCGGCCGCTACCTCTACGCCATCGGCTCGAACCCGAAGGCGGCGGCGCTGAACGGCATTCCCGTGCGCCGCTTCACCATCGCCACCTTCGTCGCTTCCGGCCTGCTGACGGCGCTCACCGGCGTGCTGCTCGCCTCGAAGCTGCGCATCGGGCAGGCGAGCGTCGGTCTCGAATATCTCCTGCCCGCGCTGGTGGGCGCCTTTCTCGGCTCGACCACGATCAAGCCGGGCCGGGTCAACGTCTGGGGCACGGTGATCGGCGTCGTGATCCTCGCGGTCGGCATTTCCGGCATCCAGCAGTTCGGCGGCTCCTTCTTCGTGGAGCCCCTCTTCAACGGCGCGACGCTGCTCGTCGCGATCGGCATCGCCGCCTACGCCCAGCGCCGTCGCGGCGCGAGCGCGGCGGCCGCACCCAAGACGGGCGCCTGAACCCGTCCCAACCGGAGGAACCACGGCATGCTGAAACGAACGCTCCTGATGACCGCCGCAAGCCTCGCGCTGCTCGGTACGGGTCTGTCCGCGGCGCGGGCCGACGCCCTCGTCGACGAGGCCAAGGCCGTCGTCGCCAAGGCGACGAGCCGCGCCGACAAATGGGAGGGCCCCACCACCGGCCCGAAGGCGGTCGGCGCCAAGTCGATCGTCTATGTTGCCGGCGACATGCGCAACGGCGGCATTCTCGGCGTCGCCACCGGCGTCAAGGAAGCGGCCGGCGTCATCGGCTGGGACTATCGCGAGATCGACGGGCAGGGCACCGTATCCGGACAGGCGACCGCCCTGTCGCAGGCCATCGCCCTGAAGCCCGACGCGATCGTCGTCAGCGGCTCCGACGCCGTCGAGCAGAAGGCGGCGCTCGAGGGCGCGGCGGCCGAGGGCATCACCATCGTCGGCTGGCACACCGGTCCGGTGCCGGGACCGCAGGCGGGAACGCCGGTCTTCGCCAACGTCAACACCGACTCGATGGAGGTCGCCCGCGTCGCCGCGATGAAGGCGATCGCCGATTCCGATGGCAAGGCCGGCGTCGTGATCTTCGCCGACTCCACCTACGCCATGGCGATCGCCAAGGGCCGGGCGATGGAGGAAGTCATCAAGAAATGCGCGGGCTGCAAGGTGCTCGACTTCCAGGACACCCCGCTCGCCGACGTCTCGACCCGCGTTCCGCAGCTGACGACGACGCTCCTCCAGAACAACGGATCGGCCTGGACGCATTCCCTGGCGATCAACGACCTCTACTACGACTTCATGCCGCCCGCGCTCTCGGCGGCCGGTCTCGATTCGGCCAGCGCACCGCAGAACATCTCGGCCGGTGACGGCTCCGAATCGGCCTTCCAGCGCATCCGAGCCAAGGATTTCCAGGCCGCCACCGTGCCGGAGCCACTGGCCATGCAGGGCTGGCAGGTCATCGACGAGCTGAATCGCGCGTTCTCCAAGCAGCCCTGGTCGGGCTACGTTCCGAGCGTCCATCTCGTCACCGCCGACAATGTCGAGTTCGACGGCGGGCCGAAGAACGTCTTCGATCCCGACAACGGGTATCGCGACGCCTATCGCAAGATCTGGGGCAAGTAACCGACGCCCCGCAATCGGCCGACGGCGATGCGCCGCCGGCCTCGTCTTCCCTGTCTCCAGATCGGATCGCCGCCCATGTATATCCGCTGCGCCTTCTTCCGCGGCCGCGCCAAGCCGGGCCGCGAGGCCGAGTTCACGGCCTATGTTCGCGAAAAGCTCGTGCCGCTCTGGACGAGGTTTCCCGGCGCCGAGGAGGTGCGGGTGCTCCGCCAGGAGGAGGCCGACGTCGAGGATCCCCATTTCGAGATGGTTCTGCAGGTCCGCTACCCCTCGAAGGCCGCGATCGAGGACGCGCTCGCCTCCGATATGCGCACCCGGTCGCGCGAGGTAACCAAGGGGCTTCTGGAAATGTACGAGGGCGACATCTTCCACACCGTGTTTCGCGCCGACGATTACGCCCTGCCGACGGATTGAGCCGCCATGTCCGCCCCCTTCATCGTCCATGACCCGCGTTTTTCCCGCCTCATGATCGGCCATGCCCGGCTCGACACGCTCTGGACCGGCGGTCGCTGGGTGGAGGGCCCCGTCTACATGCCGGCCGCCAAGTCGCTGCTCTGGTCCGACATCCCGAACGACCGGGTGATGCGCCTCGACGAGTGCGACGGTTCGGTCGGCGTCTTCGAAGCCCCATGCGGCTTCCACAACGGCCATACGCTGGACGCGCAAGGCCGCGTCATCGCCTGCGAGCACGGCGGACGGCAGATCTCCCGCCTCGACCATGACGGCGTCTGGCGCGCCCTCGTCTCGCATGTCGGCGACAAGCGCCTGAACTCGCCCAACGACGTCGTCGCGCATTCCGATGGCTCGATCTGGTTCACCGACCCGACCTACGGCATCGACTCGCACTATGAGGGCCATCAGGCCACGCCGGAGCTCGCCTCCTGCGACGTCTACCGTCTGGATCCCGAAAGCGGTGCGCTGACGGCGGTGGTCACCGACATGCTGCGGCCGAACGGGCTCTGCTTCTCGCCGGACGAGCGCCTTCTCTACGTCTCCGACACCGGCAAGACCCATGACGAGAGCCACGATCCCGTGATCCGGGTCTATCCAATCGGCGCCGACGGGCGGCCGGGCGAGGGGCGGACCTTCGCGCGCTCGCCGAACGGCTTCTTCGACGGGTTCCGCTGCGACCGCGAGGGCAACGTCTGGGCCTCGAACGCCAACGCGGTCTGCGTCTACGCGCCGGACGGCACCCATATCGGCTCGATCCCGATCCCCGAAATGGTTGCGAATCTCTGCTTCGGCGGGCCCCGGCGCAACCGCCTCTACATCACCGCGCAGACCTCGCTCTACGCGATCTACGTCAATGCCCACGGCGCCGGCTGGACCGGCTGACGTACGGCTTGCGAGGATCGTCCGGGCTCTTTAGTGTCGAATGGTGTTATCGGTATCATGGCGCCTGATTCCCGGATGGGTCGTGGTGCGAGGAGAGTTTCGATGAAGGCAGCCGTCATCCACGCCGCCAAGGACCTGCGTCTCGACGAGCGCGAAACCCCTCGCCCGGCGCCGGGCGAGGTCGTGGTGCGCTTCGGCGCCGGCGGCATCTGCGGGTCCGATCTGTCCTACTGGGGCAAAGGGCGCGTCGGCGACTTCGCGCTGCGCGAGCCGCTGGTTCTCGGCCACGAAATCTCGGGCGAGATCGAAGCCCTTGGCGAGGGCGTCTCGAACCTCGCGGTGGGCCAGCGCGTCGCGGTCAATCCGAGCCGCCCATGTCTCCACTGCGACTATTGCCGGGCAGGGCGCTCCAACCTCTGCCGCAACATGCGCTTCTTCGGCTCGGCCGCCATCTATCCTCATGTGCAGGGTGGCTTTTCGGAGCATCTCGTCTGCCGGGCGGACCAGGCCGTCGTGGTGCCCGCCAACATGCCGTTCGCAAGGGCCGCGCTCGCCGAGCCGCTGTCGGTGGCGATCCACGGCATCCGGCGCGCCGGCGATCTCGTCGGCAAGAAGGTCCTGATCGCGGGCGCGGGGCCGATCGGCCTGCTTCTCGCGCTGGCCGCACGGCGCGCCGGCGCGAGCTTCGTGGCCATCACCGATCTCATCGACGAGCCGCTGGCGCTGGCCCGGCAGGCCGGCGTCGACGAGGCGATCAACGTCGCGACGTCGCCGGAGAAGCTTGCGGCTTTCGGCGCCGACAAGGGCTTTTTCGACGTGGCGCTGGAAGCCACCGGCTCGCCGCAGGCGCTGGCCTCGCTCTTCGACGTGGTGCGGCCCGGCGGGCGCGTCGTACAGCTCGGCATGATGCCGCCCGGCGACATTCCCGTTCCCGCCAACAAGCTGATGGCCCGCGAGATCGACTTCGTCGGCGCCTTCCGCTTCGCCTCCGAGTTCCAGACCGCCGTCGAATGGCTGGTGGCCGATCTTGTCGACGTGACGCCCGTGCTCTCGGCCGAGATGCCGATGAGCCGTCTCGGCGAGGCGTTCGAGCTGGCAGCCGACCGGCGGCGCGCCATCAAGGTCCACCTGCACTTCTGAGGCCTGAGCGAGCGAGGCCATGATATTATAACGAGGACAGGACATGGAGACGCGCAGCGCCATCTTCACCGGTCGAATCCATACCGGGCGGGAGGACGAGTTCTTCGCCATCGTCGAGTCCGAACTGCTGCCGGTCTGGCGGCGCATGCCCGGCGCCCTCGCGGTGCGGGTCTATCGCCCGCGCCGGGCCGATCCCGGCAGCCCGCCGATCGTCCTCCTGCAGGAGATCGACTATGCCTCGCCCGAGGCGGTTCGCGAGGCCGAGGCGTCGCCGATTCGCGCGGAGGGCGCGCCCGTCGTCGCTCGTCTCATGACGATGTTCGACGGCGCCCTCCACCATATCGTTTCCGAGCGCATCACCTGACCGATCCGGCAGGACCGGGAGTTTCCGCCATGGCCGCACAGCCCCGAAAGCCGACGATGCGAGACGTCTCGCGGCTGGCCGGCGTCTCCACGATGACGGTCAGCCGCGTCCTCGCCGATCCCTCGATCGTCGCCGAGGATACGCGCGCGCGCGTCATGCAGGCGGTCGAGCAACTCGGCTACGTGCCCGATCTCGTGGCGGGTTCGCTCTCGTCGCGTCGCACCCGCTTCGTCGGCCTCATCCTGCCGACCCTCACCAACAGCAATTTCGGCGACACGGCGCAGGGTCTCGCCGAGGCGCTGGGGCCCGCCTACCAGCTCCTGATCGGCTACACGCTCTACCGCGCGAGCGAGGAGGAGAGGCTGGTGCGCGCGCTGCTGGCGCGCCGGCCCGAAGCCCTCGTCATCGCCGGCTCGATCCACACGGCCGCGACGCGCCGCATGCTGTCGAACGCGGCCATTCCGATCGTCGAGATCTGGGAGCGGCCCGAGCCACCGCTGGACCGGGCCGTCGGCTTCTCCAACGTCGAGGCGGGCCGCGCGGCGGCGCGTCACCTCATCGGGCTCGGCCATCGGCGGATCGCCGCCATCGGCTCGGAACTCGACGACGACGTCGCCGACCATCGCGGCGAGGGACGCCTGCAGGGGTTCGCAGCGGCGCTGCGCGAGGCCGGCTTGTCCGACGATCTGGTGCTGCGACGTGGCCATGCGCCGGTCTCGTTCGAGCATGGGGCCGAGGCGATGGCTGCGCTTCTGGAGAGGGCGCCGGACGTCGAGGCCGTGTTCGCAGTCTCCGACGCTTCCGCCTTCGGCGCGATGATGGAGTGCCGGCGCCGGGGGATCGACGTGCCCGGCACGGTCGCGATCATGGGCTTCGGCGATTTCGAGGTCGGCCGGCAGTGCGAGCCGGCGATCTCCACCGTGCGCGTCGATGCGAAGGCGATCGGCGAGAAGACCGGGCGCCTGCTTCTGGAGACGCTGACGGGCGCGGGCACGGCGCGCGCACCGTTGACGGAGGATGTCGGCGTCTCAGTCGTCGCGCGCGGCACCACGGCACGGCGCGACGAAGCGGGGCCGCACGGCGCGGAACGAAAGGGGCGGGGATCATGAACGAGACGGTGAGCCAGCAGGAGCGGGTCGGCCTCGTCGGCGTCGGGGTGATGGGCAGCGCGATCGCCGGGCGGCTTTTAGACCGCGGCGTGTCGCTTCGTCTCCTCGATCGCGATCCCGCGAAGCTGGAGGCATTGGCGGCGCGCGGAGCCGTCGTCGCAGCCTCGCTCGCCGATCTCGCGGCAAGCTGCGACACCGTCATTCTCAGCCTCAACACGGCTGACATCGTCGAGGCCGTGGTCTTCGGGCCGGAGGGCATCGCCGCCTCGGCGCGGCCCGGCCTTCTCCTCGTCGACATGTCGAGCACGGACCCCAAGGCCACCGGCGCGATGGCGGCCCGTCTTCGCGCGGAGACCGGCATGGGCTGGGTCGACGCGCCGCTGTCGGGCGGAGCGCCGGCGGCGGCGCAGGGCCGGCTGACGCTGATGATGGGCGGCGAGCCCGCCGAGGTCGAGCGGGCGATGCGACTGCTCTCCGCGGTGGCCGCGAACATGACGCATATGGGCCCGGTCGGCGCCGGCCAGACCACCAAGCTGATCAACCAGGTCCTGTGCGCCTGCAACTTTCTGGCCGTCGCCGAGGCGACGCGGCTGGCGCTCGATGCGGGCGTCGATGCCGAGCGCATTCCGGCGGCGCTCGCGGGCGGGCGCGCCGACAGTCGCATCCTGCAGGAGTTCATGGGGAAGATGGCCCGCGCCGACCTGACCCCGACCGGGCGCATCGACAACATGCTGAAGGACCTCGAGGCGACGCAGCGCTTCGCCATGGACCTGCGCACGCCGATGCCGCTGACCAGCCTGATCGCCGACCTCCACCGCATGATGGTGGCGGCGGGCTTGGGCGCCGAAGACAGCGCGGCCTACATGAAGCTGTTCGATTTCGGGCGCGAGCGCGCGTCATCGTGATCGAAAGGCGGGCCGCCTGACGCCGCCCATGCGCAATCCAGCCTTGTGATCCGCGTTCGTCGATGATACCGATAACAGACCCAACGCCGGCCCGTGCCGGCCGCCGCCAACGCCAACCGGATCCGCCTTCATGTCGCTTGCCCTCTTCGATCTGACCGGCCGCACGGCGCTCGTTACCGGCTCCAGCCAGGGCATCGGCTATTCGCTGGCCGAAGGGCTCGGGCGAGCCGGCGCACGCATCGTCCTCAACGGGCGCAGCGAGGCGAAGACCGGGGAGGCCGCAGCGAGGCTCGAGGCCGAAGGGCTGAGCGTCTCGGCCGCCGCCTTCGACGTGACGGATCTCGATGCGGTGCGTGCGGGGATCGAGCGGATCGAGAGCGAAGTCGGCGCCATCGATATCCTCGTCAACAATGCCGGCATCCAGCGCCGGGCGCCGCTGGAGGACTATCCCGAAGAGACCTGGCACGAGATCATGCGTGCCAATGTCGACTCGGTCTTCTACGTCGGCCAGACGGTCGCCCGGAAGATGATCCCGCGCGGTCGCGGCAAGATCATCAACATCGCCAGCCTCCAGGCCCATGCCGCCCGCTATTCGATCGCCCCTTATACCGCGACGAAGGGCGCCGTGCTCAACCTCACGAAGGGCATGTGCACGGACTGGGCGCGCCATGGCCTGCAGATCAACGCCATCGGGCCCGGCTATTTCGAGACGCCGCTGAACCAGGCGCTCGTCGACGATCCCAAGTTCACCGAATGGCTGAAGACCCGCACGCCTACCGGGCGCTGGGGCAAGGTCGAGGAGCTCCAGGGCGCCGCCATCTTCCTGGCCTCGGCGGCCTCCGATTTCGTCAACGGACAGATCATCTACGTCGACGGAGGCGTGCTGGCCACGCTCTGAGACGCACCACGTTTTCCGCAAGAACCATTCTGGGAGGAATGAGAATGCTCCATCGGATCACCAGAACCCTCGCCGCCGGCGCCATGGCGTTCGGACTGCTGGCCGCCGTCGCGCCCATCGGGGCTGACGCCGCCAATCTCGCCGACATCCAGTCGCGGGGCACCGTGCGCATCGGCGTTCTCACCGGCGCCCCGCCCATGGGCATGGTGGACGCGCAGGGCAATCCGACCGGCTACGACGTCGACGTCGCCAATCTCGTCGGCCAGTATCTCGGCCTGCCCGTGCAGCTCGTGCCGCTGACGCCGCCGGCGCGCATTCCCGCCCTGCAGACGGGGCAGGTGGACTTCCTCGTCGCGACGCTCGCGCCCACCGGCGAACGGGCGAAGACCGTCATGTTCACCTCGCCCTATTCGGCCTTCAACATGGTGATCGTCTCCGGGCCGAGCGAGAAGTTCGAAAACCTCGACCAGTTGAAGGGCAAGCGGATCGCGGTCAATCGCGGCTCCTCGCAGGAGACGGCGCTGCGCCGCGCCAATGTCGAGGGCCTCGAGATCGTCGTCTACGAAGACGATTCCACATCGGCGCAGGCGCTGCTCTCGGGGCAGGTCGATGCCACGGCGCTGCCCTCGACGGTCGCTGCCGGCGTCCTCCAGCAGCTGCCCGCTGCCGGCCTCCAGATCGGCTTCACCTTCTTCCGGCAGGGCAATTCGATGGCCACGCTGCCGGCCGACTTCGAGCTGCACCAGTACCTGAACACCGCCATCTACCTGATGAAGGTGTCGGGCGATCTCGACAAGATCGCCGTCAAGTGGACCGGCGACCCGCTGCCGCCGACGCTTCCGAGCTTCTGACCCCTTCGCTGCCGACATCGAACGCCCGGCACGCGCTGCCGGGCGGCTGATCGCAACGGGACCTCAAGCGCTCATGAACTACACGTTCCAGTTCGGCGTCCTCGCCCGCTATCAGGACCAGCTTCTCGCCGGCCTGTGGACGACGATCCAGATCTCCGTCTTCGCCATCATCGCGGGCACCGCCATCGGCATCGTGCTGGCCTCGCTGCGCAGCATCGGCAACCGGCCGACGCGCCTTCTCGTCGATGCCTATGTCGAGCTGATCCGCAACACGCCGTTCCTCGTCCAGCTCTTCATCATCTATTTCGGGCTGCCGGGCATGGGTCTTCGCGTCGGCGCCATCACGGCCGCGCTGATCGGCATGACGATCAACCTCGCGGCCTATTCCACCGAGATCATCCGCGCCGGCATCGAGGCGATCCACAAGTCGCAGATCGAGGCAGGCGAGTCGCTGGGGTTCACGCGGTTCCAGATCTATCGCTACGTGATCATCCTGCCGGCGATCCAGAAGGTCTATCCCGCGCTCTGCTCGCAATTCGTACTGATGATGCTGGCCTCCTCGATCTGCTCGGCGATCTCGACGAACGAGCTGACCGCGGCGGCTTCTTTCGTCCAGTCGCAGAGCTACCGCTCCTTCGAGGTCTACATCGCCGTCACCGGCATCTATCTGGCGCTCGCCCTGGTGCTGCGCGCCATCCTCGCGCTGATCGGACTCTGGCTGTTCGGGCGCCGGGCCGGGCGCGGCGCGATGCAGCCCGTGGTGGAGGTCTCGGCATGATCTTCCGTACCTTCGGGCCGTCCGAGTTCTGGTTCCTCGTCCAGTCGCTGCAGTGGACCCTGGTGCTCACGGCCATGGCGCTGGCGGGCGGCGGGCTCGTCGGCTTCTTCGTGGCGCTGGCCCGCGTCTCGCAGCTGAAGGCGGTGCGTCTCGCCGCCGCCGTCTACATCCAGATCATCCAGGGCATTCCCGTCCTGATGATCCTCTTCCTGTCCTTCTACGGCCTCAGCCTGATGGGCTACCAGCTGCCGCCGCTCGTTGCCGCCGGCGTGTCGATGACGATCTACGCCTCGGGCTATCTCGCCGAAATCTGGCGTGGCTCGATCCAGTCGGTGCCCAAGCAGCAGTGGGAGGGCTCGGAGTCGCTGGCGATGACGCGCGTCCAGCAATATCGCTACGTGATCCTGCCGCAGGCCGTCCGCATCTCGCTGCCCTCCACCGTGGGCTTCGCGGTGCAGGTCGTGAAGAACACCTCGATCGCCTCGCTGATCGGTTTCGTCGAACTCGCCCGGGCGGGACAGCTCATCAACAACGCGACATTCCAGCCGTTCCGCGTCTTCCTCGTCGTGGCGGCCCTGTATTTCGTCATCTGTTATCCGCTGTCGCAGCTGTCGCGCTGGCTGGAAAGGAGGCTTCGTGTCGGAAGTCGTCATTGATCGCGTCCACAAGAGTTTCGGGGCCGTGGAGGTGCTGAAGGGCGTCTCGATCACGGTCGAGCGCGGCGAAGTCACCGCCCTCATCGGCCGCTCGGGGTCGGGCAAGTCCACCCTTCTTCGCTGCGTCAACGGGCTGGAGAAGATCAGCTCCGGCACGATCGAGATCGCCGGCCACAAGGTCGGCGAGGACAAGGCCTCGCTCCGCAAGCTGCGGCGCGACGTCGGCATCGTCTTCCAGAGCTACAATCTCTTCCCGCATCTTTCCGTCGGCCAGAACATCATGCTGGCGCCGCGTATCGTGAAGGGCGTCGCCAAGCCCGATACGCGCGCGATCGCCGAAGAGGTTCTGGCGCTCGTCGGCCTCTCCGAGAAGTTCGATGCCTATCCCGACGAGCTATCGGGCGGCCAGCAGCAGCGCGTCGCCATCGCACGCTCCCTCGCGATGCGCCCCAAGGTCATGCTCTTCGACGAAGTGACCTCGGCGCTCGATCCCGAGCTGACGGGCGAGGTGCTGGCGGTGATGGAGAAGCTGGCGCGCGACGGCATGACGATGCTGCTCGTGACCCATGAAATGGGCTTTGCCCGGCGCGTCGCCAACACCACGGTGTTCATGCACCAGGGCCGCATCCACGAGGCCGGTCCCTCCCGCACGCTCTTCGAAAACCCGCAGACGCCGGAACTCGCCCAGTTCGTCCGGTCCGACATCAAGTGAAACAGTCCGGAGCATCCCCGATGAAGCCCTCAATCTTGCAGCTCTGCCCACTCATGCCGCATCTGGAGGCGGCGCTGGCGGAGCGCTTCGACATCCATCGCTTCTTCGAGACGGATGCGGCCGTGCCCGGCGAGCAGGCCGCCTCCATCCGCGGTGTCGTCACCGGCGGCCATATCGGCATTCCCGCCACGCTCGCCGCGCAGCTCCCGGCGCTCGAGATCGTCGCGATTAATGGCGTCGGCTTCGACAAGGTCGATCTCGGCGAGGCCAAGCGACGGGGCGTGCGGGTGTCGAACACGCCGGACGTCCTCACCGAGGACGTCGCCGATCTCGCCATCGGCCTCGTCATCGCGCTCCTGCGTCAACTCGCGCTCGGCGACCGCCACGTGCGCGAAGGGCGCTGGCCGGCGGGCGATCTCGGGCTCGGGCACAAGGTGTCGCGGCGCCGCTACGGCATCTTCGGCCTTGGACGCATCGGCCTCGCCATCGCCCGGCGTCTCGAAGGCTTCGACGCCGAGATCCACTATGCCAGCCGCAGCGCGCGCGACGTCGCCTATCCCCGCCACGAGACGCTCGTCGAACTCGCGGCCGCCTGCGACGTGCTGATCGTCGCTGCCGCCGCTTCGGCCGAGACGCGTCATGTCATCGACCGCAGCGTCCTCGACGCGCTCGGGCCGAAGGGCGTTCTCGTCAACGTGGCGCGAGGCTCGCTCATTGACGAGGCGGCGCTGCTGGACGCGCTTCGGGAGGGCCGCATCGCGGGTGCCGCGCTCGACGTCTTCGCCGATGAGCCGCATGTGCCCGAGGCGTTCTTCGCCCTGCCGAACGTCGTCCTGACGCCGCACATGGCGAGCGCCACGCACGAGACACGGCAGGCGATGGCCGATCTCGTCCTCGCCAATCTCGATGCCCACTTCGCCGGACGCGAGTTGCCGACCGCGCTGGTCTGAAGCGCAAGCGAGCGCGTCGTGGGAGCGGATATCATCGCCCTGTGACGGCGCGCGGCGTTGCCGAACCGCGGCCCGGTGATAGCTTAAGCGCAGCGAATCCGTCGGGAGCGGATTTGCCGATCGCGATGGTTGCCACGGGTTCCGGCGGCAACCGCGGTCGTATCCACCGGGAGGACTGACGCGATCATGACGATGAAGACGATACGGGGGCCGGGGATCTTCCTCGCGCAGTTCGCGGGCGATGCCGCGCCCTTCAACTCGCTCGATGCGATCTGCGGCTGGGCGGCCGGGCTCGGCTACAAGGGCGTGCAGATCCCGACCTGGGACGCGCGCCTCTTCGACCTGAAGCGGGCCTCGGATTCAAAGGATTATTGCGACGAGGTCGCCGGCATCGTCGCCGGACACGGACTCGCCATCACCGAACTCTCGACGCATCTTCAGGGTCAGCTCGTCGCGGTCCATCCGGCTTACGACCTCGCCTTCGACGGGTTCGCCGACCCGGCCGTTCGCGGCGACCCGAAGGCGCGCCAGGCCTGGGCCTCGGATCAGGTGAAGCGGGCGCTGACAGCCTCGCGCCATCTCGGTCTGAGCGCCCACGCGACGTTTTCGGGCGCGCTCGCCTGGCCCTACATCTACCCCTGGCCGCAGCGCCCGGCCGGGCTGGTGGAGGCCGCCTTCGACGAACTCGCCAAGCGCTGGCGACCGATCCTCGATCATGCCGAGGAGATGGGCGTCGATATCGCCTACGAGGTCCATCCCGGCGAGGACCTCCACGATGGCGTCTCCTACGAGATGTTCCTCGAGCGCGTCGATGGGCACGCGCGCGCCAACCTTTTGTACGATCCCTCGCATTTCGTGCTGCAGCAGCTCGACTATCTCGCCTATATCGACATCTACCACGAGCGCATCCGCGCCTTTCACGCCAAGGACGCCGAGTTCAACCCGACGGGGCGCCAGGGCGTCTATGGCGGTTTCCAGTCCTGGGCCGACCGCGCCGGGCGCTTCCGTTCGCTGGGCGACGGGCAGGTGGATTTCGCCGGGGTCTTCTCCAAGCTGACGCAATACGGCTTCGACGGTTGGGCCGTGCTCGAATGGGAATGCGCCATCAAGCATCCCGAGCAGGGCGCGGCGGAAGGCGCGCCGTTCATCGCCGCTCACATCATCCGCACCACCGAACGGGCCTTCGACGACTTCGCCGGAGCCGGCACGGACGAGGTCGCCAACCGGCGCATGCTCGGGCTGGACGGCTAGGCGCTCGCCGTCCTATCGACCGCTGGAAGAACGGCAAGAGCCCCAGACGGGCGAGCCGGGAGACCCAAAGCCGGCGCGAGCCGACGAGAACATGGGCGCGGCTGGAAGAGGCCGGCGTCTTCGGGAGGATGGACATGGTTGCGGCTTCGACATCGACGGCGGCCCGGCGCCCGCTCAAGCTCGGGATGGTGGGCGGCGGGCAGGGCGCGTTCATCGGCGCGGTGCATCGCATCGCCGCGCGCATCGACGGCGAGTTCACGCTGGTTGCCGGCGCCTTCTCGTCGGATCCCGAGCGGGCCAAGGCGTCGGCCGCCGAACTCGGCATCGACCCGGACCGCGCCTACGCCTCGTTCAACGAGATGGCGAGCGCGGAGGCCGCGCGCGAGGACGGCATCGACGCCGTGGCGATCGTGACGCCCAACCACATGCATTTCGGCCCGGCCAAGGCGTTTCTGGAGGCCGGCATCCATGTCCTCTGCGAGAAGCCGCTGACGGCCAGGCTCGACGAGGCGGTGGAACTGGCTCGCCTGGCCGAGGGCTCGGGGCGGATCTTCGTCCTCACCCACAACTACACCGGCTATCCGATGGTGCGCCAGGCCCGTGAGATGGTGGCGGCCGGAGAGCTCGGTTCGATCCGCGTCGTGCAGGCCGAGTATGCGCAGGACTGGCTGACGGAAGCGGCCGAAAGTAGCGGGTCCAAGCAGGCGGAATGGCGGGTCGATCCCGAAAAGGCGGGCGCGGGCGGCGCGCTCGGCGACATCGGCACGCATGCCTTTAACCTTCTCTCCTTCGTCACCGGCCTGACGCTCGACGCGGTGGCGGCCGATCTCACCGCCTTCGTGCCCGGTCGTCGGCTCGACGACAACGACCACGTGATGCTGCGCTTTGCCGGCGGCGCGAAGGGCATGCTCTGGGCGAGCCAGGTGGCGCCCGGCCATGAGAACGGGCTGACGCTGCGGGTCTATGGCGAGCGCGGCGGGCTCGAATGGCATCAGGAGAACCCGAACCAGCTCTGGTTCACCCGGTTCGGCGAGCCCAAGCAGTTGATGACGCGCGGCGGCGCAGGCGCGGGTGCGGCGGCCGCGCGCGTCACCCGCACCCCCGGCGGCCACCCGGAGGGCTATCTCGAAGGCTTCGCCACGATCTACCGCGAGGCGGGGGCCGCGATCCGCGCGGCGCAGGACGGCGAGGCGACCCCCGAGGGCGTCCTGTTCCCCACTGCCGCCGACGGCCTTCTCGCCATGCGCTTCGTGGACGCCTGCGTGCGCTCCTCGAAGGCCGACAGCCGCTGGACGCCGTTGATCGGCTGACGGTTTCAGGGCAGGGCGGGCAAGCTGCTTCGAAGCCTCGCGCCCGCCCGGTTCCGAGACCTACTCTTCCTCGATCTCGTAGTCGGGATCGGCGCAGAAGTCCCAGCCGCGATCTTCCGTGCTTTCGCCGTCCGCGAACACGGTCTTCACGTCGTAGAGGCAGCTGCCGGTATCGGTGATCGACGAGATCACCTTCTGGCCCGGCTGAACCGGGCTGGTGACGAGGTTCTCCTCCCAATTGTCGGTGGTCGGCAGCGACAGGTAGAACTCCTCGACCGGCGAGGAGGTCGAATTCTTGAACGTGAAGTCGATGGTCGCCGCGGAGGCGGCGGAGGCGAGCCCCGTAAGAACGGCGGCGGCGGCGAGGATGCGCTTCATGGCGGAGGCCTTGGCAGGCTGGGATGACGGTGCCGGCAGCCTGAACCGGACGAGATCCGCCCTACACCCCGCGCCCCCACGCCGGCGTTAAGACCCCATCCAAACCACGAAGCGTGGTTGACGCTTCACGGACGACCCCGCCGGTTTCCTATCGAACGGCAGGGGATCCCGCGGACGCGGCCGTACGGGTCTTGTCGTCGAACACGGCCTCGTTTGGAAGTCGTCGGGGCATGAGAATGCGCCAGATCGTGCCGGACTGGCGACGGATGAGAAGGAAGTCGCGGCGAAAGCGATCGGCCTCCGACGGCCGGGTCGGCGCCAGCGGGCGAGCGAGCGAACCGGCCGCGACGCTGCGAAACGGGGTCGGCGAGGGGATCGCCGCATCCATGATCCGCACGGGCCGCAACGCCGTCTCTCCCGCCGCAACGGGCGCGCAGGACACCAGCACCAGGACGAGGGACGCGAGCTTCATGCCCGATCATGCCCAAGCCCGGAGCCATCGTCCATTACGCGAGACATCCTCCATTCGCCGATGCCGGTGAGATCGGAATGCGTACGAGAGCCGACCATCGAGCTTCGTTCGACATAGGTCCAGATATATCTTGATTCACGATAGGACGAGATCTATATCGACCTTATGAAACACCATCATCACGACGACCACACCGGCTTCGGCCGCGACTTTCACCTTTCCCATCATCGCCACCACCATCCCGAAGCCGAAGACCATCGCGGGCGCCATGGCGGCCATCGTCGCGGCGGTCGGCCCGGCGGCCGGCTCTTCGACTATGGCGAGTTGCGCCTGCTCATCCTCGCCATGCTGGCCGAGGGCCCGAGCCACGGCTACGAGTTAATCAAGGCGATCGAGGAGCGCTTCGCCGGCAGTTACAGCCCGAGCCCCGGGGTGATTTACCCGACGCTCGCCTGGCTGGAGGACATGGGATACGCCAGCGTCGAGCCGGCGCCGGGCAATCGCAAGAGCTACCGCGTGACACCCGAAGGCGAGGCTTTTCTCGTCGCCAACCGGGCAGCGGCCGACGATCTCCTGTCGCGCGCCGCGCAAGCCGCCGGCATGGGCGGTGGGCGCCCGCCGATGCCGCCGCCGGTGGAGCGGGCGATGGAGAACCTGAAGCTCGCCATGCGGCTGCGCTTCCGGGCCGGCACGCTCGATGCGGCCAGCGCCGAGGCGATCGCCAACGCGCTCGACGAGGCCGCCAAGGCCGTGGAGCGCAGCTGATGGACGCGCCCGACCTCAAGACGGCTGCCGCCAGCGTGGCGGATATCGCGACCCCGCAAGCCAGCCGCTACCTGCAGCAGCTCTGCAAGCATTTCGCCCACAAGCGCCCCGTCGCCTTCGACCAGACGGGGGGCCGGATCGAGTTCACGATCGGCACCTGCCGGCTGGAAGCCGGGGAGGCGATCCTGCGGCTGATGCTCGACGCGCCGCAGGCCACCGACATGCCCCAGCTTCAGGATGTCGTGGTGCGCCATCTCGAACGCTTCGCCTTCCGCGAGATGCTGGCGGTGGATTGGCGCGCCGCCTGAGGCGAGGCGCGTGATGGGGCGGGGTGGCGGCTGACGGCCAGCGCATCAGCCTCGCAGGGCGACGCGGCGCTGTCCTTGCGTTCGCTCGGGCCTCGGCATATCGGCAGTTTTCGCGCTGCAGGCGAAACCCGGCGCTTGTGGTGAGGGGGGCTTCTCTCCTACGCTCCGATCCGGGATCGGATGGGAGCGAACGCGATGGCACGGCGGCACGGACGGTTCGCGAGCCTCGTCTTCGCATGGCTGGTGGCCTTCGCTCCCGCCGGAAGCGCTCTGGCGCAGGGGCCGGAGCGCTCGCTCATCGCGGCGCCCGACGCCGACTATTACGGGCACGACTACGACATCCTGAAGGATGCCGACCAGAACCTCTGCGAGACCGCGTGCCTCGCCGACAACCGCTGCCAGGCCTTCACCTTCAACACCGCCAAGGGCTGGTGCTTCCTGAAGGAGGAGGTCGGCGAGCTTCGTGCGGCTTCCGGCACCGTGTCGGGACGGATCGCGACCGCCACGCCCGCCGGCAGCGAGGACGAACTGCGCCAGCGGACGGCGGAACTCGCCTTCGTCGCAAAATCTACCCTCGACGAGGCCCGCCAGTTCCGTCTGGGGCTTGCGCAAGAGGCCCGCGACGCCGCGGCGCCCGCCGGCGAAGCGCTCTGGGCCGCGGCCGACGCGGCGCTCGCGCGGCGCGACTTCGGCGCCGCCAGCCCGCTCTATCGCGAGGCGCTGCGACGCGACCCGTCATCCGCCCGCGCCTGGCTCGGCCTCACGCTCTCGAGCCTCTCCTTCACGTCCGACGATGACGAAGCGATGCAGGCGAGCACGGCGCTGCGCCAGCCCGCTGCGATCAACGCCTATCTCACGGCCGGCGACACCAAGGCGAAGGCGGCGGCGCTCGATTTCCTCGCCCAGTCGATGGCGGCGAACGAGGACTGGAAGGAGGCTATTCGCGTCTGGCGCGCCAGCCTCGGCATCGAGGAGCGCTTGGACGCCCGCGGGCGGCTCGATGCCGCCGTGGCCGCGCATGGCTTCCGCATCGTCGACAACAGCGTCGACAACAATGCGGCGAGCCCGCGCATCTGCCTCAACTTCTCCGAACCGCTCAGCCCCGCCGTCACCGCGTCCGAGACGGCCGGCGACTTCCTGTCGGTGGAGGGCGGCGACACGCTGCCGGTGACCGCCAGCGGATCGCAGATCTGCGTCGAGGGCGTGCGCCACGGCATGCGCTACCGGCTGGTGGCGCGAAAGGGCATACCGGCGGCGAGCGGCGAGGTCCTGTCGAAGGCGGCCGACGTCTCGATCTACGTTCGCGACCGCGATCCTTCGGTGCGCCTCTCCGGCAATGCCTACGTGCTGCCGGCCGGCGGCGACGCCTCGATGCCAGTGACCACCGTCAACACCGACGTGGTGGAGGCCCGGCTGCTGCGGATCGGCGACCGCGCGCTCGCCCGCACGATGGGCGCCAGCCGCTTCCTGTCGCAGATGGGCGACTACGACCTGGATGAAGTGAAGGGCACCGACGGCGAGGCGGTGTGGAGCGGCTTCGTCGATGTCAAGCGCGTCGCCAACGAGGAGGTGACGACGGCAATTCCCGTCGCCGCCCTCCGGAAGGAGCGCCGGCCCGGCGTCTACATTCTCGCCGCCAAGGCCGCCAACGCGCGCAGCGACGAGGACACGCTGGCGACGCAATGGTTCGTCGTCACCGATATCGGCTTGACTAGCTTTGCCGGCGAGGACGGGTTCCATGTCTTCGCCCGCTCGCTCGGCAGCGCCGCGCCGCTTGCCGGGGTCGCGCTCGAACTCGTGGCAGTCAACAACGAGATCCTCGGCACCGCCGAGACCGACGCGAACGGACATGCGCGCCTTGCGCCGGGCCTTCTGAAAGGCACCGGCGGCGACCGGCCGGCCGTCTTGATGGCAAGCGGCCCGAAGGCCGCTGACAACCCGGGCGAGGCGGGCGAGGACTTCTCCTTCCTCGACATGACCGCGGCGCCCTTCGATCTCACCGATCGCGGCGTCGAGGGCCGCGAGCCGGCGGGCGCGCTCGACGTCTTCCTCACCACCGAGCGCGGCATCTACCGTGCCGGCGACACCGTGCATCTGACGGCGCTGGTGCGCGACGCCGGGGGGCAGGCGGTGGACGATCTCGCCCTCACCGGCATCCTCACCCGCCCCGACGGCGTCGAAGACCGGCGCCTCGTGCTGCGGGCCACTGACGCCGGCGGTCTCGCCCTCGACTTGCCCCTACCGGGCGGCGCGATGCGCGGTCTCTGGCGGTTCGCCGTCTTCACCGACCCCAAGCAGCCGGCGCTGGCGACCACCAGCCTTCGCGTCGAGGATTTCGCCCCCGAGACGATCGACTTCGACCTGACGTTACCCGACGGTCCCATCGATCCCGCCGCCCCGCCGCCGATCGAGCTCGCGGTGCGCTACCTCTTCGGCGCGCCCGCCGCCGGGCTTGCCGTTTCCGGCGAGACGGTGCTCGCGGCAGCACCCGGGCTCGACGCCTATCCCGGCGTCCGGTTCGGCCTCGCCGACGACATGCCGACCGCGCTGCGCCTGCCCTTCGAGGCCGAGCCGACCGGCGAGGACGGGCGGACGCGCGTCGAACCCGGCGCCTTCGAGGTGCCGGCCACGACGAAACCGCTGACGGCCACCGTCCAACTGCGCGTCACCGACGCCGGCGGGCGACCGGTGGAGCGCACGGCTGCGCGCCCGTTGCTCGGCACGGCAGCACGCCTCGGCGTCCGGCCGCTCTTCGACGGTGCGCTCGGACAGGGCGGTGAGGCCGGATTCGAACTTCTGGCCATCGGCGCGGACGGCGCGCGGATCGCTTTGAACAGTGCCCAATGGGTGCTGAACCACGTGACCACGGACTATCAATGGTACTCCGCGAACGGGCGCTGGAACTACGAGCCGACCCGGCGGGTCGCCCGCGTCGCCAGCGGCACCGCCGATCTGACTGCCGACGCACCGGCCCGCCTCTCGCTGCCCGTCGACTGGGGCGGCTACGAACTCGTGCTGACCGATCCCACCGGCGCGGCACTTCCCGTCAGCATCGCCTTCGATGCCGGATGGAGCGTTTCGGCCCGCTCGATGGAGACGCCGGACATTCTCAAGATCGCGCTCGACAAGCCGCGCTACCGCGTCGGTGACAAGGCGGTGGTGCATGTCGAGCCGCGCTTTGCCGGGCGGGCGCAGGTGCTGGTGATGAGCGAGCGCGTCGTCGCCATGGCGAGCGCCGACATTCCGCTGGGCGGCGGCGACGTGACGCTCGACGTCACCCGCGACTGGGGGCCGGGCGCCTATGTCTCGGCGGTGCTCTATCGGCCGATGGACATCGCGCAGCGGCAGATGCCGGGCCGGGCGATGGGGCTCGCCCATGCCGGCGTCGAGCCCGGCGAGCGGGCGCTGACGGTCGCGATCGAGGCGCCCGAGCGGATCGCGCCGCGCGGTCCCGTCGAGGTCGGCGTGACGCTGGCGGGCGTAAAGCCCGGGGAGAGCGCCTTCGTGACGCTCGCGGCGGTGGATGTCGGCATCCTCAACATCACCGGCTTCGCGCCGCCTTCGCCGCAGGACTACTATTTCGGCCAGCGCCGGCTCGGCGTCGAGATCCGCGACCTCTACAGCCGGCTCATCGATCGCATGCAGGGCGCACCCGGCTCGGTGCGCTCGGGCGGCGATGCGGGCGCGGACGGCGTCAGCCCGCCGCCGATGGACGATCTCGTGGCGCTGTTTTCGGGCGTCGTCGCGGTGGGAGCCGACGGCCGGGCGCACGTGACGCTCGACGTGCCCGACTTCAACGGCAGCCTCAAGCTGATGGCGCTCGCTTGGTCGAAGACCGGCGTCGGCGAGGCCTCCGCCGATCTCGTGGTGCGCGATCCCGTGGTGGCGCAGGTGAGCCGACCGCTCTTCCTCTCGCCCGGCGACACCTCGCGGATCGCGATCGACCTCAACCATGTCGACGGCCCGGCGGGTCGCGTGCATCTGGCGCTCACCGGCGCCGAAGGCACGCTACGCATTGCCGCTAACGAGGCGGCAGATCTCGATCTCGCGCCGAACGGCCGGGCGCGGCTTCTCGTGCCGGTCGAGGCTCTGGCGCCCGGCGACGGTGCGCTCGAACTCGCCCTGACGACGCCGGACGGCACGGTGCTGCGCAAGAGCTTCGCGCTTCCCGTCCGCTCGATCCAGCCGCGTACGGTGACGAAGAGCCGGTTCGAAATCGCCGCCGACGGTGGCCGGCTGCGGCTCGGCTCCGAACTTCTCACCGAGTTCCAGCCCGGCACCGCTCGCGCCACGCTCGCCGTGACGCCGCCCGGAGGGTTCGATCTCGCGGGCGTCGTCGCCGCACTCGACCAGTATCCGTATGGCTGCACGGAACAGCTGACCAGCCGGGCGCTGCCGCTGCTCTATCTCGACGACACCGTGCTGGCGGCGGGTCTCTCCACCAAGCCCGGCGGCGGCACGGATCGGCGCGAGCGCGTCGCCGCGGCGATCAAGAGCGTTCTCGCCAACCAGGATTCCAGCGGCGGCTTCGGCCTCTGGGCGCCGGGCAGCGGCGATCTCTGGCTCGATGCCTATGTCACCGACTTCCTCACCCGCGCCCGGGAGGCCGGCTACGACATGCCCGACGAGGGCTTCACGCTGGCGCTCGACAACCTGCGAAGCCAGCTCGCCTACCTGCCGGACCAGCCGGATTGGGGGAAGGCGGCCTATGCCTACTACGTGCTGGCCCGCAACGGTCGGGCCGCGATCGGCGACCTCAGATACACCGCCGACAACGAGGCGGCGGGCTTCAAGACGCCGTTGGCGCAGGCGCAGCTTGCCGCCGCGCTCGCCCTCTACGGCGACCGGGTGCGCGCCGAGACGCTGTTCCGCACGGCGGTGGACGCGGCGACGCAAGGGGCCGGCGATGCGGCGGACCGGAGCGACTACGGAACAGTGCTGCGCGACGGCGCGGCCGTGGCGACCCTGGCGCTGGAAACCGGCATCGACGGCATCGATCTGGGCGCGCTGACGCGCAAGGTCGGGCAGGAGCGGTCGGACAAGCGCATGACCTCGACGCAGGAAGACGTCTGGTCGCTGCTGGCGGCCCATGCGCAGATCGCCGCCGCCCCGCCTCGCCTCGCGATCGACGGCGCCTCGCATGAAGGCACCTACGCCGCGACACTGGATGCGGGGGCGCTCGCACCGGGCGTTGCGATCGAAAATCGCGGTCCGGTGCCGGTCGCCGCGTCGGTGACGCTGGCGGGCGTGCCGGTGCAGGCGCTGCCCGCGATGAGCGCCGGCTACGAGATCACCCGGCGCTATTACACGCTCGACGGCGCAGAGGCCGATCCGGCCGCGATCGCGGAGGGCGAACGGCTCGTGGCGGTTCTCGATGTGCTGCCGGTCGACACCGCGCCGGCGCGGCTGATGATCGACGATCCGCTGCCGGCGGGCTTTGCCATCGACAATCCCGCGATCCTGCGCGGCGGCGACGTGGCGGCGCTCGGCTTTCTCGATCTCAACCTCGAGGCCGCCCACACCGAGTTTCGCGGCGATCGCTTCCTGGCGGCCGTGGACAAGCCTGCGGGCAGCACGGCCAGCCTGCGCTTTGCCTACATCGTGCGGGCGCTCTCGCCCGGCGAGTTCGTGCATCCGGCGGCGAGCGTCGAGGACATGTACCGGCCGGAGCGGCGCGGCCAGACCGCCGAGACCCGCGTCTCGGTCGTCGGCCCCTTGCGTTGACGCCATGACGCGGCGTCGTCTCGGGCTAGTCGGTGCGGCGGCGCTGGTGCTGGTCGCGATGGCCCTTCTCGGACACGCCGCGATCGAGCGGGCGGTGGCGGCTCGTGTCGCCGCGTTGCGCGAACCCGAGACGAGCCGCATCGTGGAAGCGCGCGACGGGGAGCTGCTGCGGGCGTTCGCCGCCAGCGACGGGCGCTGGCGGTTGGAGGCCGTTGTCGGCGACGTCGATCCGCGCTTCCTGCGCATGCTCTCGGCTTGGGAGGACAAGCGCTTCGAGACCCATGGCGGCATCGACGCGCAGGCGCTGGCTCGCGCCCTCTGGCAGTCGCTCCGGCACGGGCGGCCGGTGTCCGGCGGGTCGACGCTGACGATGCAGGTGGCGCGGCTGCTCGCGCGCCTGCCGACGGGAAGCCTTCGGGCCAAGGGCGAGCAGCTTCTCGGTGCGCTGGCGCTGGAACGGGCGCGCACCAAGCCGGAAATCCTCTCGCTCTATCTGCGCCTCGCACCCTACGGCGGCAACATCGAGGGCGTGCGGGCCGCCAGCCTCGTCTGGTTCGGTCATGAGCCGAAGCGCCTGACGGCGGGCGAGGCGGCGCTGCTCGTCGCCCTGCCGCAGGCGCCCGAACGGCTGCGCCCGGATCTTCATCCTCAGGCCACGCGGCTGGCGCGCGACCGCGTCCTCGCTCGCATGGCGGCGCTCGGTCTCCTCGACCCCGCGGAGGCCGAGCGCGCGCGGCGCGAGACGATCCCGACCCGGCGGCGCGAGATGCCGATGCTCGCGGCCCACGCCGCGCGCGAGGCGATGGCGCGGGCACAGCGGCCGGGGGCGGGGCGTGTGCGGGTTCGACTGACGATCGACGCCGCGCTGCAGCGGCGGATCGAGGCCTATGCGCGCGACAAGATGGCGGGCGTTCCCAGGCCGCAGAGCCTCGCGATCCTCGTCGCCGACCATGCGACCGGCGAGATCCTCGCCTCGCTCGGTTCGCCCGATCTCTTCGACGAGGGCCGGCAGGGCCATGTCGACCTGACGAAGGCGTTCCGCTCGCCCGGCTCGACGCTGAAACCGCTGATCTACGGTCTCGCCTTCGAGCGCGGCGTCGCCCATCCCGAAAGCCTTCTCGACGATCGCCCCACCGCCTTCGCCGGCTACGCGCCGCAGAATTTCGACGGCGCCTTCGAGGGCAGTCTCACCGCGCGCCGGGCGCTGCAGCTCTCGCGCAACCTGCCGGCGGTGGAGCTTCTGGCCGCCGTCGGCCCCTCGCGCCTCGTCGAGCGCATGCGCCGCGCCGGGGCTGTGCCGGAACTCGGCAGCCGTACGCTGCCGGGCCTTGCCATCGGTCTCGGTGGTCTCGGGATCTCGCTCGAAGACCTCGTGCGCCTTTATGCCGGGCTGGCCAATGGCGGGATCGCGCGGCCGCTGCGCATCGACGCCGACCCGGCCGCTGCGCTGGCGGCCGGACCCGGCCGCCGCATCCTGTCGGAGCAGGCCGCGTGGTACGTCACCTCGATCCTCGCGGGCGCGCCCACCACCGCGAAGGGCCCGCCCGGCACCATCGCCTTCAAGACCGGCACCTCCTTCGGCTATCGCGACGCCTGGACGGTCGGCTACGACGGGCGCCATGTCGTCGGCGTCTGGCTCGGGCGGCCGGACGGGGCTCCCGTCGCCGGGCTGGTGGGGCAGGATTCGGCCGCGCCGGTGATGCGCGACGTCTTCGCGCGGATCGGCCCGGCGACGCGCCTGCCGGGACCGCCGCCCGGCATCCTCGCCGCCAGCGGGTCGCAGCCCCTGCCGCCCGCCATGCGGCGGCTGCGGGCGGGTGGCGCGGGTGCCTCGGCCGATGCGCCCGAGATCGTCTTCCCGCCGAACGCGGCGCGGATCGAACTGGGGCTGGGGCAAAGCGGCAACGCGCGCGGGGTCTCCGATCTCGCCCTCAAGCTGCGCAACGGCAAGCCGCCCTTCACCTGGTATATCGATGGTCGCCCCGCCTTGCGCGGTCTCTACGACCGGCAGGCGGCCTGGCACCCGAGCGAGCCCGGCTTCGTCGAGATCTCGGTGGTGGATGCGGCGGGCGCGGCCGCCTCGACGCGGGTCTTTCTGGAATAGCCGTTCCGTCTCACCGAAAGGCGGGCGCGTGCGAACTCGAGGATCGCCGTCGGCGACCCGAAGCGTTCTATTGCAGCAGCGTGTCGCCCGGCGCGAACTGGCTCTCGCCGTCGGCGGACGCGCCGTCGAACGCGGTGTCGATGCGCGACCGGCTGTCCGCGGCCATGTTGGCGATGGTCAGCGTCAGGAGTTGCGACACGACCTCTAGTTTCTGGGACGCGGCTTCGCGCTGGGCGTAGATCAACAGGGAGTGGAGAGCGTCGCGATCGGTCATGTCAGTCCGTTCTTTCGGGCAAGAAACGCGTCAGGATTGCATCCGTTGAAGCGCACTCGCCGTGACACCGGCGTGACACGATTGTTTGCGACCCGATCTGCCGCGATCTGGCCGGACCTCAATGCGAGCGACGGGGCGCCGATCCTCTGGCGACTGGGGCTGCGAAAGGATTGCTGGCGAAGGAGCGATGCGGGCGCGGACCCGGTGCGCCCCCGGTCGATCCCCAACGGGACCGGCTCCGATTGTCCCTCAATCGCTCGAGGTCAGGTGAAGCCGGCCATGCTGAGCGCGCCCGCATAGCGCGCCAGATGGTCTTTCGAGCGCAGCGGCATCGTCTTGATCCACGCGTCGATGCGGAAATTAGGCTGGTCCTCGAGCGCCCGCGCCACGAAGCGGGCGGCCTCGGCGGTCTGCCCGGTCATGGCGAGGCAGGCTGCCGTCAGGCGGTAGGCGGGCTTGCGCTGCTGCATGCGCGCCAGCGTGACGAGTGCCTTTTCGTAGTCCTCGACGAGGAACAGCGTGCTGCCCGCCGTCCAGAGGTAGTCGTCGGGTGGAATCGGGTTGAGGTCGATCGCCTTCTCGATGCGCCGCAGGGCGGGCAGGGCATCGCAGGAATGGGTCAGCGCGTTGGCATGGTCGGCCAGGATGTCGGCATGGTGGGGCACGAGCCGCTCGGCCTCGGCCAGCCCTTCGACGGCTTCGTCGAGACCGCCGAGGAAAAGCGACGCGCTTGCCACCTCCCGCAGCGCCTCGCCGCTGAACGGATCAAGATTGGCAGCCCGCATCGCCACGCGCTTGGCCTGATGCAGGAGGTCCGGCTCGGTGCGCGCGAGGAGCAGCCATTCGAGGACGAGCGACCGGGCGATGCCGTTGAGGGCGGGGGCGAAGGCGGGCGCGTTGTCCGCGGCCTGGATGAAGGCGCGCCGAGCCCGGCGAACGTCCGGCAGGTCGAGGACGCGCAGGTGGCGGCGGCCGAGGAGATACAATTGATAGGCGCTGGGCGGGCAGGCGATGGTGAACGCGGCCGCCTCGGAGCGCTCGATCTGGTCCGCCAGCGCCAACGCGATCGAGCGCGACAGCGTGCGGTGGTGCTCGGCCGAGGCGCCCACAGCCAGATCGTAATCGTCCGCCCAGAGCGTGACCCGGCCGGCCTGGCGCATCAGCTTGACGACGAGGCGCGTGCGCCCGGCGAAATTGCGCACGCTCGTCTCGGCGAAATACTCGATGCCGAACCGCTCCTTCGGCTGGTCCTCCGCGCCGAGCCGCCAGGCCGTATGCGGCGCGATCACGGCGATGGAGCGCAGACGGCAGAGACCGAGCGTCACGTCCTCGATCAGGGCTTCCGCCAGATGGGTGTGCTCCGCATCGACCCCGCTCGAGGCCGTGGGCATGAGGAGGCAGACCCGCGGGATGGCGGCCACGGCGGCCGTCGCCAGCAGCGTCTCGACGCGGCGTCCGGCATCGAGCGGACGAGCGGCCGCGAGGGGGGCGGGAACGGCGACCGCGCGCTTCAACCTGACGAGGAGTTCGCGCACCGGCTCGCTCGGCGTCGCACCGAGCTCAGCGCCGAACCGGCGGCGCATCTCGTCGTAGACCGCCTCGGCCGCACTGAGCCCTTGCGTCTGCGCGCGGATCTCGACGAGCGTCAGCCACGCATCCTCGCGGAACGGATCGATCTCCAGCAACCGGCGCAGCGCCGTCTCTGCGCGGCCGCCCCGCACGTGGCGGGCTCCCGCCGTGACGAGGTCGCCGTAGCGCTCGCGCAGCCGGTTGCGCTGCGTGCCGATCCAGCCCGACAGCGTCTCGCCATCGGCCGTAAAGCTCTCGAGGAGGTCGCCCCGGTACAGTCCCGAGAGGGCCTCGAGATCGTCCGCGTGGGCGGGTACGGGCAGCGCCATCAGCCTGTCGAGGTCGCAGGTCGGCGCGGTTTCGCCGGAGACCAGCCGCACTTCGTCGCGACCGGTCGCGATCAGTTCGATCCCGAGATGCTTCTGACGGGTGTGGATGCGCGACAGCAGCTGGCGAAGATTGGCCATGGCGCCCGTCTGGTCGGCATCCTCGTAGATCCAGGCGGCGAGGGTGGAGCGCAGCGCCCGGCGATCGGATGCCAGATGCAGGATGGCGAGCAGCGCGAACGCCTTCTGCGGGAGAGGCGCCGCCTCGTCCTCATGCAGAAGGGCCGGGTGTCCGAGGAGACGAAGGAAAGGTCGTCCGATGTTCATCCGCGCGTGTGGGTCCACAATCATGCCGTGAGCCCATGATGTATCAGGATATGGCGCGTGAGCCAAACGATCGGGCACCAGCGGACGGCATTCGTTTACCGCCTTGTAGGACCGCATGCCCGATCGGCAGGACGGGGCCTCGATCCGCTGCCCATCGATGCGATCATATGATGCGTGTCCAGCGCTCAGCAACCCTGCGCGCGCACGTAGATCGAATAGAGCGAGCGGGTCGCGGTAATGAAGAGCCGGTTGCGCTTGGGGCCGCCGAAACAGAGATTGGCGACGACCTCCGGCACGAGGATCTTGCCGAGGCACGTGCCGTCCGGCGCGAAGCAGTGGACGCCGTCGGCGGCGCTCGACCAGACGTTGCCGTTGCGGTCGACGCGGATTCCGTCGGGAATGCCCCGGTCGATCACGGCGAAGACACCGTCGTCGATCAGCCGCTCGCCCTCGACGCGCAAGCGCCGGATGTGGCGGGGATGGTCGGGAGCGTGGCTGGCGCCCGAATCAGCGATGTAGAGACGGCTTTCGTCCGGCGAGAAAGCGAGGCCGTTGGGCTGCAGGAAGTCGTCGGCGACGCGCGTGACCGCGCCGCTCGCACCGTCGACGCGGTAGACGCCGCGCACCGGCTGCTCCTCCTCGGCCCGGTCGCCCTCGTAGGCGTCGCGGATGCCGTAGCTCGGGTCGGTGAACCAGACCGAGCCGTCGGACTTCACCACCGCGTCGTTCGGCGAGTTGAGGCGGCGGCCCTCGAAGCGGTCGGCGAGGGTGACGACCCGCCCGTCGGCCTCGGTGCGGCTCACCCGGCGGGCGAGATGCTCGCAGGAGACGAGCCGGCCCTCGCGGTCGCGCGTGTTGCCGTTGGAATTGCGCGAGACGCCGCGAAACACCGAGGTTCCGACTTCGGGGATGTAGCGCATCATCCGGTCGTTCGGGATGTCGCTCCAGACCAGCTGATTCATGTCGCCGAACCAGACCGGGCCCTCGGCCCAGCGGCAGCCCTCGAACAGATGCTCCAGCTCGACATTGTGGAGCGTCAGGTCCTCGAAGCGGGGATCGCGGATCTCGTAGGGGGTCATGATGGCCATGGCGGGTCTTTCAGCTGCGACCCGTGCGGGGGCCGCCGGCAATGGTGATGATGGCGATGATGATCAGGCCGGTGAGGAGGAGGCGCAGGCCCGCCCCGACGCCGAACGTGTTAAGCATGGTAATGAGGAGATAGAGGAAGAGCGATGCGCCCCAGAGCCCGGTGACGTTGGACTGGCCGCCCGAGACCGACGAGCCGCCGACCACCACCACCGCGATCGAGGCGAGGAGGTACTCCTCGCCCATGTTGAGCGAGGAGCCGCCCGAGAAGCCCGCCAGCACCGCGCCGCAGAGCCCCGCGAGCGAAGCCGAGAGCACGTAGGTCGCCCAGCGTACGATCTCGACGCGGATGCCGGCGAGCGCGGCAGCGCGCGGGTTCTGGCCGATGGCCGAGATGGCGCGGCCGTAATAGGTGCGGTGCAGGAGCACCGCCATCAGCCCGCAGAGCGCCAGCGTCGCGATCGCCAGAAGCGGCACGCCGGCGATCCGGCCGGTGGCGAAGTCGGCGAAGCTTTCGGGCGGGCGCACGCGCAGGCCCCGCCCGTAGGCGATGGCGACCGACTGGATGAGGAAGCTCGCCGAGAGCGTGGCGATGATCGGCGGGATCTGGAGAAGGCGGATCAGCGCGAAGTTGAAGCAGCCGACCGCCACGCCGACGGCGAGCGCGGCGAGGATGCCGGGCAGGATCATCGCGTCCGTGCCGCCCATGACGCTCATCGACACCGCGCCGGCCAGCGCGATCGTCGAGGGGATCGAGAGATCGACATTGCCGGGGCCGGTGGTGATCACGAACATCTGGCCGAGGCCGACGATGACGTACATCGTGGCGAAGGTCAGGGCGGTCGAGAGGATCTGGCCCGATCCCTGGCCGCCGGTGAAGACGATCGTCGCCGCGAAGATCGCGGCCGCTCCTGCGAACGAGAAGAGCCACGGCGCCCGGAAGGGGAGGGCAAACCTGCGTCGTGCCGGTGTCGTCGCGCTCATGCGGCCTGTCTTTCCAAGCGGTTGACGAGGGCGCGCAGCGCCAGCACCACGATGAGGATCGCGCCCTGCGCGCCGATCTGCCAGTCCGGCGCGATGCGCAGGAACGAGAGGAGCGAGCCCGCGAGCGTCAGCGTCAGCGCGCCGAGCACGGCGCCGACCGGCGAGATGCGCCCGCCCGTGAACTCGCCGCCGCCCAGGATCACGCCCGCGATCGAGAGGAGCGTGTAGCGCAGCGCGATGTTGGCATCCGCCGAGGTGGTGAGCCCGACGAGCGCCAGCCCGGAGAGGACGCCGAAGAAGCCGCAGAGCGCATACATCGTCATCTTGGCGCGCAGCAGCGACCAGCCGGCGCGGGCCACGGCCTGCGCGTTGCCGCCGGTGCCCCGCAGCACGGTGCCGAAGGAGGAGCGCATGAGGAGGAGCTGGGCCCCGATCGCCAGCACGGCGCTGGCGATGATGGCGAAGGGCACGAGCGGCGTCTTCAGCTTGACGAGGGTGGAGAGCCAGACCGGCGCGCTGCCGCCGGGCACCGGCAGGAGCAGCACGGCGGCGCCGAGCCAGACGAAGCTCATGCCGAGCGTCACCACGATCGAGGGCAGGTTGCGCAGGTGGATGAGCGCGCCGAGCAGCGCATAGACGAGGATGCAGCCGGCGAGCGCGGCGACGCCGAGAAGCGGATCGTCCTTGAGGAGGGTCGCGCCGATGCAGGCGACGAAGGAGACGAAGCCGCCGATCGAGAGGTCGAGATCGTTGACGGTGATGACGCAGAGCTGCGCGATCGTGGCGAGCGCGATCGGCAGGGCGAGATTGAGCATCAGGGTCAGGCCGAGATAGCTCATCGCGCGCGGCTGGATGATGAAGATCGCGACGAGCAGCAGCGCCAGCGAGACCGGCGGCAGAAGCTCGCGCAGGGTGCGGGCGAGCGCCAGACGGTTGGCGACCATCGGACGGGCGCTCATGCCGCGGCCTCCGCGAAGGAGGATTGCAGCACGCGGGCCTCGGACAGCTCGTCCCGCGCCATGTCGGCGACGATGCGCCCGGAGCGCAGCACGTAGACGTGGTCGCAGGCGCGCAATTCGTCGAATTCGGTGGTGTACCAGACGAAGGTGCGCCCGCGCGCGGCCTCGGCGCGCACGATGGCGTAGACCTCCTGCTTGGTGCCGATGTCGACGCCCCGCATCGGGTCGTCCATCAGGATGATCTCGGCATCCGAGGCCAGCGCCCGCGCGAAGAGGGCCTTCTGCTGGTTGCCGCCCGACAGCGTCAGGATGCCGTTGTCCATGTCGGGGGTGCGGATGGCGATGCGCTCCTTCCACTCGGCCTCCATGCGCCGCTCGGCGGCCCGATCGATGAGGCCGAAGCGCTGCATGGATTGGAGCGAGCGCACCGTGACGTTGCCGCCGATCGACCAGAGCGGAAAGACGCCGTCGGTCTGCCGGTCGCCGGCCACGAAGGCGACGCGCCCGTCGAGCCTGGCATAGTGGCCGCCGCGATGGGCGGCATTGTGCAGGAGCACGAGAAGCGCGGTCTGCCCGTGGCCGGCGAGCCCGCCGAGGCCGACGATCTCGCCGCGCCGGGCCTCGAGCTGCCGTCCGTCGCCCTGGCGCGGCGAATGGGCGGAGGCGACGATCGGCGCGCTCGTGCGGGCCTTGGGGGCGCCGGCCGCTTCGCCCTCCGTATGCGCGGCGACATGGCCCATCGCCTCGACGAGCGAATGGCGGTCGAATTCGGCGGCGGGCCGCAGCGCCACAACGCGCCCGTCGCTCATCACGCTGATGCGGTCGCAGGTCGAGAGGATCTCGCCGAGAATGTGGGAGATCAGGATGACGCTGCCGCCCGAGGCCACGAAGCGGCGGACATGGGCGAGAAGCTGGCCGGCGACCTGCGCGTCCAGCGAAGAGGTGGGCTCGTCGAGGATCACGAGCGAGAGCGGCGCGTCGCCGCGCGCGAAGACGGTGGCGATCTCCACCATCTGGCGCTGGCCGAGGGCGAGGTCCGAGACGAGATCGCGAAGGCGGATACCGTGGCCGGGGAAGATCTCGTCGAGCGCCTCGCCGATGAGCTTGGCGGCGCGCTTGCGCCAGCCGAAGCCTTTCAAGGCGGGGTGGCGCACACGGGCGTTCTCGATCACCGTCAGATTGGGGCAGAGCGAAAGCTCCTGGAAGACGCAGCGCACGCCGAGCTGGCCGGCGCGCTCGACGCCGAAGCGCTGGGTCTCGTCGTTGCCCGCGATCTCGATGCGCCCCTCGTCGGGTCGCACGTTGCCGGCGAGCACCTGCATCAGCGTCGACTTGCCGGCGCCGTTGTGCCCGGCGAGGCCGAGGCATTCGCCGGGCCGGATGGCGAGATCGACGCCGTCGAGGGCGCGCACGGCGCCGTAGCTCTTCTTGACCTGGGCGAGATCGATGAGCGGACGCGGCGCGCCGCGGTCTGGGACGGGCATGGCGGCGGGAACTCCCAAGGGACGCGGCAGCGGTCCGGGGCGGCAGGTGCCGCCGCCCCGGACCGGATCGGATGAACAGTCGCTCCGCTTTAGCGAGCGGCCGCGATCACCTTCTCGGCGTCGGCCTGCGAATACTCGACATTGGCGACGCCGCCCTCGGGCGTCGTCTGCAGCGAGGCGTCGAGCCCGGCCTGGTCGATCGACAGGAACGGCACCACAAGGTCCTTGGGGACCTCCTTGCCGTCGAGGATCTGCTGCGCCACCCAGAAGGCGAGGGTGGAGACGCCCGGCGCGATCGAGACCGACATGGTCTCGTAGCCGTCCTTGTCCTTCTGCGCCTTCCACCAGGCGAGCTCGTCCTGGCGGTTGCCCATGATGATGGTCGGGGTCTTGCGCCCGGCCGCCGAGAAGGCTTCCGCCGCGCCGAACCCGTCGCCGCCCTGCGTCACCACGCCGACGACTTCCGGGATGCTCGGCAGGACGCCGGCCACCGACTTCTGCGCCACGGTCTGCGTCCAGTCGCCCTGAACCTCCGAGACGATCTTGAACTTCGGGTGGGCGGCGACGCCCGCCGCGATCCCCTCGTGGATCTCGCCGTCGACGGAGGTGCCGGCGAGGCCCCGGATCTCGAGGAGGTTGCCGCCCTCGGGGAAACGCTGCGCCAGATAGTCGAGCTGGCCGGCGCCCATCTTGCGGAAGTCCACCGCCACGCGCCAGGCGCAGGGCTCGGTGACGATGCCGTCGAAGGAGACGACGGTGATGCCGGCGTCGCAGGCTTCCTTCACCGCGCCGTTGAGGGCGGTCGGCGAGGCCGAGTTGACGACGATGGCGTCGTAGCCCTGCAGGATCATGTTCTGGATCTGCGCGGCCTGCTCGGTGGCCTGGTTCTCGGCGGTGGTGAAGGCGTCGGCGCTCTTCACGGTGCCCGCCTTCACGGCCTCGCCGGTGACCTTCTGCCAGCTTTCCAGCATGGCCTGGCGCCAGGAATTGCCGGCATAGTTGTTCGACAGCGCGATGGTCTTGTCCGCCGTCTCGGCGAATGCGGCGCCGGACAGGCTGGTCACGGCCAGCATCGCGAGCATGAGTCGCTTGGTCATCCTGAAATCCTCCCATGGGCCGATCGGCCCGAACCCGGCGAGCGGCATCTCGTGTCCGCTGGCCCGCAAGCCGCTCCCACAGCCCGCCCGCAGTTTCGGCGCTGCGGGCGCATCTGTCCAACCCTGAAGGCGCATCCTTTTTGCGGGTTCCCGCAAACGGCCTGCCGGGAACCCGGCACGTCGGACGCGAAACGGACTGGCGAAGCTCCGGCAAACATGGTGCCATCGGGCGATGAGCAGCCTTTCGTTCCCGAGCCCTCGCGCCGCCGCCGCCGAGCCCCGCCCCGTGCTCGATCCCGACGCGATCTTCGGCCATCTCCTGCGCATCTCGCGCGCGCTCGCCGGCAAGCTGGAATTTCAGGCGGCGATCCAGGCGGTGTCGGACGAGCTGGCCGAGGTGCTGCCGCACGATCATCTCGACATCTGCATCCTGCGGCGCGACGACGTCCACGTCGCCTACGAGGCGGGGCTCCACACCGACTGGGGCCGGCATCTCCACACCGTGCCGGTGCGGCGCAGCCCGATCCGCTCGGTGCTGCTGGGCGACGTGCCCTTTCTCATCACCGGCAACGCGATGGAGGATCCGCGCTTCGGCTTCGAGGGCGCCTTCAACGATCCGATCTTCAGCCAGCGGCTGCGCTCGCGCCTCCATGCGCCGCTTCTGGTGCGCGGCGAGGTCATCGGCGCCTTTTCCTGCTCGCGGCACGATGCCGATTTCTACGCGCTGGAGGACGTGACGATCGCCCAGCACGTCGCCGAGATGCTGGCGCCCTACGTCTACGCGCTCGGGGCTGCCGAGGAGGCGCGGCGCCTCGCGATCGAGGAGGCGGAGGGGCGCGCCCGCGAGGAGGGCCTGCGCGACGGGGCGCTGCGGCTGACGGAAGAGCTGGAGCGCGAGCGCCAGCGCATCGGCATGGATCTCCATGACGGCACGCTCGCCGATCTCACCCGCATCGCCCGCCGGCTGGAGCGCCTCTGCGAGAGCGAGACGGCGCCGCGCGAGGCGCTGGAGCCGATCGTCGACGGGTTGCAGCGCTGCATGGGGGAGCTGCGCCAGATCATCGACGATGCCCGGCCGAACGTCCTCGAACTCTTCGGCTTCGCCGAAGGCGTCGAGGACTTTCTCGGCCGGGCGCTCCTGGAGCCGCGCACCGGCATCGCCTGGCGGCTCGACGACGCGAGCGAGGGCGCGGTGGACGCCCTCCCGGCGGCGCTGCGCGTCGCGCTCTTCCGCATCGTGCAGGAGGCGGTGAACAACGCCGCGCAGCATGCCGGCCCCTCGCTGATCGAGGTGTCGGTGGAGCGCGTGGAGGAGGACGGCACGCCGGCGATCCGCATCGGCGTGCGCGACGACGGCGTCGGCTTCATGCCGATGCAGCAGCGTCGGCGCGTCGGCGGCATCCGCAACATGCAGACCCGCGCCCGCCTCGTCTCCGCCGCGTTCACGCTGCAGCGCCGCGCCGACGGTCAGGGCACCGAGATGCTGCTGGTCCTGCCGGTCGCATCCGCCGCCGGCGCCGTCCGATGAGCGGGCCGCTCGAAGTCCTCGTGGTCGAGGACGACGCGGTGCATCGCACCTTCCTGCGCGACGTCATTGCCTCGGCCCTGCCGGGCTCGGCGCTGATCGAGGCCGGCGACGGCGAGGAGGGCGAGCGGCTCGCCCGTCATCACGGCTCGCGCCAGATCATCGTCGATCTCCAGATGCCGCGCCGCACGGGCGTCGAGATGGCCCGGGCGCTCTGGCGCGACCGGCCGGAGACCAGCATCCTCTTCTGGTCCAACTATGCCGACGAGGCCTATGTGCGCGGCGTCTCGCGCATCGTGCCGGCGGGCGCGGCCTACGGCTACATCCTCAAGTCCGCCTCCGAAGAGCGGCTGAGCCTGGCGCTGCGCAGCGTCTTCCTCGAAGGCCAGTGCGTCATCGATCGCGAGATCCGCACGGTGCAGCAGAAGGCCTCGAGCCACCACGAGAGCCTGTCGGACGTCGAATACGAGATCCTGCTCGATCTGGCGCTCGGGCTCACCGACCGCCTGATCGCCGAGCGGCGCTCGGTCTCGCTGCGCAGCGTGCAGAACCGGCTGCAGCAGATCTACGAGAAGGTCGGGGCCTATGAGGGCGGGGCGGGCGCCGACACGTTCAATCTGCGCACCCGCGCCGTCAGCCTGGCGCTGCTGCGCAAGCTCCTCAACCGCAACGGCCTCGAACAGGCCGAGATCGAGCTCGGCCTCTGGCTGGCCAGGACCCGCGACCGGCGCGGCGGGGGATAGGTGCGAGGCCCGTTCAGGTCAGGCGCGCGGCGTCCGAGGTGCCGGTTCGACGGCCAACCGCCCTACGCCCCGAAAGCAATATGTGAGACTTGCTTTTGTCGGCGTCCCCGTGACAGGACGAGGCGCGCGTGGCAGGTGATGCTGTCTCCGAGCATCTCGCGCGAACGGCAGGAACCGCAGCCCCATGTCCAGCCCTTCGGAAACCGCGGACGTCGTTCCGCAGGCCGTGCCGCATCCCGGCATGGGCTTTCGCGAGTTCGTCGCCTTCGTCGCGGCGCTGATGGCGATCAACGCGCTGGCGATCGACGCCATGCTGCCGGCGCTGCCGCAGATCGGCGAGGCGCTGAACGTCGCCGACGAGAACCGGCGCCAGCTGATCATCACCGCCTATCTCCTCGGCTTCGGCGTCGCGCAGCTCGTCTACGGCCCGCTGTCCGACCGCTTCGGCCGGCGTCCCGTGCTGATGTTCGGCCTTCTCGTCTACGTCGCGGCGAGCGGCCTGTCGGCGTTCTCGACCTCGCTCGACCAGATGGTGGTGGCGCGGGTGCTGCAGGGCGTCGGCTCGGCGGCGACGCGGGTGCTCGCCGTCTCGATCGTGCGCGACTGCTATTCCGGCCGGCACATGGCGCGGGTCATGTCCTTCGCCTTCATCGTCTTCATCGCGGTGCCGGTGATCGCGCCGAGCGTCGGGCAGGCGATCGTGCTCGTGGCGCCGTGGGAGTGGATCTTCCTCATCCTCGGGCTCTTCGGGCTCGCCGTGGCGCTCTGGTCGGGCCTGCGGCTGCCCGAGACGCTGCCGCCCGAGCGGCGCACGCCGATCTCGGTTCGCGGCGTCGCCGGCGCCTTCCGCATCGTCGCCACCGACCGGGCGTGCCTCGGCTACACGCTGGCGGCCTCCGCCATTCTCGGGGCGCTGTTCGGCTTCATCAACTCCGCCCAGCAGATCTTCGTCGGCATCTTCGACACCGGCGCGGCCTTCCCGCTGATCTTCGCCAGCATTGCGCTCTTCGTCGCCGTGTCCTCGCTGGTCAACGCCCGCATCGTCGAGCGGCTCGGCATGCGGCGGGTCTCGCACACCGCGCTTCTGGGCTTCACCGGTTTCGCGACGCTCCACGCCGCCATCGCCTTGAGCGGGCACGAGACGCTGGCGGTCTTCGTGGCTCTCCAGTCGGCCATGATGTTCTGCTTCGGGCTCATCATCTCGAACTTCTCGTCGATGGCGATGGACCCGGTCGGCCGCGTCGCCGGCACCGCCGCCTCGTTCCAGGGCTTCGGCACCACCGTCATCGGCGCGCTGCTCGGCTTCTACATCGGCCAGCACTACGACGGCACGGTGGTGCCGCTGACGGTCGGCTATGCCGCGCTTGGGTTCCTGGCGATCCTCATCGTGCTCGTCACCGAGCGCGGTCGGCTCTTCGCCCCCGTGAACGCCGCTTCAGGCGGCTGAGGCCCGGCGTCAGGCTTCGGCCCGAGGCGCCGGCCAGTCGCGGATCGGTCCCCGCCACGTCTCATAGAGATGCGAGAGGCGCAGCACGTCGAGATCGGCGAAGCGCGGGCCGACGATCTGCAGCCCGATCGGCATCCCCGTTCGCGAGAAGCCGCAATTGATCGAGGCGGCCGGCTGGTCCGACATGTTCCACGGGACGGTGAAGGCGATGTGCTCGAAGGGCCGCGCCGGATCGTTCGTCGGCGAGGCCCATTCGGCGGGGTAGGAGACGATCGGGTTGGTGGGCGAGAGAACCATGTCGACCCGCTGGAAGAGCGCGCCGCAGGCCCGGCGCATCGCCATCGTCTGGTCGAACCCGGCCACCGCCGCGACGCCGCTGATGCGCTCGCCCGCCTTCGCCCAGTCGAGAATATAGGGTAGGATCGTGTCGCGAGCGGCCTCGTCGAGCTTCAGCATCTCGCCCCAGAAGCGGGCCCGCCAGAAGTCGTCGAGCCCGTCGAGCATGGCGCGCGTCAGCACCGGGCCGACCTCCTCGACAACAGCGCCGGCCGCCTCGAAGCGGCGCGCGGCGCTGACCACCGCCTCGCGGACCTCGTCGTCGAGCGGCAGGCCGCAGCCGGCGTCGAGCATCAGGCCGATGCGCAGCCCCGAGACGTCGAGGCCGCCCAACGCCTGCCACTCGATCGCGGCGGGCGGCAGGCTGGTGCCGTCGCGCCAGTCGGACCGCGCCAGCGTTTCCATCGCCAGCGCGGCATCGGCGACGGTGCGCGTCATCGGGCCGGCGCAGCGGCCGACATAGTAGGGGTCGACGGGAATGCGGCCCTGGCTCGGCTTGAAGCCGAAGACGCCGGTGCAGCCGGCGGGCAGGCGCACCGAGCCGCCGATATCGGTGCCGACATGGATCGGACCGTAGCCGGCCGCCGCCGCCGCACCGGCGCCGGCACTCGATCCGCCAGGATTGGTGGCGGGATCCCACGGATTGCGCGAGAGCCGGTGGAAGGACGAGAGGCCGGAGGACAGCATGCCGTAATCGGGGCAGGTCGTCTTGGCGAAGAGGATCGCGCCGTCCTCGCGCAGCCGGGCGGCGGCGGGCGCGTCGGCCGGGGCGGGCGCGAGCGTCGTCGCGCGCGTGCCGAGCGGCACGGGCACCCCTTGCGTCGCGATCAGCTCCTTCAGCGTCACCGGCAGGCCGTCGAGCCGCCCGTTTGGGCGCCCCATCGCCCAACGCTCGGTGGCCGCCATGGCGGCGCGCCGGGCGTCCTCGGGATCGTAGGCGTAGAGCGCCGCTATCACCGGCTCGAACGCCGCGATGCGCTGCTCCACCGCATCCCAGTATTCGAGCGGCGAAAGGGTTCGGGCACGGAAGGCGCCGAGAAGATCGACGGCGGTGAGATCGAGCGGCGAGGTCATGACGGACAGGCTTTCGAAGGGGGCGGTCCTTGCGAGCGGACGGGCTCGTCGGCCATCGCCTCGGCGTGATGGCAGGCGACGAGGCGCTCCGAGGCCGGATCGAGGCGGCGCGGTATCGGGGCCTCCACGCGGCAGCGCGCGTCGGCGAGCGGGCAGCGCGGCCGGAAGGCACAGCCTTGCCAGTCGGCGGGATCGCCGGCGAGGGGCGCTGCCCGGCGGGGGAGCGGCGCGCCGGCGTCTTCGATCCGCGGCTCGGCTTCGAGCAGCAGCCGCGTATAGGGATGGAACGGCCGGTCGAACACCGCATTCGCCGGCCCGGTCTCGACGAGGCGGCCAAGATACATGACGCCCACCCGGTCGCAGATCGCGTCGACCACGCCGAGATTGTGGGTGATGAAGAGAAAGGCGACGCCGTCGCGCTCGCGAAGGTCGAGAATGAGGTTGAGCACCTGCGCCTGCACCGAGAGGTCGAGCGCCGAGACGGCCTCGTCGGCAATCACCAGCTTGGGGCGGGTGACGAGGGCGCGGGCGATGGCGATGCGCTGGCGCTGGCCGCCCGAGAACTCGTGTGGGAAGCGCTCGGCGTCGCCGGGCTTCAGGCCGACGCTGGCGAGCACCTCGGCGACGCGGGCCTCGCTGTCCCGGCGGCTCGGGCGGGGATCGAGGACGTGCATCGGCTCGGCGACGATGCGCCCGACGCGCTGGCGCGGATCGAGCGAGCCGTAGGGATCCTGGAACACCATCTGGAAATCGCGCCGGCGCCGGGCGAGGGCACGGGCGGGCAGTGCGAAGAGATCGTCGCCCTCGAGGAGGACATGGCCCTCGGTCGGCCGGTCCAGCGCGGCGACGATGCGCGCGAGGGTCGACTTGCCGCAGCCGCTTTCGCCGACGATGCCGACGATGCTGCCCCGGTCCACCGTCAGGGACACGCCGTCGAGCGCGCGGGTGGTCGCGGTACGGCCCGTCAGGCCGCCGCCATAGTCGCGCTTGAGCGAGCGCAGGTCGAGAAGCGGGGTCGGCTTCATCGCACGGCCTCCGGCATGCCGGCGCGGATGCAGCGAACGCCGCGGGCTTGCGTGCCCGCGCCGAGGATCCGCCAGCCGGGCTCGGCCGCGTCGCACTCCGCGACACGGTCGGCGCAGCGCGGCGCGAAGCGGCAGCCCGGCGGCAGCGCGGCAAAGCCCGGCACCGTGCCGGGAATGGTGGCGAGGCGCGCCGCTGGCCCCGCGCCGGTCGAGCGATCCGGCCGGCGCGGCATCGCGGCGAGGAGGCCGCGCGTGTAGGGGCTGGCGGGGCGCGCCAGGAGGTCGGCCGTCCGGCCCTCTTCCAGCCGGGCGCCGGCATAGAGGACGAGCGTTCGTGCGGTGGCCTTCGCGACGACGCCGAGATCGTGGCTGACGAAGATCATCGCCCGGTCACCCTCTGCGACGAGCTCGGCGAGGATGTCGAGGATTTCGGCCTGCACGGTGACGTCGAGCGCCGTGGTCGGCTCGTCGGCGACGAGGATCGAGGGCTCCAGCGCGAGCGCGATGGCGATCCCGACGCGCTGGCGCTGGCCCCCCGACATTTCGTGCGGATAGGCGTCGATGCGGCGCCGAGCCTCGGGAATGCGCACGCGCTCCAGAAGCGCGAGGGCGCGGGCGCGCGCCTCGGTGCGCGACAGGCCCCGGCCGCGGATCAGCCCTTCGGATATCTGGTCGCCGACCCGCATCGCCGGGTTCAGCGCCGTCATCGGTTCCTGGAAGATCATGCCGATCTGCTGCCCGCGAATGCCGCAGAGCTCGGCCTCCGAGGCGGCGAGGAGATCGGTGCCCTCGAGCCGGATCGCGCCGCCGGCCCGCGCGCCGTCCGGCAGCAGCCCGATCAGCGCCAGCGACAGCATCGACTTGCCCGAGCCGCTCTCGCCGACGATGCCGAGGGTTTCGCCCCTCTCCAGCCGGAACGAGATGTCGTCGAGGATCGGGAGCGGCGGCAGGCCCGGCCTGCGGACGGCGACGGACAGGTGCTCGACCTCGAGAAGCGGCGGAACGGTCATCGACTGACGCTCCGGCGGGGATCGAGGCGATCGCGCAGGCCGTCGCCGAGAAGGTTGAGGCCGAGCACGGCGAGCGCGATCGTCGCGCCGGGCACGATGGCGAGCCAGGGCGCCTGGATCATGTAGGTCTGCGCGTCCGCCAGCATCCGCCCCCAGCTCGGCGCCGGCGGCGGCGCGCCGAGGCCGAGGAAGGACAGGCCGGCCTCGGTGAGGATGGCGAGGCCGAGCTGGATCGTCGCCTGCACGATGATCTGGCCGGCGATGTTGGGCAGGACATGGGCGAAGGTGATGCGCTGGGCGCCCTTGCCGGCCCCGCGCGAGGCCAGCACGTAGTCCCGCGACCAGATCTGCAACGCGGCGCCGCGCGTGACGCGGGCGAAGACCGGCACCATGAACACGGCGATGGCGACGATCGCCGTCAGCCGGCCGGGGCCGAGCAGCGCGCCGAGCATCATCGCCGAGACGATCGGCGGAAAGGCGAAGACGACGTCGCAGCCGCGCATCACGAGGCTCTCGATCCAGCCGCGGCAGGCTGCGACGGTGACGCCGAGGAGCGTGCCGACGGTGCCGCCGAGCGCGACGGCGCAGGCCGCCACGAGAAGCGAGTTCCGCGCGCCGGCCATCAGCATCGACAGGACGTCCCGGCCGAAGTGGTCGGTGCCGAGCAGGCCGTGTTCGAGCGGCGCCTTCAGCTTGGCCAGGATGGCGATCTTCGTCGGCGGCAGCGGCGTCCAGACGAGCGAGACCAGCGCCATTGCGACGAGGAGCGCCGTGATCGCGAGGCCGAGGGCGAGCCGCAGCGGCACGGCCGCGCGGCGACGGGCGGGAGCGGGGGCGATGAGGACGGCGCTCATGCGGCACCGCGGCCGCGCAGGCGCGGATCAAGCACGAGATAGGCGAGATCGACGAGGAAGTTCACGATGATCACCAGACCCGCGAACAGGAGCACGACGCTCTGCATCACGATGAGATCGCGCTGGGTGAACGCCTGAAGCGCGAGGCGCCCGAGGCCGGGCAGGCCGAAGATGTTCTCGACGAGCACCGAGCCGGCGATGAGGAAGGTGAACTGCAGGCCGAGGATGGTGACCACCGGCACGAGCGCGTTGGGCACGGCGTGGCGCCAGAGCGCCGCGCGGCGCGTCAGCCCCTTGGCGCGGGCGGTGCGCACGAAATCCTCGCCGAGCACGTCGAGGACGGCGGTGCGGGTGACGCGGGTGAGGATGCCGGCCTGCGGCAGGGCCAGCGCCACCGCCGGCAGCAAGAGCGCCGAGAGCGCCGGCAGGAGACCGGTCTCCCAGCCGGGAAAGCCGCCGGCCGGCAGCCAGCCGAGCGTCACCGCGAAGACGAGAATGAGCAGAAGGCCGATCCAGAAGTTCGGCAGGGCGACGCTGGCTTGCGTGAACACTGTCACGAGGGCATCCGGCCAGCGACCCTGGCGCGCGGCGGCGAGCACCCCGAGCGGGATCGCCAGCGCCATCGACAGCGCGATCGCCATCGCCGCCAGCGGCAGGGTGACGGCGAGGCGCTCCGCGATGAGGCCGGCGACGGGGACGCCGTAGGTCGTGGAGGTGCCGAGATCGCCGGTGAGCGAGCCGCCGATCCACAGGCCGAAGCGCACCACCGCCGGCTCGTCGAGGCCCATCTGCGTGCGAAGCGCGGCCAGCGTCTCGGGCTGCGCCGAGGTTCCCAGCATGATCGCCGCGGGATCGCCCGGCAGCACGTTCATGACGAGGAAGATCAGGATCGAGACCACCAGGAGCGTCGCCGCCAGCCCGAGGGCGCGGCGCGATAGAAGGGCAAGCATCGGCATCCTCCCGGGTCTGGGTGACGGGTGATGGAGGGCGGCAGGGGTTTCGAGCGCCCTCGCGATGTCGCGGCGTCCGGCGAAGATCGCGCGGCGGGATGCTTGCGGCGGGCGATCGAAGGGGCCTGCAGGCAGGGGGGCAGACC
>NZ_BBWH01000014.1 GCF_001463705.1 Aureimonas sp. AU12 | reverse complement strand
GATCGAAGGGGCCTGCAGGCAGGGGGGCAGACCCCCGCCGCTCATTCGCTCCAGGTGACGTCGGTGACGTCGTTGGACGGGATGGGCTCGTTGACCCAGAGCCCGTTCAGCTTGGCGTTCCAGACGCCGAGCTTGGGCATCACGAAGAGGTAGAGGGCGGGCACGTCGGCGGCGAGCATGCGCTGCGCCTCGCCGTAGAACTGCAGGCGGGTCGCCTCGTCGCTGGCGGCGTCGGCCTTGGCGATCACCTCGTTGAAGGCGGGGTTCTCGTAGCCGAAATAATAGTCCGGCCGGGCGTAGATCGCGATGTCGAGCGGTTCGGCATGCGCCACGATCGTCATCTCGTAGTCCTTGCCCTTCAGGACTTCGGACACCCACTTGGCCGGAAATTCCGTCGGTGCGATGGTCATCGTCACGCCGATCTCGGCGAACATCGCCTGCATCACCTCCGCCGAGCGGATGGCGTAGGGCATCTGCGGCACCTTCATCGTGAAGGCGAAGCCGTCGGGATGGCCGGCCTCCGTGAGCAGCGCCTTGGCCTTTCCCACGTCGTAGGGATGGACGGCGGTGAGATCGACATAGCCGGGATCGTTCGGCGTGTAGTGGCTGCCGATCGCCTGCCCGAAACCGCTATAGGCGCCCTCGATCAGCGTCGCGCGGTCCACAGCCATCATCAGCGCCTGCCGGACGCGGATGTCGTCGAAGGGCTTCACGGCATTGTTCATGCCGGCCACGACCTTGAGCTCGGTATTCCCTGCGACGGCGGCAAAGCGAGGGTCGCTGGCGAAGGCACCGAAGAGTTCCGGCGCCGACAGCTCGGGAAAGGCGTGGAGACCGCCGGACTGGAGGGCGGCGACCTGCGCCTGCGGATCGCCGACGAAGCGGAAGGTCACGGTGTCGAGGCTGCTGGGATTGGCCGCGTCCCAGTAGCTCGGGTTCTTCTCGAGAACGACGCGGTCGCCCTTCGTCCAGCTCTTGAAGCGGAAGGGGCCGGTACCGACCGGCTCGGTCCTGTCCGTCTCGGCGCTCTTCGGGCCGACCATCACGGAGGCTGGCCAACCCAGCCAGTAGAGAAGGTTGCCGGCGGGCTGCTTCAGCTTGAGGACGAGCGTTGCGGCATCCGGCGTCTCGATGGTGTCGATGACGCTGTAGAACTGCTTCTGCGGATTGGTCGAAGCCTCGCCGCGCGCCCGGTCGAGGGCGAACTTGGCGGCGGCGGAATCGAAGGCTTCGCCATCGTGGAAGGCGACGCCCGTCTGCAGCGCGAACGTATAGGTCCGACCATCCTGCGAGATCGTCCAGCTCCTGGCGAGCTGCGGCTGCACCTTGCCGTCGCGGTCGATGCGCACGAGGCCCTCGAAGAGGTTCTGCCACGTCACCTGACCGATCGCCACGGGCGCCGCGACGGTGGGGTCGAGCCCCGCCGGCTCCACCGACATGCCCAGCACGAGATCGGTCCGCGGAGCCGCCTGTGCAGCACCGAGAGCGCCCAGGGAGATCGAGGCGGCAAGGACGAGGCGGCCGGCGATCCGGTGCATGAACGTCAACAGCGGGAAATCCCTTCGATCGGCCCCGGCTTCGCGCCGGGGGGAATGTTGCAGCGCCGCGCAGACTGGCCCAAATCGCCGCGGGGAACAATGGCGCGCTGGCGATCCGGCCTGCCGGGAAGACCCGGCGCCGCCTTGCTTGACCCATCGGTGTTGGCGGCGAGGCATGGCGTGTGAATCCGCTCCCATGAGCGTCGGACCCGATGCGGGTAGGCGACGCGCGCTGCCGCGACGCCAAGGCTGCTCAGCGCCGCTTGAACGCATCCGCCAACGCCGCGCCGAAGGCACCCTGCGAGGGCGCCGGGCTGGCCGGCGGGCTGCGCGGGGCCCGTGCATCCGCTGGCTTCGGCCGGGGCTCGCGTGACGAGGGAGCGCCGGTGCCGCGCCCATCCGCGGCGTCGGCCTGCGTCTTCATCGACAGCGAGATGCGCTTGCGCTTGGGGTCGACTTCGAGAACCCGGACCCGCACCACCTGTCCGGCCTTCACCACCTCGGACGGATCCTTCACGAAGCGATCGGAGAGCTGCGAGACGTGGACGAGCCCGTCCTGGTGGACGCCGATATCGACGAAGGCGCCGAAGGCCGCGACGTTCGTGACCGTGCCTTCGAGCATCATGCCCGGCAGGAGGTCGCCGATCTCGTCGACGCCGTCGGTGAAGGTGGCGGTGCGGAAGGCGGGTCGCGGGTCGCGGCCGGGCTTTTCGAGTTCGGCGATGATGTCCTTCACCGTCGGCAGGCCGAAGCCCTCACTGATGAAGCGCGCGGGGTCGAGGCCGCGCAGCGTCGCGCTGTCGCCCATCAGCGCGCGCAGATCCTTGCCGACGGCGGCGACGATGCGCTTGGCCACCGGATAGGCCTCCGGATGAACTGCCGAGGCATCGAGCGGCTCGGTTCCGCCCTGGATGCGCAGGAAGCCGGCGCATTGCTCGAAGGCCTTAGGCCCGAGGCGCGGGACGGCGAGGAGCTTGCGCCGGGTCGCGAACGGCCCCTCGCGGTCGCGATGGGCGACGATCGCCTCGGCAAGGCCCGGGCCGATCCCCGAGACATGCGAGAGGAGGGCGGGGGAAGCGGTGTTGACGTCGACGCCGACGGCGTTCACCGCGTCTTCCACCACCGTCTCCAGCGCCCGCGACAGCGCGCCCTGGTCGACATCGTGCTGATACTGGCCGACGCCGATGGCCTTGGGGTCGACCTTGACGATCTCGGCCAGCGGATCCTGCAGGCGCCGCGCGATCGAGGCGGCGCCGCGCAGCGACACGTCGACATCAGGCATCTCGCGCGAGGCGATCTCGGAGGCGGAATAGACAGAGGCCCCGGCCTCGCTCACCACCACCTTCGTCGGCTTCACCGCGCCCGGCAGCTCGGCGATCACGTCGGCGGCGAGCTTCTCGGTCTCGCGGCTGGCCGTGCCGTTGCCGATGGCCACCAATTCGACGCCGTGGCGCACCATCAGCGCGGCGAGCGCGGTCGAGGCGCCGCGCACGTCGTTGCGCGGCTGGAACGGATAGACGGTGGCGGTGTCCACCAGCCGCCCGGTCCCGTCGACCACGGCGACCTTGACGCCGGTGCGGATGCCGGGATCGAGGCCCATCGTCGCCTTGGCGCCCGCAGGCGCGGCAAGCAGAATGTCCTTCAGGTTGCGCGAGAAGACCCGGATCGCCTCGGCGTCGGCGCCGTCCTTCATCGAGCCCATCATGTCGGTGGAGAGATGGACGTGGATCTTCTGGCGCCAGGCCCATCGCGCCACCGACATCAGCCACGCATCCGCCGCCGTGCCGCCGGCGGTGTTGATGCCGAACTGGCGCGCGATCATCGCCTCCACCGGCTTCACCGGCGAGGGATCGTCGGCATCCACCTCGACGCCGAGCGTCACGACGCCCTCCTTCGCGGCGCGCAGCAGCGCCAGGACGCGGTGGCTGGGCGCGCTCGCCCACTTTTCCTCGTGGTCGAAATAGTCCGAAAACTTGGCGCCGGACTCTTCCTTGCCGGGCACCACGCGGGCGCGCAGCCGCGCCTTGTCGACGAGGTGCCGGCGCATGGCGCCGACGAGCGCGGGGGTCTCGGCCATCGTCTCGGCGACGATGTCGCGCGCGCCTTCGAGCGCGGCCTTCACGTCGGCCACCTGATCGCCCAGGAAACCGGCGGCGAGCGCGGCGGGGTCCACCGTGCGATCGGTGAGGATGCGCTCGGCCAAGGGCCCGAGACCACGCTCGCGGGCGGCATCGGCGCGCGAGCGGCGCTTGGGGCGGAAGGGCAGGTAGAGGTCTTCGAGCACGCCCCGCGTCGGCGCGGCGTCGATGGCGACTGATAGCGCCGGTGTCATCTTGCCCTGTTCGGAGATCGAGCGGCGCACCGTGTCGCGGCGCGCTTCCAGGTCGCGCAGGCTGGCGAGCCTTGTTTCGAGGGCGCGAAGCTGGATGTCGTCGAGGCCGCCGGTCGCTTCCTTGCGGTAGCGGGCGATGAAGGGAACCGTGGCGCCGCCGTCGAGAAGGGCGACGGCGGATGCGACCTGCGCCGCGCTCGCGCCGATCTCGCCGGCGATGATGGCCTCGATGGTGGGGCGCGCGGCGCTCATGGCGTCTCTCCTTATGGGTTCAGCGAGACGATTACCCCCGACCCCGGCCGGCGGCAAGGAAACGGCGCGGATCGTCCGCGCCGTTCGGGTCTTGATCGGGGCGGGCCGGCGTCAGCCGAGGGCGACCTCGAAGCGCGCCTCGGTCTTGGCGGTGATCTCCTCCAGCGTGACGCCGCTGGCGAGTTCGATCAGCGTCATCTTCGGCTCGCCGCGCCGCTCCAGCGTGAAGACGCCGAGATCGGTGACCACGAGATCGACGACGCGCGTGCCGGTCAGCGGCAGGTCGCACTGCTTGAGGAGCTTGGGCTGCCCCTTGGCCTCGTGCTCCATCAGCACCACGACGCGCTTCACCCCGGCGACGAGGTCCATGGCGCCGCCCATGCCCTTCACCATCTTGCCGGGGATCATCCAGTTGGCGAGGTCGCCGTTCTCGGCGACCTGCATCGCGCCGAGGATCGACAGGTCGATATGGCCGCCGCGGATCATCGCGAAGCTGTCGGCGCTGGAGAAGTAGGAGGTGGTCTTCAGCTCGGTGATCGTCTGCTTGCCGGCATTGATGAGGTCGGCATCCTCCTCGCCCTCAAACGGGAAGGGGCCCATGCCCAGCATGCCGTTCTCGCTCTGCAGGCAGACGTCGATCCCTTGCGGAATGTAGTTGGCGACGAGCGTCGGGATGCCGATGCCGAGATTGACGTAGAACCCGTCCTGCAATTCCTTCGCCGCGCGGGCCGCCATCTCTTCGCGTGTCCAGGCCATCAGACTTCCTCCCCTGCGGCCGCCGGTGCGGCGTTCTCGTCCCGGCGCCGGCGCACCGTGCGCTGCTCGATATGCTTGACCGGTCCGGGCACGTGCACGATGCGCGACACGAAGATGCCGGGCGTGTGGATCGTGTCCGGGTCGATTTCGCCGGGCTCGACGAGATGCTCGACCTCGGCCACGGTGATGCGGCCGGCGGTCGCCATCATCGGGCTGAAGTTGCGGGCGGTCTTGCGGTAGACGAGGTTGCCCTCGTGATCTCCCTTGAAGGCATGAACGAGCGCGACGTCGGCGACGAGCCCGCGCTCCATCACGAACGTCTCGCCGTCGAACTCGCGCACCTCCTTGCCGTCGGCGATGATCGTGCCGACGCCAGTCTTGGTGAAGAAGGCGGGAATGCCGGCGCCGCCGGCGCGGATGCGCTCGGCCAGCGTGCCCTGCGGATTGAACTCCAGCTCCAGCTCGCCGGAAAGATATTGCTGCGCGAACAGCTTGTTCTCGCCGACATATGATGAGGTCGGCATCCTCCTCGCCCTCAAACGGGAAGGGGCCCATGCCCAGCATGCCGTTCTCGCTCTGCAGGCAGACGTCGATCCCTTGCGGAATGTAGTTGGCGACGAGCGTCGGGATGCCGATGCCGAGATTGACGTAGAACCCGTCCTGCAATTCCTTCGCCGCGCGGGCCGCCATCTCTTCGCGTGTCCAGGCCATCAGACTTCCTCCCCTGCGGCCGCCGGTGCGGCGTTCTCGTCCCGGCGCCTTGAAGGCATGAACGAGCGCGACGTCGGCGACGAGCCCGCGCTCCATCACGAACGTCTCGCCGTCGAACTCGCGCACCTCCTTGCCGTCGGCGATGATCGTGCCGACGCCAGTCTTGGTGAAGAAGGCGGGAATGCCGGCGCCGCCGGCGCGGATGCGCTCGGCCAGCGTGCCCTGCGGATTGAACTCCAGCTCCAGCTCGCCGGAAAGATATTGCTGCGCGAACAGCTTGTTCTCGCCGACATAGGACGAGACCATCTTGCGGATCTGCTTGGTCTCGAGCAGTCGCCCGAGGCCGATCCCGTCGACGCCGGCATTGTTGGAGATGACCGTGAGGCCCTTGACGCCGGACGCCTGGACGGCATCGATCAGCGCCTCGGGAATGCCGCAGAGGCCGAAGCCGCCGGACATCACCACCATGTCGTCGCGCAGAATGTCGGCCAGCGCCTCCGTGGCGCTTCCATAGGTCTTTCGCACGTTCCTGCCTCCTCCTCGTCGCCGCGCCTCGCGCCGGTGAACCCATGAGGGTTCGAGACATCGGCAGCGGCACTCCCGGCGGCAGAATAGGAATTGCGGCGGTCGCCGGGTTAGTCGTATTTCTACCCTATGCGTGCAGCCTCGCCCCCATCCCCGAACCCCGGCGGTCCCGGCTTCTCGCTCGACGACATGCCGGTGCCGATGGTCTATGCGACGCACCGCATCATCCGCGACTGCAACGCCGAGTTCGCCGCGCTCTTCGGCTTCGAGCGCGCCGATCTCGTCGATCGCAGCTTCTCGCGGCTCTATCCGGACCTCGCCGACTTCATCCGCACCGGCCGGATGTGGCGCTCGGGGCTGGCGGGCGGGCAGGTCTTCGACGACGCACGCCTGATGGCGGATGCCGGCGGGCGCCGCTTCTGGTGCCGGGTGCGCGGGCGCAGCCGCAACGCCGCCGACCCGTTCGCCGCCGCGCTCTACTGCTTCGAACCGATGGCGCGCGCGCCGAACGCCATGGCGATGACGCTGACCGGACGCCAGCGCCAGATCCTGACGCTGGTGGCGCAGGGGAAGACCAGCCAGTCCATCGCCGACGAGATCAGCCTGTCGCGCCGCACGGTGGAGGCCCATCGCCTGCGCCTCGTGAAGGCGGCCGGCGTGCGCAACGGCGCCGAGCTGGTGGCCTGGTTCCTCGCCTCGGTGCCGGAAGCCGGGGAAGCCGGCGCGCACAGGCTGCGGTGAATCGTCGCCGTTCCTGCCGCACGGGTCCGGGCGCGCGGGTATCGCTCCATTGATGAAACGCCAGTCTTCGCAGGCACTTGGCTACAACTTCCGGTATGGATGCGATGACGATCAATCAACGCTGCATCACCGGTTCGTGTCAGGCTAAACGACAATCTGTGGTCGGTGATCGTTTCCCCGGCCAAGAGGGCGCACTGCGCATGGCATAGGCCCGCGCCACGGATAGGGATGGGCGATCGGGCATGGAGGACGAAGCGGCGCCGTTGACGCGACGGCCCTCGATCACGGTGATCGGCGATCTCGTCGAAGGGTGGCCGCCGCATGGGCTGGGTCCCGACGATCTCGATCGGCTGTCGCGGGACGCTCTGCTCCGGCGCACCGAGGACCAATTCGGGCTGCAGGGCGACGAGGCGGTGGACCGCGACGGGCTCGCGGTCGTCGGCGGCTATCTCGAACGGCTGCCGCTCGCCTGCGTCAAGGCCGGGCTCGCCGACCATGCCGAGATCTGGCACCACGCGCGGTCGCTGGACGTGCCGCCGCTGCGCCGCGAGAGCGCATACTTGGCGCGGCGCGTGTTCCGGCTCGACGGCGAGGGCGCACCCTTTTCCTCCAGCGACATGATCGATTTCATCCGTGAAGAGGGCGCGCCGCATATCCTCGTGGTCCTCGGCCTCGGCGTCGACGAGCGGATCCTTCGAGCCTGCGCACGCAGCGTCATCGTCTACAATTCGATCGACGCGCCGTCGCTGCGCGTTCCCCCCGAGGTCAGCCGCCATTTCGACCTCGTGCTCACGGGCGCCGAGTGGCAGTCCGACGAGGTGCGTGCCCGCCATCCCGGCATGCGCTGCGCGGTGATGCCGATCGGCCCGGAATTCGCCGATCCCGAGACGTTTCGCCCGCTCGGAGCCGAGAAACGCCACGACGTCGTCTACGTCGCGGCCGCGCAGGGCTACAAGCGCCACGACATTCTCTTCGAGGCGCTCGCCGCCGCGCCCCGCCCGCTGCGGGCGCTCTGCGTCTTCGGCTATGGCGAGATGGGCGAGGCCCTTCGCGAGGAAGCGCAAGCGCGGAGCCTCGACATCGAGTTCGTCGGCCCGCCCGGCGTACCCTTCGCGCAGGTCAACGCGCTGATGAACGCGGCGCGGGTCGGCGTCGTCTGCGGCGTCGACGACGGCGCCCCGGCGATCCTGACCGAATACATGCTCGCCGGCTTGCCGGTTCTGTCGAACGAGAAACTGGCCTGCGGGCTGCAGTTCATCACGCCCGAGACCGGGCGAACCGCGCCTGCCGAGGGCTTCGGCGCGGCGCTCTCCGCGATGCTGGACGATCTCGGCTCTTTCCGGCCGCGCGAGGCCGTGCTGGCGCGCTGGACCTGGCCACACACCGTCGAGCGCTTCGGCGAGATCGTGCGCCAGGTTGCGGCCGCAAAAGTCATGCTGCAACGCGGGAACGGTTCATGACACTTCGAGTTGAGCCTTGAACGATAAGGGGCGCACATTGCCGTCAGCAACGATCGACGTTCCATCCGCCCACGGTCGCCGGTCCGGCGAAAGTCTTGGGACACCGCCGGGCGAGGCGCCGATCATCTGTTTTTCCCATCTGCGCTGGGATTTCGTGACGCAGCGACCGCAGCACCTGATGCGGCGCTTCGCGAGCGACCGGAAGGTGTTCTTCTTCGAAGAGTACATCCCCTGCGACCATCCGTTGCCCTACCTCGAGTTTCACCCGTTCCCGGCCGACGGCGTCGTGGCGCTGCGCCCGCGCCTGCCGCACTGGTGGAGCGTGTCCGAGCGCGAGGCCGCCCTGCGCGACCTTCTCGCCATGCTCGTCGACACGGTCTGCGCCAGCGAGCCGGTGCTCTGGTTCTACACGCCTCTCATGTTCGCGTTCGCCGCGGACGTGAAGGCCGCGGCGGTCGTCTACGATTGCATGGACGAACTCACGGGCTTTCGCTTCGCCGATCCGCGCCTCGTCCAGATGGAGACGGCGCTCATCGCGCGGGCCGACGCCGTCTTCACCGGCGGCTGGAGTCTTTACGAGGCCAAGCGGCACCGCCACGCCAACATCCACGCCTTCCCCTCCGCCGTCGATGCCGCACATTTCGGCCGGGCGCGGGGCGCCGATCTCGCCCTTCCCGGCGATCAGGCGGTCCTTCCCGGCCCGGTGCTCGGCTTCTACGGCGTGATCGACGAGCGGCTGGATCTCGCTCTCCTTCGCGACGTCGCGGCGCTGCGGCCGGACTGGAGCCTCGTGATGCTCGGGCCGGTCGCCAAGATCGACCCGGCCGACCTGCCGCGCGCGCCGAACCTGCATTGGCTGGGCTCCAAATCCTACGGCGAGCTCCCGGCCTATCTCGGGGGGTGGGACGTGGCGTTGATGCCCTTCGCCATCAACGAGGCGACGCGTTTCATCAGCCCGACGAAGACGCCGGAATACCTGGCGGGCGGGCGGCCCGTGGTCTCCACCGGGATCGCCGACGTGGTGCGCCACTATGGCGAACTTGACGGCGTCGCGATCGCCTCGGATGCTCCCGGCTTCGTCGTGGCCTGCGAGGCGGCGCTGGCACTCGGGCGCACGGGCCCGTGGCTGGAAGCTGCCGACGCTGCGCTCGCCGGAATTTCGTGGGACGTGACGCAGGCGCAGATGGCGCGCATCCTGTCGGATGCCGTGATCGCCGCGCGCTCGGCCGGCACGCACGCCGCCAACGACGAGGCGCCGGGCGCCCCGGCGGTCCATACGATCGACCGGCGCGAGCGTTTCGACACGCTCGTGGTCGGCGCGGGCTTTGCCGGAGCGGTGCTGGCGGAACGGTTGGCCGAGGGCTCCGGCCAGCGCGTCCTCGTCGTCGACCGGCGCGACCATATCGGCGGCAATGCCTACGATCATCACGACGCGGCGGGCGTTCTCGTCCACCGCTACGGGCCGCACATCTTTCACACGAACAGCCCGAAGGTGGTCGACTACCTCTCGCGGTTCACGGCGTGGCGCCCCTACGAGCACCGGGTTCTCGCCAGCGTCGGCGAGCATCTCCTGCCGATCCCGATCAACCGCACGACGTTGAACGGTCTCTACGGCCTCGACCTCAGGACCGACGCCGAAGCGGCGGCTTTTCTGAGCGCGCGTGCCGAGCCGGTGGCGGAGATCCGCACCTCGGAGGACGTCGTGGTGGCGGCGGTCGGGCGCGAGCTCTACGAGACCTTCTTCCGTGGCTACACCCAGAAGCAGTGGGGCCTCGACCCCTCGCAGCTCGACCGCTCGGTGACGGCCCGCGTGCCGACCCGCACCGACACCGACGACCGATACTTCCTCGACCGGTTCCAGGCGATGCCGGCAGACGGCTACACAGCGATGTTCGAGCGTATGCTCGACCATCCCGGGATCACGGTTCGCACCGGCACCGACTATCGTTCGGTGCGCGAGACCATCGATGTCGGGCATACGGTCTTCACCGGACCGGTGGACGAGTTCTTCGACCATCGCTTTGGCCGATTGCCCTATCGCTGCCTCGCCTTCCGGCATGAGACGCATGATCTTGAGCAGTTCCAGCCGGTGGCGGTGGTGAACTATCCCGCCAGGGACGTGCCGTACACGCGGATCACCGAGTACAAGCACCTGACAGGCCAGAACCACGCCAAGACGAGCGTCTCCTACGAGTTCCCATGCGACAAGGGCGACCCCTATTATCCTGTGCCGCGCGAGGAGAACCAGGCGATCTACCGGCGCTATGAGACGCTCGCCAACGCGACGCCCGATGTCAGCTTCGTCGGGCGGCTCGCCACCTATCGCTACTACAACATGGATCAGGTCGTGGCGCAGGCCCTCGCCACTTATGCCCGCATGGGCGGCCAGCCGGCGATGGCGGGCGCCGGTGCCGGGGTCTCGACGCTGACGGCCGGGCCCTCCACTTGAGCCCAGCGGGTTCGGTGCCGCGGCGCCTTCGTATCTGCCTCGCCACCGACAGCCTCATTCCGTCTGGCGTCGGCGAGCACATGCTGGCGCTGGCGCGCGAGCTGTCGCGCCATGACGACGTGGTGATCGCCGCCGATCCCCGCAGCGGGCTCGTCGCGCACGCCCTTCGCGAAGGGCTGGCCGCGATGCCTTTCGATGCCGACGAGCCGGGCTCGTTCGGCGATCGGCTCGGCCGTTGGCGCGCTGACGTCCTCCATGTCCATGCCGGCATCGGCTGGGAGGGGCATGCGCTCGCCGAGATCGGGCGCATGGCCGGGCTCGGCCGGGTCGTGCGCACGGAGCACTTGCCCTTCGTGCTGACCGAAGCGGACGAGATCGCGGCCTATCTTGGCGCGGTCGCCGATCTCGATGCCGTGGTCTGCGTCTCCGATGGCGCCGCCCGAAGCTTCGTGGCGGCCGGCGTCGCGCCGGACCGGGTTCACGCGATCCGCAACGGCATTCATCCACGCAAGGGCTCGTATCCGCGCGCCGAGGTCCGGCAGTGGCTCGGGCTCAAGCCGGATGTGCTGGTGCTTCTCGTGGTCGCCCGGCTGACGGCGCAGAAGGGGCATGCCATCCTTCTGGACGCGCTCGGCGCCGTGCTCGCCGCCCATCCCGGTCTCGTCTGCCTCGTGGCTGGCGAGGGCCCCTTGCACCAGGCGCTGGAAGCGCAAGCCGAAGCCGCCGGGCTCAGTGAGGCCGTGCAGTTTCTCGGCCATCGCACCGACGTGCCCGATCTCCTGGCGGCCGCCGACTGTCTGGTGCTGCCCTCGCTCTTCGAAGGCCTGCCGCTTGTGGTGCTCGAAGCCATGGCGGCCGGGCGTCCGGTCGTCGCCACCCGGATCGGGGGCACCGACGAGGCGGTGGTGGACGAGGAGACCGGCTGGCTCACCGAGCCCGGCGACCCCGCGTCGCTGGCGGCAAGGCTGATGCAGGCGCTGGATGACCCGGCAATGCTGGCGCGCGCCGGCCAAGCCGGGCGCTTGCGCTTCGACACGATGTTCCAGGCCGCTGGCATGGCGGAGGCGACGCTCGCCCTCTACCGTCGGCTCGCGGCATCTTCTCAAGACGCAGTCCAGGACAGTGACATGAAGACCATCCGTATCGGCTTCGTCGGAGCCGGGGGCATCGCCCAACGCCATCTCGGCATTCTCGAACAGTTCACCGACGTCGCGATCGTCGGTTTCGCCGACACCGATCGCGCCCGGGCCGAAGACGCGGCGCTGCGTTTCGGGGCGCGTGCCTTCGGCGATGCGGCCGAGATGATGGACGCCTGCGCCCTCGATGCCGTCTACATCTGCATCCCGCCCTTCGCGCACGGCGCGCCGGAGCGTGCTGCGATCGAGCGCGGTCTGCCCTTCTTCGTCGAGAAGCCGGTGGCGCTCGATATCGAGACGGCCGAGGCAATCGCGGCGGCGGTGGAGGCGAAGGGCCTCGTCACCGGTGTCGGCTACCATTGGCGCTATCTCGACACGGTGGACGAAGCGCGCGCGCTCCTCAAGGACAATCCCGCGCAGCTCCTGTCGGGCTACTGGCTGGATTCGACGCCGCCGCCGCAATGGTGGTGGCACGAGGACCGCTCCGGCGGCCAGATGGTCGAGCAGGCGACGCATCTTCTCGATCTCGCCCGCTTCCTCGTCGGCGAGGTCACGGAAGTCTATGGGCGCGCGGCGCACAAGGACCGCACCGACTTCCCTGGCCTCGACGTGCCCACCACCTCGACGGCGAGCCTCACCTTCGCCAGCGGCACCGTCGCCAACATCGCCTCCACCTGCCTTCTCGGCTGGAGCCACCGCGTCGGGCTCCACATTTTCGCCGACAGGCTGGCGATCGAGCTGACCGACCGCGACATCATGGTGGATGTCGGGCGCGGGCGGCCGGTGCGCGGCGCCGACGGCGACCCGGTCTGGCGCGAGGACCGCGACTTCATCGACGCCGTGGCGGGCGGTGAAAACCGCATCCGCTGCACCTATGGCGACGCGGTGGCGACGCACCGGCTGGCGCTCGCCGTGGTGGAATCGGGCCGCAGCGGCGAGGTGATCCGCCTCACCGCCCCGGTGCCGGCCCGTGCGGCGCTGGCGCCGTTGCAGTTTCCCCCGCGACCCGAGCCGGGCCAGCTGCCGCCGGGCCATCGCCACATCCGCTCGCTCGGCGTCGAACGGCCCGGCGAGGCCTATCACTTCCAGTACGAGGAAGGCCCGCCCGGCGACGGCCAGGTGCGGCTCGACACGCTCTATACCGGCTTCTCGGCCGGCACCGAGCTGACCTTCTACAAGAACACCAATCCCTATCTCCATTCGCGCTGGGATGCCGGGCGCGGCGTCTTCGTGCCCGGCGAGGCCGGCCAGCACTTTCCGGTGCCGTTCCTCGGCTACATGGAGGTGGCCCGCGTCACCGAGGCGAGGGCGCCGGGCTTCGCTACCGGCGACGTCGTCGCCTCGACCTATGCCCACAAGAGCGGCCACACGGCCGACCCGTTCCACGATCTCCTGATCAAGATGCCGGCTGGGCTCGATCCGATGCTCGGCATTTACGTCGCGCAGATGGGGCCGATCGCGGCGAACGGCATCCTTCATGCCGACGCGGAGCTTGCCGGGGCTCATGTCGAGCGGCTGGGGCAGGGGGTCTGCGGGCGCCCGGTGCTGGTCGTCGGCGGCGGTGTCGTCGGCCTGCTCACGGCGCTCTTCGCGGCGCGCGCGGGCGCGGCCGAAATCGTGGTCGCCGATCCCTCGCCGTTCCGCCGTGGGCGGATCGAGGCGCTCGGCTTCACGGCGATGGACGAGGACCAGGCCTGGGCCTACGCCAAGGCCAACTGGCACCATGGCGGCGGCGATCGCGGCGCCGACTTCGTGTTCCAGACGCGTGCCGACGCCCGTTCGCTGCAGGCGAGCCTGCGAGCGCTGCGCCCGCAGGGCACGGTGATCGATCTCGCCTTCTACCAGGGCGGGACGGAGGCGGTGCGGCTCGGCGAGGAGTTCCATCATAACGGCCTGTCGATCCGCTGCGCGCAGATCAACCGGGTGCCGCGCGGTCTCGGCTTCGAGTGGAACAAGCGGCGGCTGGCGCAGGAGACGATCGGGCTCCTCACCGAGCGCGGCGGCGACATCGCCAAGCACATGATCACCCATGTCGTGCCCTTCGAGGAGGCGCCCGCCTTCCTGCGCCATCTCGTGGATGAGCGACCGGACTTCCTCCAGATCGTGTTCAAGGTCCGCGATTGATGTCGGCAATGGTTCAAGCGTCAGCCAATCCGTCGGGCAGGGAGGGGCCGGCGGACGAGGAGGGGCCGATCCGCATCCTCTTCGTCTTCGCCTGGCTGGTGGTGGGGGGCGAGGAGACCGAGGTTCGTCTTCTCGCCCGGCATCTCGACCCCGCGCGCTACCGCATCGACGTCGTCGCCTGCTTCCGGCGGGACGGCATGCCCGAGCAGACGCACGAGCAGCTGGAGGCGCTCGGCGTCTCCGTCGACCGCACGCCCTATGCGCTCTCCTTCGAGGATACGATCTCCTATCTCGCGGGCAAGCTGGCGGCCTACGATCTCGTGGTCTCCTGCCAGAACGTCGCCGACATCTATCCGGCGCTGGAGCGGCTGCACCATCGTCCGGCGCTGATCGAACATGGCGGGCTGGTGTCGGAGGCGCTCGGCGGCCCCAAGCACTTCACCCGACGCTATGTCGGCGTCTGCCGCTCGATCCGCGACGCCGCGGCCTCGCGCATGCCCGGCCGCGAGGCTGACGCCGTCGAGATCCCCTCGATGGTGGATCTTGGCGCCTTCGATCCCGCGACGCGCGTGCCGATGCGCCGGGCGCTCGGCTTCGGCGACGAAACACCCGTGATCGGCTGGGTCGGGCGGCTCGACCCGAAGAAGCGCGTTGAGGATTTCATCGAGGCGGCTGCGATCGTGCGGCGCACGCGTCCGGACGCGCGTTTCCTCGTCATCGGCGGCCCCGACGCCTTCCTGCCGGATTATGCGCAGGCGCTGCACGCCCACGCGGCCGCTCTCGGCCTTGGCGGCACGCTGCGCTTCCTCGGCGATCGCGCGGACATTCCCGAGTTGCTGTCCGCCCTCGACGTCTTCGCCTGGCTGTCGCGCGGCGAGGGCATGCCGCATGTGATCGCAGAGGCGGGCGCTGCCCGGCTGCCGGTGCTGGCGACGCCCGACAACGGCGCGCTGCAGCAGATCGAGGACGGCGTCAGCGGCCTCTTCGTGCCGCACGAGGATCCGCAGGCGCTGGCCGCCGGGATGCTCGCGCTGATCGGGGATCCCGAGCGCCGGGCTCGGCTCGGCTTGGCGCTGCGCGCCACGGTCGAGCGCGACTATGCGGTGCCGGTGGTGGTGGCGCAGTGGGAGGCTGTCATCGCCGAGGTGCTGGCCGAGACGCGGCGCCCGGCGCACCGCCCGGCGCTGTTCCGGTCGTTCTTTCACGGCGGCTTCGAGTCATCGACGCACCGGCGCGCGCACGACCGCCGGCGGGTGGACATGATCGCCGCGAGCTACCACGATCGTTTCGCCCAAGAGGACTATACGGCCCTGCGCGGACACGCCATCGCCACCGTCCGTGACGGGCTGCGCTGGCATCTGATCGAGCCCGAGCCCGGCCGCTACGACTGGACGAGCCTCGAGGCGCAGCTGAGCGCGGCGGAGGCAACGGGGACGCAGGTCGTCTGGGACATCCTCCACTATGGCTGGCCGGACGATCTCGATATCTGGCGCCCCGAATTCGTCGCCCGCTTCGCAAGGTTCGCGGCCGAGGCGGCCCGGGTGATCGGAGCGCGCACAAGCGGAACGCGCTTCTACGCGCCGGTCAACGAGATCTCGTTCTTCGCCTGGGGCGGCGGCGATGCCGGCTACCTCAACCCCTTCGCCCATGGGCGGGCGCACGAGTTGAAGGTGCAGCTCTCGCGCGCCTCGATCGCGGCGATGGAGGCGATCCTTCTCGTCGATCCCGCCGCCCGCTTCGTCCATGCCGACCCCGTCATCAACGTGATCTGCGATCCCTCGCGCCCGCACGACGCTGCTCATGCCGAAGGGCACCGGCAGGCGCAATTCCAGGCCTGGGACATGCTGGCGGGGCGCGCCTGGCCACAGATCGGCGGGCGCGAGGCGCTGCTCGACCTCGTCGGCGTCAACTACTACTTCAACAACCAGTGGATCCACGGCGGCCCGCCGATCGATCTCGGCCACCCGCTCTACAAGCCGTTCCGCGCCATCCTGACCGAGACCCATTCCCGCTATGGGCGCCCGATCTTCGTCGCCGAGACCGGAATCGAGGGGGATCGCCGGCCGGACTGGCTGGCCTACGTCGGCTCGGAGGTGCGCGCGGCCATGCGCGCCGGCGTGCCCGTGGAGGGGATCTGCCTCTACCCCGTTCTGGACCATCCCGGCTGGGACGACGAGCGCTATTGCCCGAACGGGCTGCTGCGCTTTGCCAGCGACCCGAACGGTCGCGGCGCCGAGCCGGCGGTCGCCGCCGAGCTTGCGCGACAGCGCGCGGCGTTCGCGGCGGCGGGCCTCGTCGTCTGAGGCCAGCCGCCGCGCATGGTCGGCATCAGTCGTCGCCGAGCGCGGCGGCAGCCTGGACGATGGCCAGATGCGTCAGCCCCTGCGGCAGGTTGCCGAGCCATTCGCCGCTGTCGGGGTCGATCATCTCCGGGTAGACGCCTTCGGCATCGAGCGTCGCGAGAAGCGTCTCGAAGTCGCGGCGGGCCTCGTCCTTGCGGCCGAGGAGCGCCTTCGCTTCGAGGATCCAGAACGAGCAGGCGAGGAAGCAGCCCTCTTCCACATGGACGCCGGTGTAGCGATAGTGGAACGGTCCGGCACCGAGTTCCCGGTCGATCGCTTCCATCGTCGAGGCCAGCCGGTCGCGACCGTCGAAGCCGAAGCGCACGGCGAGCGCCAGCGAGGCGTCGAGCCCGTCGGAGCCCGCCCAGGCCATATAGGCCTGCCGTTCCTCCGACCAGCAGTGGCCGTCGATCCACTCGGCGACGCGGTCGCGCTCGCGCATCCAGCGAGGCTGGCAGGTCGTCGGAAGATGGCCGTCCTCGGCCATCTGGACGGCGCGCGCCAAAGCCTGCCAGCACGAGATCTTCGACATCGTGTAGTGGCGCTGCTCTTCCAGCTCCCAGATGCCGGCATCGGCCTGGCGCCAGCCCTCGGCGCATTCGTCGGCGAGCGCCGAGAGGGTTTTCGCCGATCCCTGGTCAAGAATGTTGCCGGCCTCGACGAAGCGGAAGGCGACTTCGAAAATGTCGCCGTAGATTCCGTGCTGATGCTGCGAGGCGGCGGCATTGCCGATGCGTACGGGCTGGGAGTTCTGGTAGCCGGGCAGGGCGATCTCGCGGTCCTCGGGCGGCATGCCGCCCTCCAGCGTGTAGAAGACCTGCGACCCGTGCTCGGCCAGCCGCTTGATCAGCCAGGTGAAGGCGGCCTTGGCCTCGGCGTCGGCGCCGATCTTGAGGAAGGCCTTGATCGTGTAGCCGGCGTCGCGGACCCAGGCGTAGCGATAATCGTAGTTCTTGTTGCCGCCGATGCGCTCCGGCAGCGATGTGGTGGCCGCCGCGGCGATGGCGCCGGAGGGGCTGTAGAGGAGGAGCTTCAGCGCCAGCGAGCTGCGCAGGACCGTCGTGCGGTGCGGTCCGCTATACCCGATGCGTTCGCTCCACTCGCGCCATTCCTTGTCGGAGACGTCGATGCGGCGGTCGATTTCGGCGATCGAGGGCACCACGAGCGGCTCGTTCTCGCCCGCGACGATGGCGACGACTTCGCGCGTCCCGGCCTGAACCGTCAACGTCGCCTCGAAGGCGAGGTCGTCCTCGCGCGTCACCACCACGCCGTCGCTGCGCCGCAGGAGGCCGAGCACGGCGCCCGCGTTGAAGACGGTGCCGTTGCGGTTGGGGACGAGATAAGGCGAGCAGGTGTCGGCGCGCGTGCCGATGCGCATCACCACGTCGAAGCGCACTTCGCCTTCCAGCCCCTCGACGCGGCGCGCGAGCTCGCACCAAGGCAGGCGCCCGGCCGAACCGCTGTTCACCGCCTCGGTGATCTTCGCGCGCCCGCCAGCGGTGGTGAAGACCGTTTCGTGGACGTTGCTGCCCTCGATGTAGCGGCGTTCCGACGTGTAGGGCTCGCGCGGCGTGATCGAGAAGCGCCCGCCGTCTTCGGCGCTGAGCAGCCGGTCGAAGAGCGGCGGCGAATCCATGTTGGGGACGCACCACCAGTCGATCGAGCCGTCGGCCCCCGACAGCGCCACCGAGCGGCCGTCGCCGAGCGCGGTGTAGGATTTCAGCGGCAGGTATCCGTCGCGGCGGGCGGTTTCGGTCTTCTTCATCTGACGTCTTTCACGGGCAACGCGGGGATACGGGGCGGCGTGGGGAGCCGCCTTGCATTGCCGCTCCCCACGCTTGTCTTCGACAGTCCGGTTCAGGAGCGGCGGCGCAGGGCGCAGAGAAGCGCGGCGATGCCGAGACCGATGCCGCCGAGGAGCGCCGCGTCGCGCTGCCGGCTGGTGACGAAGGTCTGGCGAGAGCCGAGCACCCGGTCGCGGAACGGCCCGTCGATCACGGCCGAGCCGGGGCCGGGCTCGAAGAGGTTGCCCGCCAGTTCCGGCATGCGCTCGTCCGACAGCTGGCCCTCCCAGCCGCTCTTGGCCTGCGCGTCGCCGGCATTGGGCCAGATGCGCTGAAGGACGCTCGCCATCATCGTCGTGCGACCGACCCAGACGTCGCGGCGTGGGTTCACGGTTGCGAAGAAGATCGCGTTGGCGCAGAGGCGGGGATCGTAGACCGGATCGGGCGCGATCTGTCGGCGACCCATCCGGTTGCGCGCCCAGCCGCCGAACTGGGGCGTGTTCACGGCTGGAAGGAAGACCGTCGACAACGTGACGGCGACGCCCTCGTGGTCGAGTTCGGCGCGCAGCGCATTGGTGAAGCCCAGCGCCGCGGCCTTGGCACCGGCATAGGCCGACTGCAGCGGGAAGGGGCGAATGCCCAGCACCGAGTTGATCTGCACGATCGAGCCGCGGTTGCGCGGGCGCATGTGGCGCAGCGCCGCGAGCGTGCCGAAGACCTGCCCGTGATAGGTGACCTCGGTGACGCGGCGAAACTCGTCTGTCTTGATCTCGCCCGCTGGGGCGACGATCGTCGCCATCGCATTGTTGACCCAGGCCTCGATCGGCCCGAGCTCTGCGGCGATGCGGTCGGCAGCGGCGTTCACCTGGTCCTGGTCGGCGACATCGGCCTTGACGGCGAGCGCCTTGACGCCGAGAGCCCGCAGCCGGGTTTCGGTCTCGGCGAGGCGCGCCTCGTGCCGCGCGATGACGCCGACGTTCCAGCCTTTGCGTGCGAACTTCTCCGCCGTCGCGAGACCGATGCCCGCCGTTCCGCCCGTGATGACAACCGTCTTCGCCATGCTTCGTCCCTTCGTCATGAACCGAGAGAAGCCATGCGCGCGGCATTGGTTGCTTTGCTGCGCCGCGACGAAGTGTCGTCGGCGGCGGGAGCGCCGGGCGTCGGGCGGCCGCGCCGTTCAGACGCCCCGGGGGTGGTCTTCGCGCGGCCGCTGGTGCAAGGCTGCGCCCGAGCCGGCGGTTTCGTCGTCGCTCCACCCCGTTCGACCATCGCCCGGCGGTCCGCTCCGTTCGGCGCGCGAGGCCCCGATGAGCGCCATCCTTTCCATCCGCAACCTCGGCAAATCCTACGGCTCGGGCGCGCGCGTCCTCGACGACGTCTCGCTCGACATTGAGGCCGGCGAGATCTTCGCGCTGCTCGGCCCGAACGGTGCCGGCAAGACGACGCTGATCTCGATCGTCTGCGGCATCGTCAATCCCGGCGAGGGCCATGTCCTCGTGGGCGGCCACGACATCGTCCGGGACTACCGTGCGGCGCGCGCCCTCATCGGCCTCGTGCCGCAGGAACTGACCACCGACGCGTTCGAGACGGTGTGGGCGACGGTGTCGTTCAGCCGGGGCCTGTTCGGCAAGCCGGCCAACCCCGCCCATATCGAGACGGTGCTGCGCCAGCTCTCGCTCTGGGACAAGCGCGACGCCAAGATCATGACGCTTTCGGGCGGCATGAAGCGGCGCGTCCTCATCGCCAAGGCGCTGTCGCACGAGCCGCGCGTCCTCTTTCTCGACGAGCCGACGGCGGGCGTCGACGTGCAGCTGCGCCAGGAAATGTGGCAGGTGGTGCGCGGACTGCGCGAGAGCGGCGTCACGGTCATTCTCACCACCCACTATATCGAGGAGGCCGAGGAGATGGCCGACCGCGTCGGCGTCATCCGCGGTGGCCGTCTCGTGCTCGTCGAGGAGAAGGCGGCGTTGATGCGCAAGCTCGGGCGCAAGGAACTGCGGCTGATCCTGCAGGAGCCGATCCCCGCCGTGCCCCCGGCGCTGGGTGCCTACGATCTCGCGCTTTCGAAGGAGGGGACGGAACTGACCTATGTCTACAACATGAAGGCGGAGCGGCCGGGCATCACCAGCCTTCTGGAGGATCTTTCGGCGGCCGGCCTGCGGCTTCGCGACGTCACCACGCGCGAGAGTTCGCTCGAGGACATCTTCGTCGGTCTCGTGGGAGAGCGGGCATGAGCATCAACATCCACGCCATCCGCGCGATCTATCTCTTCGAGATGGCCCGCACCTGGCGCACGCTGCTGCAGAGCATCGTGGCGCCGGTGATCTCGACCGCGCTGTACTTCGTGGTCTTCGGCTCGGCCATCGGCTCGCGGATGACCGACATCGACGGCGTCGCCTACGGCGCCTTCATCGTGCCGGGACTGATCATGCTGTCGTTGCTCACGCAGAGCATCTCGAACGCCTCGTTCGGCATCTACTTCCCGAAATTCACCGGCACGATCTACGAGCTTCTGTCGGCGCCGATCTCGGCGGTCGAGATCACGCTCGCCTATGTCGGGGCGGCCGCCACGAAATCGATCCTCCTCGGGCTCATCATCCTCGCCACCGCCGCGCTCTTCGTGCCGCTGCGCGTCGAGCATCCCGGCTTCATGCTGCTCTTCCTCGTCCTCACCTCGGTGACCTTCAGCCTGTTCGGCTTCATCATCGGCATCTGGGCGGAGGGGTTCGAGAAGCTGCAGATCGTGCCGCTGCTCGTGGTGACGCCGCTGACCTTCCTCGGCGGCTCCTTCTACTCGATCTCGATGCTGCCGCCCTTCTGGCAGAAGGTGACGCTGTTCAACCCGGTGGTCTATCTCGTCAGCGGCTTTCGCTGGAGCTTCTTCGGCCAGTCCGATGTCGGCGTCGCCGTCAGCCTCGCCATGACGGTGGCGATCATGATCGCCTGCATCGCCGCGATCGCCTGGATCTTCCGCACGGGCTGGCGGATCAAGAACTGATGCCATAGCGGGGCGTGTGCGGCGGCGTCGAGGGCCTTGCCCGACAGGCTTCGAGCCGCTCCGCCCGTGAACTTTCTCGCTGTCAAAAATGCACCAGCAAGTGTGCCTTATTTGATCTGATAATATTTGAATGATATGAGATTAACCAAAATAAGTCAGAAAATTTTGGCAGTCGGGAGAATAGGGTCGATGCAGGGAATTTCGAGATGATCTGACGTTCTTGTTCAGTTTCATCGATGACACCGGAGAATTCGCAGGTGCGCGCATGATCGAAAAACTGAAAAAGAACCAGAACATCGAGGTCATGCGAGGTATCGCGGTCCTCATCGTCGTCCTCTATCACTACACGACGCGGCTCCCGCCGGAGGCCTTGAATGCCAGCGCGCCCGCGATGGTCATCACCAATCTCGGAAAACTCGGCGTCTACATCTTCTTCGTGCTGTCGGGCTACCTGATCGCCCAGTCGATCGAGAAGTCCGCGAGCCTGGCAGACTTCTACGCCAAGCGGATCGCCCGTATCTGGCCGCTCTTCGCGTTCGCCAGCGTCTTCGTCTTCATCTGCATGCACATCTGGTCGCCGCCGGTCGTCTATACCGGCCTCGACCCGTTCTACACGGAGAAGCGGACGGTCGTCGATCTCATCGGATCGCTGTTCTTCCTCAAGGATCTCGGGTTCGAGTGGGTCGACGGCGCCTACTGGTCGATCCTGACCGAGCTGAAATTCTACGTCATCATCGGCATCTTCGCCGCCGTGTTCCGCGGCAGGTTCATCGAGCGGTTCGCCATCTTCGCCGTGGTGGTCACGACGATCGATCTGATCCTCATGATCTCTGAACCGGGCCATGGCGTGGACTTCGCGCAGTCCGGCGATCTCGTGATCCTCAGCAAGATCCTGCATGGCGGCCTGATCTCGATCTACCTGCCGCTCTTCGCGCTCGGGCTGCTGCTGCATCGCGGGCACATGGATGCGATGTTCTGCGCCATCGCGCTCCTGGCGATCATCTCCGCCATCATCGGTGTCGCGGAGGATCACAAGTTCAACGTCCAGGCCGACGTCACCTTCCTGCTGATCCTCGGTCTGATCCTCATCGCCGACCAGTTCTGCTTCGGTAGCCGGGTGTTCCTCTGGCTCGGAAAATACAGCTACTCGATCTACCTCTTCCATCAGATGCTGGGCTTGACGATCATCAAGTACGTGACCCCCGCCATCGGCCTCGACGCTGCCGTCTACGTCGCCTTGGCCGCGATCTGCCTGATCGCCTGGGCCGCCTCGCGTCTCGTCGAATGGCGGTTCCGCGGTCTGATGATGGCCTTGCTCGGATGGGTGTTCGGTCTGCTCGGTCTCAACAGGGTGAAGGTGGGCACGCGCGACGACGGGGTGCGAATCCTGCCTCTGGCAGACGCGAAGGCCTGAGGGTCCCGCAGCTCGGTCCCGCCGGGCGCACCGGAACTCTCATTCCCGGTCGATCGACCGTTCGGTCCTGAACGGATCGATCTCCAACTAAGAAGGGCGCCCCTCCTGCGAGGGGCGCCCTTCTTGCGTTCGATCGGTGCGGCGTCTCTCGGCGGGGTCGCTCAGGCGACGAGTGCGAAGTCCGCGGCCGTCGGAGCCGTGCCGCCGATGAAGTTGGCCACGAGCACCGGGTTGTTGGCGGCGAGACCACCGTCTGCGTCGAAGTAGAGGCTGACGATCGAGGCGCTGTCGCGCACCAGGATGAACTGGCCATGGTCGGTCTGCGCGGGATCGGCGCTGGTCGGCCGGGTGGTGTCGACGAAGAAGTAGTCGTCGGGCAGGGCCTGACCGGCGGCCAGCTTCAGGCCGAAGCCGCTGACGGAGATGCCGACCTTGTCGTCGCCGCTGATGAAGTCGCGGACGATGTCGCGGCTCGTCGCGTCGGCCTTGTCGAAGACGAAGGTGTCCGAGCCGCCGCCGCCGACGAGGTCGTCGATGCCGCCCTTGCCGTTGATGATGTTGTTGCCGGAACTGCCGGTGATCTTGTTGGCAAGCTCGTTGCCGGTGCCCGAGACCGCCATGTTGAACAGCGTCAGGTTCTCGACATTGGCCGTCAGCGTGTAGTCGACCGAGGCGAGCACGATGTCGCCGGTGCCCTCGTCGGCATTCTCGATCACGATGTCGCCGGACTGGTAGACGGAATAGGTGTCGTTGCCGACGCCGCCGAGCATCGTGTCCGCACCGCCGCCCTTGCCGATGTCGTCATTGGTGCCGGTGTCGCCGACGAGCTGGTCGTTGCCTTCGCCGCCGATCAGGCGATCGTTGCCGATGCCGCCGAAGAGGCGATCGTTGCCGGCACCGCCGTCGAGCGTGTCGTTCCCGGCGAGGCCATTGAGCACGTTCACGCCGGCGTCGCCGGTGAGGCGGTCATGATAGGCCGAACCCGTGACGTTCTCGATCGAGGTGAAGGTGTCGCCGGTGGCTTCGCCGCCGCGCGCCAGACCCGTGGCGAGGTTGATCTCGACGGCCGCGCAGGAATTCTCGTAGGTGATGGTGTCGGTGCCGTTGCCGCCATGCAGCTGGTCGCGGCCGGAGCCGCCGTTCAGCGTGTCGTTGCCGTCGCCGCCCGACAGGATGTCGTTGCCGCGCTTGCCGACGAGAAGGTCGTTGCCGCCGAGGCCGGACAGGTCGTCGGCGCACTTGGTGCCGATCAGCGTGTTGGCTTGATCGTCACCCACCTGCACCTGAGCAACCGGCTCAGGCTGATAGTTGAAGAAATTCCATAAAAAACGAAGAAAAAACATCCCGGTCCCTGCCCCATGGCCTCATGCCATGTGCCGGGAATAAAGGTTTTGTTAATCTATCGCAACAAGATGGTTGAGAAAGAGTTAATAGCACAAATGTAAAATTTTAATAGAATCCAACAATGTAAGTCTAGATTGGATTTCATTGCGCGTGTTGGTTGTCGTGATTGCCAAGTGATACTGCGTGTATCTCCGCCTGATCGCTTCGCGGTCGCTTGGAACTGTGCTTCGCGATTGCCTGCCGTCGCGTTCCTGCGCTCGTGCAGCTGGTCCAGGCAGATGGCCGCGGTGGACGCGGTCCGCTGGCGGTTTCACTCCAACGGCTGCCATCATCGGTCTCATTTCTCCGACGAAAATAGTCAAGGCAAGTCAATTGCTTATCAGAAACTCGAGCGTTTAGGTTGTGCATCGCAACATTTGATTTGCCGATCTTATTTTTAAAGTTTATTCCTCTGCGGAAGCCTGGCGTTAACCACGAGCCGGTCCCCGGAGAGAGCCGAACTATGAGCGATGTCATCGCATTCGCGGGTGCCGAAGGGTTCGGCGCGTCGACCGTCGGCGGGCGCGGGGGACAGGTCGTCACCGTGACCAATCTCGACGATTCCGGCGTCGGCAGCCTGCGCTGGGCGCTCCAGGACGTGGCGGGGCCGCGCACCGTGGTCTTCGCCGTCAACGGCGTGATCCAGCTCAAGGACCAGATCGTCATCCGCGAGCCCAACGTGACGATCGCGGGGCAGACGGCGCCGGGCGACGGCATCACGCTGGAAGGCGCTCGCCTGCACATCCGCACGAGCGAGGTCATCGTCCGCGGCATGAAGTTCCGGCCCGGCGACGGCGTCGAGGGCGAGGATGTCGGCAATCGCGACGGTCTCTTCATCGGCACCACCGACTACGAGATCAAGAACGTCATCGTCGACCACAACTCGATCTCCTGGGGTCTCGACGAGAACCTGACGATCAGCGGCCACGTCACGAACACGACCCTGTCGAACAACATCGTGGCCGAAGGTCTTAGCCACAGTGTTCATCCCGACGGGGAGCACTCGAAGGGCATCCTCATCTCCAACTGGGGAAGCCTCGACCCGGCCTTCGATAGCCGCCTGACGATCGTCAAGAACCTGCTGGCGCACAACTTCGCCCGCAATCCCGAGATCAAGGCCGGCCAGTCGATCGAGGTCATCAACAACTACATGTACGACTACGGCCTGTCGCACCTGGCCTTCTCGATCGGCGCCGGCAACAACGGCACGCTGGCGACGACGATCGCGGCCATCGGCAACGTCTTCGATCCCGGTCCGAGCACCGAGAACTACAAGATGCCGATCGCCTTCCAGAAGATGGGGGAGGGGAGCTCGATCTTCCTGTCCGACAATTTCTGGACGAAGATCGCCGCCGACGCCTACGGCAACCAGGACCAGGGCAAGCTGGTCTGGAACAATGGCGGCCTGAAGTACCTCTCCTCGGACCTGCCCTTCGCCCTCAGCGCCACCGAGATCCTCGATTCCGCCTACCTTCTCGACTACATCCTGACCTCGGTCGGGGCGAGCCCCTACGACCGCGACGCCACCGATACGCGCATCATCCAGAACGTGATCGACCAGACCGGCAAGATCATCGATACGGTCGCCGAGGCGGGCGACAGCGCCTATCACCGCCCCGTCCAGGCGGCGAGCGACACCGACCATGACGGCATGCCCGACTGGTTCGAGAACCTCTACGGCTTCGACGCGGGGGCGGTCGATTCCGCCGGCGATGCGGACGCCGACGGCTACACCAACCTCGAAGAGTTCATCAACGGGATCTACACCGGCTTCGATCTGCCCTTTGCTCGCGAGATCACGTTGCTCGCGGGCAATGACGGCATCGCCGACGTCATTCCCGCCGATGCCGCTGGCGGGTCCGCGCTCACCGTCTTCAATTTCGACTATGCCGGCGGCGACCGCATCGACCTGTCGGGTCTCTTGAGCGGCTACGACCCGCTCACCGCGCCCTGGTCGGACTTCATCGAGATCGACGTCGTGGCCGGCAACACGGTGATCTCGGTCGATCGTGACGGGCGCGACGGTCCCGCCGGATGGGAAGTCGCCGCGGTTCTCGTCGGCGTGCACGACGATGTCGGGGCCCGCCTTCTCGCCAATTCGCCGATCCGCGACGTCCGGACCGGCGAGACCGTCGTCACCGGCGCGACCTACGACGACATCGCGGTCCGCACGGGCACGGCCGCGGGTGTCGCCGTCGGCGCCGCCGGACCTGTTCTCTCGCTGTCGACCGGGGACGGCGACGATCGCATCACGCTTGTCGAGGGGCCCGTCGCGGGAACCGTAGATGGCGGCCCGGGCGCCGACGTCCTGTCGATCGGCGATCCCACCGCCGCCGACCTGACCCAGCTGACGCTGATCGGCATCGAGCGGATCGAGACCCTCGACAACACGATCACAGCCAACGCCGATCAGTTCGCGTCCGTCACCTCGATCGTGCGCAGCGCCGACGCGCTGGCCAATTCCGTCTCGCTGAAGCTGGCGTCCGCCGGCTCGATCGACTTCACGCAGGCACTCGAAGGGCGCCCGGCGAAGATCACCGGCTCGGACGGCGCGGACACGATCATCGCATCGAACGGCGCCGACGTGCTGCATGGCGCTTCGGGAGACGACAGTCTCGACGGCGGCACAGGCAACGATTCCGTCTTCGGCGACGACGGCGCCGATACGATCCTCGGCGGCGACGGCGACGACAAGCTCGATGGCGGTGCCGGCGCGGACTCGCTGTTCGGCGGCGAGGGGAGCGACGAGCTCCTCGGCGGGGCCGGCGACGATATCCTCGACGGCGGCGCCGGAAACGACGTGCTGCGCGGCGGCGCCGGCGCCGACATCTACTATGTCGACAGCGACGACGACGGTATCAACGAGCGCTTCGGCCAGACCGTCGACGATGGCGCGATCGACCTGATCATCAGCTCGGCCGACCGCGCGATGACCCGCTTCACCGACAATCTCATCTTCGTCGGCGCCGGCGACCTCACCGGCATCGGCAACGATCTCGCCAACGTCATTACCGGCAATGTCGGCCGCAACCTGATCTCCGGCATGGACGGCGCCGACACGCTGTTCGGCATGGAGGGCGACGACAGCCTCAACGGCGGCACCGGCGCCGACACGCTCGACGGCGGCACCGGACACGATCGCCTCGCGGGCGGCACCGGCGACGACGTCTACATCCTCAACGACAACGACCTCGTGACGGAACTGGTCGGCGAGGGAACCGACACGGTGATCGCTAACTTCGACTACACGCTCGGCGCCGAACTCGAGACACTCGTTCTGGCCGGCACCGCGAACCTGTCGGGCACCGGCAACGAGGCAGCCAATACGCTGCGCGGCAACGAGGGCGACAACCGGCTCGAGGGCCGGGGCGGCGCCGACACGCTGGAGGGCGGCGCCGGCTTCGATCTGGCCGTCTATGCGCATTCGCAGGCCGGCGTCACCGTCGATCTCGCGGCCGGCACCGGGCTCGGCGGTGATGCCGAGGGCGATCGCCTGTCGGGCATCGAGAGTGTCGTCGGCTCGCAGTATGACGACCGCCTCACCGGTGACGACGGCGCCAACCGCCTCGACGGCGGCGCGGGCAACGACACGCTGATCGGCGGGCGCGGCGACGATGTCTACGTCATCGCCGATGCCGACACCGTGACCGAAGAGACCGATGGCGGCACCGACACGGTGGAGGCCTCGATCGACTACGCGCTCGGCGCCGAGATCGAGCGTCTCGTGCTCACCGGCGCGTCCGATCTCTCGGGCACCGGCAATGCGCTGGCCAATGAGATCACCGGCAATGCCGGCGCCAACCGGCTGGTCGGCGGTGCGGGCGCCGATACGCTGGACGGCGGCGAGGGCCTCGATACCGCGGACTACCGCACGTCCGCAGCAGGCGTGACGGTGGACCTCCTGGCCGGAACCGGGCTCGGCGGCGATGCGGCGGGAGATCGTCTCGTCCACATCGAAAACCTCGTCGGCTCGATCTACGCCGACCGCCTGACGGGCGACGATGGCGACAACGTCCTCGACGGCGGGGCCGGCGCGGACCGCCTCGACGGCGGTGCCGGCGTCGACACCGCCGACTACACCCGCTCGGCGGCGGCCATCGTGGTCGATCTCTCGCAGCTCGTCGATGGTGCGTCGCGTCCCCTCGGCGGCGATGCCCGTGGCGACAGCCTCGTCTCGATCGAGAACATCCGAGGCACCGCCTTTGCCGATCGGTTGACGGGCGATGCCGGAGCCAACGCCCTGTTCGGCGGCGCCGGCAACGACATGCTCGACGGCGGGGCCGGTGCCGATCGGCTCGAGGGCGGGTCCGGCAACGACACCTATGTCGTCGACGATCTCGGCGACGTGGTCGTCGAGACGGAAGCTGTGGGCGGCGTCGATGTCGTGCGCTCGTCCGTCGATTTCACCCTCGGTGCGCATCTCGACCACCTGACCCTCACCGGGCTGGCTGCGATCTCCGGGTTCGGCAACACGCTGGCCAACGTGATCAACGGCAACGAGGCCGCCAACTTCCTGTTCGGTGACGCAGGCCGCGACACGATCTGGGGCGGCGGCGGCGGCGACGTCCTCTTCGGCGGCGATGACAGCGACCGCCTCGACGGCGGGGCCGGCGCCGACATTCTCTCGGGCGATGCCGGGGACGACCAACTGACCGGCGGCGCGGGCATGGACGTCCTGCAGGGCAGCACCGGCAACGATCGCCTGTTCGGCGGCGAGGGCGACGACACGCTGGACGGGGGCGTCGGCAACGACAACATCGCCGGCGACGAAGGATCGGATCACCTGTTCGGCGGCGAGGGTCTCGACACGCTCGACGGCGGCGCAGGCGACGACAGTCTCTTCGGCGGCGCGGGAGTCGACCGGCTGGACGGCGGGGCAGGGGCCGACGAGATGTCGGGCGGCGCGGGCAACGACCTCTACTGGATCGACGATGCCGGGGACAGGATCATCGAGTTCGCGGGCGGGGGATCCGACAGCGTCACCTCGGCGGTCTCGCATGTCCTCGAAGCCGAGGTCGAGCACCTGATCCTGGTGGGAACGGCGACGTTCGGCATCGGCAATGATCTCGCCAACAAGATCACCGGCAACGATCTTGCCAATGATCTCGAAGGCGGCGTCGGCAACGACATGCTGGCGGGTGCCGGCGGCGATGACGAGCTTCACGGCGGATCGGGCACCGACAAGCTCTATGGCGGCGACGGCAACGATACGCTTTATGGCGAGGTCGGGCAGGACCGTCTGGAGGGTGGCGCCGGGGCGGACACGATGTTCGGTGGAAGCAGCCACGATGTCTTCGTCTTCCTCTCGAGCGAGGATTCGAACCTCGTCACGCGCGATCTCATCGCCGACTTCGACGTCACCGACGAGATCGACGTGTCGGCCTTCGACGCCGACGTCATGACGGCCGGTCGCCAGCATTTCGCGTTCATTGGCACCGCCGAGTTCACCGGCGCGGCACAGCTGCGCTACAGCGTGACGGCGCAGGGGTCGATCCTCGTCGAGGGCGACACCGACGGCGACCTGCGGGCGGACTTCTCCGTCGCGCTGTCGACGTCGATGACGTCGCTGACCGCAGCCGACTTTATGCTGTAGGCCCGCCGGGCTCCTCTCGGGATCGAACCGGCGGATGATCGCCGCTGGTTCGACGCCTCGTGCGACGCGCATCGGACGAGGTGGACACGCCAGCGCAGACAGCCGATCGTCATCGCGAGGGCTTGCGTTTTGCCCGTCGGCGGCGATCCATCGCTCCTATCTTCCGTGGAGCGAATCGAGCCTGCCATGACCTTTCGGATCGATCTGGATCCCGCCATGTTCCCCGATCGGGAACGGCTTCTGTGCGCCTGCGAGGGCTTTTCCGTCTCGGCCTTCCGCTACGCCTCGGGCGTGCCGGCGCTGCGGGTGACGAACCGGCGCGGCGAGATCACCGTCCTGCCCTATCGCGGACAGCAGATCTGGCGCGCCGTCTTCGACGGGCGCGACCTGACGATGAAGTCGATGTTCGACGAGCCGTCTGCTTCGCTCGTCTATCTCGAGAGCTACGGCGCCTTTCTCATCCATTGCGGCCTGACGGCGATCGGCGCCCCGGCCGAGGGCGACGATCATACGCTGCACGGCGAATTGCCGAACGCGGCGATGCGCGACTGTCACCTCGTCATCGACGAGGCCGCGGGTCAGCTGACGATCGTCGGCACGTTCCGGCACACCGTCGCCTTCTCGACCGACTACGAGCTGACGGCCGAACTGACGCTCGAAGCGGATGGCGCATTGCTGCGGTCCCGGCTCCATGTGGACAATCGCAAGCGCTCGCCGATGCGCCTCATGTATCTGGCGCATGTAAACTTCCGCCCGGTGGACGACGCGCGCCTCGTCTACACCTCGCCCTATACGGCCGAGGCCGTACGTGTGCGCACCAGCATTCCCGGCCACATCACGCCGGGTCCGGGCTATGGCGATTTCATCGGGGAACTCGCGGCCGACCCGAGCCTGCACCACGTGCTTCGGCCGGGCCTCGCCTTCGACCCGGAGGTCGTGTTCACGGTCGATGTCGTGGCCGACGACACGGGATGGGCCCATGCCCTGCAGCGCCATCCCGACGGCACCGCCGACTATGTCGGCCACCGGCCCGATCAGGCGCCGATCGTCAATCGATGGATCTGCCGCACGCCGGACCAGGACGCGATCGGCTTCTCCTTCCCCTCGACCTCCAACAGCGGCGGGCGCACGCTGGAGACGCGAGAAGGGCGCTTCGTGCATCTGGATGGCGGCGAAAGCTGGGATCTCGACATGCGCTTCGGGCTGATGACGGCGCCAGAAGCGGCATCGATGGCCGATCACATCGAGAGGACGATGGGCCGCGATCCCGCCGGCTGACGCTCCATCTGCCGCGCCGCTGGTCGATAACCGGCTGGGGCAGAACGCCGGTTCTCCGGGAACCGGCGTCGATCCGCCTCAGGTCGGTTGCGTCAAGCGCTCAGGCGCTCGAAACCGGTATCGCCGAGATCGAGCGCGAAGCCGTCGTCGGCGGGGGCCGGGGCCTTGGATCCGCGACCCATGATCCGAGCCGGCGAACCCTTGGCGGCGCGCGCCCGGTCGAGCGTCGCGACGTTCGGCGCAGGATGAGCCGATGCCGCCGGCTCGATCGCGGTGCCGGTCTGGAAGAAGCCTGTGCGGTCCTGCAGGCGGCTCGCCTCGGCCGAGAGCTGTTCCGACGTCGCCGACATTTCGTTGGCCGCGCCGGCATTGGCCTGCGTCACCTGATCGAGCTGCTGGATCGCCTGGTTGATCTGCTCGACGCCCACCGTCTGCTCGCGGCACGCCGCCGAGATCTCGGAGACGAGCTCGGCCGTGCGCTCGATGTCGGGCACGAGGCTCTCGAACAGGCGGCCGGCCTCTTCCGACACGCTCAGCGTCTCCGCCGAGAGCGTGCCGATCTCCTGCGCCGCGAGCTGCGAGCGCTCGGCGAGCTTGCGCACTTCGGACGCGACCACCGCGAAGCCCTTGCCATGTTGTCCAGCGCGCGCCGCCTCGATCGCGGCGTTCAGCGCCAGAAGATCGGTCTGGCGGGCGATCTCCTGGATGACGCGGACCTTCTCGTTGATGCTGCGCATGGCGGTGAGCGAGCCCGCCACGGCCGTGTGGCTCTTGCGGGCGGAGACGGCGGCCTGCCCGGCGGTCTTCTCGGTCTGCGCGGCGTTGTCGGCGTTCTGGCGAATGTTGGCGGTCATCTCCTCCATCGCGGCCGAGGCCTGCTCGGAGGCGGCCGCCTGTTCGGTGGAGCCCGAGGACAGGCTGTCGGCGGTGGCGGCGGACTGGAGCGAGCCGGAGGCGACCTGTGCCGCCGAGGTGCGCACGTCCATGACGATCTGCGAGAGGTTGCCGGCCATCCGCGCCATGGCGCGCTGCAGGTCGCCGATCTCGTCGCGGCCGCCGCGCGGCACCGTTCGCGTCAGGTCGCCGTCGCCGATCGCCTCGGCCAGCACCACCGAGGAGCGCAGCGGGCGCACGATGCCGCGCGCGATCCACCAGCCGACGAGAGCCAGCACCACCAGCCCCGGCAACGTCCAGAGAAGAGCGCTGCGGAAGGCGGCGTGCACGACGGCGGTGACGTCGTCGACATAGATGCCCGTGGAGATCGACCAGCCCCAGGGCTCGAACGCCTTCGAGTAGCCGCGCTTGGCCAGAAGGCCCTCGACGCCTTCGCGGGTCGTGTCGTAGTCGGTCCAGCCGCCGCCCGCCCGCGCATGGGAGATCATCGTCTGGATGTAGAGATTGCCGTTGGCGTCCTTCCGGTCCCAGGCGCTGCTGCCCTCTTCGCCGGGATCCTGCGACAGGACGCGGCGTCCCTCGTAGTCGTGGAAGAACAGGTAGTCGCCATTGTTGTAGCGCACCGGGCGCAGCACCGACTTGGCGATGCCCTGCGCGGTCGCCGTGTCGAACTCGCCGGCCTTCGAGCGGGCCTCGAGACTGGAGACGATGGCAAAGGCGGCATCGACCTGCGCCTTCAGATACTCGTTGCGATCGCGCCAGATCTGATCGCTCAGGAGCTTCATCTGCAGGCCGAGCACGCAGGCGAGGACCAGAAGGCAGAGCAGGGTCTGCCCGAGAAGCTTCGTCCCGATCGATAGTCTCATGCTGGCACTCCGTCGGCGCTTCGGCCGACCGGATGTCCGCCTCATCCGCCAGTCTGCCGGCCATCGCTTAAAGTTCGCTTGAACATCAAGCCCTGATGCTGCGCTGCGCTCGCACGGTCGCGATCATCGTTAAGGGTTGCTTCGTTGCGGCGTTCCGATCGCCGTGTGCGCAAAAAAAAGCCCGCGACGGATGAACCGTGCGGGCTGGAATTTTGCAAACAATCGGGAGGAACGCTTGCTGAAACAGACTATGCCGCAGTCGCCGCCCCGGCGCGAGCGACGCTTTTGCATGGCAGCCATGCACAAAGAGGAGGCGTGTGCCGAGATTGCGAAGCGGAGTGCAACGCTTCATCGTCGGTCCACCACCGCGCCGCATCCCTCCCTGTCCGGAGATCGCATGTCGTTCCTCGACCCGTTCATCGCCCGCTCGTCGCCGGGGGGCAACCGGCCATGAGTGCCGGCTCGCGCGTTCTCGTCGTCGACGACGATCGCGACATTCGCGAACTTCTCGGCCGCTACCTGGAAACGCAGGGGTTCGACATCGTGCTCGCCGCGAGCCGGCGCGAGTGTGAGGCGCAGCTGATGGAAGGCGGCATCGATCTCGTGGTGCTCGACGTCATGCTGCCGGACGGGTCGGGCCTCGACATCTGCCGCGAGATCCGCAACCGGCGTCCGGCGCCGGCCGTGATCCTGCTGACGGCGCTGAAGGAGGACGTCGACCGCATCATCGGCCTCGAACTCGGCGCCGACGACTATCTCGGAAAGCCGTTCAACCCGCGTGAACTCGCCGCGCGCATCCGGGCGGTGCTGCGGCGCGGCGAGCCCGAGCCAGCCGGGGCATCCGATCGGCGCTTCCGCTTCGAAGGTTTCGAGGCCGACGAAGCCACGCGGCAGGTCCGAGACGCGGCAGGCGCACCGATCGAGCTGACCGGCGCCGAGTTCGATCTTCTGATGATCTTCCTAGAGCGGCCCGGCCGCGTGCTGTCGCGCGAGACGCTGCTCGATCTGCTGCATGGGCGGGTCTCGACGGATCCGTTCGATCGCACGATCGACGTGACGATGAGCCGCCTGCGCCGCAAGTTCGGCGACAACGGCGTCTTTCGCCTGTTCAAGACCGTGCGCAACGGTGGTTACCAGTTCGCCGCCCGCACCGAGCGGAGCGACGCGTGAGATCGCTGCGGACGCGGCTGGCGGCCCTGCTCGTCGCCGCCATCGTGGGCGTCGTGCTGATCGCGGCCGCCGTCACCATCCACATTCTGGCGCGCGATCCCGGTGGGCGGCCCGTGACGGCCAGCTTCTCACTGCAGGCAGCCTCGATCCTGCGGCTCCTCGCCGGCTCGGCCGAGACGGCGCGCAGCGTCGGCCTCGATGTCGGCCCGCCGCCGACGCCTGCCATGGAGGCGCTGGACGAGATGGAACAAGGCTCCGAACTGGTGCATCTCGGTTCGGACGTGCGTCTGGTGCGGATGGCGGGCGGTGAGGTGCGCCTCGCGGTGCTGCTCGCCGGCGAGGACTGGCTCTATCTTCCCTATTTCGGCCAACCGCCGTCGCCGATCCGGCTGCTCACGGCCTATCTGGGGCTCGTCGTCGCAGGGGCCGTGGCGGTTTCGCTCTATGCGGCCTCGCGCATCGTCGGGCCGATGCAACTGCTGCAGACCGCGCTCGAACGCGTGCGCCCGGACGGCACGCTGGCGCCGATCCCCGAGCGGGGGCCGGCGGAGGTGAAGGCGACGGCGCGGGCGCTGAACGTCCTGTCGCAGCGGCTCGGCCATGCCGTGGAAAGCCGCATGCGGCTGATCGCGGCGGCCGGCCACGATCTGCGCACGCCGATGACCCGCATGCGGCTGCGCGCCGAGTTCCTGCCCGAGGGCGAGCGCGGAACCTGGCTGCGCGACCTCGCCGAACTTGACGCCATCGCCGACAGCGCCATCCGGCTCGTGCGCGAGGAGGTGGCGCCGGGCGCGCGCGAGGTGGTGGCGCTGCCGGACCTCCTGGCGCACCTGGCGGCCGACCTCTCGGAAATCGGTCTTCCCGTGCGGTTCGAGCCGGGCGGCGTCGGGCCTCTCGATGTGACGGGCGAGCCGAACGCCCTCAGACGGGCACTCGGCAACCTCGCGGAGAACGCCGCGCGCCACGGCGGCGGCGGCGAGATCAGCCTCGATCGCGACGCGGGCGAAGCGCTCGTCCTGATCGAGGACCGGGGACCGGGTATTCCCCCGGCGTTGATGGACCGTGTCTTCGAGCCCTTCTTCCGGGTCGATCCGGCTCGTGGCAAACCGGAGCCCGCCGGCGGGCCGCAGGCCGGCGGCGGGGCGGGGCTCGGGCTCGCCATCGCGCGCGAGATCATCGAGCGCCACGGGGGAACGATCGTCCTCTCGCATCGCGAGGGCGGCGGTCTGCGTCAGGAGGTGCGCTTCCCCCTCGCCTGAGCCGCTCGCCCTGCCGCGCGGGCCGGGACCGGCTACCAGCCGACGAGCCCGGCGACCCTGCCGACCGCCGATGCGGCGACGTCGCGCGCGCCGACCAGACCGTCCACGGCCGTGCCGACGACGCCGCGCGCTAGCGGCGGGGCGGGCTCGGAGAGCTGCGACCCCAGTTCGGGAATGGTCGAGGGCGAAGCGACGGATACGAGCCGCTCAGCGACCGGCGCGATGGTCGCCGTGTCGCGGCCGCCGGTCACCATCGCCGTCTGGAGAAGCAGGGGATCACGGGACTCGCAGAGCGGCTGGCATTCGTCGAAGCGCACGACGTCGGCGGCGGATGCGGTGCCTGCGCCCTGCGTGCGGGCGCGCGTCACGGGGCGAGGGCGCTCTTCGGCCGTCACCGCGGCCTGCGGCCTGGTGGCGTCGATCCCGGCAGGACCCGGAAGGCGGCTGGTTCTCGCGGCCGGGGCCGCCGGCCAAGCCAGGACCGTGGTGGTGGGGGCCGGCGTGAGGGACGCGGTTCGCACGAGATCCAGCGGGTGCGAAGCCTCGACATCGGGGCGCGTCGGCGCATCCCTGTTCGCCTGTTCGGGCGCCGTGTGGGCGTCGGCGAGCTGCGACCAGTCGACCCCCGCCAGCTTCGCGGAGAGACCCAGATCGATCTGCGAGGCCATCTGAAGGCCGAGCATGACGGTGCCCGACAGGGCCGCCTGCACCAGAAGCCGTCTGCCCACCACGGCGGCGAGGGACCGGGCGCGGTCGAAGGACCGTGCCGGGGACTGGGACAGCTTGCGGGGGTTCGTCATCGGTTCGTCTCCTTGTCGAGCAAGACGAGGATGCGGGATTTCGGCGACAGGTTTCGGGCCGCAGCGTTACGAAATGTAGCCGAATGCCGTCGATATGTTGCAAGGCAGGGATCCGCCGCGGCTCCTGCACGCCGGCCGGCGATCGTCTAGGATCGCGGGCAGAGAGCGATCGGGGAGGGATCATGAGCGCCGTGCAGACCGTCGACACCGCGGGGTTCAACCCCCGCGCCTGGCTGGAGCGCGTGTTCGCCGCCGGCATCGCCAGCGCCGATCCGCTGCGTGTCCTCGCGCCGTTCCTGCCGGAGAAGCCGCGCGGGCGCTGCGTCGTGGTCGGCGCCGGCAAGTCCGCCGCCGTGATGGCGCAGGCGGTGGAGGCGGCCTGGCCCGACGTCGACCTCTCCGGTGTCGTGGTGACGCGCTACGGGCACGGCGCCCCGACGCGCCGGATCGAGGTGATCGAGGCCGCCCACCCGGTGCCCGATGCGATGAGCGAAAGCGCGGCGCGGCGCATTCTCGGCGCGCTCAACGGGCTGGGGCCCGACGATCTCGTGCTGGCGCTCGTTTCGGGCGGCGGCTCGTCGCTGATGGCGCTGCCGGCGGACGGACTGACGCTGGCCGACAAGATCGCGGTCAACCGCCTGCTCCTCGCCTCCGGTGCGGGGATCAACGAGATGAACCGCGTCCGGCGCCGGCTGTCGGGCATCAAGGGCGGCCGGCTGGCGCTCGCCGCGCGTCCGGCACGGCTGGTGACGCTGGCGATCTCCGACGTGCCGGGCGACGACCCCCGCGCCATCGCATCCGGCCCCACGGTCTTCGATCCCGATGCCGGCGAGGATCTCGGCGCGCTGGCGGCGCGCCTCGGCCCCGGCCTGCCCGACGCCGTACGCAGCCGTCTCGCCGCTCCGCCCGAGCCGGCCCAGCCCTTCGAGGCCGATTTCCGCCTGATCGCGACGCCGCAGATGGCGCTCGAAGCCGCCGCAACGGTGGCACGCGCCGCCGGCATCACGCCGCTGATCCTCGGCGATGCGCTGGAGGGCGAGGCGCGCGAGGCCGGGATCGTGATGGCCGGCATCGCGCGCTCGGTGAAGCGGCACGGCCATCCCGTGCGCGGGCCGGCGGTGCTGCTCTCGGGCGGCGAGACCACGGTGACGATCGGCTCGGGGCCCCCGGGCCGGGGCGGGCGCAACAGCGAGTTTCTGCTCTCGCTCGCCGTGGCGCTCGGCGGCGAACCCGGTATTCATGCCTTGGCCGGAGACACCGACGGCATCGACGGCACGGAGGATGCGGCGGGCGCGGTGATCTCGCCGCCAACGCTGGCCCTTGCCCGCGAAGCCGGGCTCGACCCCGCCGCCGTCCTGCAAGCCCATGACAGCTACACCCTGTTCGACCGGCTCGGCGACCTCGTGCGTACCGGGCCGACGCTGACCAACGTCAACGACCTGCGGGCGGTGCTGATCCTGCCCGATTGACGTGTCAGGCGAGGGAGCGCGACCAGTCGCGAAGGTCCTCGACGAAGAGGTCGGGCGCTTCCATCGCGGCGAAATGGCCGCCGCGGGGCATGTCGCGCCAGCGCGTTAGCCGGTAGCCGCGCTCCACCCAGCTTCGCGGCGGGTTCGGCGCGCGCGGGTCGGGATAGGCCGAGAAGGCGGTGGGAACATCGACCCGCTGCCCCGCCGCCATCTTGCGAATGCCCTCCTCGGCGGCGCCCGCGTAGATCCAGGCGGCGGTCGGGAAGGCGTCGTTCATGACGGTGATCATCACGTCGGTGAGGAGCTGGTCGAGGGTGAAGACTTCCTCGAAGGGTTTGCCTCGCAGATCGGCCCAGTCGTGGAAGCGCTCCACCAGCCAGGCCGCCTGCGCCATTGGATTATCGGCCATGGCATAGGCCAGCGACTGCGGTTTCGTGCCCTGCAGATGGGAATAGCCGCCGAGCCGCTGCTGCGCGTCGTCATAGGCCGATTTCCAGGCTTTTTCTTCCGCCGTCTCGGGGTCGCCGGCCGGCTGCACCAGCAGGTAGTTCAGATGGATCCCCTTGACGCTCGCGGGATGGTCGAGCGCCAGCAAAGCGCTGACGCCGGCGCCCCAATCTCCGCCTTGCGCCAGATAGCGCGAATATCCGAAGCCCTCGCGCATCATCGTGTCGAAGAGCCTCGCGACGGTGCGCGGGCCGATCGGGCGGGACGGCTTGCCGGAGAAGCCGAAGCCCGGCAGCGAGGGGATCACGAGATCGAACGCGTCCTCGGCCCGGCCGCCGAAGCGGCTGGGGAAGGCGAGGGGTTCCGCGACCTGCCAGAACTCATAGGTCGAGCCCGGCCATCCATGGGTCAGGAGAAGCGGATTGCGCCCCTCGGCCTCGCCGACGAGATGGACGGCATGGAGATCGAGGCCTTCGACCCGGAGCGTAACCTGCGGAAAGCGGTTAAGCTCGCGCTCGGCGGCGCGGGCGTCGAATCCGTCGAGCCAATATTGGCGCAGCGTCTCGAGGAAGGCGGGGTCGCAGCCATAGCGCCAGCCCTCGCCATCCAAAACCTGGGGTGTCACGGGCATGCGGAAGGCGCGGACCCGGTCGCGAACGGCCTCGAGCTTCGCTTCGTCCCACGAGACTTCGAAAGGGGTCATCGGTCCGGCCTCCACCGCCGACCCGTCGAAACGACGGGCGGCCTGCTGGACGCATCATCTGGAACCGGCGGGTTGATCGGCCAGCCCGGCGCCTGCCGGCGAACATGCAGCCGGCAAGCTGTTCGAGGGGGTGGCGCGGGTGGTTTTCGCCGCCCGCACCGTGACGAGTGCGGCGTCAGTTCTTGACGACGTCTTCCAGCCAGAAGCGGCCGAGCGGGTTCTGGTAGAAGCCGTCGATATTGGCGCGCGTCACGTTGATATAGGGGCTGTAGTAGAGGTCAATCCAGTTGGCGTCGGCCTTCGCGGTTGTCTGCAACTCCACATACATGGCCTCGCGCTTGGCCGGGTCGGCCTCCGTGCGGGCCTTGGCGACCAGCGCCTTCACGTCGGCATTCTTGTAGCGGGTCATGTAGTTCATGTTCGAATCGTCTCCGAGCACGAAGGTCGTCTTCTGGTCGGGGTCGAGCACGTCGTTCGTCCAGTAGCCGACCGCGACGTCGAAGTCGCCGGCGATGAACATGTCCCACTGCGAGGCGGCGTCGACCTTGTTGATGTTGACGGTGACGCCGGCCTTCGAGAGCTGCTGCTGGATGAGGACGGCGATCTGCTCGTCCACCTCGTCGCCAGCCTTCACGTTGTAGTCGAGCGACAGGTCGGACGCGCCGGCCTCCGCCAGCATCGCCTTGGCCTTCTCGGGGTCGTAGGGGCGGCGCAGGTTGTCGGCATTGTAGTAGAGTGCGCCCTTCGGAATGTAGGAGTTCGCCACCGTTCCGATGCCGAAGGTCACGGCATCGACGATCGCCTGCTTGTCGATGGCCATGTCCAGCGCCTGGCGCACGGCGATCTCGCCGAGCTTGCCCTTCTCGTGGTTGATGAGGAGCGCGTCCTCGCGGGTCGAGGTGTCCAGCGAGACCTTGAGGCCGGCGTCCTGCTTCAGCTGCTCGACGCGCGAGAAGGGCACGAAGATCGCCGCGTCCAGTTCGCCGGCCTGCACGTTGAGCATGCGCGTGTTGTCGTCGGGCACGGAGATCCACTCGACGCCATCGAGGCTGACCTTCGCGGCGTCCCAGTAGTTCGGGTTCTTCTCGAGGATCACCCGGTCGCCGCGGATCCACTCCTTTACAGAGAAGGCGCCGGAGCCGATCGGCGCGGAGGCGAATTCCTCACCCTTCGCCTCGACCACCTTCTTCGGCAGAACCGAGACGTTCGGCAGAGCCAGCGAGGCGAGGAAGGGCACCGAGGGCTCCTTCAGCTTGACGGTCAGCGTCTTGGCGTCGGTGGCCGTCGCGGTGTCGACGATCGAATAAGAGGAAGACCAGAGCGAGGTCGGCTCGTCGCGGATGCGCAGGAGCGAGAAGGCGGCATCCTCGGCGGTGACGGGCGAGCCGTCGGAGAACTTGGCGTCGCGAAGGGTGAACACGTAGGTGAGCTTGTCGTCCGAGACGGTCCAGCTCTCGGCGAGGCCCGGCTCCAGCTTCGTGCCGGTCTTGTCGACGCGCACCAGCACGTCGAACACGTTCGAATAGACCCAGTTGTCGACGTTCTGCGCCGAGGCGATCGGGTCGAACGTGGTGGAATCCTCGCGGCGACCGATCGTCAGGACACCGGCCGCCTCGGCGATCGAGGCGGTGAGGGACAGGGCGGCCAGCGCGGTGGCGGCAAGAAGGCGCGTCATGCGGGATCGGGTCATGCGGGAACCTCATGGTCGGGGCGGAGGGGGAGGTGGAGAGACGGGACGTTGCGCGCCGGCGTCGCCAGCGTGCCGGGCTCGAGGATGCAGGCCCAACCGTGGTCGTCGGCGCGGCGAAGGCTCGGCGGCGGGCCGGTCCGGCAGCGATCTTCGGCAAAGCCGCAGCGCGGATGGAAGGTGCAGCCCGGCGGCAGGGCGAGCGGGCTCGGCGGCTCGCCGCCCATCGGCGCCTCGGGCAGCGCCAGATCCGGGTCGATCTCTGGGATCGCGGCGATGAGGGCGGCGGTGTAGGGGTGGCGCGGGGCGCGGAAGATCGCCTCGGTCGGGCCTTCCTCGACGATGCGCCCGAGATACATCACCGCCACCCGGTCGCAGAGCCGGCGCACGATGGCGAGGTCGTGGGCGATGAAGATCAGCGTCAGGCCGATCTCGTCCTTGAGATCGAGGAAGAGATTGATGATCTGGCCCTGGATCGACACGTCGAGCGCGGCGACGCACTCGTCGGCGATCACGAGCGAGGGCTCCACCGCGAGCGCCCGCGCGATGCCGACGCGCTGGCACTGGCCGCCCGACAGCGCGGCCGGACGCCGCCCTGCGAGCGCGGGATCGAGCCCGACGAGCCGCAGCAGTTCGGTGACGCGGGCGCCTTCCCCACCTCGCGCCGTCTTGGCGTGGACGCGCAGGACTTCCGTCAGCGTCTCGCCGACCGTCAGGCGCGGGTTCAGCGAGTTGGCGGGGTCCTGAAACACCATGGCCGTGCGCGAGCGAAGGGTCCGCAATGCGTCGCGCCGGCCGTCCGAAACCTTGATGCCATCGAAGACGACATGGCCCTGCGTCACGCGATCGAGGCCGAGGATGGCGCGTCCGAGCGTCGACTTGCCCGATCCGCTCTCGCCGACAATGCCGACCGTCTCGCCGCGGCGAACGGAAAGCGAGACGCCGTTGACGGCCCGCACCTCGCGCCGCTGCAGGCCGAACGGCCCGCCGCCGGGCGCGGCGAAGCGCACCTCGACATCGTCGACTTCGAGGATCGTGTCGGGGGAGGAGGGAACGGCGCTCATGCGGCGATCCCTCCATGGCGGGCCGGTGCGGCGAGCCGGTGGAAGCAGGCGGCGGCATGATCGCCGCCGACGCTCTCAAGCTGCGGCTGGCGCGTGCGGCAGTCGTCCTCGGCCTTCGAACAGCGCGGATGGAAGCGGCAGCCCTCCGGCATGGCGCCGGCGGACGGCGGCTGGCCCTCGATCGTCCGAAGACGGCGGGCGCCTGTGCTGGCCGCCGGTTGGCAGGCGACAAGTCCAGCGGCGTAGGGGTGTCGCGGCGCCAGCAGCACTTCGCGCTTGGGCCCGATCTCGCAGAGCCGGCCCGCGTAGAGAACGGCGATGCGGTCGCAGAGCTGCGAGACGACGCCGAGATCGTGAGTGATGAAGACGATCGACAGGCCGCGCCGGTCGCGCAGCTCGGTCAGCAGCCGCAGGATCTGCGCCTGCACGGTGACGTCAAGCGCGGTGGTCGGCTCGTCGGCGATCAGCACCTTCGGGTCTGAGGCGAGCGCCACGGCGATCATCGCGCGCTGGCGCATGCCGCCGGAAAACTCGTGCGTAAAGCTCATCGCGCGTCGCTCGGGATCGGGAATGCCGACCTGGCGCAGGAGGTCGACACTCTCGCGCGCCGCCTCGCGCCGCGAGAAGCCGCGCGTGTGGCGCACGGTCTCGGCGATCTGTTCTCCGATGCGCATCACCGGATCGAGATGGCTCGCGGGGTTCTGGAAGATCATGCCGATCTCGCGCCCGCGCAGCTTGGCGAACTCGGCCTCGGGCAGTTTCGAGACCTCGCGGCCGTTGATCGCCACCCGGCGCGCGGAGATCGCGAGCGAGGCCGGGAGCAGGCGCATGAGGGCGCGGCAGGCGACCGTCTTGCCCGAACCGCTCTCGCCGACGAGGCCGAGGATCTCGCCGGCCTCCAGCCGGAACGACAGGTCGTCGACGATGCGCCGCTCGCGCCCCGTGTCGCGGCTGGCGACGCTGAGGCCCTCGATGTCCAGCGCGGCGCTCATGCCCGTCGTCCCAGGAACTCGCCGAGGCCGTCGGCGACGAGGCTGAAGGCGAAGGCAAGCGTGACGATGGCAAGGCCCGGAAAGGCCGAGATCCACCAGGCCCGCGAGATGAAGCCCTGGCCTTCGGCCACCATGATGCCCCATTCTGCGGCGGGCGGCTGCACGCCGAGGCCGAGATAGGAGATCGCCGCGCCCGACAGGAGCACGAGCACGCAGTCGGACATGGCGAAGACGATCGAGGCCGTCAGCGCGTTGGGCAGGAGATGGCGGAACATGATGCGGGCATGGGAAAAGCCGAGCGAGCGGGCGGCGACCGCGAAGTCGCTGCCCTTGAGGACGAGGATCTGGGCGCGCACCAGCCGGGCGTAGGAGACCCAGCCGACGAGCGCCATGGCAATGAAGAAGCTCTGCAGGCCGGGGCCGAGAATGGTGATGACGGCGAGCATCAGCACGAGGAAGGGAAAGGCCAGCACGACATCGACGATGCGCATGAACACGGTGTCGACGACCCCGCCGAAATAGCCGGCGACCGTGCCGACCACGGTGCCGATGGCGAAGGGGAAGGCGACGCCGAAGACGGCGAGCTGCAGGTCGATGCGGATGGCGAAGAGGACGCGCGAGAGGATGTCGCGGCCGTAATTGTCGGTGCCGAACGGATGGGCGAGCGAGGGCGAGGCCAGGCGCGCGGTGGCGTCCTGATAGATCGGATCGTAGGGCGCAATGAGCGGCGCGAGCAGCGCCAGCGCCAGGAACAGCGCGAGCATCGCGGCGCCCGCGAGCAGCGGCGCGGGAAGGCCGGCAATGCGTCGCGAGCGGCTGGCGGGCAGCGGCGGGGCGAGCGTCGGAACGGGAAGCGCCGCGCTCACAGCTTCACCCGCGGATCGGCCGTGACGGTGAGAATATCGGCGAGGAAATTGACGAGCACGGTAGCCACCGCGAAGACCATGGCGACGCCCTGCACCACCATGTAGTCGCGCGAGAAGATCGCCCGCACCAGCAGCTGCCCCATGCCGGGGATGGCGAAGACCTGCTCCACCACGACCGTACCGCCGATCAGCCAGCCGATGTTGACGGCGAGGAGGTTGAGTGTCGGCAGGATCGAGTTCGGCAGGACGTGGCGGCGGAAGATGACGCCTTCGGGCAGCCCGCGGGCGCGGGCGGCCAGCGCCACGTCCGACTGCATCTCGGCGACCAGCGTGGCGCGCAGGCTCCGCGTCAGCACCGCCGACAGCGACAGCGCGATCGTCGCCCAGGGCAGCACCATGTGGTGCAGCTTGTCGGGCAGCGTCTGGCCGTAGCCGGAGACGGGGAACCAGTCGAGCGTCACCGAGAAGAGGATGATGAGCATGATCGCCAGCCAGAAGTTCGGCAGGCCGAGGCCCATCGTCGAGACGAAGCGCACGCCCTGATCCACCGGGCCGCCGCGATGGCGCGCGGCGAAGGTCGCCATCGGCACGCAGATGAGAAGCGAGAGCGCGACGGCGCCCGCCACCAGCACCAGCGTCGGCTCGATGCGGCTGGCGATGAGGCCGAGCACGTCCACCTTGTAGAGGATGGAGCGGCCCATCTCGCCGGCGCCGAGGTTCTTCAGGAAGTAGAGATACTGGGTCCAGAGCGGCGCATCGAGGCCGAACTGGGCGCGCACCCGCGCCAAGGCCTCGGGCGTCGCGCGCGTGCCGAGGATGAGGCGGGCGGGATCGCCGGGGATCGAGCGCACCAGCACGAAGGTGACGATGCTGATGCCCAGGAGCACCGGGATGAGCTGGAAGGGCCGGGTCAGGACGAAGCGGTAGCGATGCATCGGGTCAGGCCGCCTTGCCGGCAAGCCGAGCGCGAGGGCACCCGCCCGAGGTTGCGCCTGTTTCGGTGAGCCCGGCCGGCGCCCTCATGCGCGGCCGCCGCGCCGCGCCAGGAAATCGACGAGCACCGGAAAGAACGCCGCCGGCTCTTCGAAGAAGGGCATGTGGCTGGAATTGGGGAACACCTTCAGCTCGGCGTCGGGCAGCGCATGCTTCATCCGCATGGCGCAGGCCGGCGTCAGTTCGTCGTGCTGGCCGACCGTGATGAGCGTCGGGACGGTGATCCGGTGCATATCGGGCACACGGTTCCAGTCCTTGAGATTGCCGGTATAGGTGAACTCGTTCGGCCCCTGGATCGTCTCGTAGGGCCCCATGTTCCAGTCGCCGAGCGAGCGCTTCACCGGCGCCGGCCATTCCGCGAGGCGGCAGACATGGCGATAGTTGAGGACGGTGATGGCGGCCTGATATTCGGGATGGTCGAGCGTGCCCTCGGCCTCGTGACGCTGCATCATCGCCACGGTCTCGGAGCCCAGCGCCTCGCGCAGCCGATCGAGCTCGCCGACGAGATGGGGAATGTCGGCGGCGGTGTTTTCCAGCACCAGCGTGCGCAGGGCGTCCGGATGCGTCAGCGCATATTCCACCGAGAGCCAGCCGCCCCAGGACTGGCCGACGAGATGGACCGGACCGAGCCCGAGCGTCTGGCGGACGGTCTCGACCTCACGCACGTAGCGCTCGATCGTCCAGAGGGCGGGATCGGTCGGCCGGTCGGAGCGCCCGGTGCCGAGCTGGTCGAAGGCGACGACGCGGTAGCCGTGGTCGATCAGGCAGGAATGGCTGTCGCGCAGGTAGTCGCAGGGCAGGCCCGGGCCGCCGTTCAAAAGCAGGACGACGTCGTCGCCGCTGCCGAAGGAATAGGTGACGACCTCGCCGCCCTCGACGGCGATGCGCCGCGTCTCGTCCGGTTCGATCTCACGCCACATGGCTGTCCACTCCCTCGGCTTCTCGTCGGCGGGACCATAGGTCCGGGACGCCTTGGTGCGAAAGCTATCAGAATCGATAGGTCGTGGCGTCGCCATCTTGCCGCCGGGCGCTCAAAATGTGAACATGCCGCATCGATTGGCAGTCGCAGGGCAAGGCGTTGATGGCTTGGCACGTTTCGGAGTTCGAGGAAGGGCTGGAGGCGATCGCGGGGATCGACGGCAAGCTCGACCACGCGCATCAGGCGATGAGCCATCTCGGCCTCACGGCGCTGATCTACGACTACACCCCGGTGACCTACACGCATGAGGGAACGCTGATCACGCCGTCCTATTTCGGCATGCGCGACGTACCCGCCGACATGGCGGCGCTCTGGTCGTCGAGCGGCTTCTACCAGATCGACCCCGTGCAGCATCTTGCGCTGCAGAGCCCCAAGCCCTTCGTCTGGAGCTACCGGCGCGACGATCGCACGGTGCTGAACCGCTCGCTCAGCGAGGTGCATGCCCCGGTGGTCGATTATGTCCACGACGCCCGCATCACCTGCGGCATGACGGTGCCGATCCATCTCCTGCGCGGCGACTGCGCCACCGTGACGGGTATCCGCCACGACGCGGCGGCCGATTTCGACCGCGAGGCGCAGGAGCATCTGGCCGATTTCGCGCTTCTCGCCCATGCCGTCCACGCCGCGATCGAGCCGCTCTTCGGCGAGGCCGAGCGCCAGTCGCGCGCCGTGCGCCTGACCCCGCGCGAGCGCGAATGCGTGCGGTTTTCGGGCGAGGGGCTGTCGGCCAAGGAGATCTCGCTGAAGATCAACCGCTCGGCGCCCACCGTGACGATGCATCTCAACGCCGCCGCCCGCAAACTCGGCGCCCGCAACCGCGCCCAGCTCGTCGCCCGCGCGGCGCATTACAGGCTCCTCTCTTGACGACGCGGAGATCGTGAGGCGGGCCGCGCGATGGTAACGTCCACATGGCCTCGCGCGTTGAGAACGGTCGGTCGGCTCCCTATCTTGGGGCCGTCCCGGCCGCCGGAGGCAGCGGCGATCCGCCGCCGCCTCTCTCGGCCGTTCGCGGAGCCTCCATGTCCCATCCGATTGCCTTCGACAACAGCTATGCCGCTCTGCCGCCGGCCTTCTTCGCGCGGGTCGCGCCGACGCCAGTGATGCGGCCGCGGCTGATCCGGCTGAACCGGCCGCTCGCCGAGGCTCTAGGCCTCGATGCGGAGGCGCTCGACAGCCCGGCGGGGGCCGCCTTCCTGTCGGGTGCCAGCGTGCCCGAGGGCGCCGATCCGATCGCGCTCGCCTATGCCGGGCATCAGTTCGGCCAGTTCGTGCCGCAGCTCGGCGACGGGCGCGCGGTGTTGCTCGGCGAGGTGGTGGACGGGGAGGGCCGACGCTTCGACATCCAGCTCAAGGGCTCGGGGCCGACACCCTTCTCGCGCCGGGGCGACGGGCGCGCAGCGCTCGGCCCGGTGCTGCGCGAGTATCTGGTGAGCGAGGCCATGGCGGCGCTCGGCATCCCCACCACCCGCGCTCTCGCCGCCGTCGAGACCGGCGAAAGCGTGCTGCGCGAGACGGAACTGCCGGGCGCGGTGCTGACGCGCGTCGCCGCCAGCCACATCCGCATCGGCACGTTCCAGTTCTTCGCCGCGCGCGGCGACGAGGACGGGCTGCGGCGCCTCGTCGACTATGCCATCGCCCGCCACGATCCGGCGGCGGCCGAGGCGCCCGAGCCCGCTCTCGCCTTCTTCGAAGGGGTCATGCGCCGGCAGGTGCGGCTCGTCGCGCAGTGGATGAGCGTCGGCTTCGTTCACGGCGTCATGAACACCGACAACATGTCGATCTCCGGCGAGACCATCGATTACGGCCCTTGCGCCTTCCTCGACGCTTATGATCCGGCGGCGGTCTTCTCCTCGATCGACCGCAACGGCCGCTACGCCTTCGCCAACCAGCCGGGCATCGCGCACTGGAACCTCGTGCGCCTCGCCGAAAGCCTGCTGCCGCTCATCGCGAGCGACCGCGAAGCGGCGGTGGAGCGGGCCAATGCGGCCCTCTCCGTCTTTCCCGCTCTGATGGGTGATGCCTATGTCGACGGCCTGCGCCGCAAGATCGGCCTGGGCGCGCCCTGGGAGGATGGCGATGCGGCGCTGGCACAGGACCTCCTCGACCGGATGGAGGCGAACGGCGCCGATCAGACGCTGACCTTCCGCCGGCTCTGCGAGGCCGAGACCGGCGGCAACGACGCGGTGCGCATCCTGTTCCGCGACCCTGCCGCGTTCGACGACTGGGCCGTGCGCTGGCGCGAGCGTCTCGCAAGGGATGGTATGGACCCGGCTGAGCGGCGCGCGGCCATGCGCCGGACGAACCCGGCCGTGATTCCGCGCAACCACCGCGTGGAGGCCGCGATCGAGGCGGCGGTCGGCCATGCCGATTTCGGCCCGTTCGAGGCGCTGAACGCCCGTCTTTCCCGGCCCTACGACGACCAGCCGGGCGAGGGGGAGCCGCCGCCGATCGCCATTGAGCCCTACCGGACCTTCTGCGGCACCTGAACCGGCCGGCGCCCCGTCAGCCGCGGATCGCCTTGACGACGAGGAGAAGGGACGACGCGAAGAGCACGCCTTCCACCAGCTTGAAGAACAGGCGCTCGTCGATGCGCCGCGTCGCCCAGGCGCCGAGGAAGGCGGCGGCGACGCTGATCGGCAGGAGAACGAGCGTCGGTTCGAGATTGCCGGCGATCGAGACCTGCCCGAGCTGCCAGTAGAAGAAGACCTTCACCGCATTGACGAAGGCGAAGAGGATCGTCGTCGTCCCCGCATATTCGAGCTTCTCAAGCCGCTGGGGCAGAACGTACATCTGATAGGGCGGCCCGCCCGCATGCGAAATGAAGGACGAGATCCCCGACAGGACGCCCCAGAACAGGCCGCGCGGCACGTCGGCCGGGCGTGCCGCCACGGGCCGGCGCCGCTTGGCGAACGCATCGAGGCAGAACAGCAGGCCGAGGGCGCCGATCGTGAAGGTGATGGCGCGGTCGGGGATGATCGACACGGTGGCCCAGCCGATGGCGACGCCGACGAAGCTGGCCGGGGCGAGGATCGCGAGGTTCCGCAGGTTGTAGCGGTGGCGGTAGAGATAGATGCCGACGAGGTCCGACACGACGTAGATCGGCAGGATGAGCGCGGCGGCCGCCAGCGGCGGCATGGCGAGCGCCAGGATGGGCACGCTGAGCATGCCCACGACCGGCAGGCCGCCCTTCGACAGGCCGACGAAGAAGGCCGCCATCAAGGCCAGACCCAGCGTCAGCGGCGTCGCGATCAGTCCGTCGAAGATGCCTGGCATGCGAGATCCCGCCCGTTGCGTTCGATCGACCCGGCATGCGGGGAGCGACCGCGCTTGCCGGGTCGCGCGCCCGAGCCACCCGTGATTCGCCGTGCCGCGCCCGACCTTGTCCCGCAGGATCGGCGGACGGGCAAGCCGGCGCCGAACCGTGAGGTCCGGGCAAGGCTCGCCACATTATGGCCGGGCCGCAGGTCCATGCGCCGGGATCGCGTCGCCTGCACGGATGCGCGATCCGTCCGGGGGGATGGGGCGGGGCCGGAACGACACCGCGAGTTCGAGAGACCGGAGCGGCGACGCGACCGGAGGGGACGCATCGATGACGATCAAGACCTTCCTGCGGGCATGGGCTGCCGCACTCGCCGGCTGCCTTCTCTTCATGGCGGCAACGCTCGCGCAGGCTCAGGACGGCGCGGTCGCCGCGCCCGATCCGATCGCCGTGCTCGACGCGCAGACGGCCGAGCTCGGCGCCATCACGCAGGCCGCCGACGGGGACACGGATGCGGCCCGCAAGGCCGAGCTGCGCGATCGCGGTATGGCGGTCGGCACCGCCGCCAACGCCGCCGTGGCGCTGCTCGTGCCGCAGCTGGAGGCGATGGACGCCCGCATCGCCGAACTCGGCGAGGCGACCGACGCCGAGGCGCCCGACGTCAAGGCGCAGCGCGATAAGCTCGACACCGAGCGCGGCGATCTCGACTCGGCGATCAAGCGCGGGCGCCTGCTCGCGGCCGACGCCAAGGACCTGATCGACCGGATGATCCTCGAGATCAACGAGGCGTTCAGCCGCGATACGTTCAAGCTCGTCGCCTCGCCGCTCTCGCCGGCGCTCTGGAGCGTGGTCGGCGCCAGCCTGCCCGACGACAGCGCGCGCTTCCGAGACTTCTTCGGCGACGCGCTCAACCGCATTCCGCAGGCCAATCTGCCCTTGCGGCTTCTGGCGCTGGCGGGCGCGCTGGCGATTGCCGCCGTGCTCATCCTGCCGGTGCGGCGGCGCCTGCGCCAGGCCGGGCGCAACTTCGCGGTGAGCCAGGTTCCGGCCTCGCGCGCCCGGCGCTCGGGGCTGGCGCTCTGGTTCGTGCTCGTGGGCACGCTGACCTCGGCGCTCGGCTTCCTCGCCGTCTATGCCACGGCGAACTGGGCGGGCTTCCTGACGCGAGGCGTGCGCCCGCTCGCCGAGATGCTGACGGTGACGGCCACGGTCGGCGCCTTCGTTCTGGCGCTCGGCGCCGGGCTGCTGCTCGTCGGCAAGCCGTCCTGGCGCCTGCTGCCGATCGGAGAGGATGCCGCGCGGCGGCTGCGATCCTATCCCGGCCTCTGCGCCGTCCTGACCTTCTGCGGCGTCGCGATCGTCGAGACGGGGCGGGCGGTGGGCGTCAGCCAGCCGGCCGCGATCCTCCTCAACTACGTCGTCGCCTTCACCTATTGCGGCCTCATCGTCGCCGTTCTCGTCAGTCTCGGCCGCCTGCGGCGCAATCACCCGGAAGGGGCGAGCCGCGAGCCGAGCGCGCAGACGACGCTCGTGACGCTGGCGACGCTGGCCGCCTGGATCTGCGTCGTCGTCAGCGTCGTCGCGGCGTTCCAGGGCTACGTGAATTTCGCGCTCTTCCTCAGCCGGCAGACGATCTGGACCGCGATCGTCGCGGCGGCGGCCTATCTGCTGCTCGTGGTGGCCGACGATCTCTGCACCACGCTCCTGTCGGGCGAGAGCCGGCTCGGGCGCTCGCTCCACGCGGGCCTCGGCCTTCGCAAGTCGCAGGTCGGCCAGATCGGCGTGGTGCTGTCGGCGGTCCTGCGCATCGCCATCCTCGTGCTCGCGGCGATCCTCCTGTCGGGGCCGCTCGGGCCGGGCGCCAGCTCGCTCTTCTACCAGTTCGGAAACTCCGCCGAGATCAACATCGGCGGCTTCACCATCGTGCCGGGCTCGATCCTCAAGGCGGTGGTGGTGCTGGCGGTCGGCATCGCGCTGATGCGCGGGGTGCGCCACTGGCTCGACGAACGCTACCTTCCGGCCACCGACCTCGACCCCGGTGCGCGCAATTCGGTCTCCACCATCGTCAGCTATGCCGGCATCATCCTCGCCGGCTTCTGGGCGCTGACGGCGCTCGGCATCGGCGTCGAGCGCATCGCCCTCGTGGTCTCGGCGCTCTCGGTCGGCATCGGCTTCGGTCTGCAGGCGATCACCCAGAACTTCGTCTCCGGCCTCATTCTCCTCGCCGAGCGGCCGGTGAAGATCGGCGACACCGTGCGCATCGGCACCGACGAGGGCGACGTGCGGCGCATCAGCGTGCGCTCCACCGAGATCCAGATCGCCGACCGCTCGACCCTGATCGTGCCCAATTCCGAGCTGATTACCAAGACGATCCGCAACATGACGCTGGCGAACCCGCTCGGGCGCATCCAGATCGTCTTCGCCGCGCCGCTCGACGTGGACGTCGCCAACGTGCGGCGCGCGCTGCTCGACATCTATGCCGCGCACGAGGCGGTGCTCGCCGATCCCGCGCCGTCCGTCTTCATCGACGGCATCGAGGACGGCAAGATCGTCTTCAAGTCCTTCGCCTTCGTCGCGGGGCCGCGCGCCGTCTACACCACGCGCTCGGCGATCTTCTTCGCCATGCTGGAGCGCTTCCGAAGCGACGGGATCGCGCTGGTCGCCACCGCCTGAGCGGCGACGGGCGTCAGCTTCCGAGAAAGTCCTTGCCGCGCAGCCAGAGATAGATCGAGGCGGCCGAGCCCGCGACGGCGGCTCCGGCAAAGAGCGTGCCGTGCGCCGAGCCGCTCCACGGCATGCCGCCGGTGTTCATGCCGAAGAAGCCGGTGACGAGCGTCGCCGGCAGGAGCAGCGCCGAGAGGATCGACAGGACGTAGAGGTTGCGGTTGGTGCGCTGCGTCATCTGCAGGTCGATCTCGTCGCGCAGCAGGCGAAGGTCGCCCTGCGCCGCCCCGACATCGCCATGCAACGAGACGACGCGCTGGTTCAGCTTCTCCATCGTCGCCAGCAGCGGCTCGGGCAATTCCTCGTCGGTCTCCAGGCGTTGCAGCACGGCGCGGATGCCCGAGACCTGCCGGTGCAGGCGCACGCCCTCGCGGCGAAGCGCGGCGAGGGCCTTGGGGTCGGGCTCCCAGCCGTCGGCGAGGAGCTTGTCCTCGCTTCCCTGCACGGCGACGCCGAGCACGGTGGCCCGCCGCGCCGCGATCTCGAGGATCGCGCCGACCGCGAGGTCGAAGGCTTGCGCGGCATCGCGCGGCCGCGCGCCAGCCTCGACGCGCCGGCGCACCACGTTGCCGGCCGAGAGCGGATGGTGGCGGGCGGTCAGCATCGCGTTGGCGCCGAGCGCCAGCGACAGCGAACCGACGCGCGAGGTCTCCTCGGTGCCGAAATCCACCTCGAAATCGTGGAGGACGCAGGCGACATGCCCCTCCACCACGAGCGCCCGCTGGTGCGTCTCGCTCGACAGCATGAGTTCGCGCACCGCCTCGGGCAGCGCCGCCTGCTCCTCGATCCAGCGCCGGGTGCCTTGGTTGGCAAGGTTCAGGTGCAGCCAGCGGAACTCCGCCTCGTCTCCCTCCGTCTCGCCGGAGCCCAGCAGATCGAGGTCGGCCTCTCCCAGCGCCGCGATGCGGTCCCCATCGATCGAGAAGCCCCAGACGAGGCCCGGCTGCGCGGGCGGCGTCGGGATCTTCGGCGCTGCGCTGCGCTGGGGCGGGAACGTGAGGCGGGGCAATGCGGGCTCAGTGGGGAAGGACGGTCTCGGCGGGCGGGGCGGTCGGTCCCCGCCGAAC
>NZ_BBWH01000013.1 GCF_001463705.1 Aureimonas sp. AU12 | reverse complement strand
CCGCCGAACCGTCCGCCTTCGGGGTCGGGCCGTCAATAGCGGTCGGGCACGATCATGTCGGTGGGAACGGGATGACGGATGTAGTCGGGATGGCGCACGCGATCGGGCAGCGTCACCGTCGGCTTCTCGACGTCGCCATAGGGGATCTGGTCGAGGAAGTGGCGGATGCAGTTGAGCCGCGCCTTCTTCTTGTCGACGGCCTCGACCACCCACCACGGAGCCTCCGCGATGTGGGTGCGCTCGAGCATGGCCTCCTTGGCGCGGGTGTAGTCCTCCCAGCGCCGTCGGCTCTCGACGTCCATCGGCGACAGCTTCCACTGCTTCAGGGGATCGTGGATTCGCATGTGGAAGCGGAAGGACTGCTCCTCGTCGGTGATCGAGAACCAGTACTTGATGAGGACGATGCCCGAGCGCACCAGCATGCGCTCGAAGTCGGGCACCGAGCGGAAGAACTCCTCGACCTCCGCCTCGTTGCAGAAGCCCATGACCCGCTCGACGCCGGCCCGGTTGTACCAGGACCGGTCGAACAGCACGATCTCGCCGGCGGCCGGCAGATGCGGCACGTAGCGCTGGAAATACCACTGCGAGCGTTCGCGCTCGGAGGGGGCGGGCAGGGCCACGACGCGGCAGACGCGTGGGTTGAGCCGCTGGGTGATGCGCTTGATGGCGCCGCCCTTGCCGGCGGAATCGCGGCCCTCGAAGAGCACGACGACCTTCAGGCCCTCGGCCTGCACCCAGTCCTGCAGCCGCACCAGCTCGCGCTGCAGGCGGAACAGCTCGCGGAAATAGACGCCGCGCTCCAGGCTCTGGCGGTCGGGATCGTCCGCCATGGCGTCGAACATCCGGTCGAGCCGGTCCTCGTCCATCGCCACTTCGAACTCCTCGTCGAAACTGTCGGCGAGTTCGTTGCGGATGCGCTCGTAGTCGGCCCCGGCCTGTTCAACGCGTTCCATATCCACGGCCTGCCGCTCCTCTCAACGTGATCGCGGCGGACCCTGACCGCTCTTCGTATCGGGGATATGACAATCCGCCCTCCCGGCGCCCCGCCCCCTGGTTTCTTCGCCGCTTGCCGGCCGCAGGTTGCAGGGGCACTGTCCCGGCGTGTGGCAGACACTCAAGGGGAGGAACGACATGCCGATTCATCGACGCCGGTTCGCACAGGGGCTCGCCGTTCTCGCCGGGGCGGGCTTCGTGCCGGGCCTCGGCGCCCGCGCGGCCCGCGCCGCGACGCCGGAGGAACTGATCCTCATCGCCGCCGCCAGCACCGGCGGGGGCTACGACACGCTGGCGCGCACCATCCAGCAGATCATGGAAACGAAGGACATCGTCGGCAATGTCGAGGTGCTCAACGTGCCCGGCGCCGGCGGCACGATCGGGCTGGCGCAGCTCGTCGGCTCCGGCACGCCCTCGACGCTGCTGACCGCCGGTCTCGGCATGGTCGGCGCGGTGCTGATCAACAAGTCGGCCGTGACGCTCGACGAGGCGACGCCGGTCGCCCGGCTGCAGGGCGAATACCAGCCGCTGGTGGTGGCCGCCGCCTCGCCGCTGAAGTCGCTCGACGATCTGGCCAAGGCTTTCAAGGCCGATCCCGGCGCCGTCTCCTGGGGCGGGTTCGGCATCGGCAGCCCCGACCACCTCGTCAGCGCCCAGGTGGTGAAGGCGATCGGCGGCGACGTGAAGGCGATGAACTACATCGTGGTCGGCGCCGGCTCGGAGATGCTGCCGCTCGTCCTGTCGAACCAAGTGAGCGTCGCGACCGGCGGTTATGCCGAGTTCGGCGATCTCATCGCCACCGGCCAGCTTCGGGCGCTCGGCATCTCCTCGCCCGAACGACTGCCGGGCATCGACGTGCCGACCTTCCGCGAGCAGGGTGTCGACACCGAACTCGTGAACTGGCGCGGCCTCGTCGGCGCGCCGGGTCTGAACGCCGAGGCGCTGGCCGGGTTCGACGAAGTGCTCGGCGCCGTGGCGGCGAGCGAGGAATGGAACGAGATCTGCCGCAAGCGCGGTTGGCAGAACCTCTACATGCCGTCAGCCGAGTTCAAGAGCTTCCTCGCGGCCGAGAACGAACGCGTCACCGCGCTCGTCACCGAACTCGGCCTCGGCGGCTGAAGACCCCGATGGGGCGGCCGATGCGCCGCCCCATGTCTCCGCCCCCCCTATGTCTCCGCTGCCCATGGCTCAAGCTAGAGCCGGGCCTTCGTCGAGCGGGGCGTCGACAGAAGCAGCGTCGTTTCCGACGCCGTGATGCCGGCGACGAGCCGCAGGCGCCGCAGCACGGCGTCGAGATCGGTCAAGCTTCCGGCCGAAATCTCCAGCACCAGATCCCACTTGCCGTTCGTAGTGTGGACCGCGCCGATTTCGGGAAAGCCGACGAGCGCATCCACCACGCGGTCGAGCATCCGGCCCTCCACCTCCACCATCGTCAGTCCGCGCACGGGCATCGCCACCGCGTCGGCGCGCAGCACCACCGTATAGCCGACGATCTCGCCGCGCCCCTCCAGCCGCTCGATCCGGGCGCGCACCGTGGCGCGCGACAGGGCGAGCTCGAGCGCGATGTCGGAGATCGAACGGCGCCCGTCATGGCGCAGGATGGTGACGAGGCGGCGGTCGATGTCGTCCATGCATTGCCGTTTCGAGATATAGAAGCTTCCAGATCGATAGCCAAGACCGCTCGATTTGCCAATCTGGTTCGTTCGGATCGCCAGGGGGCGACGCTACGATGACGGCGACTCGAACGAAGCGGAGCCTTCATGCACGACACCTGCATCCTCGTCGGCGCCCCCGTGCAGGATGGCGCGGGACGGCGCGGCTGCGACATGGGGCCGAGCGCCTATCGCACGGCGGGCCTCGGCGAGGCGCTGGAGGCGCTGGGCCTTCGCGTCCAGGATCGCGGCAATGTCGCGCCGGGACAACTGCCGGCCATCACCCATGCGAACCCCGCCGTGCATCACCTGCCGGAATTCGCTGCGTGGACGCAGGCGCTGGGAGACGCCGCCTATGAGGCCGCCGGCGCGGGCTTCCCGATCTTCCTCGGCGGCGACCATTCGCTGTCGGCCGGCACGATCTCCGGCATCGCCCGCCACGCCGCGGAGCGCAGGCGTCCGCTCTTCGTCCTGTGGCTCGACGCCCATCCCGACTTCCACTCCTTCGAGAGTACCGCCAGCGGCAACCTGCACGGCGTGCCGATGGCCTATCTCACGGGCCAGCCGGGCTTCGGCGACGCGATGCCGCCGCCGCCCGTGCCGCTCGACCCCGCGCATGTCGCCATGATGGGCCTTCGTTCCGTCGATCCGGCCGAACGCGCGGCGCTGGCTTGGGCCGGCGTCACCGTCCACGACATGCGGGCGATCGACGAGACCGGCCTCGTGCCGCTGCTGCGTGCCTTTCTCGAGCGTGTGAGCGCGGCGAACGGCGTCCTCCATGTCAGCCTCGACGTCGACTTCCTCGATCCCGGCATCGCCCCGGCGGTCGGCACCACGGTGCCGGGCGGTGCCACCTTCCGCGAGGCGCATCTGGCGATGGAGATGCTGCACGACAGCGGCCTTGTCGGCTCGCTCGACCTCGTGGAGCTCAACCCCTTTCTCGACGAGCGCGGCCGCACCGCGCTTCTCATGGTGGATCTCGCCGCGAGCCTGATGGGCCGGCAGATCTTCGACCGCCCGACCCGGAGCTTCTGATGACCCGCCAACTCAACGTCGTGCCCTTCGTCAGCGTCGACAACATGATGAAGCTCGTGCTCTCGGTGGGCGTCGAGCGCTTCCTCGCCGAACTCGCCGACACCGTGGAGGAAGACTTCCGCCGCTGGGCGATCTTCGACAAGACGCCGCGCGTCGCCTCGCATTCCGACGAGGGCGTGATCGAACTGATGCCGACCTCGGACGGCACGACCTACGGGTTCAAATACGTCAACGGCCATCCGAAGAACACGCGCGACGGCCGCCAGACCGTCACCGCCTTCGGAGTGCTCGCCGATGTCGGCAACGGCTATCCGATGCTGCTGACCGAGATGACGATCCTCACCGCTCTGCGCACCGCCGCGACCTCCGCCATGGCGGCCAAGCATCTGGCGCGGCCGGACTCGCGCGTGATGGCGCTCATCGGCAACGGCGCGCAGGCCGAGTTCCAGGCGCTCGCCTTCAAGGCGATCCTCGGGGTCGACCGGCTGCGGCTCTACGACATCGACCCGGACGCCTCCGCCAAGTGCCGGCGTAATCTGGCCGGCTTCGGCTTCGACATCGTCACCTGCGGCAGCGTCGCGGAGGTGGTGGAGAGCGCCGACATCGTCACCACCGTCACAGCCGACAAGCAGAACGCCACGATCCTCACCGACAATCTGGTCGGCGCCGGGCTTCACATCAACGCGGTGGGCGGCGACTGCCCCGGCAAGACCGAACTCCACGCCGACATTCTCAGGCGCTCCGACATCTTCGTCGAGTACCCGCCGCAGACGCGCATCGAAGGCGAGATCCAGCAGCTCGCGCCCGACCATCCGGTGACCGAGCTTTGGCAGGTGATCACGGGCGAGGTTGCCGGCCGGCGCGATGCCTCGGCCATCACGCTGTTCGATTCCGTCGGCTTTGCCATCGAGGACTTTTCGGCGCTGCGCTATGTCCGCGCCAAGCTGGCCGGCACCGGCTTCTTCGAGGACCTCGACCTCCTCGCCGATCCCGACGAGCCGCGCGATCTCTTCGGCATGCTGCTGCGGGCGGCCGCGCCTGCTAAAGGTCTGGTGCCGGCCTGAGCGCGGCGCCATCGCGCCAAGCCGGGCAGGGCGCGCAACCTCGCCGCGTCGCACCGCGTTCTGCCGTCGGGGACGACGACAGGAGAGATGGCGATGCGGTTCACACGATGGGGGCTGGCGCTCGCGCTGGCGGCAGGATGTCTCGGCCCCGGCGTGGCCTCGGCCTATACCTACACCAACCCGTCCTTCGGGACCTCGGCGAGCTTTCCGGCCACGGCCTTTCCGCGGATCATGCCGGCCTCGCCGGGCGGCGAGGGGCAGGGCTGGCGCTCCGACGACGGCGCCGAGATCGTCATCTACGCAATCGAGAACGTTGAGAGCCGCGATCCTCGTTCGCTCGTGCAATGGCGCCGCAGCCTCGACCGCGTGACCTACCAGCGCACCGGCGACAACTGGGCCGTGGTGTCGGGCTACCGGCCGGACGGGCGCATCTTCTACGAGCGCTATATCTTTCGCGGCGGCCTGATCCACTCCGTGTCGGTGCGCTATCCCGAAACGCTGCGAGACCCCTACGACCGGCTGTTGAAGCCGATCACCGAGAGCCTGCGCGGCCCCGCGCGCTGAACGTCGCTATCGCGCCTCAGGCTCGAACGCGGCGGCCGAAGCGGCCGGCATCGTAGGGGGCGGGATCGGTGAAGGGCGTCTCGCCCGTCATCATCTCGGCGAGCAGGCGCCCGCTTGCCGGCCCCACCGTCAGCCCGTGATGGGCATGGCCGAAATTGAACCAGAGGCCGGGCCGACCGGGCGCCGGGCCGATGGCCGGGCGCATGTCGGGAAGGCAGGGCCGCAAGCCGAGCCAGGGCGTCGCTTCCAAGGGCGCGCCGAGGTCGATCAGCTCGCGGGCGCGGCGCTCGGCGCGCTCGAGTTGGATCGTGTTGGCCGGGGCGTCCGGCGCGGCGAACTCGATGCCGGTGGTCAGCCGCAGGCCCGTGCGCATCGGGGCGAGCACGTAGCCGACGGCCTCGTCGACCACCGAATGATGCAGCAGCACTCCGTCGGGCAGACGGTAGTGGCGATGGTAGCCGCGCTTGATCCCGAGCGGCATGGGAATGCCGAAGCGCCCGGCGAGGACGCCGGACTGGGGCCCGAGCGCCACCACGGCGTCGCGCGCCGCAAGCGGGCCCTCCGCCGTCTCGACGCGCCAATCGTCCGCCGTCTCCTCGAGGCTGGCGGCGTCGCCCCGCAGCACCTGGCCGCCCCGCGCTTCGAAGAGGCGGGCGTAGCGCTTCGTCAGCTCGGCGGGATCGGAGACGGTCTTCGGATCGAGCCAGTGGATCGCACCCGCGACCGCGCCGCCGGCCATGGCCGGTTCCACCGCGGCAAAGGCACGGGCGTCGAGGATTTCGGTGCGAAGGCCGTGGTCGCGCAACGCCTCCACCTCGCGGATGGCGGCTGCGAACTGCGCCGGGGTGCGCCAGGCCGCGATCCATCCATTGGCGCGCAGGAGGTCGCCCGCGCCGGCCGCTGCGATGAAGGCGTCGTGCTCGGCGATGCTCGCCTCCACCAGCGGCAGCATGGCGCGGGTGGCGACGGCGAGATTGCGCGGCGAGGAGTGGCGCCAGTACTGGAGCAGGAACGGCGCGATCACAGCCAGATGACGCGGATCGTAGCGCATCGCCGCCGAGCGGTTGAGCGCATAGCGGGCAATCGTCGCCAACCGTCGCGGGAAGGCGTAGGGCACGACGCTGGAGCGCTCGATCAGCCCGGCATTGCCGAAGCTCGTACCCTCGCCGGGCTCCCTGCGATCGATGAGCGCGACGCTGCGCCCACGCGCCTGCAGGTGCAGCGCGGTGGAGACGCCGACGATGCCGGCGCCGAGCACGATCGCGTCGACCCTGAGGCCAGGGGCCGACGCACGAGCGAACCCGCCCAGCGATCCCGGCGGGTTGGACACCATCAGTAGATGTCGAAGGGGAAGTACTTGGCGACGATCGTCTTGTAGGTGCCGTCGGCGACGATGGCGTCGATCGCCTTGTTGAAGCTTTCGCGCAGCGCGTCGTCGCCCTTGCGAAGGCCGATGCCGGCTTCGGTCTCGGTCCCCGGCACGTCGCCGAGCATGCGGCAGCAGTCCTTGCCCTCGCCGTTCATCCAGTCGGTGACCACGAACTTGTCGGAGATGAGCGCGTCGATGCGGCCGTTCTGCAGGTCGGAGGTGGCCTCGTCCTGCGTCGGGTAGAGCTTGGCCTCGGCGCCGGCCTTGGCATAGACCTCGTCGGCATAGTTGCCCTGCGTGGTCGAGGCCTGCGCGCCCACGACCTTGCCCTTCATGTCGTCGGTGGAGACGCCGGCGATGGTCGAATCCTTGGGCACCACGACGGCGAGCGGCGTCGTGTAGTACTTGTTGGTGAAGTCGATCTGCTTCTGGCGCTCCTCGGTGATGCTCATCGAGGCGATGATGGCGTCGAAGCGGTTGGCCTGGAGGGCAGGGATCATGCCATCCCAATCCTGCGCCACGATCGTGCATTTCGCCTTCATTTGGGCGCAGAGCGCGTTGGCGATGTCGACGTCGAAGCCGGTGATCGAGCCATCGGGCTGCGCCACGTTGAAGGGCGGGTAGGCGCCTTCCGTGGCGATGCGGATCTCGCGGCCTTCCTGTGCGGCGGCGAGCGAGGTCAGGCCCATCAGGGCCGTCGTGGCAAGGATCAGAAGCTGCTTCATGAAGGGCACCAGTTCGCGAACGGGGTTGGAAATTGCGCAAACCTTAACGAGCCCGCTCGCCCGGCGAAACCCCCGGCGCCCGTTGCCGGCTTCCGGTCCACAGCCGCCAGAGCGCAAGGGGTTGACGGTGCGGTCGCCGGTTCGTGCCTCGGCGAATGGTTCGTCTCCCTTATATGCACCGTTCTGTTTGTCAGGTCGCTCGCGGCCGCCCGTTCCCGAGGATGTCACGGACATGGACCACCGCCCGCTCGGTCGCACCGACCTTCGCATCGCCCCCCTCGTCTTCGGCGGCAACGTCTTCGGCTGGACGGCCGACGAGGCCACGAGCTTCCGCCTGCTCGACGCCTTCGTCGACCATGGCTTCGACGCCATCGACACCGCCGACGTCTATTCGGCCTGGGTGCCCGGCCATCGCGGCGGGGAGTCAGAAGCGATCATCGGGCGATGGCTCGCCGCCAACCCCGGCAAGCGCGACAAGGTCTCGATCTTCACCAAGGTCGGCTCCGATCTCGGCGAAGGGCGCAAGGGCCTGTCGGCGCGCTGGATCGCACAGGCTGCAGACGACTCGCTGCGCCGACTGCAGACCGACCGGATCGACCTCTACTTCTCGCATTGGCCGGACGCCGAAGCGCCATACGAGGAGACGCTGGGCGCCTACGAGGCGCTGCGGGCGGCGGGCAAGATCCGCCATGTCGGCGCCTCCAATCTCGACGCGGCGCAGCTGGAAGCGGCGCTCGGCGTCTCCGCCGCCAAGGGCTTGCCGCGCTACGACGTGCTGCAGCCCGAATACAATCTCTACGACCGGGCCGGCTTCGAGGGACCGCTGCGCGATCTCGTGCTGCGCGAGGCGATCGGCGTCGTCACCTATTTCAGTCTCGCCTCGGGGTTTCTCTCCGGCAAGTACCGCAGCGAAGCCGACCTCGCCGGCAGCCGGCGCGGCGACGCCGTGAAGAAGTATCTGAATGCTCGCGGCCAGCGCATTCTGAGTGCGCTCGACGAGGTGGCGGCCGATCACGGGGCCCGCCCCGCCGAAGTAGCGCTCGCCTGGCTGATGGCGTCGCCCGGCGTCACCGCCCCGATCGCCAGCGCCACCAGCACCGAGCAACTGGCCAGTCTCGCGCGCGCTGCCGAGCTGCGGCTGTCGACTGAGCAGAAGGCTCGGCTGGATGCGGCCGGCGACACCGCGTCGCAGGATGGGAACCGGCCCTGAGCGCTGCAACCTGCGGCCTCGCCGGCCGTTGATGGGCCGGCGGGATCGCCGCATCCCGCGCCGGCGGGGCGATCCCGCGCCCGCTTGCCCGGCCTGTCGGAGACTTCCATGCTGACGCTCTCGCGCGGTGCCGCCTTCGGCCTCGCCCTTCTCGCCTCCGCAGCCCATCCCGCGCTTGCCGCGTCCCTCTCTGCGGACGAGATCGACGGCGCGACGCTCGAAGCCTTCGAGACGCGGCAGGCCGAGCGCGAGAAGAAGGCGGCGGAAGCGGCGCCCGGCGCCGCCGTTCCGGGCCTCGCGGACACGTCTTCGCCGGAGGCTGTGCCCACCGACGATAGCCCGTCCGAGGCCTCGACGCCTGAGGAAGCCATCGCCGCCGATGCGGCCAAGCAGGAGGTGGCCGACCCGTTCCTCGTCCGGTTGCAGGTGCTGCTCGACCGCGCCCATGCCTCGCCCGGCGTCATCGACGGCTTCTACGGCGACAACGTCGTGAAGGCCGTGCGTGCCTACGAGGAGATGCGTGGTCTGCCGGTGGACGGGCGCCCCGATGCCGAACTCTGGACGGCGCTCTCGACCGATGGCGACGCGGCGATGAAGACCTACGAGATATCAGCCAAGGACGTCGACGGGCGCTATGTCGAGAAGCTGCCGCGCGACTATGCCGAGCTTGCCAAGCTGAAGCATCTGGGCTTCCGCGGCCCGCGCGAGATGCTGGCCGAGCGCTTCCACATGGACGAGGACCTGCTGCGCAGCCTCAACCCGAAGGCCGACTTCGACAAGCCGGGCACGACGATCCTCGTCGCCGACACGGGCGCCGATCCGGAGACCAAGGTCACACGCATCGTCGTGGACAAGTCGAAGGGCGAACTTCTCGCCTATGCCGAGGACGGCTCGCTGGTGCTCGTCGATCCCGCCTCGATCGGCTCGGAGGATACGCCTTCGCCATCGGGCGAGGTCACCGTCGAGGCCATCGCGCCGCGCCCGACCTACACCTACGACCCCAAGAAGAACTTCCAGCAGGGCAAGAACGACGAGGCGATGACCATTCCCGCCGGGCCGAACGGTCCGGTCGGAGCGATGTGGATCGATCTTTCGAAGCCGACCTACGGCATTCACGGCACGGCGGAGCCCGCGCAGATCGGCAAGACGCAGAGCCACGGCTGCGTGCGGCTAACGAACTGGGATGCCGACACGCTGGCGGGGCTCGTCGAGAAGGGCAAGACGGTGGTGGTGTTCCAAGAGTGATCCCGAAGGTTCGCTCCGCCGGTCCATGTGCGGGCCTGTCGCCCCCGAAGACGGGCGTCAGGCCGGCATAAGACGCTGGTGCATCTTCGGGCGGCGTCCGGCAAGACCGTCCCAGGCGGTCACCTCGATCGCCCGCCGGTCGCCGCAGAGCACCGTGAAGCCGGCCTGCGTATGGGACTGGACCTGTCCCGGCAGCCCGATGTAGCGCCCGGCCGCGGCATGGGGCCGGGCGGCGTCGAGCCGCAGGCGCTCTTGGCCGGAATGCGTGAAGGCGCCGGGATAGGGATCGCCGACGGCGCGCACGAGCCTGAGCACGCTTTCGGCCGGCGCGTGCCAGTCGACCAGCCCGTCCTCCATCGTGCGCCGCGCGCAGATCGTCGCGAGGGTGTGGTCTTGCGGCGTTGCCGACAGGTTGCCGGCGGCGATCCGCGACAACGCCTCGGTCACGAGATGCGCCAGTTCCTGCTTGTGCTTGTCGTAGAGCGAGCGCGCCGTTTCCTCCGGCGAGATGGGAAACAGGCGCTGCGCCACGATGGCGCCGCTGTCGACGCCCTCGTCCAGCCAGAAAAGGGTCGAGCCCGACATTTCCTCATCCATCAGGATGGTCCAGGGAATGACGGCCCGCCCGCGAAAGCGTGGCAGCGGGGCCGGATGGTAGCCGAGCGTTCCCAGCCGCGACACGGCGCGAAACGGCTCGCGGCAGATCTGCGACCAGCCCACCACGAGCGTCAGGTCGGGCTCTGCCGCCTGCAGCGCTTCGATCGTCGCGGGGGCGTTGATGTCGGCGGCATGGAAGACCGTGGCCCCGGCGGCGCGGGCGCGGGGGCCGAGATCGACGAAATCGGAATGGCGGTGTGAGACCTCGGGCGGCAGCGTGACGAGCAGCACGGGAGCGTGACCCGATGCCACCAGCGCGTCGAAGGCGACGCCCGATCCCTCCACGGCTCCGACGAAGGCGATGCGCAACTTTGAGGCACCGTTCGTGGGATGCAGGACGTTCATGGGGGGCACAGGTCCTCAAGGAAGCGTTGGCCTATAATCGGGTGGCGCCGCGCTTGGCCAAGCCAACCAATGGTGGTAGCCGGCGGCCGGGCCGTCGCCCGAATGATCTGCGCATGCCCGCCCGGTAACCGGCGATACTCCTGCCAGCCACGTCTCTTGGTCGATTCCGCCGCCCGGCGGGGACAGCGCCTTGGAGCGTCCTGTCACCGGTTGGGAGGCCATCATGAGAACCAGTCCGCAGCCCGCCATGGGCGAGACGAACGCCTTGCGCCGACCCGACGCGCGGCCGCCGCTCCATGTGGCGATCGTCATGCCGGGGCTGGGCGCCGGCGGAACCGAGCATGTCGTCAACGTGCTGGCGAACGAGTGGACGCGGCGCGGCTGGCGGGTGACGGTCCTCACCTTCGAGCAGCCGGACACCCCGTCCTATTACCGGTTCGATCCGGCAGTCGAAATTCGTCGGCTGGGCCTTCCGCCCAAGCCGCAGCGATTGGGGCCGGCAGCGATGGGAAGCGTCAGGCGCGTGCAGGCGCTCCGCACCGCGCTGACGGATGTGAAGCCCGGCCTCGTGATCAGCTTCCTCACCCGCACCAACGTGCTGACGCTTCTGGCCACTCGGTACCTCGGCGTGCCCGTCGTGGTGTCGGAGCGCAACAATCCGGCGTTGCAGGACACCGGGCCGATCTGGCGCGCCCTGCGCCGACATCTCTACCCGAAGGCGTTCGGCCTCGTCACGATGACCGCCGGCGCCCTTGAGTTCTTTCCTGCCGCCCTGCGGCGGCGAAGCTGGGTCATTCCCAATTCTGTCGATCTGCCCGCGGACCGCCAGCGAAAGCGTCTCGGCAACACCCTCACGGCGGTCGGACGGCTGGTGCCGCAGAAGGGGTTCGATCTCCTGATCGAAGCCTTCTCACGGATTGCCCCGGAGTTTCCGGACTGGTCGTTGGTAATCTGGGGCGAGGGGCCGGAGCGCGCCGCTCTCGAGGCGCAGCGCGCCGCCCTGCGTCTCGAGGGCCGCGTGCGCATGCCCGGCATCACGGGCGAACCGGGCCTCTGGGTCGAAACGGCAGATGTCTTCGTTCTCTCCTCACGGTTCGAGGGCTGGGGCATCGTGCTTCTGGAGGCGATGGCGGCCGATCTGCCCGTGGTCTCCTTCGACTGCCAATGGGGGCCGCGCGACATGTTGACGGACAGCGTCCACGGGCTTCTCGTGGAACGCGAGAATGTCGAGGCCCTGGCCGGGGCGCTGCGCCGCGTGCTCGGCGACGGCGCTCTTCGCGCGCGCCTCGGCGAAGCGGCGGGACGTCATGCCCGCACCTTCACGCCCGAGCGAAACGTCGATCAGTGGGACGCCGTGGCGTTCGCCGCGATCACCGCGCGGGACGACGGGTCGATGTGAGACCGCGCGCGTCGCGCCGCCAATGATTGATCTCGCCGCGCGCCTCGGGCCGGTACAGCAGGGCCTTCGCGACGCCGCCTGCGTCTTCCGCCATCCCGAAGCCAGTCCACCGTTGGAGGTAGGCGTGTCACCTCGTCCTGCCCGAATGTCCAAGTCCGATCCCCACGGTGGCTGGCGATACTGCGTTTCGAAGCGCGTGCGGGACGCTCCTCGCGGCGCGTCGATCCGCTCGGCAAGTCCGTCGGCGTCTTCGGCGTTCCTCAGAACCGGTCTTGCGGCCGGAGTCGGCATAGGCGGCAAAGCTTGGTCAGGTTCCTCATTTTACGCTTCGCATCGGTTTGGTGGCTCACCGGGCGCGGCGCGCATCGGCGAGGCGATCGCCGAAAACCGGACCTCGCGGCCCGTCACGCCGAGCGATCGATGCCCGTTGCGCGGTCCGTAACGTCTTCTGCCAGCCAATCCTCCATATGGTCTCGCGACGAAAGCCCGTGCGTGGGCCATTGCTTCGACGGGCCAAAGTCGGGGCCGGGCGCCGCCAGGACATGCGCGATCGCCGACCGTCGCGGTCGGTGGGCGAGGGCGCCTTGCCGGCGCGAGAAGGGACCGATGACATGCGCACCGTGATCGTTCAGTCCGGCTTCACCGCCGGCGGGGCGGAGAAGGTCGTCAGCCTCCTCGCCCGCCATCGCCGGGAACTCGGCGACCGCGTCGATGTCATCGGCGTCAATGCCGACAGCACGATATCCTTTTTTCCCTATGGCGAAGGAGTGACGCTGCATGCGCTGGGCTCCGGTCCGGGCGGCGGCGGCGAGGGGGCCTTGCACCGTCTGCTCGGTGTCGGCGGACGCTGGCTCAGGTTGCGGGCGTGTCTTCGCAAACTCGAGCCGGATCTCGTCGTGTCGTTCCTGACCAAGGTCAACGTCATGGTCGGCGTCGCGACGCTCGGCCTTCCCGCCACCGTCGTCATGTCCGAACGCAATAATTTCAGGGTCCAGCGCATGCACGCCGTGTGGCATCTGCTTCAACGGCTCGTCACCTCTCGCGCCGCGAGACTCGTGATGCAGACGGAAATGGCGCGCGCCTCCCTGCCGCGCCGGCTCCATGCCCGGGCTGTGATCATTCCCAACCCTGTGGCCGTCGCGGGGGCGTCCAGTCCGTCCACCGACGATCAGCCCCGCTTCGTCGCGGTTGGTCGCCTCGAACCGCAGAAGGGCTTCGATCTGCTGATCGAGAGCTTCGCGCGCGCCGCGGCCGAGATGCCCGCTGCCACCCTCGTGATCTTCGGCGAGGGACCGGAGCGATCCGCTCTCGAAGCGCAGGCCAAAAGGCTCGGATTGGCGAAGGCGATCGCGCTGCCGGGGCTGACGAAGACCGCGCAGGAGTGGCGAGACGCCGGCAACGTCTTCGTCCTCAGCTCCCGGTTCGAAGGCTTTCCCAACGTCCTTCTGGAATCGCTGGCGATGGGCATGGCGACGCTGGCCTTCGACTGCCCATGGGGTCCCTCCGAGATCCTCGCGGGCGGGCAGAGCTGGGCGCTCGTGCCGCCCGGCGACGTCGGGGCGCTGGCCGATGCGATGGTGCGGGCCGGAGGCGACGAGGCGGCGCGCTCCTCGCTCGAGTCTGAGGGGCCGCGCATTGCAGCGCGCTACGGCGAGGGCGAGATCCTGTCGCTCTGGGACGAGGTGATCGGGACCTCGGCCGCCCGGCGCTGGCGGCGGGGCGTAATGACGCCCCCGGCCCAGGGGCCGACGATGGCCTCGCCATCCTGACGCCGACCGACCTCCGCCTTTGGTCTAGCCCAGAGACGATTTCGGCGACCGCTCTCGACCGATTGGAACACTACCCATCGTCGCCATCGGCCTCGACAGTGCGGGACCCAACACATCTCGGCGCGGCGCAGGGACATCGTCTCCCGCGCCCGACGTCTTGCGCGATGAAATCTTGAGGGGGGAGAGTGGCAATGGCCTATTTCTACAATGCTTTCGGTGGGCTGACGATCACGGGGACCACCGGGCTTGACCGCTTCTTCGCCTTCACCGAGGACGACAATTTCGATCATAGGCGCGCCGATGGGCGGATCGCGAGCTTCTCATGGACCACCTCGATGACATTTGCAGATGGATCGTTCTTCACGATCCGCGGGGCGGACGTGCAGGTGTCCTACGACGTCTACGTCTCGAACGGGGGGACCGACGTCCTCTACGGGTCGAGCGCCAACGACGCGATCTTCTACAACAATGCGAGCTTCGCCAACGGCGTCGGCGGCATCAACGGCGTCCAGCAATTCTACCTCGGCCTCGGCAACGACATCGCCGACTTCAGCGCGCAAGGCGCGGGCGGCGCCAGCTACGCCAAGCAGCTGCTGATCCGCGGCGAGGGCGGCAACGACATTCTGGTCGGCGGTGCCAACAGCGACGATCTCTTCGGCGACGAAGGAAACGACACGATCGTCGGCAATGCCGGCGGCGACCTCATCGACGGCGGGACGGGCGACGACGTTCTCTATGGCGACGATCTCGGCGGCAATCTCGTCGGCGGCCAGGACATCCTGCGCGGGCGCGACGGAAACGACCTTCTCTTCGGCGGCGCCAAGGGCGACGTACTGGAAGGTGGCAACGACAACGACACGCTCTATGGCGGTGCCTCCGGCGACAATCTCTTCGGCGGGGCGGGCGACGATCTCCTCTACGGTGACGACGCGGGGGCCGGCTTCGGCGACAAGCTCTATGGCGACATTGGCAACGACACGCTCTATGGCGGCGGCGGCGCCGACATCCTCGAAGGCGGCGCGGGCACGGACCTTCTCGACGGCGGCGACGGCGACGACTCGATCAAGGGCGATGCCGGCGACGACCGCCTGATCGGCGGCCTCGGCAACGATACGCTCAACGGGGCTGCCGATACCGACACGGCGGTCTTCGACGGCAATCGCGGCGACTACCTGATCGGGCTGAACCCCGATGGCAGCTATCAGATCACCGACACCCGTCCGGGCGCCGTCAACACCGGCTCTGACAAGGTGCTCGGCGTCGAGTTCGTGGAATTCCGCGACGGAACGATCCCGATCGCCCAGCTCAACCACGCGCCGATCCTCACCTCGAACGGCGGCGGTGCCACCGGCGCGGCCACGCTCGACGAGAACACGACTTTCGTGACGACGGTGATGGCGAGCGACGAGGATGCGGGCCAGACGCTCACCTACGGCCTTGCGGGCGGCGCCGATGCGGCGCTCTTCTCGATCGACGCGGCGACCGGCGTCCTGTCGTTCAAGGCCGCGCCGGACTTCGAGAACGCGATCGATGCCGACGGCAACGGCGTCTACGAGGTGATCGTGCGGGCGTTCGACGGCTCGGATTTCGATACGCAGGCGCTGTCCGTCACGGTGCGGAACGTCGTCGACGGGGCTCCCCCGGTGATCATCTCGAACGGTGGCGGCAGCGCCGCCACGCTGACGATCGCCGAGAACACGGCCGCGGTCACGACGCTGGCGGCGACCGATGCCGATGGTGGGCCGATCGCCTATCGCATCGTCGGCGGCGCGGACGCGGCCCTGTTCGTGCTCGATCCCGCGACCGGCGCGTTGCGGTTCGCCGCTGCTCCCGATTTCGAGGCCCCCACCGATGCCGATCGCAACAATCTCTATCAGGTCGTGGTGGAGGCGAGCGACGGCCAGAACGGCGACCGGCAGGCCCTGACGATCGCGGTCGGCAACGTCAACGACAACGCCCCGGTGATCGTCTCGGCCGCCTCGGTCGCCATCGCGGAAAACGTCGCGCTCGCCGCGACGGTGGTCGCCACCGATGCCGACGCCTCTTCGCCGGCCTTTGCCCCGACCTATTCGCTCGCCGGCGGCGCGGATGCCGCGTTGTTCCGGATCGACGCCGCGACGGGGGCGCTCTCCTTCGTCAATGCGCCCGATTACGAACTGCCGACCGATCGCAACGGCGACAACGTCTACGAGGTGACGGTTCGAGCCGGCGACGGGTCGAACGCGGTGACGCAGGCGATGACGATCCGCGTCGACAACGTCAACGACAATGCGCCCGTGTTCCTTTCGAACGGCGGCGGCGCGACGGCCAGCCTCACGATCGCCGAGAACGCCACCTTCGCCACGACGGTCGTCGCCAGGGACGCCGACGGAACGGTGCCGGTCATCGCCATCGCCGGCGGCGCCGATGCTGCGCTCTTCACGATCGACGCGGCGACGGGTGCCCTCGTGTTCAAGAGCGCACCCGATTTCGAGATCCCGGAGGATGCCAACGGCGATAACCATTACGACGTGTGGGTCTCCGCCTCGGACGGAAGCTTCACGACCCGGCAGGTCCTCGACATCACGGTGACCGACGTGTTCGAGACCGGGCGCACCATCACCGGCACGGCGGGCAACGACAGCATCTCGCCGACCGCAACGGCGGCCTTTCGCACCACCGCGCTCAACGACACGATCTACGGGCTCGCCGGCAATGACGTCATCGATGGCGGCGCCGGCGTCGACCGGATGGAGGGCGGCGCCGGCAACGACGTCTATACGGTCGACACCTATTCCGACGATGGCCGTGCGACGAACGACGATCTCGTCGTCGAACTGGCCGGCGGCGGCGCCGACCGGGTGAACGCGTGGGTCTCCTACCGGCTGGCGGCCGAGGTGGAGAACCTCACGCTGCTCGGCACCGCCGGGATCGGCGGGATCGGCAATGCGCTCGACAACCAGATCGTCGGCAATGCCGGCGCCAACCTGATCCAGGGCGAAGCCGGAGCCGACACGCTGCTCGGCAACGACGGCGCCGACAGCCTCTATGGCGGGGCGGGCAACGACCTTCTCGTCGGCGGCTCGGGCGACGACGCGCTGTTCGGCGGCGACGACATTGACAAGCTCGACGGCGGGATCGGCGCCGACCGGCTGGAGGGCGGTGCTGGCGACGACACCTATCTCGTCGACACCTACAGCGACGACGGGAACGGTCTCAACGACGACCAGGTCATCGAACTGGCGGGCGGCGGCCTCGACACCGTCTCGGCCTCCGTCAGCTACCGGCTCGCGGCCGAGGTCGAGGCCCTGACGCTGACGGGAACGCTCGCCATCGACGGCACCGGCAACGAACTCGCCAACACGATCAACGGCAACAACGGCGTCAACAGGCTGATGGGTCTCGACGGCAACGACACGCTGAACGGGCTCGGCGGCAACGATACGATCGATGGCGGCGCCGGGATCGACGTGATCGACGGCGGGACGGGCAACGACAGGCTGATCGGCGGCGATGCCGGCGATACGGTGAAGGGCGGCGCCGGTGTCGACGTGATCGTTGGCGGGGTCGGCAAGGACGTTCTCACCGGCGGCACGGAAGCGGACACGTTCGTCTTCGCCTTCGGCGACACGACCGCGAACACCAATTGCGATCGCATCACCGACTTCCAGGATTTCGCCGGCGACGTCATCGATCTCGACTTCGTCACCGGTTCGCTGTCGGCGTCCGCCTATGCGGAAGGAGCGATCGGCACGAACACTCTCGCCGACGCGCTCACCCTGGCGAAGACCCTGATGACCACGACGAAGAGCGTCGTCTTCGTCGCCGGCACGGGGGACGGTTGGCTGTTCTGGGATGGCGCCGGGCGCGACGGCATCCCCGACCAGATCGTCCAGATCACGGGGGCGAACTCCACCAGCCTCTTCAGCCAGCTCGACGTCATCTGAAAGCCAAGGCCCTAGCGCGATAAGCAAAACCCGCCCCGGTCATCCACCGGGGCGGTTTTTTCGTTCGTGGCCGGGAGGCGTAGGGGCAGCCGGCGCTGCGGCCGCCGGCTTTGGTCGATGGGCGTTCTCAGCGGTTCGGGCGCAGATACAGCCGGGCGGTGCCGTAGCGGTCGATCAGTTCGAAGCCAGGGTCGGCGAGATAGCCGTTCGAGGTTGCGAAATCCAGCATCGGGCGCTCCAGCTCGGGCGAGAAGCCGAGAAGGAGCGCGGCCGGCGGATCGGCGGCGAGGAGGGCCCCGACGGTGGCCGGCGAGGTCATGCGATAGTGGCGCGCCAGTTCGGGCGCGGTGAACTCGGCCGTGCGGTAGGCGAAGGGCCCGGTGGCCAGTTCGTCATAGACCGGCAGCCCGCCTTCGAGCGGATAGACCGGGGCGAGCGTCGCGACCTTTCCCGTCAGCCCGGCCGCCGCCAACACCCGGGCGATGTCCTGGCCCTGCCGGTGAACCCGCATCACCGTCCACTGGCCGGGGTTCACGATTGCGCCGGCGTGCTGGAGGAGGCGCGGCGCCGCCGTGCCGATCGTCACCACCGCCGCGATGGCAAGTAGGCCGCTCGCCAGCGGTTGGCGGTTCGCGGGCAGGCGCCTGGCGGCGAGGATCAGCGCCAGCGGCAGGCAGATGAGCGGCGGCGCGAAATATTGCGGGAAGCTCGGGGTCGGCAGCAGGCTGAAGGCCGACGCGACGACGAAGGTGGCGAGCACGAAGAGAAGGAGATCGCGCTCGGGCCTCCCGTCTGGCCGCTCGTTCTCGCCGGGCTCCGCCCGTGGCAAAAGCAGGAGCGCGACAAGGGCGACGAGGCCGATCGCCGCGCCCGCGATCCAGGTCCCGTGGCCCAGCAGGAGCTTGCCGGCGAGCGACATGACCGCGCCCTCGTCCGGAGCGGCGGCGCTGCGGTAATACTGGAGATGCGGGCCCGTGTGATATCCGGCCACGTTGGCGATGAAACGGATGGGATCCACCACGAGATAGACGAGGATCGGCGCTCCGCCGGCCAGACCACCGAGCGCCAGTGGCAGGATGCCGAGGCGAAGGCGCAGGCTCAAGGATCGATCGCGGGGCAGGAGGAAGGCGCCTGCCACCACGATCGGCAGGAACGCCACCGCGCTCACCTTGAACACCACCGCGAGCGCGAGGCAGAAACCGGCGCCCGCCATCGCCCATGGTTTCGGGCGGTCGGCGATCAGCGCGATCACCGCCAGACCGAGGCCGAGGAAGGAAAGGGGAAGCGGAAGGAAGTTGTTCGTCGCGGTCATACCGGCCTGCGTCAGGAACAGCTCCTGCAGCAGGAAGAGGACCGCGATGCTCCAGCCGATGGCGAGCGAGCGCGTCAGGGAATGCGCGACCCAGACGATGGCGAGCGCGAAGCCGGCCCAGCCCAGAACCACGCCAAGCCGCGCGTCGAGAAGGAGGTGCTCCGACCCGGTCAGGCGGCGCAGGCCATGGAAGAGCCAGGCCGAGCCGGGCGTGTGGTTGTAGAGGACATCCGCATACAGAGCGCGATCGTCGAGAAGGCGTGTGGGGGGCACGTAGAGCTCTTCGTCGCGCCTGAGATCGTAGGTCATGATCCGCAGGACGAGGCCGGCGAAGAGCGCGGCCGAGACCAGCGCCATCGCGGCGGACGCGAAGGATCCGCCGAGGCTGCGCGACGGTGCGGGCGCTCGAATGGGCCGGCCGCTGTCCCGGCCATGGTCCGCTCGGAACGAGCCGGCGCGGCCCGCAGTGGGAAATGCGGGCTCGCCCGCTCGTCGCAGATCGTCCATCGAGCCGGGTTCCCTCGCGCGCAAAGCCGGTGCCAGCATGCCCGATCGCCGCCCGTATCTGCGATGGCCGCGAGGGGCGGACCGCCCCTCCGAAGGAAGGCGCGTGCGCTGCCGAACTAGGCCTTTCGGCGCAGAAGCCACCTGAGCCTATCCGAACAGGCGAGTTGTCTGGACCCGTCGCTGCGGCACACTCGGCAGCGAAACCCAGGAAGGGAGCGGGACAGTGGTGAAAGTGGTTCTCTTGGCTGGCGGCCTGGGCTCGCGCCTCGCCGAAGAAACGACCCGCGTGCCCAAGCCCATGGTGGAGATCGGCGGCAAGCCGATCATCATGCACGTGATGGACATCTACAGCCATTTCGGCTTCCGCGACTTCGTCATCGCGGGCGGCTACAAATGCATGTCGATCAAGAATTACTTCCACAATTTCCACCTCTCGACGGCGGATTTCACCGTGGCGCTGAACAGCGGCTCGATGACGTTGAAGCCGACCCGGCCGCTCGACTGGAACGTCTCGGTGGTGGACACCGGCGCCTCGACGATGACCGGCGGACGCCTGCTGCGGCTTCGCGACTGGATCGGCCGCGACACGTTCATGGTCACCTATTCCGACGGCGTGGGAAACATCGACCTCGCCGCGCTCCTTTCCTTCCACCGCTCGCACGGTCGCCTCGCGACGGTCACGGCGGTCCAGCCGCCGGCGCGCTTCGGCAGCCTCGGCCTCGACGGCGATCAGGTCGTCGCCTTCACCGAGAAGGTTCAGACCGGCGAGACCTGGATCAACGGCGGGTTCTTCGTCTTCGAGCCGGGCGTTCTCGACTACATCCCCGACCTGATGGAACCCCTGGAGCAGTCGCCGCTGGCCAATCTGGCGCGCAACGGCGAACTCTTCGCCTTCAAGCACGACGGCTTCTGGCATCCAATGGACACGATCCGCGACCGCGATCATCTGAACGGGCTCTGCGACGTCGAGACGCCGCCCTGGCTGGACTTCGCGACCCCCGCGGTGGACCAGGCTCCGCCGACGATCCCGCTGCACGCGCTGTCACCCGCGGCGATGGCGGCCGCGATCGGATCGGGCGAGCATCTTCATGGATGAGGTCGCGCTGTCACGGGCGCTGAGCGGGCGGCGCGTTCTCGTCACCGGCCATTCCGGCTTCAAGGGCGGCTGGCTCTGCCTCTGGCTGAAGCGTCTGGGCGCCGATGTCGTCGGCGTCTCCCTGCCCGCGCCCGACCGGTCGCTCGCCCGCGCCATCGGCATCGACGAACTCGTGGACGGGCGGCACGGCGACATCCGCTCCGCCGAGACCTTCCGCGCCGCCCTCGGCGAGGATCGCGACTTCGACCTGGTGATCCACATGGCGGCGAGCGCGATCGTGCGCACCTGCCACGCCGATCCCGTCGACACCTATCTGACCAACGTCGTCGGCACCGCGGTGGTGCTGGACGAGGCCCGCCGCATGCCCTCGCTGAAGGCCGCGATCGTCGTCACCAGCGACAAGTGCTACGAAAACCGGGAGTGGAACTGGGGCTACCGCGAAACCGATCCGATGGGCGGCCGCGATCCCTACAGCTCTTCCAAGGGCTGCGCCGAGCTCGTGGTCGCGGCCTATCGCTCGTCCTATTTCGCGGATTCCGCCGGGCCGCAGATCGCCAGCGTTCGCGCCGGCAACGTCATCGGCGGCGGCGACTGGGCGGCGGACCGGCTGGTGCCCGATCTCATCCGGTCGCTCGAAGCGGGAAACCCCGCGCGCATCCGCAACCCCGCCAGCGTTCGCCCCTGGCAACATGTCCTGGAGCCGGTGCGCGGATACCTCACGCTGGCCGCACGCCTGATCGAGGCCGGCGCGCCCTTCGCCGGCGGCTGGAACTTCGGCTGCGACCGCGACGCGGCGGTGGATGTCGGCTCGCTCGCCGATCTCGTCATGGCGGAGTTCGGCAGCGAGGGACCGGGCTTCGTGTTCGAGACCGGCGCGGGCGGACCGAAGGAATCGACGCTGCTGCGGCTCGACAGCACGAAGGCTTTCGTCGAGCTCGGCTGGCGACCGCTGTTCGACATCGAGACCGCCGTCGCCGCCACCGTCGCCTGGTACCGCGCCTTTCACCGGCGCCCCGAGGCGATCCGCGATTTCACCATCCGCCAGATCGAAGACTACGCCGCCACCTGGAACGCCTCGGTGGTCCGTCTTGCCCCCACACCCATCCGAACGAGGGTCCCCGAATGCGCGTGAACTATGGACAGGCCGTCTTCGGCGAGGACGAGATCGCCGCCGTCAACGAGGTCCTGCGGACATCGACGCAGATGGGCGCGCGAGTGCGCATGATGCAGGAGCGCGTCGGCGCTCTCTTCGCCAAGCGGCACGGCATCATGGTCAATTCCGGCTCGTCGGCGAACTACCTGGCGATGGAACTCCTGTCCCTGCCGAAGGGCGCGGAGGTCATCACCCCGGTCCTGACCTTCGCCACGACCGTGGCGCCGATCGTGCGCGGCGGGCTCGTGCCGGTCTTCGTCGATGCGGCGGAGGGAACCTACAACATCGACGTCGAGCGGATCGAACAGGCGATCTCGCCGAAAACGCGGGCGATGATGATCCCCTCGCTCATCGGCAACCTGCCAGACTGGGACATCCTGCGCGCGATTGCCGACCGGCACGGGCTGATGCTGATCGAAGACAGTGCCGACACGCTCGGCGCCACGCTGCGGGGCACCAGCACCGGCACGCGCTCCGACATCAGCACCACGAGCTTCTACGGCTCGCACGTCATCACCGCGGCCGGCAACGGCGGCATGCTCTGCGTGAACGACGAAGCGTTGGCGGAGCGGGCGCTTCTCCTTCGCTCCTGGGGGCGCACCTCGTCGCTCTTCGTGGAATCGGAATCGATCGAGAACCGCTTCAACGTCGAGCTCGACGGGTTCGCCTACGACGCCAAGTTCGTATTCGAGGAACTGGGCTTCAATGTCGAGCCCTCGGAGATCGGCGCGGCCTTCGGCCTCGTGCAACTCGAGAAGCTGGAGAGGAACATCGCGGCGCGCGAGCGCAATTTCGCGGCCCAGTTCGACTTCTTTTCGCAGTACGCCGACTGGTTCGTCCTGCCGCGCCAGCTGCCGGAATCGCGCACCGGCTGGCTCGCCTTCCCGCTGACGCTGCGCGAGGACGCGCCGTTCACGCGCCGCGAGCTCCAGGTGTTTCTCGAGGAGCGCGACATTCAGACCCGGCCGGTCTTCACCGGCAACATTTTGCGCCAGCCCGCCATGCGCGGCGTGCCCCACCGCGCCGACCCTGGCGGCTACGCACGCGCCGACGAGGTCATGCGCGGCGGTATCCTGCTGGCCTGCCACCACGGGCTCGTAGAGGAACAGATCGCCTTCATCCACGACAGCTTCCGCGCCTTCGCCGACCGCGTGTCGACGCCGCGCCAAGCTTTCTGGGCAGCACGCAACGCTGCCGTTCCGGCCATGGCGAACCATGCCTGATCTGACCCTGCCGGCGCGGGCGTCGCCGGTTGCCAGCATAACAGCGAAACGGGAGTTCGTTCGTGGACGCGACATCGCGAATTCTGATCACGGGCGGGGGCGGCTTCATCGGCGCCCATCTGGCGGCGGCCGGTCTCGCCCGGGGTCTGGACGTCCACGTCACCACGAGGCCGGGATCGGATGCCGGCCGCGTCGATCGTCTCGCGCCTCGGGCGATCCGCCACGAAGTCGATCTTCGGGACCGCGCTGCGCTGCGCCGCTGCCTTCGAGCGGCACGCCCGCACGTCGTCTTCCACCTCGCCGCATCCCCCCGGCGACCGTTGCGATCCGATCTCGAAGACGTCGCGGATTTCGTCTCGGAAGACCTCGGCGGGCTCGTCCGCCTCCTCCAGGAGGCGTCGTCCGCGCCGCACCCGCCGGCAGCGTTCGTTCGTTCCGGGTCGATCGCGGAATATGGCGAGGCGCCGCTCCCGCATGTCGAGGAGCGTCGCGAACAACCGGTGACGGCCTATGGCGCGAGCCTCGTGGCCGCGTCGCAGATCGTCGCGTCGCTGGGGTCGCGCCTGCCGTTTCCGGCGGTCACCGCCCGTTTCGGCCTCGTCTACGGACCCGAGCAGGCCGCCGACTACTTCATTCCCCAAGCCATCGCGGCCTGTCTGGCGGGGGATGGGTTCATGGTTCGCCGTTCGCAGGACCGGCGGGACCTCGTCTTCGTCGAGGACGTCGCGGAGGCGCTGCTGCGCATCGGCCATGCGCCCTCGCTCCAGCCCGGCATCGTCAATGTCGCGTCCGGATCGGCCCCGTCCATGGGCGAGATCGCTGAAGTGATCGCCGGGATCGTCGGCATGGATTCTCGTCGGCTGGCCTTACGCGAGGACGGCCCGCCGACGGGGGCGCCGCATCTCTGTCTCGACGTCTCGAAGGTCCGGTCCCTGTTCGGCTGGCAGGCGACGACCCCGCTGCGCGAAGGTCTGACGCGAACGGTCAACTGGACGCGGCGTCGGACGGCTCACGCGATCGCTGATCCGCTGCAGAGCGGCACACCGGCTGTCCTTCATTGCGCTGGAGCTTGAGACGATGCTGACCGCCACGCCGAAGATCGTTTCCGTGCTCGTGCCCGCCTTCAACGAGGAGGCCAATGTCGAGCGGTGCTACGCGGCCATCGTCGAGGTGTTCGAGCGGTTGCCCGGATACGACTGTGAGATCGTCTTCACCGACAACCATTCGAGCGACCGGACCTTCGAGTTGCTGCGCGGGATCGCGAGCCACGATCCGCGCGTGCGGGTGATCCGGTTCAGCCGCAACATCGGCTACCAGCGGTCGCTGCTCGCGGCCTACAAGGCGGCGGCCGGCGACTGTTCCGTGCAGATCGACTGCGACCTTCAGGATCCGCCGAGCCTCATTCCGCAGATGCTCGGTCTCTGGCGCGAGGGCAACGAGGTGGTCTACGGCATCCGCCGTTCGCTGCCGGACCCTTGGCATGTCGCGCTCATGCGCCGTGGCTTCTACCATCTCGTCAATGCGCTGAGCGAGGACGACTTGCCTCCCAATGCCGGCGAGTTCCGCCTCGTGGATCGCCGGCTCCTCGACGAGTTGCGGCAGGTCGACGACACCTCGCCCTATCTGCGCGGTCTCATCAGTGCGATGGGGTTCCGGCAGGTCGGCTTCGCCTACGACCGGCAGGACCGGATCGCGGGGACGAGCAAGTTTCCCTTCCGCCAGATGGTTCTGCTCGGCCTCGACGCCGTGCTCAACCACTCGCTGCTGCCGCTCCGCCTCGCCTCGTGGACGAGCCTTCTCGTGGGCTTCGCGACTACGGTCATCCTCGCCGTCTACATCTTCGGGGCGCTCGTTCTCGGGCAGGACTGGCCGCGCGGCTTCGCCACGACGACGATCCTCCTCCTCTTCGCCATCGCCCTCAATGCGCTCTTCATGGGCATTCTCGGCGAATATGTCGGTCGCATCTTCATGCAGTCGAAGCGGCGTCCGGGCACGATCGTCGAGGAGATCGTCGGCGGCGACCATGGCCTGTCACCGGCCGGGACCCGGCGCGAGACCCTTTCGGCATGACGAGGGCGCCGCGATCGGTGTCGCAGGAGGGCCCCGCGTCGCGCGGCGGCGAGGGCGGCCTTCTGGCGCGGTTTGCCGCGGTCGGCGCGGTCACCACGCTTCTCGACATCGCGCTCTTTGCGGCGCTGACGGCGGCGCATCTGCCGGCCGGGGCCGCCAATCTCCTGTCCTATTCCTGCGGCATCGCGCTCAGCTACGCCCTGAACCGGCGCTGGACCTTCGCGGCGGAAGGGTCACCGGGCCGCGCGGTGCGGTTCGTGACGGCGACGCTGGCGGGCCTCGGCGCCAGTACGCTGCTCGTTCTCGTCTTCGCATCGATCCTGCCGCCGGTGGTGGCGAAGGCCCTGAGCGTGCCGATCGTCTTCCTCTGGAATTACGGCGCCTCGCGGTTGTGGGTCTTCAGGCCCGGCACGAAGCCTCATAACGGGTAGCCACCCCCCTCCGAACGAAGGAGGGGCAGGCGAGGGCACCTGGAACGTGCGCTCTCCTCCTCCCGATGGACGCGGCCCGACGCCGAAACGAATGGCTGGCGGCCCGCACGGGGCGGCCGAAGATGCGGACAGAGCCGTGTCGTCCCTCTCGCGGCGACATCGGGTGGGTGAAGCAGTTTCATGATCCAGACCGAACGGTTCGAACAGTTGCGGGGACGAGCACGCAAGGCCTTCCGGTCGGGAGGCGATCATCGAGTGCGCTTCGTCAGCATCGCCCATCTCCTCACCGGCAATTTCGTCGCCTCGCTCTTCGCGCTCGTCGCCTTCACGCTGTCGGCCCGGGCGCTCGGCGTCGAACAATATGGCGAACTGGCGCTGATGCTCGCCTTCACGCGGGTGATCGAACGCATCATCTCGTTCCAGTCCTGGCAGACGATCATCCGGTTCGGCGCGGGACTGCAGGACGAGGGACGGATCGACGATTTCCGGGCGCTCCTGAAGTTCGGCTTCCTGCTCGATCTCGGCGCCGCCGTCTCCGCCTGGCTGGTGGCGATCGGGCTCGCGTACGCCGCCGCCCCGCTGTTCGGCTGGTCGGCCGATGCGGTGCAGCTGCTCATGCTGTTCTCGACCGTGCTTCTCTTCCAGCTGTCGGGCCTTCCCAACGCCGTGCTGCGCCTGGCGGGCCGGTTCAACCTTCTCGCCTACGGGCAACTGGTCAACCTCGCGTTCCGCGTCGTGCTCTGCCTCGTCGGCATCACCCTCGCGCTCGACATCCGCTATTTCGCGCTGGTCTGGGCGGGGACGCAGATCATCGGCTCGCTGACCTTTCTGGCGCTGGCCTTCCGCACGCTCCATCGCCAGGGGATCCACCGCGTCTTCTCCGCGCCGCTGAAGGGGGTGACGCGGCGGTTTCCGGGCCTGTGGAACTTCGCCTTCTCGTCGAACCTGTCGCTGACGCTTTGGGTGAGTTCGCAGGAGCTCGACACGCTGCTCGTCGGCCTTCTCGCCGATCCCGCCTCGGCGGGGCTCTACCACATCGCCAAGCGCATCGGACGGATCGGCCAGCAGGTCGGCGGACAGGTTCAGTCGGTGCTCTACCCCGATGTCGCCCGGCTCTGGAGGAAGGGGTTGATCGACGAGTTCGCGCGGGTGATCCTGCAGGTCGAGATCTTCCTCCTCGGCTTCGGCGTTCTCGGCGTGATCGTGATCGCGGTCATCGCCCATCCGCTGCTCCTGTGGACGGCAGGCCCCGAATTTATGGGTGCCGCGCCGCTTCTGGTCCTGCAGATGATCGGCGTCGGGCTGTCGATGGCGGGTTCCGCCTCGCGCAGCGGTCTCCTCGCCATGGGGCACCAGCGCGACGTGCTGGTCGTCGTCGCCATCGCGACCGCCGGCTTCCACCTGACCGCGCTCGCCCTCATCCCCATCGTCGGGGCGATGGGCGGCAACATCGCCAACATCGTGTTCGGCTGCATCTGGGCGGTCGGGCTCGGGCTGACCATCCACCGGGCCCTCAAGCTCGCCCGCCTTCCATCGCTCTCCATCGCATCGACCCGCGCCGAACCGGCGGGCCTTGCCGCCGAAGGGATCTGACGTCCATGACCTCCGCGCTCGACCCTCGTCCCGCGAGCCTGCCCGGCGCCGCCGCGCGACCCGCGCTCCGACCGCATCTGCGGCGCCTGGAGGCCGAGGCGATCCACGTCATGCGCGAGGTCGCCGCCGAATTCGTCCATCCGGTGATGCTCTATTCGATCGGCAAGGATTCCTCGGTCATGCTGCATCTGGCGATGAAGGCGTTCTACCCGTCGCCGCCGCCGTTTCCGCTCCTGCACATCGACACGACGTGGAAGTTCGCGGAGATGATCCGCTTCCGCGACGAGACCGTGGCGCGGCTCGGGCTCCAGCTCATCGTCCATCGCAACGAGGCGGGGATCGCGGAGGGCATCGACCCGTTCCGGCACGGATCGAGCGTCTATACGCAGGTGATGAAGACCGAGGCGCTGCGGGCGGCGCTGCGCCAGCACGGGTTCGACGCGGCCTTCGGCGGCGCCCGGCGCGACGAGGAGAAATCCCGCTCCAAGGAGCGCATCTTCTCGTTCCGCTCGGCGACGCAGGGGTGGGACCCCAAGGATCAGCGGCCCGAACTGTGGAACCTCTACAATGCCAGGATCCACAAGGGCGAGTCGATCCGCGCCTTTCCCCTGTCCAACTGGACCGAACTCGACGTCTGGCAATATATCGAGGCCGAGAGCATTCCGATCGTGCCGCTCTACTTTGCGGCGCCGCGCCCCGTCGTCGAGCGCGACGGGCAGTGGATCATGGTGGAGGATGCCCGCCTGCCGCTGCGCGCGGGCGAGACGCCGCGCCTCCTGAACATCCGGTTCCGCACGCTCGGCTGCTACCCGCTGACCGCCGCCACCGAAAGCACGGCCACGACGCTGGCCGAGATCATCGACGAGACCGCGGCGTCACGCAGCTCGGAGCGGGCGGGGCGGTTGATCGACCACGACGAGGCCGCGTCGATGGAGAAGAAGAAGCGGGAGGGGTATTTCTGATGAGCGCTCTGGCGGATCGTGTTCTCCCCGTCGATGCCGGCCGCTCGCCCGGCGAACCGGACGTGCGACGCCCGGCGTCGCGGAGCGACGAGAAAGGGCTGCTGCGGCTTCTCACCTGCGGCAGCGTCGACGACGGCAAATCGACCCTCATCGGTCGGCTCCTCTACGACACGAAGCTCCTGTTCGAAGATCAGATCTCGGCGCTCGGGCGTGACTCGCGGCGCCACGGCAAGGCCGGAGACGCGCTCGACTTCGCGCTTCTCGTCGACGGCTTGGCGGCCGAGCGCGAGCAGGGCATCACGATCGACGTCGCCTATCGCTACTTCGCGACCGCGCGGCGCAAGTTCATCGTCGCCGACACGCCCGGTCACGAGCAGTACACCCGCAACATGGTCACAGGCGCCTCGAACGCCGATCTCGCCGTGATCCTGGTCGATGCGCGCAAGGGCATCCTGCCGCAGACGAAGCGCCATTCCGCGATCGTCTCGCTGCTCGGCATCCGCCACGTCGTTCTGGCGGTGAACAAGATGGATCTCGTCGAGGCGCCGCAGGCGGTCTTCGAGACCATCGTGGCGAGCTACCGGGCCTTCACCGCCGATTTCGGCTTCGCCACGCTGCAGCCGATCCCGGTGATCGCCTGCGCCGGCGACAACATCGTCGATCGCAGCGCCGCCATGCCCTGGTACGAGGGGCCGACGCTCGTCGGCCATCTCGAGACGGTGGATCTGGCGGAGACGCGCTCCGCCGCGCCGTTCCGCATGCCGGTGCAGTGGGTCAACCGCCCGCATCTCGACTTTCGCGGTTTCTCGGGAACGATCGCGGCAGGAACGGTGCGCCCCGGCGACCGGCTGGCGGTGGCCCGGTCCGGCGTCACCAGCCGGGTGCGCTCCATCGTGACCTATGACGGCGACCTTGCCGAGGCGAGCGCCGGCGACGCCGTGACGCTCGTCTTCGAGGACGAGATCGACCTGTCGCGCGGCGACCTCCTTGCGGCCGCTGCCGAGCGGCCTGCCGTTGCCGACCAGTTCGCCGCGCACCTGATCTGGATGCACGACGAACCCGCCATTCCCGGCCGCTCCTATCTCCTGAAGATCGGCGCGCGGACGGTGACCGCGAGCCTCAGCGAGATCAAGCATAAACTCGACGTCGACACGCTGCAGAAGCTGGCGGCCAAGACGCTCGCCCTCAACGAGATCGGCTTCGTCAACGTCACGACGCAGGAGCCGATCGCCTTCGATCCGTTCGACATCGTGCACGAGACCGGCGCCTTCATCGTCATCGACCGCATCACCAACCTGACGGTCGGCGCCGGCATGATCGCCTTCGGGCTGCACCGGGCCGCCAACATCCACTGGCAGGCGCTCGACGTCTCGAAGGCCTCGCGCGCCGCGATGAAGCGGCAGCGCCCGGCCGTGCTCTGGTTCACCGGGCTTTCGGGCGCCGGCAAGTCGACCATCGCCAACCTCGTGGAGAAGCGGCTGCAGGGGATGGGACACCACACCTATCTCCTCGACGGCGACAATGTCCGCCACGGACTGAACCGCGATCTCGGCTTCACCGATGCGGACCGGGTCGAGAACATCCGCCGGGTCGCGGAAACGGCAAGGCTCTTTGCGGATGCCGGGCTCGTGACGCTCGTCTCCTTCATCTCGCCGTTCCGGGCGGAGCGGCGCATGGCGCGCGAGCTGCTGGAGGCGGGCGAGTTCGTCGAGATCTTCGTCGACACGCCGCTGGCCATCGCCGAAAGCCGCGATCCCAAGGGGCTCTATCGTCAGGCGCGCCTCGGCCTCATCCCGAACTTCACGGGGATCGAGAGCCCCTACGAGCCGCCGGAGCGCCCCGACCTGCGGCTGACGCCGGATCTGGATGCCGAGGCCGCGGCGCTTCGCGTCGTCGGGTTCCTGTCCGAACGCGGCTACCTCGCCGAGACCGCGGAGACGCCGCGATGAGCGCCTTCGAGCCCCGCGACCGGGCGCCCTTGCGCGTCTGCTTTCCGTTCGTCGGAGACGATATCGGCGGCAGCCACATCTCGGCCCTGAAGCTGATCCAGGGCCTCGACCGGCGCCGCGTCACCCCGGTCGTGGTGGTCGAACGCCCGACCGGACCCCTCGGCGATCGGCTGACGCGCGAGGGTGTGCGCTGGGTGAACTTGGCCCTCGGCGAGACGCTTGCGCCCGGTGGGCGCGACCCGCTGGCGGCTGCCGCCTATTTCGCAAGAACCCTCCCGCTCGTGCGCCGGTTTCTGCGCGAAGGGCAGTTCGACATTGTCCACACCAATGACGGGCGCACGCATGTGAACTGGGGCCTCGGCGCCCGGCTGGCCGGCGCCGGCCAGGTCTGGCACCACCGCGGCGACCCGACCGCCAGGGGCGTCAACCGTCTGGCACCGCTCATCGCCCGTCAGGTCGTCGCCGTCTCGCGCTTCGCCCGGCCACGACGCCCGATCCTGCCGCTCGGCGATCGCCTCAAGGTCATTCACAGCCCGTTCGAGCATCCCGCCTTTTATCCCGACCGGGCCGCGGCGCGTCGCACGCTGCTCTCCGAACTCGGATTGCCCGAGAGCACGCACGTCCTCGGCTATTTCGGCGGGCTGATCGACCGCAAGCGGCCGCTGCTCTTCGTCGACATCGTCCACCGCTTTCGCCGGCGCCATCCCGAGATCCCGGTCGTCGGCTGCCTGTTCGGGGTCTCGCCGCCGCAGGGGCCCGATTTCGAGACCGCGGTTCGCGAGCGGGCGGCCGCTCTCGGGCTCAGTGACGACGCTATCCGCCTCATGGGCTTCCGCACGCCGGTCGAGCCCTGCATGAGCGCCACCGACATCCTGCTCGTGCCCGCGGTCAACGAGCCCTTCGGCCGGACGCTGATCGAGGCGATGTTTCTCGGCACTGCCGTCATCGCGACGGCGCATGGCGGCAACCCGGAAGCGATCCGCGACGGCGAGACCGGCTTTCTCGTCGAACCCGAGAATGCCGATGCCTTCGTCGAGCCGATCCGACACCTGCTGAGCGATGCCAGCGCCTTCCTCCGGGTCACCGACGCTGCCCATGTCGAGGCGCTGAAGACCTACAGCGTCGCCCACCATGTCGCGGAGGTCATGGAGGTCTACGGGCGCGCCGCCGCCCACCGCCGGCCGGTCCCCTCGATGGGTCATTGGCGCGAAAGCGTCTCGTAGCGAACGGAACGACATTCCATGCGTGCGCAGGACATCGACTTTCTCATCATCGGCGCGGCGAAATCGGCGACGACGTGGCTGCAGACCTCGCTGCAGGCCGACCCCGCCATCTCGATGCCCGATCCCGAGATCCATTATTTCAGCCGCTACTACGATCGCGGGCCCGACTGGTATCTCACCCAGTTTCCGGTGGCGGACGCCGTGCTGCGCGGCGAGAAGTCGAACTCCTACCTGCACGAGGCGGTGTCCGCGCCGCGCGTCCATGCGATGCTGCCCCATGCCCGGCTGGTGATCCAGCTGCGCAATCCCGTGGAGCGGGCCTATTCCGACTATTGCATGCTCTATCGGCGCGGCGAGGTCGGGTCCGACATATGCTCGCACCTGAAGGCGAGCCCCAGCGGCGCCAATCGGTTTCTCGACGATGGCCTCTATCGCCGTCAGATCCAGGCCTATCTCGATCTCTATCCCGCCGAGCGGATCCTCGTTCTCCTCTACGAGGACATGATCCGCGATCCCGATGCGCAGTTACGCCGCTTGCGCGGGTTTCTAGGACGGCCCGCCGAGGCGGCGGCGCCGGTCTCGCGCACGAAGGTCAAGGATCGCGCCGAGCCGATGATCGGGCCCCGGCTGCGGCGGATGATGCGCCCGTTCAAGCCCATCGCGCGTCCGTTCCGGCAGACCTCGCTCTTCCAGGCGACACGCAGCCTCGTGGCGAGCGAGATCCGCTATCCCAAGCTGACGAGCGACCTGCGCAACGGTCTGCGCGACTTCTACGGCCCCGACGTCGAGGATCTCGGAGCGCTCATTCAGCGTGATCTGAGCGGCTGGCTCGCCCAATCCTCCATCTCTACCCCTTTGGCATGAGCCATCGGCGATCGGCAACCATCGGAAGTCCGTCACACCGCGTTCGATCGATGGAATGGTTCTGCCAGGCGTTCGAGTAATACTTGCATAGACGATCAATCTATCGTTGCGCGCATTGCCGGGAATACTGGCGTGCGTGACCAAATGATGCTGTCGGTTTTTCCGAGGTCTGCAACGTTGATTGCAATGTGACTTGGAGCGGCGGCGAACTTCAGGCGCGGGGTGAGTGATGACAAGTCAGATCGACGAGCCGCGGGCGGCGACGCTCGGCCTTCACGCGATCCCGCTCTACGCGGCAAGGCTTGCGGGGCGCATCCTCAGCGGGCCGCCGTCGACGCCCTGGCCGCCCTGCCGGCAGCAGGACGAGGTCTATCGCTATCTGCGCCGCAGCATCGGGCGCCGGGTGAAGGCGCTGCGCCGCAACCTCGATCTCTTCGCGACCGACCTCGCGATGGCGGCACTCGCCTTCAGCATCGCCTCCACCCTGCGGCTCGGGCTCGAAGGACAGGCCACCAGCCCCGACAGCTACGCCTCGCTCCTCGTCGCGGTGCCCTGGTTCCTGTTCACCTGCGCCATCGTCTTTCCGTGGACCTGTCTCTACAGCCGCAACTGGCGCTATGCGACGGCCTCCGATCTTCTGGGGATCGCGCGGGCGGCGTTCGTGGCCTCGCTCGCCTTCGTCTTCTGGATGTTCGTCTTCACCCGCCTCTACATGATCCCGCGCTCGGTCCTGGTGGTGGAAGTCCTGCTTCTCCTGCCGCTGCTCGTGGCCGTGCGGATGCGCTTCAAGTGGTCGGAACTGCGCCGGTTCGGCACCGCGGCCCTTCGCGGTGGCACGAGCCGGGCCGAGACTGTCCCGGTTCTCCTCATCGGTGCCGGCGACACCGCCGATCTCTACCTTCATGCCCTGCAGCGCGATCAGGACGCGCGCCATTGGCCGGTCGGGATTCTCGCGAGCGGCGCGGCGGGGGAGGGCACGCTGCTACGCGGTGTTCCCGTGCTCGGAGGTCTCGGCGATTTCGATGCGGTCATGGCCGATCTCGAGATGCGCGGCGAGCGTCCGCGCCATCTCATCTTCACCGAAAAGGTGTCCGAGTTCGACGAGAGCGAGAGCGACGCGCTGATCCGTCGAGCGGACGAACTCGGCATCGCCATCTCGCGGCCCGCGCCGGTTCTCGAATTGCGCAACCCCAAGGCCGAGGGCAAGTTCGAGCTGCGCCCGATCGAACTCACCGACCTCCTGGAACGCCCACAGGCCTCGCTCGATCGCGACGCCCTCAAGCGGATGATCGGCGGCTGCTGCGTCCTCGTGACCGGCGCCGGCGGATCGATCGGCAGCGAGCTGACGCAGCAGGTCGCCGCGCTCGGGCCATCGGAGATCGTGCTGATCGAGAACTGCGAGTACAATCTCTATGCGATCGACCTCGAACTCGGCGAGAAGTTCCCGGACGTGAAGCGTACGCCCTATCTCTGCGACGTGCGCAGCGCCGAGCGGCTGAAGGAGATCTTCGAGCGCCATCACCCCGAACTCGTGTTTCACGCGGCCGCGCTGAAGCATGTGCCGATGGTCGAGATCAACCCGTGCGAGGGTGTCCTCACCAACGTCATCGGCACGATGAACGTCGCGGACGCGACGCGGCGTCACGGCGCGCGCGCCATGGTCCAGATCTCCACCGACAAGGTGGTGAACACCACGAACGTCATGGGGGCGACGAAGCGGCTGGCCGAACTCTACTGCCAGGCGCTCGACCTCGCCTTCGCGGCGGGCGAGAGCCAGACGCGCTTCATGACCGTGCGTTTCGGCAACGTCCTGGGGTCGAGCGGCTCGCTGATCCCGCTCTTCAAGCGCCAGATCGCGCGCGGCGGCCCGCTGACGATCACCGACCCGGAGATGAAGCGCTTCTTCATGACCATCCGCGAGGCGGTCGAACTCACGCTCCAGGCCTCGGCCTACGGTCTGGAGAAGGATCTCGGTCAGGGCGAGATCTTCGTCCTCGACATGGGCGAGCCGATCCGCATCGTCGACATGGCGCGGCGGATGATTAAGCTCGCGGGCTATCGGCCCGACATCGACATCGGCATCGAGATCGTCGGCTGCCGTCCCGGCGAAAAGCTCTTCGAGGAGCTGTTCGACGCGAGCGAGCGGCGCGTCGCCTCGCCGGTGCCCGGCGTTCTCGGCGCGGTGCCGCAGCCCGTGGCGCTCGGCGAACTGCAACATGTCTTTCGCAAGATCAACGGGCTCGCCAGGACCGGGGACCGGGCGGGCGTCGTGGCGCAGATCGCCCGGATCCTTCCCAGCTATCGCCCACAGGTTCAGGCCGCCGTACCGGCCAGGGTCGCCGTTCCCTGGACGCCCCGCCTGGTTGCGCCCTTGGTGGGGGCGGTACCCGTGGGCGGGCTCCCGGCCGTCCCGGTCCTCAATCGCCTGTCGACGCCGGCATCGATCCATTCGGCCCCCGCGGGCTTCCAAGGCTAGGGATCTCATGAGAGCGAACCGTTCGAAGGCTCGTCTCGCGCTGGCCGTGCTCGTCGCGTTCGGCTCTCCGGCATGGGCGGCGCCGGATCAGATGACAGCCGCGCCGGCCGTCGCCGCCATGGAGCGGGCCGGCGCCTTCTTCCGCGACCGCCTCGGCGTTGAGGGCACCTATGTCTGGGCCTACTCGCCGGACGGCAGCATCCGCGACGGCGAGGGCGGCGAGGCCCCGCAGCTGCGGGGTTGGGTGCAATGGCCGGGAACGCCGGCCGTCGGCGCCGCCTTCCTGCAGATCCACGAGGCGACGGGCGACGGCGTCTGGCTCGAGGCCGCCCGAGCGGCGGCGCAGGCGCTTCTACGCACGCAGCTCATGTCGGGCGGCTGGTCCTATTCGATCGCCACGCAGCCGGACGACTTTGAAACCTGGTGCTACCGCAGCCGTGCGATCTCGCCGAAGGCCTGCGATCGCATCAAGGGCAATCCCGAACGCAACACCACCGTTCTCGATGACGGCACGACACAGGGGGCGCTCGGCTTCCTCATGCTGTTCGACCGCGCCGACGGCGACCGCGATCCCGCGATCCGTAAGGCGGTCGAGTTCGGGCTCGAACGGCTGACCAAGCTGCAATATCGCAACGGCGCCTTCTTTCCCTTCCTGAAGGACGCTCCGCCCGGCGCCGAGGTGCAGGCGGCGACGCTCGCGAGCCTGCCCGCCGACTGGTCGCGGACCTGGGTCAAGCCGGAGATCGGGCCCTATTTCATCGTCAACGACGATCTGCCGCGCGACATCGGGCGGCTGTTTCTCGATGCCTATCGGCTCTACGGGCGCCCGGCCTATCTCAAGGCGGCCGTCAGGCTCGGCGATTTCCTGCTGGCGTCGCAACTGCCCGAGCCGCAGCGCGGCTGGTGCCAGCAATACGATGCGCGGCTGCAACCGGTCTGGGGCCGCAAGTTCGAGCCGCCGAGCGTCGTCTCGCGGGAGACGGCCGGCAATCTCGATTTCCTCATCGACCTCTTCGGCGTCACGCAGGACCGCCGCTATCTCGACGCGGCGAGCGCGGCCGGCGCTTGGCTGGAGGCCATGCGGCTGCCGGACGGCTCCTGGGCCCGCTTCTACGAGCTGGCGACGAACCGGCCTCTCTACATCGACAACCAGGAAGGGCTTACCTACGCCGACACCGATCTGCTCGACCATTACGCCATGAAGAGCGAGTTCGACATCGTTCCGGCGCTGGAGCGGTTGAAGCGCACGGTGGCGGGGGAACCGGTGGTGTTGCCGGTGCTCTGGTCCGGCGCGGCTGTGGGGCTCGGCCCGGCCGAACTCGGCGATCGCAGCCGCGATCTCGTGCGCTCGCTCGACTCCGAGGGGCGATGGATCGACCGCGGGCGGATCGAGGGAAGCCGTTTCGTCGATGCCATAGCCACCCTGTCGCGCTTCGTCGTTGAGAGCCGCGACGCTCCGAAGGCCCAGCCATGACCTGCCGCGAGATCGCCTTGAGCCGTCAACGCCTTTCTAGTTTCCCCTCGGCCCCCCTCCTTTCGATCGTCCGGCTAGCGCTCCGCCGTTTCAGTCTCGGTCTCCTGATCCCGCTCTTGACCCTCTGTGCCGTCATGGCGGCAAGCGCCGCGACGCCGGACGCCTTTCCCGGCGCCGAAGGGTTCGGGCGATCGGCGCAGGGCGGGCGGGGCGGGCGGATCGTCGAGGTCACCAATCTCCTCGACAAGGGGCGGGGCAGCCTGCGGGCCTGCGTGCTCGAGCGCGGTCCGCGCACCTGCGTCTTTCGCGTCGCCGGCTTGATCGTACTCGAGCACACGCTGTTGATCGACGGACCCGCGGCCGGGCAGATCTCGATCCTCGGCCAGACGGCTCCGGGCGAGGGTATCACCCTGACGGTGACGCCGATGGCCGACACCTATTTCCGCACCGTTCTCGCGGTCCGCAACACGCAGGATGTCGTGCTGCGGCACCTGAGACTGCGGGCGCAGTCGGCCCCCGACGTGCCCAATGTCGATGCCCTGACGGTGGAGGCGAGCCGGCGCGTCTATGCCGATCACCTCTCCGGGGCCTGGGCGAGCGACGAGAACGTCAGCACCTACGCGCAGGTCACCGATCTCACCATCGCCTATTCGATCTGGGGCGAAGGGCTCCGCGTCCACAGCAAGTGCGCGCTCCTCGCCTCGCATCCGACCGGTCCGCAATCGATCAGCTTCTGGCGCAACCTCTGCATCTCCAACAACGACCGCAACCCCGATGCCAACCACTTCGCGGGCTCCTGCATCGAGATCGTCGACAATCTCTTCTACAACGCGCGCTCCGAATGGGCGGAGGTGTTCAGTCAGAAGCCGGGGGGCACACCGATCTCCTATGTCGGCAACACGTTCAAGGCGGGACCTTCGACGAACGAACGCACGACCGCCATCCTCTGGCAGAAGATCGACAGCGCCGCGCCCCCACGCGTCTACGCCCGCAACAATGCGGTCTGGGCGCCACGTCCCAAAAGCATCACCCTCATCGATCCCGAGGTTGCGCCGTTTCTCGCCTTCGCGCCGCAATGCCCGCTCAACGTGTCCTCTTTCGATGATCCAGGAATGGCCTATCGCGACGTGCTGGCGCGGGCCGGCGCGTTTCCGCGGGATCCGACCGACGCCCGTTTCGTGCGCGAGGTCGGCGAACCCGGCCGGGCCGGGCATGGCAAGCTGCGGATGGAGCCGGGATCGATCGATCCGATCGCCGCCGCCACGCCCTACGCCGACGAGGATCACGACGCGATGCCCGACGCGATCGAGGAGCGCTTCGGTGCGACGCCGGGCGTCTACGATCCCTGGACCGGCGTCGACGTGAATGGATGGTCCAATCTCGACCGCACGCTTCAATGGTTGGCCGAGGAGCGCCAGGCAGACCGATATCCGCAGTAGAGCGCGGGTGTCACTGATCAGTGTGTGGGCTCGGCCCGGAAACCCGCTTCGGTCTCCGGGCCGAGGATGCCGGTGTCAGGCGAACAGGAAGTCCGAGGCCGAGAAGCCGAGGGCATCGATCGTGTTGGACGGGTCCGCGATCTCGATCGAAAAATGGACGCCGCTCCCCGTCAGGACGTCGAGGCGAACGTCGCCCCCCGCGACATCGGTGGCGAAGACCGTGCCGTTGCCACCGCCGGCGCGATAGGCGGTGATGCCGAGCTTTTCGAGGACGATCAGGTCGGTGCCGTTCTGGAAATCGAGGATGGTGTCGCCGCCATCGAGCGCGCCGGCTCCCTTGAAGACGAACCAGTCGACATCCGCGCCGCCCGACAGCTTATCGGCGCCGCGTTCGCCGAGAAGCCGATCGAAGCCGGTATCGCCTTGGAGAAAGTCGTTGCCGTCGCCAGCCGAGATGAAGTCGTTGCCGGCTCCGCCCGATACCGTGTCGTTGCCGCCCTCGAGCGAGATGAGATCGTTGCCCTCGCCGCCGAAGGCCGCGTCGTCGCCGTTCCCGGTGGAGATCGTGTCGTTGCCCCTGCCGCCGTCGGCGACGTCGCGGCCGACTTCGCTGTCGAGGATGTCGTTTCCGTCGCCGCCATACATCCTGTTGTCGCCATCGCCGCCGTCGACGCGGTCGTTGCCGTCGCCCCCGTCCACCGTGTCGTTGCCGGACTGGCCCTTCAGCTTGTCGTCGCCGGCCTCGCCGTAGATGCGATCGTTGCCGGCTCCGCCGGCCACCGCCTCGGATGTGAGGCGCCCGGTGGCGGGGTCGATCTCGTTGAGGAAGCCGTCGTCGCCGGATCCGGCATAGATGACGTCGTCGCCCGTTCCGCCGTCGAGATAGTCGCGTCCGGCCCCGCCGAGGAGGGTGTCGTTGCCCGCGTCGCCGAGGATATGGTCGTGCCCGTCGCCGCCGTCGGCATAATCGTTGCCGGCTTCGGAGGAGAAGACGTCGTTCCCCAGGCCCCCGATCATCCGGTCGTTGCCGGCGCCGCCATCCATGGAATCGTTGCCGGCCCCGCCGGCGAGGAGATCGTTGCCGATGGATCCCTTCAGGAAGTCGTTGCCGTCCTCGCCGTAGATCGTGTCGTTCCCGGCGGCGCCGTCGAGGGAGTCGTTTCCGGCCCGGCCCCAGAGGGTGTCGGTGCCGTCATATCCGAAGATCGTGTCGTTCAGGAGCGTGCCGACGAGCTGGTCGGCGAGGGTGGTCCCTTTGATGATCATGGCGATGCGTCCTGTCGCTGAAGGTCGGGCCGTGCTGCAACGCACGGTCCCGATCGGGATGGAAAACCTCAAGATCCTTGCCGCTCGGGCGGGTCTTCCATCGAGGCTGCCTCGCACTCCCGTGGCATGCCGCCGATTGACGGGGCTAGGGGAGCGAGGCGGCGAACCTCTCACCCGAACCTGACGCGAAGCTGGATTTTTCGGCACCGAGAAAATCGATAACGTCAATGCATCCAGTGGTTTAGGTCCGGGGCCATATTTGGCGCGAGACTGGATCGGGCGGGCGGAGTTTCGCGCCCGCCCGACGCGATCAGGCCTCTTCCAGGGCCTCGGCGGTCCAGTGCTCAAGCGTTTCCGGCGCCAGCGGTGCTCCGCGGAATGCGAAGCCAAGGGCGGCCTTGAGCTTGGGGGCAAGGTCGGTGCGTTCCCAGGAGAACGATCCGTCGCGACCGGGCTTGCGGCCGAAATGTCCGTAGGCCGAGGTCTTGGCGTAGATCGGGCGCGTCAGCTGCAGATGCTCGCGGATGCCCCGCGGCGTCAGGTTCATCACCTCGCGCAGCACCGTCTCCAGCGCCGCCTCGTCTACCCGCCCCGTGCCGTGCAGATCGACATAGACCGACAACGGCTCGGCCACTCCGATCGCGTAGGAGAGCTGGATCGTGCAGCGATCGGCGAGACGCGCCGCGACGACGTTCTTGGCGAGATAGCGCGCCGCATAGGCCGCCGACCGGTCGACCTTCGTCGGGTCCTTGCCCGAGAACGCGCCGCCGCCGTGGGGCGCCGCCCCGCCATAGGTGTCGACGATGATCTTGCGGCCCGTCAGCCCGGCGTCGCCGTCCGGACCTCCGATCACGAACTTGCCGGTCGGGTTGACGTGCCAGACGCAGTCCGCGGCGATCGGCAGCTCGCCCACCGCCTCGCGGATGAAGGGCTCGACGATGCGCCGCACGTCGG